>NZ_BSOA01000007.1 GCF_030160275.1 Dyella flagellata
CCACTGGGTCGCTGCGAGGCGCGCATACAGTGCGGTGACGGGTACGTGGAATAGATCAGAGCGTCCCTAGCCATTTCCAAACCGCATCGTTCTATTGTCCTGCCCTTGAAAGCCCTCCCTGGCCCCCCATAACCCTTGCACGACCTGGTCGGCCCCTATTGCAGGGGTTTTTTTGGTGACTAGAATTGGCACTCGTATACCTCGAGTGCTAACAAAGGCGCCAAGGCCGGCCCGGGGCATCCCTTTTTTCATACCCAAAGCTGGAGTTCATCTCATGAGCAAACTGCGTCCGCTGCACGATCGCGTCATCGTCAAGCGCCTGGAGGAGGAGCGTGTCTCCGCCGGCGGCATCGTCATCCCCGATAGCGCTACCGAAAAGCAGACCCGCGGCAAGGTCGTCGCCGCCGGTGAAGGCCGCATCCTGGAAGACGGCAAGGTTCGCCCGATGTCGGTCAAGGCCGGCGAAACCGTGCTGTTCGGCAAGTATGCCGGCCAGGAAATCAAGATCGACGGCGAAGAGCTGGTCTTCCTGAAGGAAGACGACATCGTGGCGGTGCTTGAGGGCTGATGGGGGTTGGCGCGCAGTCAAAAGCGCGCACCCAGTCGCCTTCGGCTCCTTCCGAAGTCCTACCGCAAGATTTTCCGTATTCACTAAAAATTTGAGGCAATAGTTATGGCAGCCAAAGAAGTCCGCTTCGGCGAAGACGCCCGCTCGCGCATCCTCAAGGGCGTAAACACCCTGGCCAACGCGGTCAAGGTCACCCTCGGCCCGAAGGGCCGCAACGTCGTGCTCCAGAAGAGCTTCGGCGCTCCCACCGTGACCAAGGACGGCGTCTCCGTCGCCAAGGAAATCGAGCTGGCCGATCCGTACGAGAACATGGGCGCCCAGATCGTCAAGGAAGCCGCTTCCAAGACCTCCGACAACGCCGGTGACGGCACCACCACCGCCACCGTGCTGGCCCAGGCGTTCATCCGCGAGGGCATGAAGGCCGTGGCCGCCGGCATCAACCCGATGGACCTGAAGCGCGGCATCGACAAGGCCGTGCACGCCTCGGTGGAAGAGCTGAAGAAGCTGTCCAAGCCCACCGCTGACGACAAGGCGATCGCCCAGGTCGGCACCATCTCCGCCAACTCCGACGTCGCCATCGGCGACATCATCGCCACCGCGATGAAGAAGGTCGGCAAGGAAGGCGTGATCACGGTCGAGGAAGGTTCGGGCCTGGAGAACGAACTGGACGTGGTGGAAGGCATGCAGTTCGACCGCGGCTACCTCTCGCCCTACTTCATCAACAACCAGCAGAGCCAGCAGGTCGAGCTGGAAGACCCGTTCATCCTGCTGTACGACAAGAAGATCTCCAACGTGCGCGAGCTGCTGCCGGTGCTGGAAGGCGTGGCCAAGGCCGGCAAGCCGCTGCTGATCGTGGCCGAGGAAGTGGAAGGCGAGGCGCTGGCCACCCTGGTGGTCAACACCATCCGCGGCATCGTCAAGGTTGCCGCTGTGAAGGCCCCGGGCTTCGGTGACCGCCGCAAGGCGATGCTGGAGGACATGGCCATCCTCACCAACGGCCAGGTCATCTCCGAAGAAGTGGGCCTGCAGCTCGAAAAGGCCACCGTGGCCGATCTGGGCCGCGCGAAGAAGATCGTGGTGACCAAGGAAAACACCACCATCATCGACGGCGCCGGCGAAGCGGAGAAGATCCAGGCCCGCATCAAGCAGATCAAGGCGCAGATCGAGGAGACCACCTCCGACTACGACCGCGAGAAGCTGCAGGAACGCGTGGCCAAGCTGGCTGGCGGCGTGGCAGTGATCAAGGTCGGTGCCGCGACCGAAGTCGAAATGAAGGAAAAGAAGGCTCGCGTCGAAGACGCCCTGCACGCTACGCGCGCTGCGGTGGAAGAAGGCGTGGTCCCGGGTGGCGGCGTCGCACTGATCCGTGCGCTGAAGGCCACCGACAACCTGAAGGGCGACAACGAAGACCAGAACCTCGGCATCGCGATCACCCGCCGCGCGCTGGAAGCGCCGCTGCGTGAGATCGTTGCCAACGCCGGCGCCGAGCCGTCCGTGATCGTCAACCAGGTCAAGGAAGGCAACGGCAACTACGGCTACAACGCCGCCACCGGCGAGTTCGGCGACATGGTCGAGTTCGGCATCCTGGATCCGACCAAGGTCACCCGTTCGGCGCTGCAGTACGCTTCGTCGGTCGCTGGCCTGGCGATCACCACCGAAGCGATGGTGGCCGAGCTGCCGAAGAAGGAAGAGCACAACCATGCCCCGGCCGGTGGCATGGGCGGCATGGGCGGCATGGACTTCTAAGTCCGTCTTCCCGCGCAAAGTGTCGAAGAAAGCCCCGCGTCAGCGGGGTTTTCTTTTTCCCTGATAGCGTGACTTCCCCGGTAGTGTGACGCAGAGCACATTTTGCCGTTACACTCGGCCTTGCCGCGGGAGAGCGGCATCGAACAGGGGAAGGGACATGCACAACCAAGGGAACGCCGCGCATATTTTCCTGCCGGAGATCGAGGACACCGTCTTCGAAGGCAGCCACGGCCGGGCGGTATTTGAATTCCACGGCAATACCCGCGACTACTTCCGCATCTGGATCGTCAATGTCGCGCTGAGCATCGTTACGCTAGGCGTCTATTCGGCTTGGGCCTCGGTGCGCACCAGGCGCTACATGTACGCCAATACCACGCTGGGCGGCTCGCGTTTCGAGTACCTGGCCGAGCCCATGCCGATTTTGCGTGGCCGCTTGCTGGCTGCCGCCCTGGTGGCCATTCTTGCGCTTGCGCCGCACGTTTCCCTGCGTTTGCTGGCCGTCTGCATCGGCGTGATCGGCCTTTTGATGCCATGGTTCATCGTCAGGGGTTTGATGTTCCGCGCTCGCTACTCGGCCTGGCGTGGCGTGAATTTCCGCTACGAAGACGATTATGTCGGCGCCTATAAATGGTATCTGGTGATTTATGCGGTGATGGCGGTATTCGCGCTGGTGGCGATGAAGCTGTTGATCACCAACGGGCATCAAATCATCGCCGCGCTGCTGATCATAATCGGCCTGTTCGTGTTCCAGTTCATGCTCTATCCCTGGGTAAGGGGCAAGCAGCAACAATGGATGGCCGAGCAGCATTGCTTCGGCGGCAAGGCTTTCCACTTTCGCTTCGATGCCAAGGTGTATCGCCGCATTTATCGCCGGGTGTTGGGCATTTACATATTGAGCGCGATTCCCGCGGCCATTCTCGTGTTCGAGATACAGCGGTCCTTGGGCTGGACGCCGGCGGAATTGCACCAGCATCCCCTGACCGTCAAGGCGCTGAGCTATCTCTATGCCGGGCCGATCAATCTGGCGATCTGGGCGTACATCCGGGTGCGCATGACCAATGCGCTCTACAACCACACCAGCATCGGGCCGTTCCAGTTGGAGTCCTCGTTGAGTTATGGGGACATGCTGCGCATCTACTTCGTCAATGCGGCGGCGATCATCTGCACACTGGGCTTGGCCACGCCTTGGGCCGTTATCCGGGTGGCTCGTTATCGCGCGGAACATTTGCGGCTGGAGGGCACGGGCAGCCTGGATGACTTCGTGCAAACCTCCTCTCGCCGGACTCGCGTGGGCGCCGTGGGTGCCGAGGTCGACAGTCTGCTGGGCTTCGACATCGGGCTTTAAGCATGGTGAGTGGCGAGTATCACGACGGGCGGAGTACCCGCATACGGCGCGTGCAGGTCATGCTGGAAGGCGATCAGCTCAGCTGGCGTGGCGATGACGTGCAAGGCGCTGCGCAGCTTGTACAGGTGAACGTCAGTGCGCGCATGATCGGTGTGCCATTTACGCTGCGTTTGCCGAACGGTGCGCAGTTGCAGATCGCCCATGACGATATGCCGGGTGACTGGTTGCGTGGCCGGCATCGCATCGAAACGCTGGTCGATTGGTTGGAACGCAAGCGCTGGGTTGCCTTGGCCAGCGTGCTGGTCATCGGCTTGAGTCTGTTCGGTTGGCTGGAATACGGCATGCCGTGGATGGCCGATCGCATCGCTGCCCGCATGCCGCAGCGCATGGACGTGGCGATGGGCCAGCAGGCCCTGACTTTGATGCGCGGCCGCATGCTGTTGCCAAGCCATCTGCCAGCCGAACGGCAAGCGCACCTGCGCGAGCTGTTCGACCGGTTTTCGCGCAACGTCACCGGACTGCCCGCCGTTCATCTCGCCATCTACGATTCGCCGTCGATAGGCGCCAATGCGTTTGCCTTGCCTGACGGCACCGTGGTGTTTACCGATACCCTCCTGAAGGCCTTACCCGACGACGCATCCTTTATCGCCGTGTCTGCCCATGAACTGGGCCATCTGGCGTACCATCACCAGATGCGCGAAGTCATGCGCAACGTGGGCTTGACGGTGATGATCAGTATGGCGTTCGGCGATGTGACTTCATTGAGCGGGATCAGCGCCGCCGTGCCGACTTTCCTGCTGAACAACCATTACTCGCGCGCGTTTGAAGCCGATGCCGACGATTTCGCCTTCCAGGCGCTGGCGCGGCAAGGCATCGATCCGATCGCCTTTGCCGACGCCATGCATGCGCTGGAGCGAGCCCATCCGGGTGCGGCCGACGGGCGTGAGGTCCGCTATATGTCCAACCATCCCCTGGATGCGGAGCGGATCGCGAAGGCGGAAGCGGCCTCGCGCCAATTTCGCAAGTTGTAGGCTGGGATTGTCATCCTGAGGTATCCCCACGTTTTTTGCTCTTGGATCCCGTAAAAATCAGGCAGCTGCGTTTTAGCCCGCTGACATCCAAAGAAACGGGCCGTCATTCCCGCGAAAGCGGGAATCCATCTCGCTCTGATGCATCCTGAAAATGGATTCCCGCTTTCGCGGGAATGACGGCATTTGGGGCACGTATGCAGCTAAAGGAAAAACGTGGGGATACCTCAGGATTGTCATCCCAGCCTACAAACCTTCGTCATGCCGAAAACGGGTATTGACTCCGCCGCGCATGTCGGCTTTTGGGAGTTCGATCACGTTTCTTGTGGTGGCCGCTCAGCGTAAATTTCACTCCGTTTGCGAGGATGTGCAAAACAGGGAGAGCTTCATTCGATGGTCGAGCTGGAAATCCAGATCCTGTCCAGTCGCCGCGAAGGCCTGTTGGTGGAGCTAGGCCACGTGGTGGTCGCCAATGGCTTTACGCTGCTGCGCCAGCGCGTATATCAGGATCATCAAGGCGCATGGCTGGTCATGGTCGTGCGTGGCGAGCCAGCGAAACAGCTTGGCATCGAGGAAGTGCTGGCCACGCATGATCGTGTCCTGAGCTTCGAGGCAAGGCTGCTGACACACGGCGCTGTTACACAAGCTGCAACGTCGTGCGCGCCAGCAATTGGTTCGGCACCTGTCTCGATCAGCCCTGTCGGGCCCGATGTGCAAAGGGTCGAGAGCATGCTGCCTCAGCTTGCCCGTGATTATCCGAAGATCTATCCGTGGCTGCTCGCGTTGGAGCATGAAGTCGCCGCCGAGGCGCGCGAAGCATCGTTGTTGCTGGCCGGCCGGCGCACCGGAGTGTGGGTGTTCAAGCGCGACTATGAGGCAGGCGGCAAGCTGGGTCTGGCCGATGCGATCAAGCGCATCGCGGTGCCTGCCTTGCGTTCGCTGGTGGCGGTCGAGGTGCGCGATCGCCAATTGCATATGCAGGACAGCCCGATGTGCCCGCGGGGCGGCCAGTCAGGGTGCAAATTCTTTTGCGGCTATCTCGAAGGCATGCTCGGCGCGTCATCCGCGCCGCAGAGCGTATTCGTGCGCAGTCTGCATTGCCGCAGCAACCATGGCACGGCCGATTGCGTACTTGAAGTTTCGCATTGAGGCGGGCGTCAGCTGTCCGGTTGTGGCTGAGGGACCAGTCCGGCAACAGGGGGAAGTAAAAAACGCGGTACACGTCAATGCCACCGGAGGTAGTAGCCGTGCCTGATCATCAGCATTACAACACCTGGCTGGTCCTGCTCTCGTACCTGATATCCGTGCTCGGATCGTTTACCGCCCTGCAACTGGCCGTAGTCATTCCCTTGGCGAGTACATCGCGCCAGCGCATGGCGGCAGTGCTGGCGTCGGGTGCGGCCATGGGCGTGGGAGCGATCTGGGCCATGCATTTCATTGCCATGCTCGCCTGCGATATGGGGATGCCGGTGACTTACGACCCTGTGCTCACCGCGCTGTCGGCCATCATCGCCTTCGTCGCCTGTTCGCTGGGCCTGTTCATCGCCAGCAGTGGCGCCTTCAGCTGGGCCAAGCTCGCCGCGGCAGGCATCTGCATGGGCCTGGGCGTCACCGGCATGCACTACCTGGGCATGGCGGCAGTGATGATGGCGGCCTATGCGACGTATGACATGAACCTGGTTGCAAGCTCGCTGTTCATCGCTATCGTGGCCTCGATCGTCGCGCTGTGGCTGGCTTTCCATCTGCGCGGCCGCGTGCAGATGATCGGCAGCGCGCTGGTGATGGGGATTGCCGTATGCGGCATGCATTACACCGGCATGGCCGCGTTCAATATCGATGACAACGGTGGGCAACAGCCGGCGGGCTTTGCCCACGGCATGCGCGGCGACTATCTAGGCATGACCATTTTCGTGGTAGCCCTGGTGTTGCTGGCGGCAGCCCTGATCGTCCATTACAAGCGGCAGCAGCGGCGGGCAGCGATCACCATCTAATGGCAGAGGGGAGCGGGTGTTTTTCCCGTTCCCCCTTTTCCAGTGATGCATGTTTCTAGTGATGCATGCCGATGGCTGCGGCAGCTTTAACATTCGATGAGTCTCGGTCCTGTTTCGCCACCACGGTGTTGGCGGGCAACAGGCTGGCGGGCAGCAGCCGGTCGAGCTTGCCCTTCATGCGCAAGACGGCAACGCTGGCCATGTCCTGGTCGAACAGCTGCTGTTGATTGTCGACAGCAGGCGGTATCGCGCCGGGCGCGCGAGTGAGATCGGCCAGCGACGGCGCCAGCACTTGCGTCAGCGCGAAGTACGCGTCGTCATGGATGCCAGCGCGTTCCAGCAACAGGCCCGGCAACATCCACGATGCCATATCGATGCGTTGCGGCTGCCCAGGATTGCGTGGATCCACCAGCAGCCACGTGCCTGCCTGCGCAAGCATGTCCTGCCCATCGACGAAACCCGTCGCGCGATAGGCTCCGGTAAGGCCCGGCAAATGGTCGCCGTAGAACAGCAGCAGGGTGGGACGGTTGCGTTTGGCGAGCAGGTCGGCCAGGCGGCCTAGTTCGGCATCCGCGTGCTGCATGTGATACAGGTAGGTCTGCACCTCGGTCTTGTCCTTGGTGTTGACCGCGGCAGGCACCAGGATTGCGTTGCGCGCAGCGACATCCTTCGGCGGCACGTCATACGGTCCATGCGCTTCCAGGCTGATGGCGAACAGGAACTGGGGCGGACCGTAATCCTTCAATTGCGCCATGATCTCGTCGGTCATCGCACTGTCGGCCATGTACTTGCCGTCCATCGCCGCGTTGGCAGGAAAGCTCGACTGTGACGTGAAACGATCGAAGCCCAGGGCCTTGAAAGCGGTGTTGCGGTTCCAGAACGTGGGATCGTTGCCGTGGATGGCCACGGTCTCGTAGCCGTGCGCGCGCAAGCCTCGCACCATGCTCGGCACCACTTTGTCGTGCATTTGCAGATACGGGAACTGCATGTTTTTGAAATAGCGCAGCGACAATCCGGTGAGCACTTCGAATTCGGTACGGATGGTGCCGCCGCCATAGGTGGGAACGTGCAGCGGACCGCTCATGCCTTCGGCGGCGAGGCGGTCGAGATTAGGCGTGAGCTTGGCGTTTTCGTAGCCTCGCATTATGCGCGGATCGAAGAACGATTCGCTCTGAATGACCACGATATCGGGCAGGGCTGTAGCCGGATCCGCAACAGCTTGCATGCGCGCGCGCACTGCATCGCCAGTGGTCTGCAGCAGATTGTTCACGGCGTTGGGATCGGCTTTCTGCTTGCTGTTGCGGTCCTGCAAATGGAACATCACCAGCGAGCTGACCAGGCCGGAATGGCTGGCGGTGGCGGTGGCCGACCAGGGTTCCATCCACAGCTTGTGGCCGTTGTAGACATTGCGCCAGCCCGGCATGCCCAGCACCAGGGTGGCCAGGGTCACGCCCAGCAGCGTACCGGTCACCATGCGCCGGCCGCCGGTGCGCTCGGCGAACAGCGGCGGCTCGTAACGCCAGATGGCCGCGACCAGCGTGATGCCGCCCAGCAACGCCAGGTAAGGCCATGGGCCATGTGGCAGATAGCTGCCCAGCACATGCAGGCCGCCCTTGTGCAACTGATCCACCATGCGGAAGTCGGCCGGCAGCAACGGCGTGCCAAGATTGGCCACCTTCAGGGCGTTTACCCCGTACATGGCGCCTTGCATCAGGTAGGCGAGGCCGAACGACAGCAAGCTGCGCCGGGTCAGTACCAGCAACAGCAACGCCAGCATCAGGCCTGGCATGGCATTGGCCAGCGGGAAGGCGGGTTGTGCAACCAGTTGGGACGCCGCCACGCCGTCGTTGCCGTCAAGCAGGCCGGTGAGCAGGACGAAGGCGGCCGACAGCGCCAGCACCAGGATGGCGCGCACGGCCACGGATCGTTTTGACAGCAGGGTGGGGGGAGCCAGGGTCATACAGGCTTAAGACCCGTCATCTTGGGGGAGTTCGGACTGTAACGTACCTGTCATGAATCGGTTGTCAGCTGACCGGCCGGGGTCAGTACGGGTTCATGCCGGTTTGCGCTGGTTTTCAGCAAGGCGAAGGAAACCGCGCCGCGCCGTCATCGCCCGATGAAGGCCTATTTGGCCTATGTAGGCTGGGATGCCAATCCCAGCATCGGGATCCCCATGGCAAGCTGGGATTGGCATCCCAGCCTATGCCGCATCAGCCAGGGGGCTGGCCAAGGTGAAACTTGGTGGCGTCGCGCCGAGCAGTTCGCCATACCAGTGCGAGGCGTTCGCCTGCGCGGCCACCTCGCCAAGAATGAGCAGGGCAGGCGCCTGAATGGCGTGGCGTGTCGCTAGAGCAGGCAACTCATGCAGTGTGCCGGTCAGGGTGCGCTGCTGCGGCAACGAGCCATTCTCGATCAATGCGAAGGGCGTTGCGGCAGCACGTCCGTGGGCGAGCAATTGCCGGGCAAGTTCATCGAGCTGGCTCACGCCCATGTAGATCGCGAGCGTCTGCCGTTCGCGTGCCAGGTCCGACCAGTCCAGCGTGTTCAAGGATTGCTGGCAGTGCGCGGTGACCAGGCGCACGGATTGGGCGCAATCGCGATGCGTCAGCGGCACGCCGCTGTACGCGGCACAAGCAAGCGCAGCTGAAATGCCCGGCACGACTTCGTAGGCGATGCCATGTTCGCGCAGGTATTGAAGTTCTTCGCCACCGCGGCCGAACACGAAAGGATCGCCGCCTTTCAAGCGCACAACGCGCTTTCCCGCGCGTGCATGTTCGAGCAGCAGCGCATGAATGCTTGCCTGTGGCGTATGCATGGCGCCGCCGCGCTTGCCGACGGCAATGCGTTCGGCATCGGGGCGTGCGAGGTCAAGGATAGGCTCGCTGATCAATGCATCGTGCAGTATCACGTCGGCTTCGTTCAAGGCACGCAGGGCACGCAGGGTAAGCAAGTCGGGATTGCCCGGACCGGCGCCGACAAGGATGACCGAGCCGCATGCTTGTGCCGTAGCGAGCTGATTTTGCGCTCGCGCAAGCGGCGCCATGCGCACTGACCCAGGTGTCGAACTGGCATGAAAACGCCGGCGTGCGTGTATGCGCGCGCGATAACGATGCACAAGCTGCGGTAGCGATCCGAGCGCGGGATCGAGCAGGCGTTCGATGCGTTCACGCAGGCGGCGCACCAGCATCGGCGCGGTTCCTCCGCCGGAGATCGCTACCAGCAAGGGGGAGCGATCGATCAAGGCCGGCACCTGGAAGCTGGATAGCGCCGGATCGTCCACCACATTCACCAGCCGCTGCCTGGCGTGGCCATCGCCGGCGATGCGCGCGTTGAGTGGGCGAGAACGGGTGGCGGCAATCACCAGCCATGTCTGATCGAGCCAGTTGGCCTGATAGGCGCCCGCATGCCAGGTGATGCGTCCCTGTTTGGCCCATTCCCGCAATTCGGGCGCCAGCACCGGGGCGCCTACGGTGACCCTGGCGCCAGCCTTCAGCAACAGGGCGCTTCTGCGGACCGCGGCGTCGCCACCACCCACCACCAGCACATGACGGTCGCGAAGATCGGCGAAAAGCGGGTAAAGCGGCATGGGGCGTCCGAAAGGGATCTATGGACTGTCACGCTAACGCTGCTCGGCAGTGATGGGAAATGGCTGCTGAGACGGAAGATATGGCTGTTTGGCATAGGTTTCGCCGTCCAAAAGCAGGGACTTATAGATGTATAGACGTCCAAATAACGCTGTGTTAAGGTCGATCGACCACCGGCACAGAGGCCGGCAAGTGTGTGGAGATCGTGATGAAACGCCGTTCAGGGTGGTTCGTAAGCTGTATGTGTTTTGGCCTGCGTCAAGCACAGCCCTGCACGCGATTTTCTCCGGAGCCGATCTCATGACCCTTACGCAACTTCGCTACATCGTCGCCATCGCCGACGCCGGCCTTAACATCACCCTTGCCGCCGACAACGTCCATGCCACCCAGTCCGGCATCAGCAAGCAGCTCAAGCAGCTGGAGGGCGAGTTGGGTTTCCAGGTGTTCACCCGCCGTGGCAAGAGCCTGGATGCGGTTACCCCGGCCGGCGCACAGGTGCTGGAACGGGCTCGCACCATCCTGCACGAGGCGCGCAACATCCGCGCATTGGCCGCCAACCTGCGCGAAGAAGCGCAGGGCGAGCTGTCGGTGGCGACCACGCACACCCAGGCACGCTTCGTCCTGCCTGAGGCCATCGCCCGCCTGAAGCAGCATTACCCCGAGCTGGGTGTGCACATTCGCCCGCAAGGCGAAGGCCGCATCATCAGCCTGTTCGAAAGCGGCGAGGTAGACCTGGCGATCGTCAGCACCAGCGGCCAGGCGCCGGAGGGCGGCATCGCGGTGCCTTTGTTCCGCTGGTACCGCCGTGCCGTCGTGCCCAATGGCCATCCGTTGGCCAAGCTTGGGCGCCCCCTGCGAATCCAGGACCTGGCCGAATACCCGCTGGTCAGCTACGAATCCTCTCTGCAGCCTGAATCCTCCTTGCGCAGGGCGTTTTCGGCGGTGGACCTGAACCCGCGCATCGCCTGCACCTCGGTAGACGCTGATCTCATCAAAACCTACGTGCTCGCTGGCCTGGGCGTGGGCATCCTGGCCGAAATGGCGATCACCCCGGCCGATACGCGCGAGCTGGTCACGCTCGATATCGATACCTTGTTGCCGGTCTGCACCAGCTGGATGGTGCTGCGCCGTGACCATGTGCTGCGCAGCTACGTGGCGCAATTCGCGCGTCTGGTGGCGCCGCAGGTCGATGAGGCGGAATTGCGCCGGGTCGTGGCGGGCTACGCCGAGCCGAAGTGGCCGACGGCTCCGCTATGGAGCGAGCTTCAGCAGCGCAACGTGCGACGTACGGTGAATCGCGCGGCGTAGGCTGGGATGCTAATCCCAGCTTTCTCCATGGCATCCCGATGCTGGGATTGTCATCCCAGCCTACCAAAGGTCTAAGCCAGCGCCTGGGTTTGCAGCCACTCCCATACCTTGTCGGCCGCTTCGCTCACCGATACCTGGCTGGTATCGATGCGCAGCTCCGGCGCCACCGGCGTTTCGTAGGGATCGTCGATGCCGGTGAAGCCCTTGATCTTGCCGGCGCGGGCTGCCGCATACAGGCCCTTGCGGTCGCGCGCTTCGCAGATCTCCAGCGGCGTAGAGACATGGATTTCCACGAAGCGTCCATGCGCTTCCACCAGTTGTCGCGCCTCGGTGCGTGCACTGGCGTAGGGTGCGATCGGCGCGCAGATCACAATGCCGCCATGGCGCACCACTTCGCTGGCGACGAAGCCGATGCGGGTGATGTTGGCGTCGCGATCCTCGCGCGAAAACCCGAGCCCCTTCGACAAATGCCGGCGCACTTCATCGCCATCCAGGATGGTCACGGGACGGCTGCTGGTCTCCAGCAGGCGCGCCAATACGGCTTGCGCGAGCGTGGATTTGCCTGAGCCGGAAAGGCCGGTGAAGAACAGCGAAAATCCCTGTCGTTGCTGGGCCGGGTGACGTTCGCGCAGGATCTTCACCACGTCCGGAAAGGTGAACCATTCGGGGATCGCTTCACCGGTCTGCAGCCGGCGCCGCAACTCGGTGCCGGAGATGTCGCGCACTTCGTCTTCCGGCTGCACTTCCGTTTGCGGCACATAAACATCGCGATTGGCGGCGTAGACCATGGCCGGGAAGGGCACGATCTCGATGCCCAGTTCAGCCTGGTGCCTGGCCAGCAGATGCTGCGCGGCGTAGGGATCGTAGAACGGCTTGCCCTGCGAATCCTTGCCTGGACCGGCATGATCGCGTCCGACGATGAAGTGGCTGGCGCCATAGTTCTTGCGGATGATCGCATGCCACAGCGCTTCACGCGGACCGCCCATGCGCATCGCCAGCGGCAGCAGCGAAAGAGTGGCGTGATCTTGCGGATAATGCTTCAGCAGCGCGCGGTAGCAGCGCACCCGCGTGTAGTGATCGACATCGCCCGGCTTGGTACGCCCCACCGATGGCTGAATCAGCAGCTTCGCACCCACTTGTTCGGCTGCCCGCAAGGTCAGTTCGCGATGCGCGCGGTGCATCGGGTTGCGCGTCTGGAACGCCACGATGCGATGCCAGCCATGCTGGTGGAACCAGTCGCGCAATTCGCGCGGGCTACGGCGCAGCGAGGAGAAATCGTAATGCGCCGGTGGCTGGATGCCTTGCAGGCGTCCGCCCAGATAGACCGAGCCGGTGCGGTCCAGCAGTTCGGCTACGCCTGGGTGCGTGCGATCGGTAGTGCCGAAAACTTGGCGCGCTTCGGCGATGCGATCGGGAAAATAGACGTCTTCCACCGTCAGCACCGCCAGCGGCGTACCCTGCGTGTCGTTGAGGCTGATTTGAGCGTTCTCCGTCAACTTCGCCGCAAAGGCTTCGTCGACGTCGAGCGTGATCGGGATCGGCCATAAGCTACCGTCCGCCAGCCGCATCTCGCTTACCACGCGATCGTAGTCGGCGCGTCCCAGAAAACCCTGCAGAGGTGAGAAGCCGCCGTTGAGCAGCAGTTCCAGGTCGCACAGCTGGCGCTGATTGAGCGTCCACTGCGGCAGCGACGCGCTGCGCCGCTTCAACGCTTCGGCTTCGGCAGCCGGAAGATACAGCTCGCGCAGCACGCCGCCATGCGGCGCAACCAGCGCTTCAAGTTCGGCCGAAGCTAGTTCGGCGGCGAGAGCTTTCATAGGGATTCCTTGAATCGGGCAGTATTTGGTTCTTGAGTGTTATGGGTATCGCTTACACGTCCAGATGCAACCCGCATTCGCGCTTGATGCCGAAAAAGCGGGTGTCCTCCTCGCGCATGCCGGGTTCCCAGCGGCGCGTGGTATGCGTATCGCCGATCGAGACGTAACCCTGGTCCCACAAGGGGTGATAGGGCAGGTCGTGACGGCGCAGGTACATGCCGACGTCGCGGTCGGTCCAGTCGACGATCGGGTGCACCTTCCAGTGTCCGTGCCGGCGATCCAGTACCGGCGCTGCGGCGCGGCTCAACGATTGCTGGCGGCGCAAGCCCGCGAACCACGTGCCGGCGCCCAGCTCGGTCAAGACGCGCTGCATGGGTTCCACTTTGGCGAGCCGGTTGTAGTGATCGAGTCCTTCACGCCCCTGGTTCCACAGTTCGCCATGCCGGGCTTCGAGCCATGCGGAGGAAAGGCTAGGGTGGACAACGTGGAGATTGAGCGAAAGGCGTTCGGTCAATTCGTCGATAAAGCGATACGTTTCGGGAAACAGGTAGCCGGTGTCGATGACGATGACTGGAATGCCTGGCGCGCGCAATGACAGCAAGTGCAGCGACACCGCCGACTGCGCGCCGAAGCTGGACGAGAGCACGTGCTGGCCGGGCAGCTGTTCCAGCGCCCAATCAACGCGTGCTTCCGCGCCGAGCGCGAGCAGCTTGGCTTCGAGCTTGTCGCGTGCGCGCGGGTCGTGCGCCGCTTGCTCGGGCGTGGGCAGGTTCATGCGAAAACCTCTGCGTCGATAGCGTGGCGCGCCGATGGCAATACGCCGCTGCGTACAAGGAAGTCGCCAAAGTGTTCGCCTTCGTTCCGCTCGGCGGCATAGCGGGCAAATAAACCATCCAGTTCGGCGAGGATCTGCGCTTCGTCGATGTTCTCGCGCACCGCGCGATTGAGCCTGCGTCCGGCGAAGTCGGCGCCCAGGCGCAAGTCATAGCGGCCGATGGCACGGCCCACCAGCGCGATTTCGCCGAGGTACGGCCGCGAGCATCCATTCGGGCACCCGGAAAGGCGCAGCAGGATCGGTTCGTCGCGTAGTCCATGACGCTCTAGCAAGGCTTCCAGCTTGGGCAGCAATTGCGGCAGATAGCGCTCGCTTTCGGCCATGGCCAGGCCGCAGGTCGGCAAGGCCACGCAGGCCACGGCGTGGCGACGGATGCCGCTGAGCCGGCGATAGCCGTCCAGCTTGTATTCGGCCACCAGCGCGTCGATGCGCTCGCGTTGCGCCGGCGGCACGTTGGCGATGGTCAGGTTCTGGTTGCACGTGAGGCGGAAATCGCCCTGGTGCTCCTCGGCGATGGCGCGCAGGCCACTCAAATGCGGCTGTCCGGGAAGATCGGCCAGCCGGCCCGATTCGATCTGCAGGGTAAGATGCCAACGGCCATCGTCACCCTCGGTCCAGCCGTAGCGGTCGCCGTTATGGTCGAAGTGATACGGGCGAGAGGCTTGCAGCGCGAAGCCCAGGCGCCGTTCCAGCTCAGCCTTGAACGCCGACACGCCCATCCGGTCGATGGTGTATTTCAGGCGTGCGTGCTTGCGTTCCTGGCGATCGCCATGATCGCGTTGCACTTCGATCACGCCCTCGGCAGTGCGCAGCAATTGCTCCGGCTCGACGAAGCCGATCACGCTGCCAAGGCGAGGATAAGTGCTGGGATCTCCGTGGCTGGCACCCATGCCGCCGCCGACGGAGACGTTGAAGCCGAGCAGTTCGCCGCGATCGATAATGGCGATGAGACCCAGATCCTGCGCGAATACATCCACGTCATTGGTGGGCGGCACGGCGATGCCGATCTTGAACTTGCGCGGCAGATAAGTCGGGCCGTACAGCGGCTCGCTCTCTTCTTCGCCACCGGCAACCCGCTCTTCATCCAGCCATATCTCGTGATAGGCGCGCGTCTTCGGCTTCAGGTGATCCGACAAGCGTTCGGCCCAGTGATAAGCCAGGCGATGCGCCGGCGACTGCACCGGATTGACGCTGGCGACTACATTGCGGTTCACGTCGCCGCAAGCGGCGATCGTGCTGACCAAGGCCTGGTTCATCGCGGCAATCGAGCGTTTCAAGTCATGCTTGAGGATGCCGTGCAACTGGAACGTCTGCCGGGTGGTGATGCGCAGCGTGTGGTTGGCCCAAGTGCGCACGATCCGGTCGAACGACAGCCACTGCGCGGGGCTGAGCACGCCGCCGGGCAGTCGTGCGCGCACCATGAACTGGTAGGCCGGTTCGAGCTTCTGCTTGCGGCGCTCCTCGCGCAGGTCGCGATCGTCCTGTTGATAGCTGCCGTGAAACTTCAGCAACTTGTTGTCGTCCTCGCTGATCGCGCCCGTCACCGGGTCGGCCAGGCTTTCCACCAGGGTGCCGCGCAGAAAGCGGCTGTTCGCCTTGATGCGTTCGAGATCGGAGAGATTCGCTTGGCTCATGGCACGCCTCAATACACGTCGCGGGCGTAACGGCCCTGCTGGATCAACTGGCTCAGCCAGGCTTCGGCGGCTTCGTTCGAGCGGGCGCCATGCTCGGCGACGATGGCGACCAGGGCTTTGTGCACGTCCTTGGCCATTCGATTGGCGTCGCCGCATACATACAGGTGTGCCCCGCCGTCCAGCCAGTCGTACAGCCGGCGTCCCTGTTCGACCAGTCGATGCTGGATATAGATTTTCTCGGCTTGGTCGCGCGAGAACGCCAGGTCGATACGATGCAGCTGTCCGCTCTTGAGCGCCTGCTGCCATTCCACCTGGTAGAGGAAGTCGGAATGGAAATGCGGGTTGCCGAACACCAGCCAGTTGCGTCCACCGGCGCCGCGCTCGGCGCGCTCCTGCACAAAGGCACGATACGGCGCCACACCAGTGCCCGCGCCGATCATGATGATGTCGCGATCGTCCTGGGGCAGGCGAAAACGTTCGTTGGCCTCGATGAATACCGGTACGTTCTCGCCTTCCGCATGTTGCGCGAGATAACGGCTGGCTGCGCCCCAGCGCGCCTCGCCGTCCAATGCATAGTCGACATGACTGACGGTGAGATGCACTTCGTCGCCCACCACCGACTGGCTAGACGCGATGGAATACAGGCGCGGCGCCAGCGGACGCAGTGCGGCGACCAGCGATTCCGCGGTCCAGTCGGCGGGATGGCGGCGCAGCAGATCCAGCACCTGCCAGCGCGAGAACAGGTCGGCCAGGGCGTCGCGCGCCGTGGGCAACAGCAGCTCGCGCAACTGTGCATCGCCGCTGTGCTCGGCATGCGCAGAGAAGAAAGGACGCGTGAGCTGGGTCAGTTCGCGATGCTCGGCCAACCACGTGTGCAACGCATGTTCTTCGCTGCCGATACGAACGGCAGCATCACCATCGAGCCGCAACGTACCCAAGACGGCTTCGACCAGCGCCGCAGATTGCGTCGGCCAAATACCGAGCGCGTCGCCAGGCGCATAGTGCAGGCCGGAGCCATCCAGCGAGAATTCCAGATGGCGCACATCGCGATCGCTGCCACGGCCGGTTATGCGCTGATTGAGCAGCAGCGGCGCCGGGAACGGTTGTTCGCGATGCCACGTCGGCGTGCTGCGCGCCGTACGCAAGGTGGTGACCTTGGCCAGCGGTGCCGAGGTCTTCAGTTGCTCGCGGGCCTGCTGCAGCGCTTGCTCTGCCCATGGCTGCGCCACGCTTTCCAGATCGACATCCGCTTCACCGGCTGCCAAGAGACGCTGGGCGCCGAGCGCCGCAAGACGTTCATCGAGCTGGCGGCCGATGGCGCAAAAGTTCGGATAGCTGGAGTCGCCCAGTCCAAGCACCGCGTAGCGCAGTGATTCCAGTTTGGGGGCACGGGCGCTGGCGAGGAACTCGACCAGGGCGCGTGAATCGTCCGGCGGCTCGCCATCGCCTTGCGTACTGATCACCACGTAGAGCAGGCGCTCCTGCTTCAGTTCACGCGTCGCATACGCATCGGCTCGAACGATACGAACAGCAAGGCCGGCGGCGGAGGCGCGCCGCCCGAGATCCTCGGCCAGGCGCTTGGCGTTGCCGGTCTGGCTGCCATACAGCACGGTGAGCCGGGTTTGGGTTTCGGCGGGCGCCGCGGGTTCGGCGACTGGCCCCTTGCCGGTGAGCTGGCGTTGACCGGCGACACCCGCAAGATAGCCGGAGAGCCACAGCAGTGTCGGCGCTTCCAGCCCGTCGATCAGACGCGCAACCAGGGGCTGCTTGTCTTCGGGCAATGGCGATAAGATGGCGGCGGTCATGGATTGGACATCCTTGGACGTTTAGACGTCCATCTGAGTGAGGGGATGTTAGGACTTCGTTTTTTGGCGAAGAAATGATGGGCTGGCATATCCCAATGCCATTCCCTCCTTTCCATTGAGGGAAACCTCGCGGGCAGCATGGGATCCAGGACGCTTCCCCCCCCCCTCGTCGGGCGTTCCACCGGGGTTTCCCTCACCAGTCCGTCACAGACGCCTTAACTGGCGCCGGAGCCGCCCATGCCGCGACGATCCAAGCTCGCCTTTGCCGTGTCGGCCTGCGGCGCATCGGCCTTGTTGGCGGTGCTGACCCCAGCCACGGCGAGGGCGGGCGGCGATGATTGGCTCTATCACTGGCCCACTCTCATCAAGACCAGCGACGGGACCGAGCTGGGGCTGGTGCTGCGTTATCAGTACGACGTGAACGATTTTTCGCACGACGACAACAAGTTCGCCGATGCGCATACCAATCGCCGCAAATACCTGGGTTTCTACCTAAAGAAGCCAGGCGTGTATGACGCGACTGTGTATTACGACTTCCAGTCGAAGCAGTGGCAGGACGTATTCGCCCGCCTGCAATCCCGGGCGGTGTTGGGCGACGACTATGGCGCCCTGCGCTTTGGCCAGAGCAAGACGCCGGTGAGTTTCGAGGGCGTCACCACTTCGACCCAGACCACCTTCATCGAGTTGGCCCTGCCCTCGCAGGCGGTCTATGAGAATCGCCGTGTCGGCGTGGATTGGGCGATCCAGCGCCCGCATTGGCTGGCCAGTCTGGGTTACTACGGCAAAAGCCTGACCGGCAAGAATCGCGGGCATACGCTCGCGGCGCGCGCTGCCTGGGTGCCGATTCACGAGGCGGCGACCGTATTGCATCTGGGCATCGCCGCGTCACAAGAGCATCCCTATGGCCTGGTCAACGCACTTGGCGTGCAGCAGCCTGCAACGGCCAGCTTCAAGACGACTCCAGAGGCCGGACTTACTGGCGTCAACTTGATCAGCTCAGGCACGCTTGCCGGCGTCAATCACATCAATCGCCTGGGGCTGGAAGAAGTCTGGATCGCCGGTCCCTGGTCAGTGCAGGGCGAATACCTGCGGGCGCAGACCCGCTTTGACCTGCCCAAGCCGCACTACAACCTGGACGGCTATTACGTCTTCGGCAGCTGGGTCCTCACGGGCGAATCGCGCCAATATCACGATGGCAACGTCAGCAACGTGATTCCTACGCGCGAATGGGGCGCGGTTGAGCTTGCGCTGCGCTATAGCGAACTGAACCTCAACGATGGACGGGTGCTTGGCGGCAGGGAGCATGACTGGACCGCGGGCGCGAACTGGTACATCGGTTCGCATCTGCGTTTGCAAGCCAACTACATCCGTGCGTTCAGCAACCGCAGGGGGCTGGTGGTCGATCCGCGCATCTTCGAATTGCGGGCCGAAATCTTTCTGTAGGTCAGGGCCTAAATCTGATACGCGGGAGCCATATGGATAGAACGATCGGCGCTTTCAGACGTCCGGCCGGCCAAACCTATAGTGCAGCATGGGCGAACCTGCCTCGAAGGAGTTTTGTGGGTATGAGACGTCTACTGCTGGCTCTGGCAGCACTGCTGGCACTGAGTGCGGGCCACGTGCGTGCGCAAGACGTGAAGTTGCTGAATGTCTCCTACGACCCGACCCGCGAGTATTTCCAGGACGCGGATGCGGCTTTCAAGGCGGACTGGGCCAAACAATCGGGGCGCAATGTAACCGTCACTACGTCCAATGGCGGCTCCGGCAAGCAGGCGCGCGCCGTGTTGGATGGCTTGCAGGCGGACGTGGTCACCCTGGCATTGGCTTACGACATTGACGTGTTGGCGGATAAGGGGTTGCTGGCGAAGGACTGGCAGCAACGATTGCCGAACAACAGCTCGCCCTACACCTCCACGGTCGTGTTCCTGGTGCGCAAGGGCGATCCGAAGCAGATCCACGATTGGCCGGACCTCATCCGCCCCGGCGTGCAAGTCATCACGCCCAACCCCAAGACCTCCGGCGGTGCGCGCTGGAATTTCCTTGCTGCGTGGGGTTGGGCTTTGCGCCAGCCGGGCGGCAACGCGGACAAGGCGCGCGCCTACGTCACGGCGCTGTACAAGAACGTGCCGGTGCTCGATACCGGAGCGCGTGGCGCCACCAATACTTTCGTCCAGCGTGGCATGGGTGACGTGCTGATTGCGTGGGAGAGCGAAGCGCTGATGACGCTCAAGGAATTCGGCAAGGACAACTACCAGATCGTGGTGCCGTCCTCGACGATTGTGGCGGAACCGCCGGTGGCGGTGGTGGATGCGAACGTGGCCAGGCATGGCACGCAGCAGGTCGCGCAGGCGTATCTGCAATTCCTGTACAGCCCGCAAGGGCAGGAGATCGCCGCCAGGCATTTCTTCCGTCCACGCCTGGCGTCCGTCGCCAGCAAGTACGCAATGCAGTTTCCCGCAGTGAAGACTTTCACCCTCGGCGAGCTGTTTGGTGATTGGCGCAAAGTGCAGGCCAGCTATTTCGCCGACGGCGGCGTGTTCGACAGCATCCTCGAAGGGGCGCAGTAACGGTCATGACGCGGCACGTATTGCCAGGGTTTCGCCTCAGCACCGGCTATACGCTGCTGGTCTTGGGCAGCTGTGTGCTGCTGCCGCTTACTGCCTTGCTATGGACCGCGTGCGAACTCGGGCCCGCCGGTTGGTGGGCGCAGATCGGTACGCGCCGAGTGCTGGCAGCGTTGAAGTTGAGTTTTGGCGGCGCGCTACTCGCGGCGACCATCGATGCGGTACTGGGCTTGCTGGTGGCATGGGTGTTGGTACGTTATCGCTTCGCGTTCCGGCGGCAATGTGATGCGCTGGTCGATCTGCCGTTTGCTTTGCCAACTGCCGTGGCTGGTATTGCCCTGACTGCGCTCTATGCGCCCAATGGCTGGCTGGGCAGCCGCCTGGCGCCGCTGGGCATTGAAGTCGCCTATACGCGCTTGGGCGTGTTGCTGGCGATGGTGTTCGTCGGTTTGCCGTTCGTAGTGCGTACTTTGCAGCCGGTATTGGAAAGCATGGAGAGCGACCTGGAGGAAGCTGCCTATACGCTGGGAGCTACTTCCTTCCAGCGCTTTTTCCGTGTCTTGCTACCGCTTTTGCTGCCCACGCTGCTGACGGGCTACGCCCTGGCACTGGCGCGTGCGATCGGCGAATACGGTTCGGTGATCTTCATTGCGGGCAATCGCCTGTTTCGTACCGAAATCGCGCCGTACCTGATCGTGCAGAAAATCGATTCGCAGTACGACTACCGCGGCGCGGCAGCCTTGGGTGCAGTAATGCTGGCGGCATCGCTGCTGTTGTTACTGGCTATGGCATGGCTACAGCGCTGGACGCGGCGCTGGGCGGTGGTCCGCTGATGGCTGCTGTCGCTGCCGTGGTGTCCATCGGACGGCCTGCATGGCCGACGCGTATTGCACGAGTTGCTCTGGTGCTTGCCGCGTTAACTGTGCTGGGGTGGCTGATGGTGTTGCCGTTGCTGGCGATCTTCGCTGAAGCGCTGCGTCACGGCCTGGCGTTCTATCTACAGGCGATCCGCGAGCCGGATACGCTTGCCGCGGTGCGGCTGACCTTGACCGTTGCGGCGATAGCCGTTCCTTTGAATATGGTGTTCGGGGTGGCCGCGGCCTGGTCGATGGCGCATTTCGAGTTTCGCGGCAAGACCTGGCTCGGCGCGTTGATCGATCTGCCGTTTTCAATCTCGCCGGTGGTCTGCGGCATGGTGTTGATCCTGGTCTATGGCAAGGATGGCTGGCTGGGATCGTGGCTGGAAGCACAAGGCTTGCAGGTGATCTTCGCCATGCCGGGTCTGGTGCTGGCGACGGTGTTGGTAACGCTGCCGTATGTTGCGCGTGAGCTGATTCCCTTGATGCAGGCGCAAGGTTCGGACCAGGAAGAAGCGGCGCTTACGTTGGGCGCCAGCGGCTGGCAGATCTTCTTCCGCGTTACCTTGCCGCGTGTGCGCTGGGCTTTGCTGTATGGCGTCTTGCTGTGCAATGCGCGAGCGATGGGTGAATTCGGCGCGGTGTATGTGGTTTCGGGGCACCTGCGCGGCCTTACCAATACCTTGCCGCTGCAGGTGGACCAGTTGAGCCAGGAGAATTTTTCCGCCGCCTTCGCGGTGGCTTCATTGTTGGCCCTGCTTACTGTCTTGACGCTGGGCATCAAGCGTTTGGTGGAGTGGCGCCATGGTGGCGAACTGCGCGCCAACACCTAAGGATTACCGCAACATGGGCATCGAGATTTCCCGCTTGCGTCGCCAGTTCGGCACTTTCGTTGCCCTGGACGACGTCAGCCTGAGTATCGGCGATGGTGAATTCGTCGCCGTGCTCGGACCTTCCGGATCGGGAAAGACCAGCCTGCTGCGCATTTTGGCGGGTTTGGATCAGCCGGATTCGGGCAGCGTGTTCCGTGACGGGCAGAATTTGCTCGCACTGGACGCGAGGCGCCGCGGCGTAGGCTTGGTGTTCCAGCACTATGCCTTGTTTCCGCATATGACGGTCGCCCAGAACGTGGCATTCGGCCTGCGTGTTCGCCCGTGGCGCCTGCGCCCCAAGGCGCAAATGATCAAGACGGCGGTCGAGGAGCTGCTGTGCAAGGTGGAGCTGGAAGGCTTGGCGGGTCGCTACCCTTCGCAGCTGTCCGGCGGCCAGCGCCAAAGGGTGGCATTGGCACGCGCGCTGGCGATCGAACCACGTTTGTTGTTGCTGGACGAACCGTTCGGCGCGCTCGATGCGCAAGTACGGGTGACCTTGCGCGGCTGGTTGCGCGAATTCCACCGTTCGCTCGGCATCACCAGCTTGTTCGTTACGCACGACCAGGACGAGGCGTTGGAAATGGCCGACCGCGTGGTGGTGATGAACCGCGGCCGCATCGAGCAGGTGGGTACGCCGGAGCAGGTCTATCGCCAGCCCGCCACGCCTTTCGTTTCGCGCTTCATTGCGCGCGGCCAGTCGTTGCCGGGCGAGGTACGAGGCCAGCACCTGCATTTGTTTGGCCACGCGTGGCGCATCGAGAATCCCGCCGTGGTCGATGCGCATGAGGTCGCGGTCCACGTGCGCCCCGAGGATATCGTGCCGGCCGTGACACCGGGCGATGGCCTCAAGGCGCAACTACTTAGCCTCCGTCACGTAGCCGGTAGCGTGCGTGCGAGCTTGCGCGTAGAGAACTGGGATCAGCCACTTGAGGCGCATTGGAGCGAGCGCGACTGGGCTCGCTACAGCGGCGCAACAGACGATGGACTTGGCATCCATCTGCAGGCCGTAACCGTATTTGCAGCTGACCGGGAGGGCCGTGTGCACATGCGGTCTACTGTGCATCCTCCCAGCGCGAGTGCTCCGGTGGCGGTAGGCCCTTGGCGGCGGATCGAGGCGTGAGCGAGCAGCATTGTGTTCTGCGATTTGTCTCAATTTGTTACCGATGGCCGCGCCATGTCCGCGCGTTGTGAGGAGAAGAAACTCATATGGCGTGCAACGAGATGCGGCGAGGAGATGGCGAAGCTTATAATCTTCGCTTTCGATGACGCAGCCGTAAACATGATGGATCTATTAAGGCAGCTTGCGCTGTTTATCGTGACAGCTCTTGCCGAAATTGTCGGTTGCTATCTGCCGTGGCTGGTATTGAAGCAAGCAAAGACCGGATGGCTGCTCTTGCCCGCAGCCCTGTCGCTGGGCCTGTTTGCATGGCTATTGACCATGCATCCAGCCGCCGCAGGCCGTACTTATGCCGCCTACGGTGGTATCTATATCGCGGTAGCGCTCATTTGGTTGCGATTTGTCGATGGCGTCAGGCTGACCGGCTGGGATATCGGCGGCGCCTGCGTGGCCTTGCTTGGAATGGCCATCATCGTGGCTCAGCCACAGTCCTAGTCGGTAGGCTGGGATGGCAATCCCAGCATCGCAATAGGCATGCATGGCAATGCTGGGGTTTTCACCCTGAGGTATCCCCACGTTTTTGCTTTACCTGCATACGTGCCCCAAATGCCGTCATTCCCGCGAAAGCGGGAATCCATTTTCAGGATGCATCAGAGCAAGATGGATTCCCGCTTTCGCGGGGATGACGGCCCGTTTCTTTGGATGTTAGCGGGCTAAAACGCAGCTGCGTGATTTTTACGGGATCCAAGAGCAAAAAACGTGGGGATATCTCAGGGTTTTCACCCCAGCCTACGATGGCTATCCCTGCCGCAACCTTGAATACGTGAGAGGGAATCCGGTCATGCGCGGATTCATAGCATCTGGTTCACCAGTGCCGGAAGGACGGCATTGGCGGCTCGAAAATTCAAACCAATTCGCAATCGTTGCCCTGGATTGATCTCGTCAGTTCCCTCGACGTTCCCCTCCATTTGTGGCGATATTGCGCGTATCTGATTCGCTTGCGGTAATGGATGTTGCTCGTTACGCCCCCACACTCCTTGCAACCGAATTTGATAGGTTCCTTGCTGGGGCTCCAGCAGACGGAAATCGAGTCTCAGGCGCGCGGGGATGGGTACGCTTGGTGCGCCAGGCAGCCTGTTCACGGCGAAATAGCTGCCGAGAAACCGGATGGAAAAGTCTTGTCCGGGAGCGACATCCCCCAAATCCAGAAGCGGTGTAGTGAATTGATGGTGGTCATCGATGGAGATGGGGGCGGGTAAGGGGCGTGTATGGCCTTCGCTATCGATATATCTGTCAATGACCATCACCGGCTGTGTGTCAAAGAATGCTTCCATTAGAGTCGCGGAAAAGGCGAACTTCGCACTGATATTCACAGCGTTGGCGTTTGCCGAGGCGAACAGGATAGGAGAAACCATCACCAAGGCTTGCAGCTTTGTCTTTCTTATCATCATCATCTCCACCAGAATCAAGACCAAGCAAATTAGGGCAGGCATGTTTTACCCATGTTTCGCCGCCGGCTGGGATTGTTTCCATTGCTTGCAGTCAGGGCGCCGATAAAGACAACCGGAGCCTGTTCCCGGCACGATTGAGGCTACGTAAGCCCTGATCTTGCTCCTGCCACCTTGGAAGATTCTGCTGCGAGGGTGATAAGGCTTCATAATGGGCGCATGGCCACCATTCCCGTACCCGCCGAATCGCCCGCACTGCGTGCCCTGATCGATGACCGCTATGCTCAGCTCGTAGCCCGTTGCCGTGCGGCAGGCGTGCCTCTGCACGACGATGCGGGCGTGGCCGAACGCATCCGTCGCACCTTGTTGAGCAGCGACTTCGCCTTCGAGACCTGGCGTAGCCAGCCTCAGCTGTTGGCGCCACAAGGCCTGGAGCGGCTGCGCTCCAGTGCCGACGCTGCGGCCCGTATCGAAGCACTGAAGCTGGATGCCGATGAAGCAGCCTGTATGTCTGGGTTGCGGCGGTTCCGGCACGCCGAAGCCTTGCGGCTGGTGTTCCGCGACGTCAATGGGCTGGACGATTTGCCGGAGACGCTATCCGCTACCAGCGTGTTGTACGAGGCTTTGCTCGGCGCCGCGCTGGACTGGTCGGAGCGTTCGCTGGCGGTGCGTTACGGTCATGCGCGCGGCGAAGACGGAAGCCTGCAGCGGCTGGTGGTGGTCGGTTTTGGCAAGTTGGGCGGCAGCGAGCTGAATTTTTCATCCGATATCGACCTGGTGCTGGCCTACCCGCAGGGTGGTGAGAGCGACGGTGCGCGCGTGCTGGACAATAGCGAGTACTTCGTGCGCCTTGGACGCCAGCTGGTGCGCCTGCTGCACGAACCGACCAACGACGGCATCTGCGCACGCGTAGATTTGCGCCTGCGCCCATTTGGCAACTCTGGCCGGCTTGCCTTGCCGTTCAGTGCCATGGAGCAGTACTACCAGCGCGAAGGCCGGGACTGGGAACGCTACGCATGGATCAAGGCGCGCGCAGTAGCTGGTGACCGTAACGGGGGCAAGGAGTTGCAGGAAATACTGCGGCCGTTCGTGTACCGCAAGTATCTGGACTACACCGCTTTCGCGGGCCTGCGCGAGATGAAGGCCTTGATTGATGCCGAAGTGGCGCGCAAGGACCTGGCCGACAACCTCAAGCTGGGTCCGGGTGGCATTCGCGAGATCGAGTTCATCGTGCAGCTGGTGCAGCTGATTCGCGGCGGCCGTGAGCCGAGTTTGCGGGTGCGGGGCCTGCTGCCGGCGCTTACCGCGTGCGAGGCGCGGGGGCATATTCCGGCGACCGGTGCCAAAGCCTTGCGCCAGGCCTATGTGTTTTTGCGGCGCTTGGAGAATCGCGTACAGATGATGCGCGACGCGCAGACACACGATCTACCGGAAGACGAGCTGACCCGCGAGCGCCTGGCGCTGGGGCTGGACTATCCAGCCTGGGAGCCGCTGGCCGAGGAGTTGGCGAAACACCGCGACATCGTCGCCAACGAATTCGAAGCCATGCTGATGCCCGAAGGCGGCGCTAAAGCCAGTGTGCCGGCGGCGGATGCGATCCTGTGGCAGCGGGCCTGCGATGAGTCGCTGGACACGGGCGTGATGGAGGCTTCCGGCTTCGTACCGGGCGCCGAGGCGGCCGAGGCTTTGTTGAAGTTGCCGCAAGCCTCGCAACTGCGCGCCATGTCGGCGCGCGCACGCGAACAACTGGATCACTTGATGCCGCAATTGTTGGCGGCCGCCCGCGAAACGGCGGCGCCGGTGCCGTGCCTGCTGCGTTTATGTCGCTTGGTACAGACAGTCGCGCGGCGTCCTTCCTATCTTGCCTTGCTGGAAGAGCAGCCGTCGGCACGCAAGCGCCTGGCCCAGTTGTTTGCCGGTAGCGCTTTTCTGGCCGAGCGAGTGATTGCGCAACCCTTGCTGCTCGACGACGTACTGGACCCACGCATCGACCAGCTGCCATTCAAGCGCGCCGACATCAGTGCGGAGATTGCGCATGTGCTCACGACCCTGGACGAACGCGAAGCGGAAGCGGAACTGGAGCGCATCAATGAGTTCAAGTCGAGCATTGCGTTTCGCCTGGGGCTGGCTTTCAACGATGGACGGGCCGATGCGGTGGCGACGGCACGCAGGCTTGCTGCGTTGGCGGAATCCGTGGTCAACGCCGTCGCCGCGCTTGCCGAGCGCGAAGTGATAGCCGCGCATGGGCGTTTGCCGGGTGTCGGTTCGGGCTTTTCCGTCCTTGGCTACGGCAGCCTAGGCGGGGAGGAGCTGGGCTTTGCCTCGGATCTGGACCTGGTGTTCGTGTTCGACGGCCAGCGCGCGCAGGCCTTGAGCGATGGTCCGCGTCCGCTGGAGGGTTCGCGTTGGTATCAGCGGCTGACCCAGCGCGTGATGAACTGGCTGACGGTGCTCACGCGTGCGGGGCGCCTATACGAAGTGGATACGCGCTTGCGGCCGGATGGTTCCAAAGGCCTGCTGGTCGGCAGCTTGGAGGCTTTCGTCGCCTATCAGGAAAGCCGCGCATGGACGTGGGAGCATCAGGCGTTGCTGCGCGCTCGCCCGGTGGCCGGCGATGCGGCCTTGAACGCGGAGCTGGCTGAAGTACGGCGTCGCACGCTTGCTGTGCCGCGCGACCGTGCGGCCGTACTGGCGGAGGTCAGCAAGATGCGGCAACGTTGGCGGGCGGAACGAGATCGTTCGGATGCCGGGCAGGTCGACCTGAAGCAGGGGCGTGGTGCCTTGCTCGATATCGAATTCGCCCTGCAAGGACTGGTGCTGGCACACGCCTCGCAGTCCTCCCAACTGCTGTCCACCACAGCCAATGCCGGACTGATCGAAGTCTGCCGTGACGCAGGGCTTCTGGATGTCGCGCAGGCCAATTGCCTCACCCGTGCGCACGCGCAGCTATTGCGTGGCGCCTTGCTCTGCACGCTGGATTTGCGTTCGCGCACCGCGCCGAGGGATGCGGCCCTGGAGGAGTTGTGCAGTGAGGTGCATGTTGTAACGAGTGCGCTTGGATTTGAATTTTAAGCGCGCTTCACCCTAGCGCTTGGTTCTCATGTCGATCCGCCCAGACAGCGTTCTTGCTACCTGCATCAAGCCTTCGACGAGATCGCCGAAGGTGGATTCCGGAATGGCCAGCGTGGCTACTTCCTCGCGCTGTAGATGAATTTTCAGTTCGGCATTGCCGCGCTCAAGTCGAAGATGGCCGTCTCCCTCGTATTGCGCGGGTACCTCTTCGCTGAGAATGCGCTGGCTCTCCCGGAAAAAATGCAGATGCACGAAGCCATCGTCGGTGGGCCCGGTCACGATGATCCCGCTGGCGACTGCGGAAAGGTACTGGCTGTTGCGCACATGCAGCAGCGTGTACGTGTCTCCGTTCTGCAACGCGAGCTTGTCTGGCGATATCAAAAAACGTTCCCCCTTGAATGGCATGGCAGCAGCGCACGCCATTCAGGATGGGGTATTTCATTTCTGCGCATAAGTGGATTCTTTTCAATTCCCATTCCACTGCAGTACGGTGGCCGCCGTGGAATGGAAACGCCTCAGCGCGTCTTGCTAAGCCAAACGGCAATCCCATTGGCGGCAGTAATCCAGCAGTTGCTGGTCGGTGTTCAAACCCAGTTTGGCCTGTGCGTTGTGCTTGTGACGGCTGACCGTTACAGGGCTGCGATGCAGGTGTGCGGCGATTTGCTTGGTTGCGAGGCCCTGGTGGGCAAATAGGCGCAGCACTTCCATTTCAGCCTGCGTCAAAGGCGGGTGTGCTCGTTGTGAGGTGGTGTGAGCGGATAGCAGCACGCCAAGTTCTTCGCCAACATAGGTGCGGCCCTTGCTTACGGCGAGCAAAGCCCGTGCAAGCTCCGCACGATCGTGGGCTTTGTGGACGAGTCCGCATGCGCCTCCCTGCAAGGCAGCGCGTAACAGGCCAGGGTGACGCAAGGCGGTGAAGACAATCACCGGAGTGCCTGGATAAACACGGGCGAGGCGTCGAATCAGCGCCAAGCCGTCGCGCCCTCGCACATCGGGCATGCAGAAATCGGTCACGATGACATCGCAAGGGGTGGTGGACAGTAGTTTTAGAAGTTGCGAAGGCGAAGCCGCTTCGGCGACTACCTCGGCGACCCCCGAGGAATGCAACATATGCTGCAGGATGAACCTGATAATGGGGTGATCATCCGCCAGGATGACTTTCTGTTTCATGCATGCGCTCCCTTGGAATGAGAAGTACGGCGGCGCGAGCACGTCCCTCCGAGGCACTTCTTACAAATCACACTAAAATGGCCTCCTGCTGCCCAGCAGAATTTTCCCCGCAAAGCTGTAGGCGAAAGCCGGGGCGACGATGCTTGAGGTGCTGCCAATACGTTTTGCTCCTCAGTTGCCTGGATGATTTTTTATGTGGACTTCTCAGCTTGCAGGCCAGAGGTGCGCAAGCAGGGGAACGATGAGCGCGGTGAGCAGGCCATTGAGACCGATACCCACGGCTGCGAACGCTGCGGCGAGTCCACTGAGTGGCGCGACTTGCGCGGCGGCGACGCCGCTTCCCGCCACGCCTGCGGCCAAACCATGGGCACGCCAGTCATCCACGCGCAGCCAACGAAGTACGACCTGCCCGATCACGGCAGCGAAGATGCCGCCCGCAATGGCCAGTGCCGCCGTAAGAGCAGGCACGCCACCAACTTCTTCGGCGACCGCCATGGCGATCGGGGTGGTGACCGATTTGGGTGCCATGGAGAGGGCTATGGAACGGTCGCCGCCGAGCATCCGGACAACTACGACACCGGAAAGGGTGGTGGTGATGGAGCCTGAGATCAGCGCCAGACCTACACCGTGCAGGCTGCTTTTGATGTGTGCGGTGTTCAGAGCAAGCGGTACGGCCAGCGCCACGGTCGCAGGGCCGAGGAGGAAGTTGATGAACTGTGCGCCGGCGAAGTATTGATCGTACGGTGTACCGGTCGCGGCAAGCAGGATGGCAACCAGTACGATCGCGATCAACACCGGATTCGCGATCGGCGAATTCCTGCACAGCTTCTGCAGCCATTTGCCAATGAGGTAGGCAAATAGCGTCGTGGCAAGCCAAAGCAACGGCGTCACCGCGAGCGGCATCCAGAAAGCCTTTATCGCATGCATGGTTTTTTATCCTGATGGATTGTATTCGCTCTCATCGCGACGCACGCTGCGTGACCCGATGCATGATGAGCGCCGTGACCACCAAACCCAGGGCTGTCGATACCAACAGGCCGAGAAGGATCGGGAGCCAGTCCCTCCTCAGGACAGTCCATTCCGTAACGATGCCGACGCCGGCCGGAATGAACAGCAGGCCCATGTTCTCAATCAGTGACGTGGACATATTTTCCAGCGCGGACGGCTTGTCCTCCCGCTTCCTTGCCCAACGTCCGTATGAGAAGAGGAGCCCGATGGTCAAAATGAACATGCCGATCACGGGGCCGGGCAACGGCAAGTGCAGCAGCAGGCGTAGCATCTCGCCCAGAAGCTGGGCGCCAACGAGCACCGCGAATGCAGCGGGCATCTCATGGCTCCTTGGTATCCGTCGCGCTATCCAGGCCCGCATCGCGGGCGGCCAATGCGCCCAGCGCCGACCAATCCAGGTCGTCCCAACCTGCGGCCAACAGGGCGACCAGGCGGTCGTGCACCAGGCTCGCCACCGGCATGGGAACGATTTGATGCTCGGCCTCGGCGAGCGCCAGGCGAAGATCCTTTACCCCAAGCGCCGCCGCCATGCCTGGCGGCTTGAAGCGCTGCTCGACGATTTTTTCTCCATAAGCCTTATGCACCCGGCCATCGAACAGCGTGCCGGTGAAGACTTCGAAGGCCAAGTGCGGATCGATGCCTGCCTTGATCAGCAGTGCCAGCACTTCGCTCATGCTTTGCATCGTCGTGGCCGTCATCACGTTGCAAGCCAGCTTCATGATGTTCGCCGCGCCGGGATCCTGGCCCAGCTCAAAAACGCGCTGGCCAAGCTGTTCCAGCAGCGGTCTGGCGCGTTGGATATCGGCGGCGGCGCCGGCTGCCAAAATGAAAATGCGTTGTGCTTTGGCGAGGTCCGGATTGCCCAGTAGCGTGGCCGCGAGAAAGCCTTGGGAAGCATCCGCATGCTTCTTTCCCAGCTGGCGGGAGAGGCTGGTGCTGACCGTACTCGTCGAGATATGCAGTGCGCCTGGCTTGAGTGTCCGAATCAAGCCATCCGACGAGAATGCAACGCTGTGCAACGCGGTGTCGTCAGGAACCGAGCTGATCACGATGTCGCAGCTGGAAAGATCGGCGAGGCGAGCCGCAGCTTGAGCACCTTCAAGCTGCAGAGCCCGGATGTGCTGAGGGCTGCGATCGTACGCCACCACCGTGTGGCCGCCGGAAAGCAACGTAGCCGCCAGGGCGCTTCCCATGTGCCCCAAGCCTACCACTCCTATTCGTGCAGTCTGGTCGTTAGCGCTACCCATCGTGGCGGGTGCGTTGGGCAGAACCGTTGTCGACGGCGATACCGACCTGTGGTCTTTTCTTGTTTTCATGCGGGCTTCCGAACTCACTGAGGCGGTGCATGGTGGGCCACGCCAGTTGCGTCGGAAATCACCAGCGTGGCAATTTACTTTTGCCGATTTGGGACAAGTGAGGTGTTGAATGGATTATTTCGCGGCGATGCGTGCCTTCGTTCGCGCGGCTGAACTGGGCAGTTTCTCCAGAGCCGCTGAAGAGGATGGCCTGAAGGTTTCCACGGTTTCCCGCTACGTGACTCTGCTGGAGAGCGATTTGGGCGCGGCACTGTTCAATCGTTCGACGCGGCGCCTTCACCTTACTGAGGTGGGTAGAAATTTCTACGAGCCCGCGTCGCGCATTCTGGCGGATCTGTCGGATGCACGATTGGCCGCGACCGCGCTCAACGCGCGGCCGCAGGGTCTGCTGCGCATCAACATGCCGATCGCGTTCGGGCGCCGGCATGTCTTTCGTCATCTTCCCGATTTTCTGGCCGAATATCCGGACATACGGGTGGACGCCACGCTGACGGATGACACCGTGGACCTGATCGGGATCGGTGCAGATGTCGCGATCCGCGTTGGCGCGCTGACTGATTCGAGCCTGGTGGCAAAGCGCCTTGCGCCTCAGCATCGCATGCTTGTTGCCAGCCCCGGATATCTTGCCAGGCGGTGCCCCATCCACGAACCCAAGGATCTGGAAGATCACGACTGCCTGTCCTTTGCGCTGCAGCCGAAGGAGTCGTGGTATTTCCGGCCTGTGGGCTTGGCGTCGGCGCAGCTCAACGAAGTAGCCATTCGTGGTCGCGTTCGCGCCAACAACTCCGAGGCGCTGCTTGATACTGCGCTTGCCGGCTTAGGGATAGCGTTGCTTCCGACGTGGCTTATCGGCGAGTCGGTGGCCGAGGGGAAATTGCAGAGAGTCCTGCCCGAATGGGAGGCACGGATAGCGCCAGGCCCGTCCCGGGCTATTTGGGGCGTCTACCCACCCAAAAAGCTCGTCTCGCCCAAGGTAAGAGCCTTTCTGGCGTTCATGGCTTCGCGTTTCGGACAGCCGCCCTATTGGGACAAGGCCATGGAGGTTGCGCTGACCGATTCGGCGGCATGACGTCCGCAAGGCAAAACAGCGCTTGACGCCGCAAAGCATCAAGCGCTGTTCGATCTGAGGCATCTACAAACTTACTTGCTTGACCCCAAGCGAATGACCGACTTGCCCGACGCTTTGCCACTATTGAGATCGATCAGCGCTTGCGGTGCGCTGGCAATCCCTTCATGGGCGGTGTGAACCCACTTCAACTTGCCCGATCTGTACAGCTCGGCCGCAGTCCGTTGGAACGTTTCGGTCAAGTCGAAGTGGTCCATCACAATGAAGCCTTCGTATCGCAGCCGGCGGGTAACGATGTTGTACAGGTTCGCAGGGCCGGGGCGTGGTGCGACATCGTTGTACTGATCGATCATGCCGCTGGCGATGATGCGGCCGAAGTCGCGCATCAGATCCAGTGCCATGCGCAACTGCTCACCACCCACGTTGTCCAGGTACAGGTCTATGCCCTCGGGGAACGCGTTCTTCAGCGATTGTTCGAAATCCGTTGCACGGTAGTTCAGTGCAACGTCCAGGCCGAGTTCGCTCTGAAGCCACGCGCGCTTGGTTTCGTCACCAGCCGTGCCCACGACATAGCAGCCCATCGATTTGGCCACAATCGCGGCAAAAGAACCCACCGCACCGCTTGCGCCGGAGATGAACACGCGCTCGCCCGGCAAGAGCTTGCCGATCCGGAACAGTGATACATACGAAGTCAGTCCAGGGACACCCAATGGCCCGAGAAACATCTCCAGCGGCACGTCCATGGCGTGGACAAAATTGATCAAGGGAGTCACGGCTCCTGCTTTGGCCGTGAAGGCTTCCCGCCAGCCGAGCATGCTGGTGACATAGTCGCCCTCGCGAAACCCGGAGGCTCGCGAAGCGACAACTTGGCCAATCGCCGCCCCTACAAGCGGATGGCCAAGCTCGAACGGTGGAATATAACTCGCCCCTTCATTCATGCGGCCACGCATATAGGGATCGACAGACATCCACAGATTGCGTACGAGGACTTCGCCTTGTGCAGGTGCCGGAATCTTCACTTCGGCCATAAAAAAATTGTCGGCGATGGGTACGCCATGGGGGCGGGATTTCAAGCGGATTTCACGAGAGCTTGTTAGTGCTGGCATGGAGGTGACCTTGCTGAGATTGGGTAGAATGAAGTCTAGGAGCCGGATGTCATGCACGGGCAGTCGCGCAGGACGCAACAAGGAGTTGCAAAATTCACCATGCCGATCGATTCGCAACTACTCAGAATTTTTTCCGGCGTTGCCCAGCTGGGAAGCTTCAGCCGCGCCGCCAAGCATCTGGATATCGACAAATCCGCAGTCAGCCGCGCGGTGAACAAGCTGGAGCAGCAGCTTGGCATTCGCCTGCTTTACCGCAGCACGCATGCCCTGCGCCTGACCGACGCGGGCGAGATGGTCTGGCTCGTGGCCAAGCAGATCAATGATTCGTTGGATACGCTGGAGCACTACGCGCAAGACTATGCCAAGGAGGCCATGGGCGTATTGCGCGTATCGTGCTCGTCGGGATTCGGTCGGGTGGTGCTGCTGCCGGCCATCGACCGGTTCTTGAACGACAACCCCCGCGTGCAATTGCAGTTGGCATTCGAAGACCGCTTCACAGACCTGATCGCGGAAAACATCGACGTGGCGCTACGCCACTCAAGCGTATTGCCCGATTCCGCGCTGGTTGCGCGACCCCTGGCTGACAGCCCGCGGGTGCTGGTGGCCGCGCCGGCCTATCTAGCGAAGGTCGAGCCGCCAAGTTCGCCTATGGATCTGTCGTCCCACGCTTGTCTCGCGTATGGCAAAGCGACACAACTGCTTGACCGATGGCGATTTGAAGCGGATTCCGAAATCACCGAGGTACGCGTGGTTCCACGGGTGATATTGAACGATACCGAGGCGCTGAAGAACCTGGCCATCCAAGCTCAGGGCTTGGTTTTGCTGGATCGGTTTCTGCTTCAGCCTGATATCGACCGCGGCGCCTTGGTCGAGGTGCTGCCACAGTATCGTCCGACTCCCGGCTTTCCCATCCATGCGGTCTATCCGGCGCGCAAATGGCTGCCACGCAAAGTGACTGCGTTCATTGAGTTCGTGGAGCAACTGCTGGAAAGCTGCCGGTAGCCAATAAATCATCGCATGGGTGACTGCGCGCCCATCGCGACCGGTCAGGTCATCCATGTCGATGGCGGCCGCAGCATCACGGTGTAAGTAATGCCCTACACATCGAGGCACTACAACGGTAGGATTTTTTACTGGCCTTCGGACATCTTCGTCCTATCTCTCATTACTCGGACACCACATCCCATGGCGTTCGGGTTTGTACCAGCGGGCAGTGCAGGCTTTACTTGGTAATCGCTGCGAATTCGCGCGCAGATGCGGGAATTCATCGCATCTTGGCTTGTAAGACGCGACGTTGAACAGACTTTGCCTGAGCTAACAATCCCAGTTTTCATCGCGGTCTGCCAATGCAGGGATTGGCACTCCAGCGTCGCGCCATGCCTCATGTGTAGCGATGGCCTGGGCATGGCGGCATAAGTAAAGGCCTACATACCAAAGCATTGCTACGGAAGTGTTTGCCGCTTCCCAACGGACATCTTTGTGATGCCTCCCTTACTAAAGTGAGTGGCGTTTGGCGTTGCACGATGTTGAACCGCGCTCGCATCCAGGGATGCCGGCGAAGAGCAAACGCTTAAGTGAAGTTTCGTCAGAGGCGCGGTGTGCATGACGTGTTGGATGCACCTTCGCCTACCGTCTACCGTGAACAGGAGTACTTCTATGACTGCGCAATTCCACTTGGAAGCCATCCCCTTGGCTGGATGCCTCGCACTGGCAGCGTTGGCGATGCCGGGGACGACGATCGCTGCCGATCAGACCATCAACTTCGAGGGCTCCGTTATTACCGCGACCTGCACATTCACAGCTCCTAATACCGTTCCCCTGCCCAAAGCCATGAAAAGCGATCTGACCGGGGCCGTCGGCAAGCGCGGAGCCGGCACCAGCTTCACCATCAACGTAACCAACTGCAATGACGGAGCCACCCCTACACCTGCCGTGGTGGACGGCAAGATGAAGGCCTTGTTCAAGATTGACGACAAGGTGGATCTGAATACCGGGATGCTCAAGAATGTCGCCACAGGTGGCAAGGTAGCCGACGGGGTACAGTTGCGGCTTCGTAATGCGGACAACGACTCGCCGATCATGGTAGGCGACGCCAACACGGTGCATGCGTTTACCTTGGATACTGCCGGTGCCGCCAACCTGATTTACAAAGTGGAGTACGAATCCAGTGAGGCTACGGTCACGGATGGTGCGGTAAGGGGTACCGTGGCACTCGATATCGCCTACGAATAAGCCTTCGGCAGGCATAGGGCGGCGGCTGGTTTCCTGACTGGCCGCCCATCCGTTCCGGGACGGTTCCCGGTTTCTCCAGGTCACTCCCATGAAGCATTTTCTACCGCGCCTGCGGTGGCTCGTAGCCGCATGCCTTTTTTTGTCCACCGCGGCCTCGGCCGGCATCGTCATCACCGGTACACGGGTGATCTACCCGGGCCATGAGCGCGAGGTATCGATCAAGCTCACCAACCAGGGCAGGGCGCCGGCGCTGGTGCAAGCATGGCTGGATGGTGGCGATGCAAGCTCGACGCCGAGCACAGGCTCGGCACCGTTCTTGATCACACCGCCGATTTTCCGCATGAATTCGGGCAAGGGCCAAACCCTGCGCCTGGCTTACACGGGCGAGCCGTTGCCGCGAGACCGCGAATCGGTGTTTTGGCTGAATGTGTACGAGATGCCACCGGTACCCTCCGGCACCAGCGAGAACTATCTGCAGTTCGCGATGCGCACGCGCATCAAGGTGTTCTTTCGCCCCAAGCTGGAGGGCCATTCCAACGACGCACCCGCGAAGCTGCAATGGCACGTGGTGAAGTCGCCAAGCGGTTCGGGCTATGCCGTGGAGTGTGAGAACCCCACTCCGTACCACGTGTCCTTTCGCAGCGTGGCCCTGCATGCGGCAGGGCTCAGCTATGCCGCCGAGCAGGGTGGCATGGTGGCCCCGTTCGCCAAGGCCGTGTTTCCCCTGGCCGGTCTCGATCAATCACCCAGTACCGGCGCCAAGCTGGCGGCGGAGGTCATCAATGATTACGGCGGCATCCAGACGCTGAAGGTAGATGTGGCGCCGGCACGTTCGTAGTGATTGAAAATGATCGAGCGAACCAGGATCGACCCACTAAAACGACGACCATGGCGTGCCGTGGCCGGGCTGATGGCGTACGGCTTGAGCCATTCCGGCTTTGCTGCGGAAGCGGCCAATGCCCTCGTCGCAGGAACCGCCGATGCTGCCAATCCGAATGACGCTAGTTCCGGCGCCAGCGACGCGAACGAGGCTCACTTCAATGCTTCCTGGCTGCAGGACGACACCCAGGGCATAGATCTCTCCCGCTTTGAGCACGGCAACGGCGTGCTACCCGGCACCTACGAGGTTGACCTGCATGTCAACGGTAACTGGATCGGCCGACAGAGCGTAGCGTTCCGGGCCATTGGCACCAACGACGCAGTGCAACCCTGCTTCAAGCTGGAGGAGCTGGAGCGTTTCGGCGTCGATGTGAGCAAACTGGCCCAGACCGCCGCTGCTCACGACGCGTGTCGCCCGCTTGAGCAATGGATCGCACAGGCCTCCAGCAACTACGACAGCGCCGAACTCAACCTGGAGTTGAGCATTCCGCAGGCGTGGATGCGCCGGAATGCCCGCGACTATGTGGCGCCACGGTACTGGGATCGAGGCATCAATGCCGGCTTTCTCAACTACCACATCAACACCAACCAGTTGCACAACTCGCCGCCGGGTTCGGGCAGGTCGTCCAGCCAGAACACGGGTTATCTCGGCCTTACGGCGGGCCTGAATCTGTTCGGCTGGCAATTGCGCCAGACCTCGTCGACAACCTGGCAAAGCCACCAGGCCGCGCGCTGGCAAAACATCAATACGTACGCCCAGCGCAGCCTGCCCGGCTTGCGTAGCGTCCTCATGCTCGGTGACACCAACACCAGCGGAGAGCTGTTCGATTCGGTGCACTTCCGTGGTGCGCAGCTGGCCTTCGACGATCGCATGCTGCCCAACTCGCTGCGCGGCTACGCTCCCGCCATCCACGGCATTGCCAACACCAATGCGCGCGTGGAGGTTCGCCAGAACGGAACGGTGATCTACCAGGCCACGGTGACACCGGGCCCCTTCGTCATTGATGATCTGTATCCCACCGGCTATGGCGGCAACCTCGATGTCACCGTCACCGAAGCGGACGGCACGCAAAACTCGTTCAGCGTGCCCTATTCGTCAGTGGTGCAACTGTTGCGTCCTGGCATCTACCGTTACAACGTTGTGGCTGGCCGGGTGCACGAATATGGCTTGCCCAGCCATCCTTACCTGTTGCAGGGCAGCTATCAGCGCGGCCTCAGCAACCAGCTGACCGGCTACGCTGGCCTGTCCTTCATCCGTGGCTACCGTTCCGCGCTGGTGGGCAGTGCCCTCAACACCAGGCTTGGCGCGCTTTCGCTCGACGTCACTCAATCATGGGCCGAAGTGTCAGTGGCCAAACAGCGCTCAGGCCGGGCCATCAAGCTCGGCTATAGCAAAGTGGCGACCGGCACGCGAACAAACGTGTCCGTGGCCGCCTATCGCTACTCCACTTCGGGCTATCTCAGCCTGCGCAACGTGCTGGCCGCACGCGATGCGATCCAACGCGGCAAGCACAATGACTACACGGCGCGCGACCGCAATCGCTTCGATCTGACGGTCAGCCAGCCGCTGGGACAGGGTTCCCTGTATGTCACTGCATCGACCAATGACTATTGGGGGCAAACAGGCAGGAACCTGCAGTACCAGCTCGGCTACACCAACCACGTTGGTCCAGCGAGCTACACCGTCTCGGCCATGCGCAGCCGTGACTCACTGGGTCGCAATGACAACCAGGTCATGCTCTCTCTCACCCTGCCGCTGGGTCGCGGCAGCCGTGCCCCGTTGATGACGGCCTCGGCCAGCAAGAACCGTCTAGGCGATCCTGCCGCCAACGTCAGTGTCTCCGGCACAGCCGGCAAGAACAATGACCTCAGCTACACCTTGGGCTTCAATCGCGATACGCAGGGCCGCAACAGCGGCTCGGTGAGCGGACAATACTGGAGCCCTTACACCACCCTCGGCGCTTCCTACGAACGCGGCCAGGGCTATCAACAAACCTCCTTCAACGCCGAAGGCACGATGGTGCTGCATAGCGGCGGCCTCACCATCGGCCCGCAGGCGGGCGAGACGATGGCACTGATCGAGGCCAAGCATGCCAGCGGCGCGCAACTGCCAGGCTATCCAGGCGTGCACATCGACATGCATGGCTATGCCCTGGTGCCCTACCTGACGCCCTATAACCTCAATACGGTAGAAGTGGATCCCAAGGGAACCTCCATGGATACCCAACTGCAAAGCACTAGCCGACAGGTGGCGCCGTACGCCGGCGCGATCGTCAAAGTGAAGTTCGACACACGTTTCGGTCGCTCGGTGATGCTGCATGCGCTGCAGCACAACGGCAAGCCCTTGCCTTTTGGCACCCAGGTACTTGATCAGGAGGGCCATGAGGTCGGCATCGTGGGACAGGACAGCCGGATGTTTTTGAGCGGACTCAAGGATGAGGGAACACTCGCGATGAAGTGGGGTGCGCTGCGTGAAGAGCAGTGCCGCATCGATTACAACCTGCCCAAGGCTGACAAGCATGGCAAGCCCGTCTACTACACCACGCTGGAAGCAAGTTGCCGCAAGACCGACCGCGCACGCACCGACAAACACGAGCAAGGAGCACGCACACCGTGAGTAGAGTTCAGAGTGCGAAGAAGGGCTTCGTTGCGAAAACGTCTCAGACGAGACTATTCCACCTCGCAGGGGTGGCGTGTATGGCTTTGGCATTGCTGTCCTCCGCACGGAAAGTCTGGGCGGAGGACTGTTCTTCATCTCCCGAGATGATGATCCCAGGGGGGCCGATGAGCTACACGAGGGGGATCCACGGCATCGAGCCCGGCGCGTCGTTGAATCCCGTATGGACACGGACGCATGAGGTGAGGCAATACAAAGTTTTTTCGTGTGAAGGGCGAGGTGATTTGTTCAGAGAGACTGTCACCATCGCAGGTCGCCCCATATCAGGCCTCGATTACCAGTACGAAGGGCTAACGTATCCCGTCTTCGCCACCGGTGTAGAGGGCATCGGCTACGTTATCCGGATGGGAGGATTCGCCCGTAGCGCCAGCGGCAGCTTTACAGACTACGGGCCGTGGCAGGCGCTCGGAGTCGATACGCTGACCATTTTCCCTTGGCCAGGTGGCGGGAGCTGGGGTGCGTTCTTCGTTGGATTTGCCGCCGGAATTCAATTTATTTTTACCAACCACCAGCTCAGGCCGGGAACCTACATGATCCCGCCCCTGCACATTGGAACAGCCAGTGCCTATGGGGGTTCAGGCCAACTAAAGGGAACCTCTAGCCTTGATTTTGCAGGCGCCACGATCACGTTCACGGCGTCAACATGCCAGGTGCCGCAGAGCAGCCAGGCCGTGCGACTTAACACCGTACGCACCTCGGATTTTAGCGCCGTAGGTACCGAAGCCGCTGGCGCACCGTTCCATGTCCAGGTCAATTGCGAGTATGGCGTGGCGCTCTACGCCACCATGAGCGACGTGACCGACCGAAGCAACCGATCCGATACCTTGAACCTGACCGGCAACTCCACTGCTACCGGCGTCAAGTTGCGTATCTACCGCGAAGGCGAACGGCCCGTGTCCTACGGGCCGGACTCCACCGCGCCCGGCAACTCGAACCAATGGAAAGTCGGCGGCTCCAGCACCACGCAAGCCACGAATTACAGTCTTCCTTTCGAGGCACGTTACGTCAAAACCGAGGGCAATATCACACCGGGAAAGGTCCAGGCGCAGGCTTCGATTACCTTCTCCTACCAATGAACCATGCGCCATCGCGGCAACAATTTGAAATGAAAGCTCCGGGCGCTGAAATACGGCGAAAACATCTTCCGCCTAGCCTTTAAACAAGGGCTATCGCCGTGTGACACCTAAAGAGGCTTCGACCATGCATTGCAGGGCGTCCTTTCTCTTGTTCACTTGTATCCAGGTCACGTGCGTGAAGCCAGCGTTGGCTACGGAAAGTATCTGCGCGGAAAAAGTATCCATCACGGAAATATCGACCGGCGCCTATGCCGACGACACACGCTATTTAGGGGTTTCGTATATAGGCGACAGTGGCAAGGCGGGATTTATACGGTCGGAGCTGCGGCTCAATACCCCTGAAGGTGGGGTATTGCTGACATTGCTGGAGGCTGCGCGCCAGCATGGCTATCAGGTCACATTCAAGCGATTCAATCGTCCAACGTGCGCCGGTGAAGGCGGGGAATGGTTCGACCACATAAGTTCGAACTAGCGGTTTTTGAGCGGGGTTTTTACGCCATGAAATACACCATGCTGGTTGTTTGCATTGGTATGGCTTGTCCGGGAGCGGCTTTGGCCAGTTCAAGGGTATGCCAGGATCAAAAATACATTACAGAGATCGCCACGGACCGTTCAACCGGGGAGGTCACTAGAAAATGGTTCATTGCGTATTCCAATGAGCCGAGAGGGGCGCTGTTGGGCGCTATCGAAGGCAGAGACAGTCCTAAGATAAAGATAAGGATAAATGGCGACAGGGCGAGTATGGCCGATGAGCGCGGCCGAGCGCTCTATGTGCTTGCTACGAATGCCATGAACAATGGCTACCAGGTTCGCCTGGTCGATAACTTTGGGAAAAATTGCGAGGTTATCGACGAAATAGACATTTTTCGTGGGAAGTAAAGGAGTACGCGCCGATCATGGTCAAGCAAGCTCTATTCATCGTCAGCCTTGGCGCCTTTGGCACAAGCGTAGCAGCAACGACGGAATGCGGGACGGAAGAATATATTGTCGGCATCGACTCGTCGCGCGCGGATAATGCCAACGGATGGGCGATTTGGCTCAGTGACAAACCGTTCTTCGACAATACGGCGACCAAATTCCCGAGCGACCTGGGTTCTTCCATGACCGGTGGCGGGAGGTTGGATCTCAACAAAGACCGAGGTCGATTCATCTATTCCATGGCCATGAATGCCATGAACATGGGTTACAGGGTGAGCATATTTGACGGCTACGGGACACAATTCTGTGATGACTTTCAGTATATGGAAGTACAAGGTAAGTATTAGCGGCGCCGGCATGGTCAGGAAATGGCTTCCCTGGCTGCTTCTGCTGGCATGCGTGTCGGCCCATGGGCGACAGGTCTGCAAGCAGGGCGTGTATATCGTAGGCGTGGGTTCGGCGCGCCAATTCGAGGACAGTGGTTCGCATATGGGTTGGACCATGCTGGTGAGCAAACAAGCTTATTACGACAGCACGTCCGAGTTCGTGCGGAGCGACAAGGGAAAGCGAGTGGACATCAATACGGACCGTGGCAGGGCATTGTTCGACATGGCGGTGTACGCGATGAACATGGGTTACAGGGTTGATGTGGTGGATAACCATCGAACCTACTGTGACGATTTTGATGAGCTGGATATAAGGCGATTGCCTCGGCGGTAATTGAAGCCATAAGGCTGTTAATACGGTGAATCATCCACGGCCCCTCACATGTATGCGGTATAACGGCATCGGGACGGATCGGGCTGCTACCAGGATGTAGCGACATGAATTTCAGAAGCGTGGCTAAGCTTTGTCGAACACTCCTCGCGGCTTTGTTGCTGATCGCTACGGTCATCGCCTACGCAGAGCCGCCTGGGCTCCTCTACCGAGCGGACGTCAGGGCGCCTGACGGCGAGAGCGGCATTTTCAGAACGGGCTTCGTGTCATGGGGCAACAATCAGGACCTTAAGGCCCACCAGCTAGGGTACTCCTGTGGGACAGGCGATCAGGTGGCCTGGGGATCCGCTGATTCGGCCTATGTCAGCCTGGCCAATAGCCTGGAGCGGGCGCGTGAGTTCGCAGATCGCTCGTTCGAGCCCCCTCGCCCGGACGTTTGGATATATACCGTGAGGGCGACCCCTACTTTTTATGATGCCGCTGCGACCGTCACCAACGCTATGCGCAGCCAGGATCAAGCGATACGCAATAGCGCATATCAGGTTAATTATCTTCAGGGTGTAGCTATCGCTGCGGAAGGGGAATACATCTCCCTGGGCGGAATCGATCGCAGCTTGATCAGGGATGCAACCCGATACCGGTGGAATGAATCCGGCATGCGCTATGAAGAAGTCCAGGGGAGTCGTCTGGAAAGCGTTCACTTCGTGCCGGATACGGAGAGTCGGGCCAATGCAGGCCCCATCGATCCGCGAATCGCCTTTGCGGGAATCATGCAGCCCGCGCAAGTTAACCGATATGTATCGATGGGGCTGAGCATTTTTGGGGTATGTGCTTGCCTGAGTAAGTCGGGAGCTTTTTCAACCCGGGCCGATCAAGTCAGTGGCGGCAACACCTATTGCCACCCCAGGCTGCAGGACCGAAATGCGACCAGCATGGTCAATCTTCACTTGTTCAACTGAATGTTGTTCACCTGGTCGGCCACGCGTTTGACTGGGAAGTCTTACCCGTAATAGCTAACGGCAAGAAGTCTTGACTATGATCGCGGGCGAATCACGTAACTATCGCTTCACCAGCTCGCGGAACATCGCTATTTGGTCTTTTCTTCTGCAGAAATGAGTGTCTTTGTGTAGCCGCTCGAAGCTCAGACCAGTTCGACGTTCTTGAGTTCTGGAATCAGCCACAGCGTCGCGATCACATCCAGGACATACAGGCCGGCAAGCATAGCGATCGCGGTTTGAAACGAGTAGTGGGCAGCAACGCTACCGACCGCTACGGGGCCCAAACCTCCCACAGCTCGGCCCACATTCCACAGTACATTTTGCGCCGTAGCACGTGCGGCCGTCGGATAAGCTTCCGACAACAAGGTTCCGTAGCCGCCGACCATGCCATTGACGAACATGCCCATCAGGGCGCCTGCCCACAGCGTCGCGGCCGGGGAAGTGAGTTGCGCATACACGATAGCCATGATGACCGAACCGACCTGATAAAGCAGGAACATGGGCTTGCGTCCGATGCGGTCGGCGAGTTGCCCGAATAGCCCTATCCCGATCATCATGCCGCCCACCGTAATCGCCGTCCAAAGCCCCGATTGGGTGAGTGACAAACCCATCTGCTTGGACAGAAACGACGGCAACCAGATCATGATGCCGAAGTAGCCGAAATTCTGGACAGAGCAGAGGATGACCATGCCTAGGCTGGTTAGTGCGGTGCGGCGGTCGGCGACCAGCAGTTTAAACCTGTTCGGGCCTTTGCTTGTCGCCTGCCTTTGGCGCATGAATACTTCGGGCTCATGCAGCTTTTTGCGCATCGCCCAGGTAACAAACGCCGGCAAGATGCCAACCAGGAACATGCCGCGCCAGCCGATATAGGGTAGCCATAATGGAGTCAGCAGCGCAGCCAGCAACACGCCGGTCTGCCATCCTAGCGCTACATAAGACGATACACGTGCGCGCTTGCTGGCCGGCCACGCTTCGGCTGCGAGCGCCATGCCAATGCCGAATTCGCCGCCCAACCCGAGGCCGGCCAGGGTCCGGTACGCCAACAAATCCCAAAATCCCTGCGCGAATGCGCATAGGCCGGTGAAGATCGCAAACAGCAGGATGGTCCACGTCAACACATGCACCCGCCCATAGCGATCACTCAGCGCCCCGAAGAGGATGCCGCCTATCACCGCTCCGACCAGCGTCCCTGTCGCCAGCGCGCCACTTTGCGGGATCGTCAGCTTGAGTGCCACTGCGATGGTGGGCAACATGAAGCCGAGGATGAGCATGTCAAAACCATCCATCGCATAGCCGAGCGCAGATCCTGCCAACGCCTTCCATGCATACTTGTCGACCAGTCCAGTCGAATTTTGCTGCGCATCGAGTATCGAAGACTCCATATTTACGTCCGTGCCATCCTTATTCCTTAGTTTGGGGGTATTCAGTCCAACAGCAGAGTTATGGACGGTTGTAAATTGCGCATGGTTTCACGATTGAATTGCTTGGCTGTCATCACCGTTGGATGCAGGCAACTATCCTGATAGGCGGCTCGCTGCGAGAGTGGAAGCGGACGTGTTTCGAACACCTGGCACTGGAGCACGGCCAAGGCATGCCGCCACCAAGATGAATGGACCGTCTCGACCTGTGGGTCAAGACGTTCATAAGCAAGGCTGGGATCAAAAAGTCGAGACGCATCATCCCGCATTTGCGTCGTCGGGGCCTGGTATGCCTGATTGTTTTGAGGGGCGCCTTGCAGCTGTCCGCGGTCGACAGTCCAAGCAGCATTGATGGAGGTAGGAACGATGTGGCCTCCCTGGAAGCCGGTAATGCCGGACACGGGATACCCTTGATTGACCCATCGGCCAAGGGCGTTTGACACGACGGCGCGAACGTCCAGATTGGAGCCAACGGGACTCCACGTCACGGCGACAAAGCGGTCCAGCACTGCCTCGGCCTCGAAGAAATTGTCATCCAAGGCAACCTCAAAAAGCACGCCCGTGGGCAGTGTATCTGATGATTGTTGCACGGCGTGCCAGTCCCTGTAGGCCATGATGAACAGGGGATTTGTATGGGGACGCGAGAAGAAATTCCAGAAATCGATGCCATCCCGGCCCGATGGTTGTCCTTCTGGACGGAGGCCGTGGGCGAATGCCTGGTGGATGACTACCTGCGCGTTGGCAGTTGATACGGGAACAAACACGTACCCCCATTCCACGGCATGGCATACCGGGACCGACAACATCAAAAACAACGCGGTAAGCAAATGCTTCATTGCCTTCTTCCATTGAGCATTTTTGTATCCATCGCCGATGCCGGTATCTTCTCGGTCAATCAGTCCCGTCCCATAGTTCAATGGTTCCAAATCCCGACATTGCGCACTTGTAGGAAGGTGACTTCAGCTGAACTTTGCTGCGTAAGCTGTACGCGAGTTGAGCTTGAGCCAGCAGTGCACGCCCTAATGGGTTAGTCAATGCTATGTCGGTAGAATCGTGATAGAAGAACTTGGCCTCACGGTCATAGTATGGTTTCTTGCTTAGATACACGCCAAATTCATCCCAGGTCGTATTTCCTGGCCTGCCCGCTTGGTACGGACCCGCAATGCCTACGATATATCCAATATTAATGCCTTCCAGCGCGCCACAATTTTGTCCGGGGGTGGCAAATGCTGATGAGCTGGCTGCTAGGGGAAATAAGGCCAATGGCCAGTGATTTCATTTTCATCAAGTTTCCATGTAGTAGCGACACGTTTTTCAACCCATTGGAGTTGAGAAAGTTTCCGTCAAGGCAGCTGATATAGTAAACGGATCGGATCTATTACATATTTCATCTATGGATGACATTGTTTAAATAAGTTGCAAGCTAGGGCGGTCGGCTTTCTGTATGGTCCTAATGCAAGATCGGCGACCCATTGATGGGTAGAATCAAATATCATGAGCAGATATCCCATGAAGGATATGTTCGACGAACTCCTTGAAGGTCGGAGTAGTCTCAAACAGGCGCCGGTGTTGAGCGGCAGTCATGGCCGGGGCATGTGATGAGAATTAAAGCCGCTACGTAGGCAGGGATAGCAATCGCGGCATCGCCATGCACGCAGCACCGCGATGCTGGGATTGCCACCCAGTCTACGATGGTCGGGCGAGGATGCGCTCGCGCAGCGCTTCGGCAATGCTCTCCGTCTCCCGTAACGGCGCTTGCTGTGCAGGCGCATCCTGATTGATGTCGTGCAACAGGTCCGCCTTGCGCAAGCTGTCATGAAAGCGCGTCAGCTTCGGCGGCAAATTCCCCACCACGAAAGTGTGCACTGCGCATCCCACGGCGCAGGCTTCGCTCAGCATGTTCACCGAATCGGGCGTCACCACCAGGCGGTCGGCCCAGCCGAGCACGCCAGGGTAGGGGTTGTTGCCGTCGTCAGGGCCGGTCCAGAGCAGGCCGGGAACGCCACGCAGCGCGTTGCGCATTACCTCGGCAATGGCGGAAGGCGTGCGACGCGAAGTCAGCACCAGCAGGCTGCCGCCCTCGCGCTGCCGGCGCTCCAGCAAGTGTTCGACAAGGCGGCGCGCATAGTCGCCATCCATGCGAACACCTGCGCGCGCGCCGCCCAGCAACACACCTACGCGTGGGCGTGGCAGATAAGCCAGTGCCGGAGTGGCTTCGCGGCCATCCGCCAGCCAGGCATCGTCGATTGGGTTCAGCGATCCCAACGGGTTCAGCACATTGGGGCCGGCGAGGTCGTCATGTCTGGGCGCGACGACGGTGTCCCAATGCGTGGGATCGACACGCGGATCGAGGATCTGCACGGTATGGCAGTAGCCTTCCGTCAGGCTACGCAACAGGCGTGTCAGCAAGGCCGCGCTGCGTCCGCAGCCGATGGCGAGGGAAGGCCAGGGTGGCGCGAAGGCCGCGCGCTGCGAGGCGGGCAGCACCAGCCGGCCGCCCATGACCAGGCGCGGTGACAGCCATGACCATGGCGCGCGTGGCGAAAGAACCAGGTGTCGCACCGGCATGCCCATTCGTTCGGCCAGCGCCAGGGCCTGGCGCTGATTGCCGGCGGCCTGGTCGGTGATCACCCAGCATTCCCCCGCCAGGCGGGGCAGGGGTTCGCGCTCGGGAACGTCGATTGTTGCCGGATCGTGCACAGTACGTTCGCCTTGTTCGCCGCTGGTACACCCGGGTTGCGCTTACACTTTGGGATTCGTTCCCGCAGCCAAAGGATACCCATGAGCGAGAAGCTTGCCGAGCCGGCATTGGATCAGCTGTTCCGTACCGCCCGTACCTACAACGCGTTCCTGCCCAAGGAAGTGACCGACGAGCAGTTGCACGCGCTGTACGAGCTGGCCAAATTCGGCCCGACCAGCGCCAATTGCTCGCCCATGCGCCTGGTGTTCGTCAAGTCCGCGGAGGCGAAGGAAAAACTCAAGCCGTTCCTGTCCGATGGCAATCGCGCCAAGACCATGGTGGCGCCGGTCACGGCCATCGTGGCGAGCGACTACGCTTTCTATGAAAACCTGCCCAAGCTGTTTCCGCACGCCGATGCGCGTAGCTGGTTCGCTGGCAATCAGCCGCTGATCGACACCACGGCGTTCCGCAACGCCACGTTGCAGGGGGCTTACGTAATCATGGCAGCGCGTGCGCTGGGCCTGGATTGCGGCCCGATGTCCGGTTTCGACAATGCCGGCGTGGACCAGGCGTTCTTCGCCGGCACCACGGTGAAGTCGAATTTCCTGATCAACATCGGCTACGGCGACAGCAGCCGTGACCTGTTCCCGCGCAGCCCGCGACTCACGTTCGATGAGGTAGGCCGCATCGCGTGATGCTTTTCCACCAATGGCCACGAGGCTATTGGCGCTGTTGAACGTGAAAGTGCTTTATTTCCCCACTTTTTGATCAAGGCAGGAGACTTTTTTCATGCGCAATCTTCGCTACGTATTGCTGGCCGGGCTGCTCGGCACGGCACTCTCGGCCCAGGCCGACCCGGTCAGCTACAAGCTCGACCCGGGCCATACCATGGTGCTGTTCAGCTGGAGCCACTTCGGCTTCTCCCATCCCGTCGCCGATATCGGCATTACCGACGGCACCTTGGTGTTCGACGAGAAAAATCCGTCCAAGGCCTCGGTGGAAGTGACCATGCCGCTGAGCAATCTGGACACGCACGTGCCGGCGCTGGACAAGCACCTGAAGGAACCGGATTTCTTCAATGCCGACAAGTACCCCACCATCACCTTCAAGAGCACCGGTGTGAAGCCGCTCGGCGGCAAGAAGTACAAGGTGATGGGCGACCTCACCGTGCATGGCGTGACCAAGCCGGTGGTGCTCGATGCCACGCTCAACAACGTCGGCCCGCACCCGATGACCGGCCAGCAGGCGATCGGCTTCAACGCCACCGGCATGATCAAGCGCTCCGATTTCGGCCTGGGTGCCTACGTGCCGAAGGTGAGCGACGAGATCCAGATCAACATCACCACCGAGGGTTCGGTGCCCAAGGCCGGACAGCAGTAAGCTCCAGGCTTAAGAACGAGGGGCGAATGGTCAGGGGCGGCAACTGCCCTCGCTACTCGCCCCTCGTCCCTTGCTAAGATAGGCGGTCTCATAGCCTTGCCCGGAGCAACAGCCCATGTCGGGTCACCCTGCCGCAGCCCAGAAGCTCATTCCGGCGAATGCCGAAAATCGTTACGAAGTGACGCGTTCGGACCTGCCGCTGTCGTGCCCGATGCCCGGCATGGCCCTGTGGAACTCCCATCCCAAGGTGTATCTGCCGATCGTGGAGGACGGCGGCGAGTCCGTATGTCCTTACTGCGGCGCACATTACGTGCTGCGCGACTGAATCCAGGCCCAGCCACGAGCATAAACCGCGCCAAACGGCACGATTGCTGCTTGGGTTTTTACGGATGAGAGTCGCTAACGAGGCAACCATGTCTGTCGCCGCCACACCGGCCAGAACGCTGACCGTTGTGCAGCTTATCCCTGCGCTGCACTCCGGTGGCGCGGAGCGCTCGGTGCTGGAAGTGGGGCAGGCGCTGGTGCAGGCCGGGCATCGGTCGGTGGTGATCTCCTCGGGCGGCCGCATGACGGCGCAGCTGCAGGCCGAAGGCAGCGAACACATCACCCTGGATGTGGGCCGCAAGTCCTTGCTCACCTTGGGGCGCCTGGGCCGCTTGCGAAGTATCCTCAGCGAACTCAAGCCGGACGTCGTCCATGTCCGCTCGCGGCTACCGGCATGGATGGGTTGGTGGGCGCTCAAGGGTCTCTCGCCCAGACCGCATTTCATTACCACCGTGCATGGGCTCAATTCGCCGGGCCGCTATAGCTCGATCATGTTGCGCGGCGAACGTATCGTGGTGGTCTCGCAGACGGTACGCGACTACCTCATCAGCCATTATCGAAAGCTCGATACTGCCCGTATCCGTATCATTCCCCGCGGTATCGATCCGGAGGCCTTTCCCTACGGGCATCGCCCGGAGGAAGGCTGGCAGAAGGCCTTTTTCAACCAATTTCCGCAGCTTGCCGGTGCGCCCCTGCTCACCTTGCCCGGTCGTGGCACGCGTCTGAAAGGTCACCATGACGCGATCGAGCTGGTGGCCGAACTCAAGCAGCGCGGCATCGACACGCGCCTGCTGCTGCTGGGTGTGATCGAGCCCGGACGCGAAGCCTACGTGCGCGAACTGAACGAGCTGATCAAGGGCCGCGGGGTGGAAAGCCAGGTGGTGCTGACGGCAACGCGCGATGACGTACGCGACATCTTCGCCATGTCCGCCCTGGTGCTGCAGCTTTCCAACAAGCCCGAGGCTTTCGGCCGCACCGTGGTGGAGGCGCTGGCCCTGTGCCGCCCCGTGCTCGGCTATGCCCATGGTGGCGTGGGCGAGCTGCTGGCCGAACTCTATCCCGCCGGGCGCGTGCCGCCTGGCGACCGCGAACGCCTGGTGGAGCGTGCAGCGGAGCTGCTGCGCGTTGCGCCGCCCATTCCGCCCTTGCAGCGCTATCGCCTGATCGACATGCAGCACGCCGCCTTGGCGCTGTACGAGGAAGTGACCGGCTGATAGCCGCCATGGCAAGCGCGCAGCTTGCAGTTGTGCCGATTGTCTGGCTCAGTTGTCATCCACCGTTGATCGGGCCTTGAGCCGTTTAGTGTGATTGAGCACCGCTTCCTGAATGCCGTGAAGAGCATCGGTTTCACCGTTTGGTGGCCGTTGTGGCTGCTCGCGCTGCTGTTGCCGTTTGGCCGCAGTGCGGAGCTAGGCACCTTGCTGTGCCTGGTGGGCGTGGTGCTGGTGCTCGGTCGCCAGCGTGCAGCATGGCGTGGTGACCCGGGGGCGCGGCTGTTTGTGCTGTTGCTTGCCTGCTATGTCGGTGCGGCGCTGCTGTCGTCATTCGTCGCCGTGATGCCCGGCAAAAGCTGGGGCACTACCGCAGGCCTGCTGCGCTATCTGCCGCTTGGGCTATACGCCGCCTATGCGTTGCGCAACCGGCGCTTCTTGCATGGGTTTTATGCCGCGCTGGCTGCCGTGATCGCCTTCTGGGTGCTGGATGCCTGGATGCAAATGCTCACTGGCTGGAGCTTGCGTGGCCAGGCCGATCCTGAGCGCATCTCCGGCCTGTTCGGCGCGGATGATCCCAAGCTGGGGTCGACGCTGGCGGTGCTGTCGCCGTTCTTGTTGTGGACCGCCCGTCAATATGGAAAAAGAACGGGACTGATCCTCGCCTTTGCGCTGCTGCTGGGTCCGGTATTGCTGAGCGGGTCGCGTTCCGCATGGATCGGCTTCGGGCTGGTGACGCTGCTGTTCATGTGGCGCGAGGCAGGTTCACCGCTGCGCTTTGTTGCCGTATGTGTGGCCTGTGGCGTGGTGCTGCTGGCGGCGGGTGGCATCGCCTGGAAAACCTCCACGCGTTTCGAGGCACGCTTTGAGCGCACCCTGATGGTGTTGGGCGGTGGCGAGCAATCCATCAACGCGGCGACGACGGGCCGGCTCGACATCTGGCACACCGGTCTCAGCATGATCCAAGCGCATCCCCTGCTAGGCGTGGGTGTGCGTGGATTCCGCTATGCCTATCCGCATTACGCCCCGCCGAATGATCACTTCCTGGTGGAGGAGAATTGCGGTGATGGCTCCGGCGCCTGCCATCCGCACCAATTGGTGATGGAGGTGGTCGCCGAAACCGGGGTGGTGGGCGCGCTGCTATGGCTGCTCGGCGTGGTGTTCGCTTGCCGTGGCTGGCGCCGCGCAGGTGCAGCCGGACGCACGGGCGCTTTTCCGGTGACGGCATCCCTGGCGGCGATGCTGTTTCCGCTCAATGCCCACCTGGCTTTCTATTCGGCCTGGTGGGGCCTGTTGTTCGCCTGGCTGTTGGCGCTATGGTGTGCGGCGCTGTATGCGAAGGAGCAGGGCGATGGCGCGTGAACCGCTCTCGGTAGTGCTGATCACCTACAACAACGCCGACACGCTCGATGCCTGCCTGCGCGAAGTGGACTGGGTGGATGAAATCGTCGTGCTGGATTCCGGCTCCACCGACAGCACCGTGGCGATCGCGCGCATGCACGGCGCGCAGGTGGAAGTGCATCCGTTCGACGATTATGGGCCGCAGAAGCAGCGTGCCTACGAGCTGGCGCGCAACGACTGGATCCTGAACCTGGATGCGGACGAGATTCTCTCGCCCGGTACGCGTGCCATTATCGAGCGCGCGTTGGAAGATCCCAAGCATGCGGGGTTCCGCATCCCGCGTCGCGAGCGCATGTTCTGGACCGTGCAGCATCGCTGGAGTCATCGCAACGGCCATCTGCGCCTGTTCAATCGCAAGCATGGCGGCATGAACGATGTGGAAGTGCACGCCGCGGTCGAAGTGCGGGGGCCGGTAAAGACCCTGTGGGGAGCTGATTTCGTCAACAACGGCGACGGCGATATCGCCACCCGCGTGGAGAAGATCAATCGCTACAGCAGCGGCATGGTGGCGCACAAGCTGCGTCGCGGGCAGCGTTTCACCGGCGTGCGCATGGTGATCTATCCGCCATTGTTCTTTGTGCGGCAGTTTGTGTTGAAGCGTTACTTTCTCAGCGGCTGGGCGGGCTTTATCGCCAGCGTGCTGGGCGCGTTCTACGTGTTCCTGAAATACGCCAAGTTGCACGAGGCGCGTCGAGCGCAGAACAAGTAAGCATCTTCGCCTCGAACCAGCTCCCTCCCCTACGTGTAGTAGGGGAGGGTTGGGGTGGGGTGAAGCAACCTCGCGGTGAGCTTCAACTGTGCGGCAAGCTCGTGCAACCCCACCCCAACCCTCCCCTGCCAAGCACCTGATTAGCGTCGAGTCTCAGCTGGGTTTCGCAAATCCTGCTCGGTCCTGGAGCA
>NZ_BSOA01000008.1:0-60653 GCF_030160275.1 Dyella flagellata
CCATACAGGCCAGCAAAGAAAAGTGACTCGGTCGCTTGCGACCGAAAGCGCCGCAGGCAATGCAGCACGGCTGCGACATGCAACAACAGTGCGACGCAAAAGGGGGCATTTGGGGGCTTGCCCCCATCCCCCATTTCTCAATCGCGGAAATTATCGAATTGCAACGGCAATTCCACTTCCGCCTTCCTCAATACCGCCATCGCCAGTTGCAGGTCATCGCGCTTCTTGCCGGTCACGCGCAGTTTCTCGCCATTGATCTGCGCCTCCACTTTCAACTTCGATTCCTTCAGCGTGGCGATCAGTTTCTTGGCGATCGGCTGCTCGATGCCTTGTTTCACGGTGATCTTCTGCCGCGCACCGCCGAGGTTGACTTCCGGATCGGCGATGTCGAGCGCGCGCAGGTCGATTTTCCGCGCCGCCAGGCGTCCGCGCAGGATGTCCAGCATCTGCTGCAGCTGGAATTCGCTGGGCGCGCTTTGCGTGATCACGGACTTGTCCAGCTCGAACTTCGCGTCGGAGCCCTTGAAGTCGAAGCGGTTGGACAGCTCGCGGTTGGCCTGGTCGACTGCATTGGTCAGTTCGTGCTTGTCGACTTCGGAGATCACATCAAAGGAGGGCATGGTGGGGTCCTGGTCAGGGCAGGCGGCAAGTTTATTGGATAATGGGCGGATGTATCAGATGGCGGCGCGCATGGCGGTGATCTTGTGAAAGTGGATGTCCTGGTGATCGGCGCCGGTGCGGCGGGGCTGATGTGCGCGATCACGGCCGGGCAGCGCGGGCGGCGCGTGCTGGTGCTCGATCATGCCAACAAGCCGGGCAAGAAAATCCTGATGTCGGGCGGCGGGCGCTGCAATTTCACCAACCTGGGCGTGACGCCGGCGCAATACCTTTCGGCCAATCCACATTTCTGCAAGTCCGCGCTGGCGCGCTATACCCAGTGGGATTTCATCGCGCTGGTGGAAAAGCACCGCATCGCCTATCACGAAAAAGAGCTGGGTCAGCTGTTCTGCGATGAATCCTCCAAGCTGATCGTGCGCATGTTGCTGGATGAGTGCACAGCCGCGAGCGTCCGGATCGAAACCAGTTGCGCCGTGGAGAAGGTGCGAAAAACCGAGGAGGGCTTTGCCGTACTCACGGCAAACGGTGAAGTGCATGCCGACTCGCTGGTGATCGCCAGCGGCGGCCTGTCGATTCCCAGCATGGGCGCAAGCGGATTCGGCTACGAGCTGGCGCGGCAATTCGGGCACAACGTGCTGCCGACGCGTGCGGGCCTGGTGCCCCTGACCTTGAGCGGCAAGCATCAGGAGCATTACCAGGACCTGGCCGGCGTGGCTTTGCCGGTAGCGGAAACGCGCACAAACGGGCGGCCGTTTCGCGCAGGCTTGCTGTTCACGCATCGTGGCATCAGCGGGCCTGCCATCCTGCAGATTTCGTCGTATTGGCAGCCGGGCGATGATTTGCGCATCGACCTGTCGCCGGAGCAGGACATTGGCGATTGGCTGATCGCCCAGCGCGCAGCACGGCCAGGGGCTGAATTGCGCAACGTATTGGGTGACCTGCTGCCGCGCCGGCTGGCGCAGCGCTTGTGCGAGCTATGGCTGGGCAGCAAGCCAATGCGCCAGTATCGCGATGCGGAATTGCACGATACAGGCGCGCGCTTGCACGATTGGCCGATTGTTGCCAGCGGCACGGAAGGTTACCGCACGGCGGAAGTTACACTGGGCGGCGTGGACACCGATGAGCTTTCCTCTACCACCCTGCAATCCAAGCGCGTGCCTGGCCTGTATTTCATCGGTGAAGTGATCGATGTCACCGGCTGGCTGGGAGGCTACAACTTTCAGTGGGCATGGGCCTCCGGCCATGCGGCCGGCGAAGTCGTTTAAAGCTTCGCTTGCGCTGAACACCAAGCATGCTCCACTAGGGATGCTCCGATCTATTCCACGTATCCGTCACCGCACTGGCTGCGCGTAGGCGGGGATGGCAATCCCGGCATCGGGATGCTGCGTAGAAAGCTGGGACTATCAGCCCTGCCTACGCGCTTAACGCCGACCATGCTCCACTCAACCTCTGCGACAGGAGATTCCTCATGAAAGTCGGCTTTATCGGACTCGGCGCGATGGGCAGCGCCATGGCCAGCAACCTGGTTGCGGCAGGTCACCACGTGACGGTGTGGAATCGCTCGGAAGCGGCGGTCCAGAAATTGGAGTCATTGGGCGCCAAGGCGGCACGCACGCCCGACCGGGCCGCACAGGGCGATTTTCTGCTCAGCATGCTGGCGAATGATCAGGCGGTGCGCGAGGTGTTGCTCGAAGGCGGCCTGCTCGATGCGATGGATCCGGGCACCACTCACATCAACCACGCCACCATCTCCGTGGCGCTTGCCAGGGAGCTTGCCGAAGAGCACGCCAAGCGCGGCTTGGGTTATGTGGCTGCGCCGGTGTTCGGCCGGCCGGATGCGGCGGCGGCGGGCAAGCTGCATATGCTGGTGGCCGGCCTGCCGAGCCTCATCGAAAAAGCGCGGCCTTTGCTCGAAGCCATGGCGGCGAGGCTGTGGCCCATGGGCGTGAGCCCGGAGCGCGCCAATGTGGTGAAGTTGGCCGGCAATTTCATGATCGTGTCCGCGATCGAGACCCTGGCCGAAGCCTCCGTGCTTGCGCGCGCCCATGGCGTGGAAGCGGCCGATTTCATCGAGATGATGAGCAGCACGCTGTTCGCCGCGCCGGTGTATCAGATCTATGGCAAGGCGATAGCGGAACAGCGCTTCACCCCGCCGGGCTTCGAACTTTCCCTGGGCTTGAAGGACGTGCTGCTGGCGCAGGATGCCGCACGGGCGGAACAGGTGCCGATGCCGCTGGCGGGTGTGCTGCGCGATAGCTTGCTCGAAGCGTTGGCCGATGGCGCGCAAGGGATGGATCTGGCCGCCCTGGCACAAGTATCCGCGCGCAGGGCGAATCTGGATCGGCGCGCCTGACGCCGGGAGCCGTTGGGCTCACTCGCGTCCGTTCCAATGCAGCGTTCCGTCGATCACGGTATTGGTACGTCCGCCGATCCAGATCGTGCCATCCACGATATGTGCAATCAGCAGCGCGTCATGGCCCATTTCGCGTCCCTGGCTGACCGCATAGCCGCGTGCCAGCGGCCCATCGGGCTCGGCGTGCGCGATATAGGCGGCAATCAACCCATTGGCCGCGCCCGAAGCGGGGTCCTCGACGATGCCCACGCCGGAGGGAAAAGCACGCACCACCAGCTGGCAATCGGGATGGCTGCTGCGCGCGAACGCGCATAAGCCCATGCTGCCGCTGGCGACGGCGAGTGCGCCGATGGCGCTGTGGTCGGGCGTCCACGCACGCAGGCTGGCTTCGTCCACGCATTCGGCCAGCCACCAGCGGCGGCCGCCGTCGACCAGGGCGGGCGAGAGCTTGCCCAAGCCGATGCTGTCGAGCGTGGCGGCCAGCAGCGGATGCGCTTGCAGACCGGTTTTGACCACGCGGGCTTCGGGCGATTGCAGCATCAGTACGCGCTGCGGCCCACTGCCTTCCACCCGGATCGGCAGCACGCCTGCGCCGCATTCCTGCCACAGCACCCCGTCCCGCGGCTCGGCCAGGCCGCATTCGAGCACGGCATGCGCACTACCTACGCTGGGGTGTCCGGCAAACGCGATCTCCTTTTCCGGCGTAAAGATGCGTACGCGATAGCTGGCCTTGGGATCGTCGGGCGGCAGCAGGAAGGTGGTTTCGACCAGGTCGGTCCAGCGGGCGTAGCGCTGCATGTCGGCATCGCTCCAGCCGCGGGCGTCAGTGACCACCCCCAGGTGATTGCCGCCGCCAGGACTGGCGGCGAAGACATCCAGGTGCAAGTAACGGAGGGGTTTCATACGGCTAGGACGGGTACGAAGCGGGAGCGAATGCGCATTCTAGCCGTCGACAACTTCGCGCGTGAACGTCAAGATGGGCGGATTCCGCAACACTGTCCGATTCGTCATATGCCGATTACGCTGCTCATCATCCTCGTTGGCACCTCAATCGTTTCCTTCATGGCCTTCAACAACCGGCGCTTGATGGACGACCTGATCCTGTGGCCGCCGGCGATCGAGCGCAAGCGTGAGTACTACCGCCTGGTCACCTACGGCCTGCTGCATGCCAACCCCATGCACCTGCTGTTCAACATGTTGACGCTGTATTTTTTCGGGCGGCAGATGGAATACATCTACAACAGCACCTTGGGTACGTTTGGCTTCGCGCTGTTCTACCTGGGCGGGCTGATCGTCTCGATCCTGCCGACCTACTTCAACAATCGTCGCAACGCGAACTACCACAGCCTGGGGGCGTCCGGAGCGGTGTCCGCAGTGCTGTTCGGCTTCATCCTGTATCAGCCCTGGGCCAAGATCTATGTGTTCTTCGCCGTGGGGATACCGGCGATCATCTACGCCCTGCTGTACGTCGTCTATTCCATGTACATGGACCGGCACGGCCAGGACAACGTGAACCATAGCGCTCATCTTTGGGGCGCGGCTTATGGTGTGGCGTTCACGGCGGTGGCCAATCCGTCGGTGTTGTCCAATTTCCTGGATGCGATGTCGAGGCCCCACATCTAGGCCCGGGACACCTGGCACTTGCCGAGCGTACGCACTTCGCGATGATGTCCCTACCGACCACCGCTGGAGTACGTACGCATGGCAACGACGCGCAAGTCGGCCGCGAAGAAGTCCGCGGCCCGCAAGGCATCCCAAGGAGACCGTCCGGCCCGGAAGCAAGCGGCCGGGAAATCCGCCGCCAGCAGCAAAAAGGCAGCGAAAAAGGCCGCTGCTGTGAAGAAGACGGTGGCTAAGAAAGCGGTCAAGAAAACGGCTACCCGCAAGACTGTAAAGCAAGGCAAGGCGTCGGTCGGAAAAAAGCCGGCAGCGGCGAAGAAGTCGGCGGCGAAGGCCGGGACGCCCGGCCAAACGCGGCCAGTCGCCGCGCGCCGCCCAACTACGTCCGGCAAGTCCCGCTTGGAAAAGCCCGCGCCCAGCGCAGCGCCCGCTTCGGCTGAACCTGCCCATATCAGCCCGGAAGAGGCGGTTGCGCATATCCAGGCGCTGCTGCAGGCCAAGCAGGAGCGCGTAAAGCGCGGGCCGGGGTGGCCCGGCGCCAAGGGCAACCCTAACGCCGCCGAAGGCTACGCGCAGCAGGGTGGCAACGAAAACCATGGCCCGCAGCACCATCTCGCGCATGCTCGCGGCGATCAGGGCCGAGGCAACAAGACCTGAGCGGGTGCATCCGTCTGGACGTATCGCCACCCCGGCCTGCGCTGGGGTGGCATGTGTTGGTTAAGTTTGTTATCGATTTCGTAATGCTTGGTATGCATCCGCTCAGGAGGCATTTACCGCATCAGGATTAGGCTGCAGATGTAGGTCGCATGGAGTCCCCGCCATGAACATCTCCATCAAACACGCGCTTGCCGGCGTGACGCTGGCTGGCCTGATCAGTCTACTCTCCGGCTGCTACGTGGCGCCGGATTACAGCTACGTGCGAAGCAGCGGCTACGCCGGGGATGTCTACTACGGAAGCGGCCCGGCGGTCGTCTACGACTATCCATATGGCTATCCCTACGGCTATTACGGCGGCGCGTGGGGTTACTACGGTTGCTGTTATGGCGGCTGGTATGGCCGAGGTCATTGGCGTGGCGATCACGATCACGATTGGCATCACGGCGGCGGTGGCTGGCACGGTCGCAGCAGCGGCGGCCACTGGTCCGGCAGTCACGGCGGCTGGAGCGGTCACCAGCACTGAGCCGGCATCTTTTGTCAGAATGCGGGGATGATTCGTCCCCGCATTTTTCTGTCCGCCAGTCGGATGATCCTTGGCGTCATGGTGGTCGTGGTGCTCGGTGCCTGCGCAAATCTTCGCTACTACGCTCATGTGACACATGGCGAAAGCAGCTTGTTGCTGCAGCGGCGCTCGGTGAGCAAGGTGATTGCCGACCCATCCACCGACGCCAAGCTGGCGTCGCGGCTGCAACTGTCCCAGCAGGCGCGAGGGTTTGCTTCCGAACGGCTCGATCTGCCGGACAACCGCAGCTATACCTACTACGTGCAACTCAATCGCCCGTATGTGGTGTGGAACGTTTATGCGACTCCGCGGTTTTCGGTGGAGGCGGTGCCGCAATGTTTCCCCATCGCCGGCTGCGTGGCCTACCGGGGCTGGTTCGAGGAGCGCAAGGCGAGGGCCGGCGCCAAGCAATTGCAGGCACAGGGCAATGATGTCTATGTCGGCGGTGTGTCGGCCTATTCGACCCTGGGCTGGTTTTCCGATCCCATCTTGAGCAGCATGCTGCGCTGGGACGACGATGAGTTGATCGGCACGATCTTCCACGAGTTGGCGCACCAGAAGATCTACGCCAAAGGCGATACGGCCTTCAACGAAAGCTACGCGATGTTCGTGGAGCAGGAAGGACTGCGCGAGTGGCATCATGCACGCGGCGAGGCCGTTGACGATGGTCACGCGCAGGCCATGGATGACGGCTTCACCAGGCTGGTGCTGGAGCTGCGCGAGCGCCTGAAGAAACTTTACGCCAGCGGCGTGGATCAAGAGGCCATGGCGAAAGGCAAGCAGCGCGAGATCGAGGACTTTCGCGTGCGCTATGCCGCATGGTGCGATAAGAACTGGCCGAACGATCACCGCTATGACAAATGGGTGGCGCAGCCGATCAATAACGCCACCCTGCTGCCGTTCGGCCTGTACGATCAATGGACGCCGGCGTTCGCTGCGCTGTTCAAGCAGGTCCGCGGGCAATGGCCAGCGTTTTATGACCGTGTGCGTACGCTGGCAAAGGAATCCAAAGCAGCGCGCGAGGATTCCCTGCGCAGTTTGCTCGATAGCAAGTAGGCTGGGATGAAAATCCCAGCATCGCGATAGGTATGTATGGCAATGCCGGGGTTTGCACCCCAGCCAACGCTCAGCCGCGGAGGCGCTCGATCAATGCCATCGCGGCAGCCGGGTTGTACTCCTTCGCGGCACTGATGAAGAAAACGAAGACGTCGCGCTTAAGCTGCGGTGCGCGTCCCGTATCGAGGTAAGGAAGTTCCGCCGGTTGTTCCCCATCCGCCCACGCATGCGCGCGTTTCGCCCAGCCATCGAGTTCCTCCCCGCTGTAGCCGGTTGCCACATTGCTGCGTGAACGCATAAGCCGAGCGTAGACAAAATTCGCGGTGACATCGGCGAAGGAGGGATAGTCGGGCGAATCGGTGAACACCGTCGCCATGCCGTGCTTGCGCACCAGGGCGAGGTAATCAGTGTTGACGAAATCCCGATCGCGTACGTCCAGCACGTGACGCAGCGCGCATCCCTCGATCTGCTTCGGTAACAAGTCGAGGAATTGGCCGAAACTTTCGCGTTGCAAACGCTGGTTGGCATCGAACTGCCAGACGATCGGGCCGAGCCGATCGCCCAGCGAGGCAATGCCGCCGAGGAAGTCCTCGATCTGAGGCCCGGTTTTCTCCAGACTGCGCGCCTGCATGATGCGCATCGGCGCCTTGGCCGAGAACATGAAGCCGGGCGGCGTTTCCGCCGCCCACTTTGCATACGTGGCGGGCTTCTGCGTGCCGTAGTAGGTGCCATTTATTTCGATAGCGGTGAGCTTGCGGCTGGCGTACTCCAGTTCGCGTCGCTGCACCAGGCCTTTGGGGTAGAAGTTGTTGCGCCAGGGCACGAAGGTCCAGCCGCCGACGCCGACGCGAATGCCGTTTACCGGGCAGGGAGGCTCGTCGAACAAGGCCATGCTTCAGATACTCCGCCGATCACTTCTGCGCTTTATGTTGCGCCATGTACTTCAAGTACGCGAGTACCGCATCCAGGTCCGCATCTGACAGTGACGCCTGCGTCGGAAAGCCGCTCATGCGGCCTTCCGGCCAGCGCCGCAACGATTGGGGATTGCGGATGAAGGCGCGCAGCATGTCCGCGCTGAGGTATTCGGTAGGGCTGTGCGGGAGGTTGAGATCCGGTCCCATTTGCGCATCGCCTTCGCCATTGAGGGTGTGGCAAGCGAAGCAGGTGCGCTGGAACACCGCATAGCCGCGACGCACCGGGCTGCCGGCCGGCACAGACGCGGCCGGTGCGGTGGCGGGAAAGCGCGTAGCCACGTCTTGGACACGCTCGATGCGCGCCAACTGATACGGCCACTGCTCGCTGCTGATGCCGGCGGCATCCGGGTTGGTCCAGACGACATAGTAAGGGCCGGCATCGCCCTTGTTGCCGGGCAGCTTAGGCCACGGCTGCTGCGGATCCTCAATCGCAAGCCACGCCTGCGCGCCTGCCTGGTTGAGGATGAGGTCCGCTGCCATGTCGACCGAGAAACCGTCGTTCGCAACGAATTTCAAACGATCGCCACGCGTCAGCTCGGGTAGCAGCGCGCGCAATGGTACGGCGCGATAGTTCATCGTGCGATGGAAGGCGACATCGTCGGGAATCGTCACGCTTCTTGCATCGGGAAAATTCAATAATTGTTGCGTAGTCCAGACATGGGCTTGGGGGCCTACATCGATGCGCAGATCGGCCGCGTGCAGCGGCAGGACGCCGCATAGCGCCAACAGGGCAAGACAACGACGCAAGATGCTCATGCTCAAACCTTTTGCTGACAAGGATTTGGAAAACGATACAGATGAAACCATCGCGAGCGCTGCCGGCTGCTTGGCCGATTACTTATCGGAAAGCTGAACCGATTCAAGCAGGCCTTGAACTTCATCCGTATCGGCCACACTAAGTTCTCGAATCGCCGTGAGGCGACAAGCGGGTGCCACAAGTCATCGTGGCACCCAGGGGTCGGTTCCCAAGTTTACCCTCCCCCCGGAACGCGACCTAACAAACCCCGGCAGTTATTCCCCTGGCTGCCGGGGTTTTATCTTTTCTGCCGTGGTAGCGACTGTTCACGGCTAGGGTTTCAGCCGGATAATTGTCGAGTGCCGCGCCAGGCGCGCAGCGCATCTCTTCCCCCGGCATGGCTGCTCCATGATTGTCAGTTCTCTGCTCGACACCGATCTCTACAAGTTTTCCATGATGCAAGTGGTGCTGCATCAGTACCCGGCCGCGCAGGTGGAATATCGCTTCAAGTGCCGCAATCCGGGCGTCAACCTGGTGCCCTACATCGAGGAGATTCGCGCGGAGCTGCATGCCCTGTGCAGCCTGCGCTTCACTCCCTCGGAGCTTGACTACCTGCGCGACTGGCGCTTCATCAAAAGCGATTTCGTCGACTTTCTCGGCTTGTTCCAGCTCAACGCGAAGTATGTTGAGATCACGCCGTCCGCGTTGGACAACGGCGAGATCGAGATCCGCATTCGCGGCCCCTGGCTGCACACGATTCTTTACGAAGTGCCGCTGCTTGCGATCGTCAATGAGGTGTACTTCCGCAACACGCAGCCCAGCCTGGACTTGACCGAAGGTCGCCGCCGCCTGAAGGACAAGATCGCGTTGCTGCGCGACACGCCCGGATACCACGATTGCCGCATCGCCGACTACGGCACGCGCAGACGTTTCTCGCGGGAGTGGCATCAGGAAGTGGTCAGCACGCTGCACGAAGGCCTGGCTGGCCAACTGGCGGGCACCAGCAATGTGTGGTTGGCCCGGCAGCTTGGCCTGCGGCCGCTTGGCACGTTGGCGCACGAATATCTGCAAGCGCATCAGGCGCTGGGGCCACGCTTGCGCGATTCGCAGGTGGCCGCGCTGGAAGCCTGGGCCAAGGAGTACCGTGGCGACCTCGGCATTGCGCTATCGGACGTGTACGGCCTCAGCGCTTTCCTGCGCGATTTCGACATGTACTTCTGCAAGCTGTTCGACGGCACCCGTCACGATTCGGGTGACCCCTTCGCCTGGGGCGAGCGTGTGCTGGCGCATTACCAGGCCAACCGCGTCGATCCGCGCAGCAAGATCCTGGTGTTCAGCGACAGCCTGGACATTCCCAAGGTGATGCGGCTGTTCCAGCATTTCCACGGACGCTGCCAGCTCGCGTTCGGGGTGGGCACCAATCTCACCAACGACGTTGGGCCCACGCCGCTCAACATCGTGATCAAGATGGTTCGCTGCAATGGGCAGCCGGTGGCGAAGCTCAGCGATTCGCCGGGCAAGAACATGTGCGAGGACGAGGCGTATCTCGCCTACTTGCGGCAGGTTTTCGAAATACCGGCACTGGTGGAAGCGTAGGAACCGGTAGGGGACCGTCATTCCCGCGAAAGCGGGAACCCATCTTGATCTGATGTATGCCTTGAAAATGGGTTCCCGCTTTCGCGGGAATGACGGCTCCTTGCGGGGGCATCAGAACGCCGGCAACACCGCGCCGTGATACTTCTGCTCGATGAACGCCTTGACCTGCGGGCTGGTCAGTGCCTGCGCCAGCTTCTGTACGCGCGGGTCATCCTTGTTGTCGGGGCGTCCCACCAGGTAATTCACGTAGGGTGAATCCTTGTTCTCGATCAGCAGCGCATCCTTGCCCGGATTCAATCCGGCCGCCAGCGCATAATTGGTGTTGATCAGCGCCAGATCCACTTCATCCAGGGTGCGCGGCAGCATCGCCGCCTCCAGCGGCTTGAACACCAGGTTTTTCGGGTTGGTGACTACGTCCTTGGGGGTGGCCAATTCGTTGTTCGGATCCTTCAGCGTGATCAGCCCGTTGCGGGCGAGCAGTAGCAGGGCGCGACCCTCATTGCTTGGATCGTTCGGCAAGGTAACGGTGGCGCCGCTGGGCAGCTGCTCGATCGACTTGTATTTGTGCGAGTAGGCACCGAACGGCTCGATGTGCACGCCGGTGATGATCACCAGCTGGGTGTTGTGCTCGCGGTTGAACGTATCCAGGTACGGCTTGGTCTGGAAGTAGTTCAGATCGATGCTTTTTTCCACCACCTGGGTGTTGGGCTGCACGTAGTCGGCGAACACCTTGATGTCCAGGTCCACGCCTTGCTTGGCCAGGATGGGCTTCACTTCCTTGAGGATTTCCGCATGCGGCACGGCCGTGGCAGCCACCGTCAGCGTCTGGCTGTTCGAACCGCCGGGGCCGGAAGAGGAACAGCCGGCCAGGAGCAGGGTGGCGGCCAGGGAAAGGAGTTTCTTCATGTAGGGCTATCCTTGTACGAAGCGTCAGAATAGCCTTCCATACGTCTGGCTGCAAAAGTCTTGGCTTAGCGCCGGCTGTAATGCGCCACGATGCGATCGCCCAGCATCTGCAACAGTTGAACCAGGACGATCAGCAGCAGCACCGTCACGACCATGTAATCGGACTTGTAGCTGAGATAGCCATATCGATAGGCCAGGTCGCCCAGCCCCCCGGCGCCGATCGCGCCGCCCATAGCGGTATAGCCGACCAGTGCGATCGCCGTCACTGTTACACCGGCCCACAAGCTGGGGCGTGCTTCGGGTAGCAACACATGGCGAACGATCTGCCAGGTGGTGGCGCCCATCGCCTGCGAGGCTTCGATCACGCCGTGCTCGACTTCGCGCAATGCTGTTTCCACCAGGCGTGCGAAGAACGGGGCTGCGCCGATCACCAGCGGCGGGATCGCGCCGCGGATGCCGAGCTTGGTGCCGACCAGCACATAGGTGAGAGGCATCAGCACGATCATCAGGATGATGAAAGGAATCGAGCGCAGCACATTCACCACCAGCGACAACGCGCCGTACAATTTGGGCATGGCATGCAACTGCCCTTTGCCGGTCAGGAACAGCAGCACGCCCAAGGGCAGGCCGATGAGCACCGTCAGCAGCAGCGAGCCGCCAAGCATCAGCAGCGTATCGATGCAGGCCTGGCCCATCTCGCCCCAGTCGTCGATATTGGGGAACAGGCTGTGCAGCAGGGGCAGGTGTGTGGCGATCATCGGGCAAGCTCCTCTACTTCGATGCCCGCTTCGCGCAAGGCGTGCAAGGCCGTATCCACGTTTTCGCCCTGCATGGCCAGGGTCAATTGGCCGTAGGGCAGATCCTTGATGCGATCGATGCGCCCGGCCAGGATGTTGAAGTCCACGCCGGTCTCGCGCGTGACTCGCCCCAGCGTGGGCGACCAGGTTGCTTCGCCCCGGAACGAAAGGCGCAGGATGCGTCCGGGCACCTGTGCATAGATCGTGTGCCCGCCAGCCGTTTCCTCCGGCAATGCCTCGCTGACGAAGCGGCGCGTGGTGGCGTGCCGCGGGTGCAGGAATACGTCGGCCACGGCACCGTGTTCAACGATGCGGCCGCTATCGAGTACGGCAACGCGATCGCAGACGCGGCGTACCACGTCCATTTCGTGGGTGATCAGCACGATGGTGAGCTTGAGTTCCCGATTGATTTCAGCCAGCAGGTCGAGCACCGATGCAGTGGTCTGCGGGTCGAGGGCGCTGGTGGCCTCGTCGCACAACAGAATCGATGGATGGTTGGCCAGGGCGCGCGCAATGCCAACGCGCTGCTTCTGTCCGCCGGACAGCTGCGAGGGGTATTTGTTCGCATGCGCGGTCAGGCCGACGCGTTGCAATAGCTCATCCACGCGCGCGCGTATCGTCTTCGCATCTTTGTTGCCGGCCAGGCGCATCGGAAAGGCGATGTTCTCCGCCACCGTTTGCGAAGACAGCAGGTTGAAATGCTGGAAGATCATGCCGAAGCGCTGCCTGGCTACGCGCAAGGCTTCATCGGACAAGCCGGTGATCTCGGTGTCGCCGATCAGGATCTTTCCGCCGCTCGGCCGCTCCAGCAGGTTGATCAGGCGGATCAGCGTGGACTTGCCGGCACCGGAATGGCCGATGATGCCGAACACTTCGCCGTCCTCGATGTCCAGGCTGAAAGGTTCCAGGGCCGGAATGTCCTTGCCGTCGACGCGGTAGGATTTGTGGACATCGATGAAACGGATCACGTTGGGCTCAGCCGAGGGGTGAAACCGCCATTTTATGCCAGCTGGGGAAGCGGAAACTGCATTAGACTTGCATATTGATATGACCGGAGCGATGCCATGACCACCGTATACGACTTCAGTGCGCGGGATATAGACGGCAATGAGCGCTCCCTGGCCGAATGGCGCGGCAAGCGGCTGCTGATCGTCAACGTGGCTTCCAAGTGCGGTTTTACCCCGCAATACAAGGGACTGGAGGGGCTGTGGCGCAAGCACGGCGACCAGGGCCTGGCGGTACTCGGCTTTCCCTGCGACCAGTTCGGCCACCAGGAGCCTGGCGACGAGGCCGAGATCAAGCAATTCTGCTCCACCACCTACGATGTGACCTTCCCGATGTTCGCCAAGATCGAAGTCAATGGCGAGCACACCCATCCGCTTTATCGATGGCTGAAGCAGCAGGCGAAGGGATTGCTGGGTAGCGAGTCGATCAAGTGGAATTTCACCAAGTTCCTGGTGGATGAGCAGGGCAACGTGGTGAAGCGCTACGCGCCCAACGATGCCCCGGAAAAGCTCGAGAAGGATCTGGCGAAGCGCTGAATAGACGCAGGTTGGGGGCCCAACCTGCGTTCCGCCTCGCGGCGTGAATCAGCTCTTGCCGCTGAACTGCGCCAGCAGCTCCACGATCGCATCCAGATTCCGGCTGGGACTGGGCTCATCCTCCCCGCGCGCGAAGTTGTTGAGCATGATCGCGAACGCCAATCGTTCGCCGGAAGCCGTCGTTACATAGCCGACCAGGCAGCGCACATTGCTCATGCTGCCGGACTTGGCCTGGACGTTGTCCGCCGCAGCGGTATTGCGCATACGCCATTGGAGCGTGCCATCCACGCCCGCAGCCGGCAGCGCATCGCGCAGCTGTCCGGCATAGGGTTGGCTGGCGAGGTAGGTCAGCAGTTGCACGAACGCGACGGGCGTGGACAGATTTTTGCGTGACAGTCCCGCACCTTCCTCGATCTGGGCCATGCCTGGCGCAATGCCGATATGCTCCAGCAGGTCCTTCAGCGCGCGAATGCCCCAGGCTTCGGTGCTCAGGAAGCCAACCGGCGGGTCGCCGGATTGCTCGGCATGAGCCTGCGCCTTCACGCCGGCGATCTGCAGCAGGTTCTGCAAATAGAGGTTCTGCGAGCGCTTCAGGCCGCGATCGAGGATCTCCATCACTGGCGGCGACAGTACCTGGGCCAGCACCACGGCCTTGCCCAGATCCGTGTTGTCCTGCTCCGGCCAATGCCGCACACGCAAGCTGCCGTGGAGGTGCACTCCGTGGCGCTCAAGCGCTTCGCGCATCTGCGTGCCGGCGTACCAGGCCGGATCGGCCATGGCGAGCCGGAATGTCTGCGGCTCGCCATGCGCCGCGATATGACCGAAGGCGTACAAAGTGCTATTGCCGGGTGCGCGATAAAGATTGATGTCGTTGCGCGTGTTTTGCGCGCTTGTGGTGATGGAGTTCACTAGGTGCGGGATCGCGCCCGCCGGGTTCAGCATCACGGCTGCGGGATGGCCGGCGGCGTTTGCCGGCGTCACGCTGACCTGAACCATGTTGTCCTCGACGCTGAGTGCCGAAGACGGTGTGGCGAACCAGCTTTGCAGGTCACGCGCTTCCCAGCCGGAACCGTCCTGCGGTCCCTGGAAATAGCTGTCGTCGGCAACCAGGTCGCCTTGTACGTCGTGCACGCCACTGGCGGCGAGCTGGGCGGCCAGCTGATCGGCCCAGTCCGGGTTGGTGTCGGGCGTGCCAAGCGTCGGATCGCCCATGCCGCGCAGGATCAGCGGCCCTTCCAGCCGGCCCTGCAGCAGTTGGCGCGTGGCGAGTAATTGGGTGGGAATGCGGTAGTCGGTGCCGATAGTGTCCAGCACCAGCGCCGCCGTGTAGAGCTTGGCGGTGGATGCCGGTTCCAGCAGGCGATCGGCATTATGCGCGTACAGCGTGCGGCCGGTGTCGAGGGATACCACGTCGATACCCCAGCTTGCCGCGTCAAAGCGTGCTTGCTCGATCTCATCGTCGATGGCAGAGGCGAGTTGCTCGCGAGTCGCCGGGGCAAGGGCGGGGGCATCAGCGTAGGCAGGAGTTCCGGCGAGGCCGCCTAGCAGCATGCATGCCGCACCGATCCGCAACAGGTATCGTGATCCAGGTTTCATGCCGCCAAGTATTGCCGAAGCGATGCTGGTCGCAATAGCTCAGCTGATCCATGCGCTTTGTCGGCGTAGGCGCAATCCCAACCATCCCAGGCTTACACCGCGGATCGCCATGAAGGCGAGAAACGTCAGCCACAAGCCGTTGTTGCCGAAACTGCGCGTCAGCCAGGCGAGCAAGGCGAAAAACAAGACGGAGACCAGCATGCCGTCACGCATCTCCCGTGCGCGCGTGGCGCCGATGAACAGCCCATCAAGCAGATAGCTCCACACCGCCACGACCGGCAGCACCGTCAGCCACGGCAAGCAGCCGTACGCGGCTTGGCGCACCTCGGGCAGGTTGGTTTGCAGGTTCACGAACAGGTGGCCGGCGCTGCCGAAGAACAGCGCATAGCCGATGCTGCCGAGCAAGGACCAGCCACCTGCCACGACCAGCGCACGGCGTAGCGCATGACGGTCGCGGGCGCCGATGGCATGGCCGCATAGCGCCTCCACCGCATTGGCCAGACCATCCAGGCCGAAGGCGGTCAGCATCAAACCGTTGAGCAGCAGCGCATTGGCCGCGACGGTGGCATCGCCCAGGCGCGCGCCAAGCAGGGACAGACTGAAGAACACGCCCTCCAGCGCCAAGGTGCGCAGGAAGATGTCGCGGTTGACCCGCAGCAGTGGCAGCCACTGACGCCACTCGCACATGGCCTGCCGATCCACTTGGCCGCCTAGCTCGCGCAGCACCCGTTGCACTTGCCACAAGCCATAAAAGGCGCCACACCATTCGCCCACCACCGACGCCAGCGCAATGCCTGGTACGCCCCAGCCGAACATCGGCACGAACAGCAGGTTGAGCGCGATGTTGACGAGGTTCGTCACCAGCAGCAGGGCGAGTGTGGTGCGCGCGCGCTGCGCGCCGATGAACCAGCCGGCCAGCGAGTAGTTGAGTAGCGCTGCGGGCAAGCCCAATAGACGCAGATGCAGATAATCCAGCGCGCGCCCGGCCATCAGCGGGGTGGAATGCATTTGCGCCACCAGCCATGGCAGCAACGGAACCATCAGCAGCGCCGTCAACACACCCAGTACCGTGGCAAGCAACAACGCCTGTGCCTGTACGGTGCGCAATGCCGAGGCGTCGTTCGCACCCTTGGCCTGCGCGGCAAAGCCGGTAGTGCCCATGCGCAGAAAGCCAAAGCTCCACACCGGCAGGGCATATACGGCACTGCCCACGGTGACCGCACCGAGGTCCTGCGTATGCGGCAGGTGGCCGGCCACGGTGCTATCCACCAGCGCCACCAGGGGCACGGTGAGGTTGGACAGGATCATCGGCGTAGCCAGCGCCCACACCTGCCGGTGCGTCGGGCGATGGCGCCAGGCTTCCATCAGCGTCGTCATGGGGTGTTCGCGGGCGGGAGAGCAGCATTCTGGCGCCGTTTCGGGCGTCCAGCCAGTGCGAGGTGCTACCCTTGCTCCTTTCGATCGTCGGCAAGGGTCGGCGCTCATCCATTCACGCGAGACCATCATGCAGATTGCCGAAAACTCCGTAGCCTCCTTCCATTACACCCTTACCGACGACCAGGGCCAGGTCATCGACAGCTCCGAGGGCCGCGAGCCGCTCACCTATCTGCATGGCAGCGGCCAGATCGTGCCGGGCCTGGAAAAGGCGATGGCCGGCCGCGTGGCCGGCGACCAGTTCAAGATCGATGTGGCGCCCGCCGAAGGCTATGGCGTGCATCATGCGGAACTGGTGCAGGAAGTGCCGCGCGAGGCGTTCCAGGGGGTGGAGGAGATCCAGCCCGGTATGCAGTTTCAGGCGCATGGTCCGCAGGGCGTGGTGCACGTCACCGTTACCCGCGTTGATGGCGAGACCGTGCACATCGACGGCAACCATCCGCTTGCCGGCCAAACCCTGCATTTCGACATCCAGGTGACCGACGTGCGTGCCGCCAGCGAGGAAGAACTCGCGCACGGGCACGTGCACGGTCCGGGCGGCCATCACCACTAAGCGTTACCTGTTGGCCGCCGGCCTTGGCCGGCGGCGAGGGAAGCCACATGCAGGGACGCTTGCGTATCGCCATTGTCGGTTACGGTACGGCCGGTCAGGCAGCTGCGCTCATGCTGCATGCGCAGGGCCACGAGCTGACCGTCTTCGAGCAGGCTCCGGCGCTGCGGCCAATCGGCGCCGGCTTCCTGTTGCAGCCCACCGGCTTTGGCGTTCTCGTCGGTCTGGGCTTGCACGAAGCTGCGCTCGAACAGGGACAAGTCATCGAGCGCCTGCATGGCTGCAACCATCGCGGCCGCATGGTGATGGACATGCGTTATGGCGAGCACGCCGCGGGCTGTTTCGGCGTAGGCATGACGCGAGGCGGCCTGTTCACTCTATTGCGCGATGCGTATCCGCAAGCGGATCGCGTCCTGGCCGGTGTCTGTATCGAGCAGCTCGCCGACGACGGGCGCTGTCTGCTTGACGATAAAGGCGAGCGTCATGGCCCGTTCGACCTGATCGTTTCGGCCGATGGTGCCCATTCGCGCCTGCGCCGTTGCGTGCCGCGCCTTGCACAACGTGAAAGCATGTATCCATGGGGCGCGCTGTGGTGCCTGCTGCGCGGAGACGATTGGCCACATTCCCGTGAACTGCGGCAACGCTATGCCGGCACGCGCGAGATGATCGGGATGCTGCCGGTGGGCCGGCGTGTGGATCATCCAGGTCGCTGGCTCACCTTCTACTTCAGCTTGCCGGGCGACCAGGTGGATGCGTTCGACGAGCATGGCTTCGATCGCATGCGCAAGCGCGTCGCGGCCATTTGGCCCGAGGCGGCGCAATGCTTGCAGGGAGTCGACTCGCCAGGGCAGCTCAATCGGGCCCGCTATCGCGACGTCGTGATGCGCGTGCCGGTGCATGGCCGCATGGTATTGCTGGGCGATGCCGCGCACGCGATGAGTCCGCAACTCGGACAGGGCGTGAACATGGCATTGCTGGATGCCGAGGCACTGGCGCAGGCACTTGCCGCGAGTTCCAGCGTGGACGAAGCGTTGCAAACCTATGCGCGCAACCGGCGTGCGCATTTGGCGGTCTATCAACGGCTGAGCCGGTGGTTGACGCCCTTGTTTCAATCCGAGCGCAAGGCGCTGGCCGTCTTGCGTGACCTCGGATTCGGTCCGTTGAGCCGTTTGCCGTTGGCGCGTGGCCAGATGCTGAAGATTCTTACCGGGACCAAGGCTGGGTGGTGGCGCTGAGGCGGCTGGGATGGCAATCCCAGCGTCGAGATGCTGCGTAGGAAGCCGGCCTTCTAGTACCAGTCCAGCACCGAAACCCCCGCGCCCAGGTAGGTGGCGTTGTGGTTGTAGTCCAGAATGTTCTCGCCATAACCCTTGAACAGCTCCATGTAGCCGCGCAGGCCGCCGGCCAGCGGAAAACTCCAGGTAAAGCGCCCGGCGCCGTGTTGCAGGCTGCCGCCGCGCAGCGAGTCGCGCAGCATCAGGGTGAATTCCTGGCCATGCCACTCGTGGATGATCATCATGTCGGCGCGGCCCATGTAATTGCTGATATCCGGGTTGTCGTTATCCTTGGCCTGTTCGGGAATGCGCCACCAAGGGCGGATCACGATCGACCAGTTCGGGCGCTCGAAACCGACCTGTGCCATCACCCGATTCCAACTGCGTGACTGCGGGTCGGATTGTCCGTTGGACTGGTGAATGAGGCCGATGCCAAGCAGCCGGCCATGCCAGCCGAACAGGTGGTAGTCGGTGTTGAACACCAGCATCGCCTCGGGCTCGTAGTCGGTCTCGCGGAACGGACTGGAGTGCTTGGTGTTGTAAACCTGCCAGTAGGAATCCTGCGTGTAACCGAACCAAAGGTCTCCGGCGGCGCCGAACACGCCCTGCCAGATCTTGGTTTTCACGCTCAGCTGGAACTTGCCCTCGATATTCTGCATGCCCAGCGGCGTATGCACTGCATTGTTGGGATTCGGGCTATAGGGAAGATTGTTCTGATGCGTGGTGGCAAACACCGGCAGCACGTAGATCGGCTGGTAGCCGCGCAAGTTGAAGGTGCCCAGCTTGCTTTCGGGGGAAAGTTCCCAACGGCTGTCCAGCAGCGAAAGCTGCGCGGACGCGCTTTCGGATACAGCCGTTTCATGTTCGTGGTGCAACCCGGCGGACTCGGGCAACGTGGACGGCCCTGTGTACGTTTGCGCAGCTGGTACCGCTACCCGGTTGCTTCCCGCCGCGCGGTCATAGCAGGCAAGTCGTTGTGCGTCGCTCCTGATGCCGGAACATGCCTTGAAGTCGGCGGGATCGACGTTTTGCGCGCGTAAAGGTAATACCGCAAGGCCGGCGCTCACGCTGACCAGCAAGAAGCCGGGCCAAGTTTTCATGCTTGCTCCCCGAGGCGCTACTCCTGGCGAGTCTAGCCGTCAGCACGTGCAGCAAAAAAGGCCGGCCGTCACAGGACGGCCGGCTTAGATCGAACAGAAAGCGAGCGTTTCGCTCAGTTGAGATTTTTCACCCAGCGCTCGTATTGAGCCTTGGTGATGCGGTCCCCGTTGTGGGAGGCGTAGAGAAAATCGTTGGCCAGCGGCGGGTACGCGTCGGCGTCTTGCTTGCTGATGTATTTCTTGCCGTTGGCCAGTTGTTCGAACGCGGGCGGCGAAGCGGCGGACGGTGTCGAACCCATGGTGGAGTTGACCTGCACCTGACCCTGCGCCGTGCTGTAGGTGGCGCTGTTGGCGCCGGTGCTACCGGCATGGACGGTGCTTTGGGTCGGCGAGGTTGCCGTCGTGCCCTGGGTGGGTGGCGTGGCCTGCTGCATCGGCTGGCTTTGCGTTTGTGCCGATGCGACACCTGCGATAAGCAGACCTGTAGCGAAAATGGAAGTGCGGAGAGTGGGGATACGTTTTTTCATCGGGTAGCTCCATGCAACGCTTGCGCGAGCCGTTGTCGGTAACCACGAAGCGTGGTGCATACGGCCCGCCCAGCTTGGTATCCACATTAACAATATGGCCGTAAATAGCAGCAGAATAGGGCCGTATCCATTGCGTGAAGGCGGGCGTCATTGAGCGAACTTTCTTTGCCTGAGAGGGTCATAGCACTCTCACAAGCTCGTGCTTTGCAGTTGGCCGCGCAAGGATTGCTGCAGGCACCCAAGCGTCGCGCCAGTCGTGACGATGTGGTCGCTGCGATCCAGCGCATGCGTCTGCTGCAAATCGACAGCATTCATGTCGTCGCGCGCAGCCCTTACCTGGTGCTGTATGCGCGGCTTGGAAACTATCCGCAGGCTTGGCTGGAAGAAGCGCTGGAAGCGGGCCGCATCGCTGAATGTTGGGCGCACGAAGCGTGTTTCGTCAGCGCCGCCGAACTCGGCTTGCACCGTGCGTGGCGCGCCCAGGCGCAAAGCAATCATTGGGCGGACAAGCACGCGGCGCGCGCACGCGATGCCAATCTCAAGGAGATGCATGCCTTGCTCGAACGCGTACGTGTATCCGGGGCGGTACGCGCTTCGGATTTCGAGCGCGCCGAGCGCGCTGCTTCGGGCTGGTGGGAATGGAAGCCGGAAAAGCGCTGGCTCGAAGCGTGGTTCGCCTCTGGCGAGTTGATGGTGACGCGACGCGAGCGCTTTCAGCGCGTTTACGATCTGGCCGAGCGCGTGCTTGCCAAGCTCGACCCGCCGTTCGACAGCGCGTTGCTGACACGGAGCACTATCGAGTTGCGGCGGCATTTCATCCTCGACAGCGTGCGCGCGCTGGGTATTACGCAGGCGCGCTGGATTGCCGATTACTTCCGGCTCAAACCGGCCGTGGACGAGCGGGAACTTGCCCCCCTGTTGGCTTCCGGGGAACTGCTGAGAGTGCAGGTGGCCGGCTGGGACAGCGCCGCCTATGTGCATCGCGATCATGCTGCGTGGCTAGATAGCGCTTGCGCGGGGCGCCTGCGGGCGACGCATACGGCGCTGCTCTCGCCATTCGATCCGCTGGTATGGGATCGGGCGCGCGTGCGCGCGATGTTCGATTTCGACTACACCATCGAGTGCTATGTACCGGCCGCCAAGCGGCGCTACGGCTATTACGTGCTACCGATCCTACATCGCGGGCGATTGATCGGCCGCCTCGATGCCAAGGCGCACCGGGCCGAAGGCTTATTCGAGATCAAGGCGCTGTTTTTCGAAGAGGGCGTCGAATCCAGCGAGCGTACGCTGAAGGAAGTGGCGGAGGCGATTGTTTCCATCGCGGCCTGGCACGGCACACCCGATATTCGACTCGGGCGATGCCGGCCTGCGGCGTTGGCAGCTGCGCTACGCGCCCATTGGCGACATAAGGCGTCAGCGTGATGCGGCGTTCTGCGATGTACAGGTGCGGCCTTGCAACGCATCGTGCATCTGCTGGGCAAGTCCCATGCAGCGGTTGGCTAGATAAGGACGCACGCTGGGGTCGTTGGCTTGCTGCAGCAAGGTATCGCGTATCGCCTGGTAGTGCGTTTGCAGGGCATCCGCGGGATAGGTGCCGGCGGCGCGATGGCAGGCGAGGTAGCTGCTAAGGTAGCTGTCGCAGGCCGGGATGCCGGTAACGGCCTCGGCATTGGCCCCGAGATTGGCTGTTTGCGGCTTTTTCACCCCCTGGCTGCAGCCGGCCAGCAGCAATCCGAGCGCAGCGACCGCGGCCAGGCCGAGGTCGGTAAAACCGCGGAAAATCACCGTATTACGCTGTTTCATGGTGCATCATCACAAAGTCATCACAGGTCCGGGTGAGCCTAAGCATACCGCCTGGGCGCATGCTTGCTGAACGAGTATTCGCCAGGAGCGGCTATTACAGGTATAATGCCCTCACTGAGTTTGCCTTAGGTCACCAGAGTCATGTGACCCGATGCAGCCGATCACGATCTGCCTCATCGCTCACCCCTTGGGTTTTCCTTAGCACACCAGTAAGCAGACTGCCGCGCGCGGTGGTCGAGTCTCTTTGTTTGAAAACTTGAGTTTTGGAGTGAGCAACATGTCTGATCGTCAGATCGGTACCGTCAAATGGTTCAACGATGCCAAGGGTTTCGGCTTCATCAGCCGCGACAATGGCCCGGATGTTTTCGTGCATTTCCGCGCGATCCAGGGCAACGGCTTCAAGAGCCTGCAGGAAGGCCAGAAGGTCAGCTTCAAGGTAGTGCAGGGCCAGAAGGGTCTGCAGGCCGATGAAGTGGTTCCGGCCTAATCATCGATATAGATCGATGCAAAAAAAAGCCGGGCGGAATGCCCGGCTTTTTTTATTGCCGAAAATAAAGTAGCGATTATCAAATGTGATTGAGCGCGTGAATTTTCCATCACATTTTGATTCACGGAAATCACTATGCTGTGCCTGCTGGCTGGCCGGCTAATGCGTGCTCGCAAATGGTTTTGCACCGGGCGCACGATGGGTCTTCGGCATGCCCAGTAGCCGCAGCTCGGGTGGGCGGCGGTTTTCCAAAGTGAGCGCTAGAACGGATGGGGTAAGTCATGTCGGATCAGGAAGCAACTGGCACAGTCAAGTGGTTTAACGACGCCAAGGGATATGGGTTTATCAGCAGCGATAAGGGCGGTGACCTGTTTGTGCACTTCAAGTCCATCAAGGGCAACGGTTTTCGTTCGCTCAAGGAAGGCCAGAAGGTCAAGTTCCAGGTGAAACAGGGACCCAAGGGCCTGCAGGCGGAAGAAGTCGAAGCGGTCTAAAGTCCTAAGGATTAACGAGAGGTGAAAAAGCCAGGCTTATTGCCTGGCTTTTTCGTTTTATTCGCGATTTTTGCGTGAATTTTCCATCACATTTTAATTCACGGAAGTGCTTAAGCTGTATTCACTGCGGTGCTTGATCCGCGTGCTTGCACTCGATCTAAAGCATTCCAGTAAGCCGCCGGCTCGGGTGGGTCGGCTGGTCTGAAGAACTAAGTCGTTGCTCGCCAATGGAGTGATTTATGTCGGAACGTGAGAGTGGCACCGTGAAATGGTTCAATGACGCCAAGGGTTTTGGCTTCATCAGCCGCACCAACGGCCCGGATGTGTTCGTGCATTTCCGTGCGATCCAGGGGGATGGCTTCAGGAGTTTGAAGGAAGGCGAAAAAGTCGTCTTCGACGTGGTGCAGGGGCAAAAGGGATTGCAGGCAGACAAAGTATGCAGGGCATGAGTCCTTGACACCTTGACTGAAGGCCGGCCCAGGTGCCGGCCTTTTTGCTTTTGTGCCGGGTAAGCTGTGGCGATGTCAGCCTCTCTTGAAGCCGCTCCCATCCACTCCGTCGCCACCTTTGTCGTAGCGGTTACCTCAACCGACGGCGCGCATAGTGAACTGATCTGCGTACAGCCCGTCGAGCATGTGCAGCAGTGGATCTATTGGCTACCCGCTCTGGGCGTGGCGGCGAAGCACTACCTGCCTTTGGCTGAAGCATTTGCCGCGCGTGGCGTTGCCGTCGCCTTGCATGAGTGGCGAGGCCTTGGTTCCAGCGATCGCCGCGCAAGCCGCGGCAGTGACTGGGGCTATCGCCAAATACTGGAGATGGATTTGGCAGCGGGCGTGCACGAAGCGCGAATGCGCTGGCCGCAGGCGAAACCATGGATCGGTGGCCACAGCCTCGGCGGACAGCTGGCCTGCCTCTACGCCAGCCTGCATCCGCATGACTTCGCGGGCATCTTGTTGGCGGCGAGCGGTTCTCCTTATTGGCGCAACTTTGCGTATGCGCCGCTGATTTTTGCAGCCCTTGTTGCCGCGGGACCGCTGTCGCAGCTGCTCGGCTATCTGCCAGGACGTCGGATCGGTTTTGGCGGTAACGAAGCACGTGGAGTGATTGCGGATTGGTCGCGCAGCGGCCGCAGCGGGCGTTACGCCGCGAGCAGCATGGGAGTGGATTTCGAACAGCAGCTGGCAGCACTGCAGATGCCGGTGTTGGCATTGCAAATGCGCGACGACTGGCTTGCACCATCACGTTCGCTGGCGTGGCTGCTGGACAAGATGCCTCAAGCGGCGAAACGCACCGCCATCATCGGGCCCGACCAGCTCGCAGGGCTGCCCGCGGACCATTTCAGCTGGATGAAAATGCCGGCAAGTGTCGTTGCCAAGTGGGCAACGTGGATGAATGGCGATGGCCATACTTGATCGTGCTGCGATCGCCGCCATGTTCGCAGCTTCGTTCTAGCAAGGCGCTGCCGCGATGAAGCTGTTCGAGCCGTATATTCAACGTAGCCAGACTTTGCGCAATCGCATTGTGGTATCGCCGATGTGCCAGTACTCCGCGCAGGATGGCGTACCCGATGCGTGGCATATGGTGCACCTGGGCAGCCGTGCCGTTGGTGGCGCCGGAGCGGTCATCGCCGAAGCCACCGCGATCTCGCCGGAAGGGCGTATTTCCGGCCATGACACCGGCATCTGGAACGAGGCGCAACTCGAAGCCTGGCGTCCGATTGCCGCGTTCCTGGCCGAACACGGTGCGGTTCCCGGCGTGCAGCTGGCGCACGCCGGTCGCAAGGCGAGCGCCTGGCGTCCGTGGGAAGGCGGTGGCTCCTTACCCGCGGACCATTGCGCATGGCCAACGGTGGCGCCCTCGGCGATTGCGTTCGACGCGGATTGGCAGGTGCCGCAGGCGCTGGACATCGAAGGCATCCGCAAGCTGGTTGCCGATTTCCGAGCCGCGGCGGTGCGTGCAAAAGAGGCTGGTTTCAAGCTGATCGAACTGCACGGCGCACACGGCTATCTGCTGCATCAGTTCATGTCGCCGCTCAGCAATCACCGCACGGATGAATATGGCGGCAGCTTCGAGAACCGCACGCGCCTGCTGCGTGAGGTCATTGCCGCCGTACGCGAAGTATGGCCGGACAGCCTGCCGCTGTGGCTGCGCGTTTCGGCTACCGACTGGGCCGATCATGGCTGGAACATCGACGACAGCGTACGCCTGGCAAGCCAGCTGTCCGAACTTGGCGTAGATCTGGTCGACGTCTCCAGCGGCGGCCTGGTGCCGCATGTAAAGATTCCGCTCGGTCCGGGATACCAGGTGCCGTTTGCGGCGCGGATCCGGCAGGAAGCGTCCATCGCCACCGGCGCGGTAGGCCTGATTACCGAGCCCGGGCAGGCCGATGGCATCATCGCCGGCGGTGCCGCCGACCTGGTGCTGATCGCCCGCGCCAGCTTGCGCGATCCCTATTTTCCGCGTCGTGCCGCGCAGGAACTGGGTGCAACGATCACGCCGCCGGCGCAATATCAGCGCGCCTGGTAAAGGAGTCCGATGTGTCGCCCCTGCCGACCCTGATCGACAAAAGCCGCCTGCACGACCTGGGCGACGGCTTTGTCGTCCGCCGCATGCTGCCGGTGCTCAGCACGCGCCATCTTGGTCCTTTCGTGTTCTACGACCACATGGGGCCGGCGGATTTCATGCCCGGCAAAGGCATCGACGTGCGCCCGCATCCGCATATCGGCCTGGCCACGGTCACCTGGCTGTTCGAGGGCAGCATTCGTCACCGCGACAGCCTTGGCAGCCTGGCCGACATCATGCCCGGCGCGGTGAACTGGATGACCGCCGGCCGTGGTATCACCCATTCGGAGCGTACGCCGCCGGAAGCGCGCCGCAGCGGCCAGCGCATGCACGGTATCCAGGTGTGGGTGGCATTGCCGCGTGCCTATGAAGAAGTGGAACCGGAATTTCATCATCACGACGCGGAAAGCCTGCCGCGCGTTCGTCAGCCTGGGGTGGAGCTGGTACTGATTGCAGGTACCGCTTATGGCAATACTTCGCCGGTGAAAGTGTTCGCGCCGATGTTCTTTATCCAGGCCCAGCTGGAGGCCGGGGCGGAACTGGCGCTGCCGGACGAACATGCCGAGCGTGGCGTGCATGTGATCGAGGGTGAAGTCAGCTGGGGCGAGCTTGCCCTTGGCTCCGGGCAGATGGCCGTGCAGGCCGGTGCAACGGCCCCCAAGCTGCGGGCGAACCAGGCCAGCCGCTTGATGCTGTTTGGCGGAGCGCCGCTGGATGGCGAACGGCATCTGTGGTGGAACTTCGTATCCAGCTCGCGCGAGCGCATCGAGCAGGCCAAGGCGGACTGGGCCGCCCAAGCTTTCGCCAAGGTGGTGGGGGACGAGGAAGAATTCATCCCATTGCCGGAGTAACAACGCCGTGGAGAACGCTCATGTCCGCTTTCGCCAGCTTTCGTGATTTCTATCCCTACTACCTCAGCGAGCACCGGGATCGGCGTTGCCGCCGCCTGCATTTCATCGGCAGTTCGCTGGTCTTGCTGATACTCGGGTACGCGCTGGTGTCCGGCCGGCTGGCATGGCTGTGGTCGGTGCCGGTAGTCGGCTACGGGTTTGCCTGGGTCGGCCATTTCGCCTTCGAGAAAAACCGGCCGGCTACCTTTCGCCATCCCCTTTACAGCCTGATGGGCGACTGGGTGATGTATTGGGAAGTCTGGCGCGGCAGGGTGAAGATTTGATGGGGCGTTGATGGCCCGATAATGAAAGCGGCCACATACGGTACCCATCACAGGTCATCCATGCCGCAAGTCACGTTCGCAAGCTTTTTCGGCTGAATGTGCACTAACCTGTCATATACGCCATACAACCGGTCAATGGTACGCGCGTTACATTGCTTGCCCTCAGCCAGGCTCGGCCGCGGATTGTCAGTGCATGAACGACACCACTACTCCTGCGATGCACACGGATGCACTGTACCGCCGTCATGCATGGGATGGCCGTGCGGCATCGGCGGCGCATGCAAGCCGGATCTGGTTGCTGGCCATCGTGATGCTTGGCCTGGCGGCGCGGCTGTTTCGCATCGACCACCAGTCGCTGTGGCTTGACGAAGCCTTGACGCTGCAGCGCATTCACCTGGACCTGTCCGGGCTGGTTGCCGACAGCTTCACCAACCGGCACATGCCGACCTATTTCCTGCTGTTGCGGCTGTTGTCCTTTTTCTTTGGTGCGGGCGATGCGTGGCTACGCATTCCGTCCGCGCTGTTCGGTGCGATGTCGGCAGGTATGGTGTACGTAACGGCCTCACGTATCGGTAGCCGTAACGCGGGCATCATCGCTGGATTGTTGATGGCGCTGTCGCCGTTGCAAGTCCAGTACGGTCAGGAGGCGCGCTCATACACCTTGGTCATCTTCTTGATCATGGTGGCCCTGTGGGGCTTGTTGCGCCTTGCACGACATCCGCTGCGCGCAGCGGTTGATGTACGTGGCGCCGACGCCGAACGGATGGGGTGGGGCGCGTACGTAGGTGGCACCATCGCCGCGCTGGACGTGCTGGGCGATGCAGTGCCGTGGCTGATCGCAGCGAACCTTTCCTTGTGGCTGATCTGGCGCAGCCTTGCTCCTTCATCACAAACGCGTAACGCGTTCGGCCGCAACTGGCTTTGGAGCACCGTGATGATCGGGGTGTGCACGCTGCCGTTCTACGTAGCGATTTTCGCGGCGAGCGATGGCCATATGTTGCAGAAGTTCGACTGGATTCCCGAGCTGAGCTGGCAGCACATGTGGGTGGTGGCAGGCAGTGTCTATCTGATGCGCATGCTGGCGGTGGTCAAGTTCGACCTGATGCATACCGCCGTGCCCTTGCTGGGCCTGATGGTGGCGCTGGCCGGATGCGCCGGCGTGATCCGTACGCATCGAAGGCTCGAAGGACGCGTGCTGTTGCTGAGCGTATTGGTACTACCGTTGCTGATCCTGGGTGTTTCGCTGTTCAAGTCCATGCTGTTGCCACGCTACGTGCTGTGGAGCGCGGCGCCATTCTTCGTGCTGGCTGGCTTGGGTGCGGACCTGCTGCCGCGCCGTGCGCTGGCGATGGCCGCCACACTGTTGTTCCTGTTGGGTGCGGTGAACCTGGGGCCGGTCTATCGGATAGAAACCAAGCCGCGTTGGGACATGGCAGCGGCGACGCTGGCGGCCAACGTACGCCCGGGCGATACCGTGTTCACCGCCGATCCGAACGCGCCGACCATGCTCTCGATGCTGAAACCGAAAGGCGAGCTGCCGCTGGACGCCACCGCGCTGGTGACCTCACAGCTCGATGAAGCCTTGGCACGCTGGCGGCAAGGCAGCCGCGTGTGGGCGGTGAACGGACGCTCGGCGCTGGGTCAGCGCGAAGACCTGACGGATTTCAAAAATCGCATCGCAGCGCTGGGTACGCCTGCGGTGGAGATCCCCGAGGGCAAGGAAATCACCATCCTGATGTTCCCCGCGCCTGACGAAGAAGCAGAACCGAACTAGTTAGGGCAAGCATAGGCTGGGATTGGCATCCCAGCCTAGCTTTCAGCGGTATTGCTGGTGGCATTCGTGGCAAGTCTGGTCCACCGGCTTGAGCGCCGCGGCGAGTGCCGGGCAATCTGCGGGAGCCGACTGAGCGGCCGTCTGCAGGGCGGAATGCAATTTGCCGGACAGATCCTTGAAGGGCTGCGGCGCATCCGGAAAGGCGGCCGGGATGTCCGCAGCGATCATCTGCATGTGCTGCAGTTGGTCGAGATTGGCGGTGGCGTCGCAATGTTGCCCCTTCACCGCCTGCTGCAATTGATGCCGGTGAAAACCCATGGTCACCATCAGTGCCTCCGGGAACGGGTTGCGCTCGCTCAGCGCTCGCATGGTGAACACGGTACCGAGAATGCCGATGGCCAGACCCAGCACGATCAGGAGCGCTGCACGCATTGCCTTACCTCTCCGAAGGACACTAGAGGCCGAGCTTAGCGCAAGATTCTTAGCGATCCCTTGGGCCGGGTAAAATAGGCAGGTCTTCTTAAGCCAGGTACCAACGTGAATCCTTGCGTTCCAGCGATGGCGGCCGGTGGCCGCTCATGAGCCATGAGTATCCCTCTGAGCGCTTCGATGGTGTCGAGCGGCTGTACGGTGCCGGCAGCGTGGCAAAGCTGGCGCATAAACATGTCTGCGTGATTGGCATCGGCGGCGTTGGCTCCTGGGCGGCCGAGGCTTTGGCGCGTACCGGAGTGGGCAGGCTGACGCTGATCGATGCGGATGAAGTTTGCGTCTCCAACACCAACCGTCAGTTGCATGCGCTGGATGGCGAGTATGGCAAGCCCAAGGTGGGCGTGATCGCGGCTCGCGCGCATGCGATCAACCCGGCGATCCGCCTGGAAGCCATCGAGCGTTTTCTCACGCCCGCCACGCTGGATGAATTGCTGGGCCGTGGCTATGACGTCGTGCTGGATGCCTGCGATGCGTTCCGCGTCAAGCTGGAAGCCATCGCCTGGTGCCGCCGCCGCAAGCTGCCGATGGTTACGGTCGGCTCGGCCGGTGGCCGCACCGATCCCACGCAGATTCGCGTGCGCGATCTTTCGCGTACCGAGCATGATGCGATGTTCAGCCTGATCCGAAAGAAGCTTCGCCAGGATTTCGGCTTCCCGCGTAATCCCGATCGCTACTTCGGCGTGTCGGCGGTGTATTCACTGCAAAACGTGCAGTACCCGCAACCGGATGGAACGGTGTGTGGCACCCGCCCACCCGGAGGTGACTCGTTGAACCTCGCCTGCGGAGGCGGCCTGGGCGCCGCCACGCATGTTACCGGTGCGTTCGCGTTTGCGGCGGTAGGGAAGGTGATGGAGAAACTGCTGGAGCGCTGATAGCTGTTCTTGGCCGGGACGTATGTCCATCCCTTCGCATAACCCTCTCCCGTTGGGGGAGGGTTATGCGGTACGGCATTACCAACCCATGTAGTGGCCGCCATTGATCGCCAGGTTTGCACCGGTGATCCAGCTGGCTTCCTGGGTGGTGAAGAAGGCCACCGCATGGGCGATTTCCTCCGGCTTGCCAAGCCGGCCGACGGGAATCTGTGCGACGATCTTCTCGCGCACTTCCTCCGGTACGGCCATCACCATGTCGGTGGCGACGTAGCCGGGCGAGACGGTGTTCACGGTGATGCCGAAGCGCGCATTTTCCTGGGCCAGCGAAATGGTGAAGCCGTGCATGCCGGCTTTCGCAGCCGCGTAGTTGGCTTGGCCGTACTGGCCCTTCTGGCCGTTGATCGAGCTGATCTGCACGATGCGGCCCCACTTGCGCGTGCGCATGTCTTCGATCACCGGACGGGTGACGTTGAAGCAGGCGTTGAGATTGGTGTTCACCACGTCCATCCACTGCTGGTAGGTCATTTTGTGGAACGTGGTATCGCGGGTGATGCCGGCGTTGTTGACCAGGATATCCACCGGACCCAGCTTGTGGTGGATCGCGTCGATCATGCTTTGGCAGGAGCCTGGATCGGATACGTCGCCAAGTACGGTGGTGACTTCGATGCCATCTTGCGCCATGACCTTGCGCCAGGCTTCGGCCTTCGCCTCGTCACGATAGTTTGTGACAACTTTATGTCCCTGTTTGGCCAGGTAGCGCACGATCGCCGTACCAATCCCACCGGTGCCGCCTGTAACCAGAGCCGTACGCTGAGTCATGCCTGTTCTCCTTGGAATGTCTACGTAATGAGTACCGCGCAAGGCGCGCGAACCCTTTGAGGTTATACGCAGACATCACAAAGGCATAGCGGTTCTGGACAGCACGCCACAGCTGCGCATCGGTTCGTTATACAGGGTTAAGGATGCTCTGATCCATGCCGCGTGCCCGGCATAACGTCCAGAAGGCCTGCAGGTGTTTCACGCGGCATGGATCAGAGCATCCTTAAGCCGGGCGATGATCGCTGCATTGCGTCATACGACGCGGTTCGAAATCCGCGAGCGCCGCTTCCAGCAAGGCGGATGGATGGACGGCCGTTTCCGCTGGCGTGATGCCAAGAAACCTGAGCGCACGGTGCAGAGCCGGCAGAGGGCTGGAAGAGTCCACTTCGCGCGCCCGATCGGACTTGGACAATTTGCGGCCTTCGGCATCCAGTACCAGCGGCAGATGCAGGTAACGTGGCGTAGGCAAGCCCAGGCAACGCTGCAGCCAGATCTGCCTGGGCGTGGAATCCTTGAGATCGCTGCCGCGCACCACCTGGGTGATGCCTTGCCAGGCATCGTCCACCACGCACGCCAGCTGGTAGGAGTAGTAGCCCTCCACGCGGCGGATCACGAAGTCGCCCACGTTGTCGCGCAAGCGCTGCTGCTGCGGACCTTGCAGGTCGTCGATGAAGGAGATGGCTTCATCCGCCACCCGGACGCGCCAGGCCGGCGTGCGCTGGGAATCAGGTCGCGCAACGCAGCGACCGTCGCGATGGATGCCGCCCGTCGCGGCCAGATCGCTGCGGCTGCACCAGCAGGGAAACACGAGATCGGCCTTCCGCAGCTGCTCGAAGGCGGCTGCATAGGCGGCAACCCTGGATGACTGATAGATGACCGGCTCGTCCGCTAGCAGGCCGAACGCAGGCAGGGCGCCGAGGATGGCAGCCGCGGAGCCGGCTACCTCGCGGGGCGGATCAATGTCCTCCATGCGTACCAGCCATTGCCCGCCCGCATGGCGTGCGCATAGCCAACTGCCCACGGCGGCGACCAGGGATCCCGCGTGCAGAAGGCCGGTAGGGGAGGGGGCGAAACGTCCGCGATAACTCATCGCGCCATTCTACGTAAGCAGGGTGGAAACTCCGCGCCGCGCCAGCGGTCTTTGCTTAGCCCTTGAAAAACCGGCACTTGGACCGAACCTCGGTGGTCGGATTACCATTGCCCCTTCGGAGTGACATTTAGGGATGACCATGCGCCGCATCGCACTTTTCCTACTCACCAACATTGCTGTCCTGCTGCTGCTGAGCATCGTCTGCCACGTGTTCGGCATCGATCAGTGGGCGGCCGCGCGCGGCTACGGCGGCATGGGCGGCCTGCTCGCCTATGCGGCGGTCTTCGGCATGGGCGGCGCCTTCATCTCGCTGGCCATGTCCAAGTGGATGGCGAAGATGACCACCGGCGCGCGCGTGATCGAGCAGCCGCAGAACGAGGCCGAACGCTGGCTGGTCGACACAGTGCGCCATCACGCGCAGAGCGCCGGCATCGGTATGCCCGAAGTGGCGGTCTACGATGCGCCGGAAATGAACGCCTTCGCCACCGGCATGAGCAGGAATCATGCACTGGTGGCAGTCAGCACCGGCCTGTTGCAGCAGATGGACCGCCAGCAGGTGGCCGCCGTGCTCGGACATGAGATCGGCCACGTGGCCAATGGCGACATGGTCACCCTTACCTTGATCCAGGGCGTGCTCAACACGCTGGTGATCGTGGCCGCGCGCATCGTCGGCCGTCTGGTAGACAGCTGGCTTTCCGGTGGCCGCGAGCGTGAAGGCACCGGCATCGGTTATTTCGTGTCGGTGATCGTGCTGCAGCTGGTGTTCGGCTTGTTCGCCTCGATGATCGTGATGGCGTTCTCGCGCTGGCGCGAATTCCGGGCCGATGCCGCCGGCGCCAAACTGGCCGGTCGCGGCGCGATGGTCTCCGCGCTGCAGCGCCTGCAGCTCAACCATGGCGAAAGCAGCTTGCCCAAGGCGATGGCCGCCTTCGGCATATCCGGTCCGCTGGCGCAGGGCCTGCAGCGCCTGTTCATGAGCCACCCGCCGCTGGAAGAACGCATCGCGGCGTTGCAGAAGCAGATGTGATGTCTTGCGCCCCCCTGTTGCAGGGAGGGCGCTCGTTTTTCCGCTCCCTTTTGGGGAGGAGCAGATAAACCTGTTTTCTCTCCGGAACGACCGGGCGCCGTTCATTCTTTGTTGCCTGACAAACCTTCGACGACACCTATGACCGCCATAGCCGAAACCCGCAAATTCGAAGCCGAAGTCGCCCAGGTGCTGCACCTGGTGACCCACTCGCTGTACTCGCACAAGGAAATCTTCCTGCGCGAGCTGATCTCCAACGCATCGGACGCTTGCGACAAGCTGCGTTTCGAGTCCATCGGCAAGCCCGAGCTGCTCGCCGGCGACGCCGAGCTGCATATCGACGTAAGCTGGGATGCCGACCAACGCACGGTCACCGTGCGCGACAACGGCGTCGGCATGAGCCGCGAGGAAATCGTCGCCAACCTGGGCACCATCGCCAGCTCCGGCACGCGTCGTTTCCTGGAAGCAATGAGTGCCGAGCAGAAAGGCGACGCGCGCCTGATCGGCCAGTTTGGCGTGGGTTTTTACTCGGCCTTCGTGGTGGCCGACAAAGTTACCGTGCTCAGCCGCCGTGCCGGCGTGCCAGCCGGTGAGGGCGTGAAATGGGAAAGTGACGGCAAGGGCGAGTACTCGCTGGAGCAGGTCGAGCTGCCCGAACGCGGCACCGCGATCGTGCTGCATCTGAAAGCCGATGAGGACACGTTCCTCAAGCGCTGGGAACTGCGTTCGCTGATCACGCGCTACTCCGATCATGTCGCCTTTCCGATTCGCATGCCGGAGGAGAAGGACGGCAAGCCCAGCGAAACATGGGAAACCGTCAATGCGGCTTCTGCGCTATGGACCAAGTCCAAAAGCGAACTCAGCGACGAGGAATACCAGAGTTTCTACAAGTCGCTGGGCCACGATTTCAACGACGCGCTGGCCTGGACGCACAACCGCGTCGAAGGCAACCAGAGCTATATCACCCTGCTTTACCTGCCTTCGCAGCCGCCCTTCGAGCTGATGATGGGCGGCCGGGATGAGCGCAAGGGCCTGAAGCTCTACATCAAGCGCGTCTTCATCATGGATGCGGCCGAAGCCTTGCTGCCCAACTACCTGCGCTTCGTGCGTGGCGTGGTGGACGCCGACGATCTGCCGCTCAACGTGAGCCGCGAGATCCTGCAGCACAATCGCCAGCTCGAACGGATCAAAGCCGCCTGCGTGAAGCGCGTGCTGGACCTGATCGAAAAGCTGGCCAAGGACGAGCCGGAGAAGTTCCACACCTTCTACCAGGCCTTCGGCAACACGCTCAAGGAAGGCATCGCGGAAGATCAGGCCAACCGCGAGCGCATCGCCAAGCTGCTGCGCTTCGCTTCCACCAAGGGCGAGGGCAGCGCGCGCAACGTAGCGTTGGACGATTACATCGGCCGCATGCCGGTGAGCCAGGACACCATCTGGTACATCACGGCCGACAGCCACGCCGCCGCCGCTGGCAGCCCGCAGCTGGAAGCGTTCAAGGCCAAGGACATCGAAGTGCTGCTGATGTCCGACCGCATCGACGAATGGATGCTGGGCAGCCTCAACGAATATGCCGGCAAGAAGCTGCGCAATGTCGCCAAGGGCGAACTGCCGCTGGATGAGGAAGCGAAGAAGCAGCAGGAAGAAGCGAGCAAGGCCGCCGAGCCGCTGCTCAACAAGCTGAAGGAGTTGCTGGGCGATCGCGTCGGCGACGTGAAGGTTTCGGCGCGCCTGACCGATTCACCGTCATGCCTGGCTTTGTCCGATTACGAGATGGCCCCGCATCTGGCGCGCCTGCTGCGCGAGGCTGGGCATGACATGCCCAGCAGCAAACCTACGCTGGAGATCAATCCGCAACATGCCCTGCTCAAGCGGGTGGAAGCGGAGAGTGATGCAGGCAAGGCGAAGGATCTGGCCAACCTGCTGTTGGAACAGGCGGAGATCGCTGCGGGAGCGCCGTTGCCCGATCCTGCGGCTTTCGTACAGCGCTTGAATCGCGTGTTGCTGGGTTAACGACATCCTCATCCGATAGCCCACATGGCCGTCATTCCCGCGTTCGCGGGAATGACGGCCATTGGGATTACGTTGCGATGAGGTGTAGGCGAGGCAAGTGCGCGCCCCATACCACGGCCAGCAAACGCATCAAAAGGATCACTGCCACGCCCGCACTTACGGCAATGCCGCGCGGCAGGCCCAGCTTCTGCAAAGTCAGGTATGCCACGATGCCCGCGATCGCGGCCGTGGCGTAAAGATCTTGCTGAAAGATCAACGGCACGCGCGCACTCATCACGTCACGCAGCATGCCTCCGGCCGTGCCGGTCATGGTGCCCATCAATACCGCGATCAACGGCGACAATCCCTGTGCTTCGGCGATCTGTGCGCCGCTGATGGCAAACAGCGCCAATCCCAATGCATCGGCAATCAGAAAGCCGTGGCCAGGCGGCGGAAGGAAGCTGAGGTAGAGCATGGACAGCGCAGCGGCGAGCACAATCACCAAGAGATAGCGCGTATCCCGCACCCAGAAGATCGGATGGCGATCGAGCAGCAGGTCGCGCAGGGTGCCGCCGCCGATGGCAGTTAATGCCGCCAATGCCAAGCCGCCGAGCAGATCCAGGCCGGAGTGTGCAGCTACGAGCACTCCGCTGACCGCAAACACGGCCACTCCGATCAGATCCAACAGATAAAGCAGCATCTGGATTCCCTAAGCAGATTGCGCGTAGGCTGGGATGATAATCCCAGCTTTCCATCGCGCATCCCGATGCCGGGATTGCCATCCCAGCCTACGCGCTTACATGCCCAATGAAACACGCACCTGATGAAATACTTAGCGAAGTCCGCGCCGATGTCTGGCTATGGGCCGCGCGCATGTACAAGACACGCAGCCTGGCCAAGCAGGCGATGGAGGGTGGCAAGGTCGACGTGAACGGTGCCGGTTGCAAACCTTCCAAGGCCTTGCACGTGGGCGACAGGCTGCGCCTGACGCGTGGCGAAGAACGGCTGGAGCTGGAAATCCTGGCGCTTGGCGAGCAGCGTGGACCGGCGAGCGTGGCGCAAACGCTTTATCGCGAAACCGAGGCCAGCCGCCTTGCCCGCGAGCAGGCCCGCGAGTCGCGGCGCCTGAGCGGAGCGGGTTTAAGTCGTCCTGCCACCCGTCCCAACAAGCAGCAACGTCGAGAATTGCGACGGCTTAAGGATTTTCCCTGAGCAGCACATCTCAGAAATCCGCGCCCATCTGCGTAATGATCTTGTCGTAAATGCAGGCAACCCAGGAGAGGTTGCCGCGCAAGGTGATACAGGGGGCTCCAATGAGCGGTATCGATTTCTTCAAGCGCCTGCTGGGTAGCCAGGGGCCGGAAAGTACGCAGTCAAGGCATCTCGTGCAGGCAGCGCCTGGCATGCGTACGCTGGTGGTGGATGACTCGCCGACCATTCGCGCCGTGCTCGGCAAGATGCTCGGCCAGGAAGGCTACGCGGTGCAAAAGGCCGTCGACGGCGAAAGCGCCCTTGAGCTGGCCAAGGCCGAGCAGCCGGAACTGATCTTTCTGGATATCGTATTGCCGGGCATCAACGGCTTCGCCGTGCTGCGTGCCTTGCGCCACGATCCACTCACCCGGCACATCCCGATCGTGATGATCAGCGGCAACCAGCAAGCTACCGAGCAGTTCTACGTGCAACGCTTCGGAGCCGACGATTTCATCAGGAAGCCGTTCGGACAGCGCGACGTACAGCAATCCATCGATCAACTGGTACGTGCCGGGCGCTTGCCTGCACGGGCACCGACACCCGCCTTTACCGCCGCCACGGTCACGCCTTACGAAGAGCTGGGTAGCCCGCTCTCGGGCATGGCGGCCTGACTTCAGACGGAAACGCCGCAGCGTAAGGCGCTGCGGCGCTTTTTTTGTCGGCTGGGAGAATCCCAGCCGACGATGCTTGCGCTTACGCCAGATCGTAGCGATCCAGGTTCATCACCTTGTTCCAGGCCGCCACGAAGTCGCGCACGAACTTCCCCTGCGCATCCGCGCTTGCATAGACCTCCGCCAGTGCACGCAACTGGGAGTTCGAGCCGAACACAAGATCGACACGCGTGCCGGTCCATTTGACTGCGCCGGTCTTGCGGTCGCGTCCTTCAAAGATGTCCTGGGCTTCGGAGACGGCCTTCCATGTGGTGCCCATGTCGAGCAGATTCACGAAGAAATCGTTGCTCAACACACCCGGTCGCTGGGTGAAGACACCATGCTTGGTGTGCCCCACGTTGGTACCTAGTACGCGCATGCCGCCAATCAGCGTGGTCATCTCCGGCGCGCTCAGCGTCAGCAATTGCGCCTTGTCGACCAAGAGTGCTTCGGCCGCAATGGCGTAGCGGCCCTTGAGATAGTTGCGGAAACCATCCGCAACCGGTTCGAGGACGGCGAAGGACACCACATCGGTCTGCGCTTGCGAGGCATCCGTCCGCCCCGGGGTGAAGGGAACCGTTACCTCGACACCAGCGTTCTTTGCGGCCTGCTCGACAGCCGCACAACCGCCGAGCACGATCAGGTCGGCGAGAGACACCTTCTTGCCGCCGGATTGCACGTTGTTGAACGCCTGCTGGGCACCTTCGAGTGTCTTGAGAACTTTCGCCAGTTGCTCCGGCTGGTTGACCGCCCAATCCTTCTGCGGAGCGAGGCGAATGCGTGCGCCGTTGGCGCCACCGCGCTTGTCGGAACCGCGGAAAGTGGAAGCTGACGCCCACGCGGTCGAAACCAGTTCGGCGATGGAAAGGCCCGAAGCGAGCAGCGAGGCTTTTAGCGTCACCACATCCTGTTCGTCGATCAGAGGATGGTCGATGGCAGGCACGGGGTCTTGCCAGAGCAGCTCTTCGGCCGGAACTTCCGGTCCTAGATAGCGTGCGCGCGGCCCCATGTCGCGATGGGTAAGCTTGAACCACGCACGGGCGAAGGCGTCGGCGAATTCATCCGGATGCTCAAGGAAGTGGCGCGAAATTTTTTCGTACGCCGGATCGAAGCGCAGAGCGAGATCGGTGGTCAGCATGGAGGGTGCATGACGCTTCGAGCTGTCATGCGCATCCGGCACCGTGCCGGCACCGGCGCCGCCCTTGGGCGTCCATTGATGCGCACCGGCCGGGCTCTTGGTCAGCTCCCACTCGTAGCCGAACAGGTTCCAGAAGAAGTTGTTGCTCCACTTCGTCGGCGAGCTGGTCCAGGTGACTTCCAGGCCGCTGCCGATGGCATCGCCGCCCATGCCGCTGCCAAAGCTGCTCTTCCAGCCCAGGCCTTGTTCCTCGAGGCCGGCTGCTTCCGGTTCGGCACCTACATGGGTCGCCGGGCCGGCGCCATGGGTTTTGCCAAAGGTATGGCCACCGGCGATCAAGGCGACGGTTTCTTCGTCGTTCATCGCCATGCGGCCGAAGGTCTCGCGGATATCCTTGGCAGCCGCCAGCGGATCGGGATGGCCTTCCGGACCTTCGGGGTTGACGTAGATCAGGCCCATCTGCACGGCAGCGAGCGGGTTTTCCAGATCCCGTTCACCGCTGTAGCGCCGGTCGCCGCCCAGCCAACTGGTCTCGGCGCCCCAATAGACATCTTCTTCCGGCTCCCACACATCCTCACGGCCGCCTCCGAAGCCGAAGACCTTGAAGCCCATCGATTCCAGCGCGACGTTGCCGGCCAGGATCATCAGGTCGGCCCAGGAAATGTTTCGCCCATACTTCTGCTTGATCGGCCACAGCAGCCGGCGCGCCTTGTCCAGGTTGACGTTGTCGGGCCAGCTGTTGAGCGGCGCGAAGCGCTGTTGGCCGGCGCCGGCGCCGCCGCGGCCATCCCCGATGCGATACGTGCCGGCGCTATGCCAGGCCATACGGATGAACAAGGGACCGTAGTGCCCGAAGTCCGCCGGCCACCAGTCCTGGGAGTCGGTCATCAACGCATGCAGATCTTTCTTCAAGGCGTTGAGGTCGAGGCTCTTGAACGCTTCGGCGTAGTTGAAACCCCCGCCCATAGGATTGGAGCGGGTTGAATGCTGGTGCAGGATCTTCAGGTTCAGCTGGTTTGGCCACCAGTCGCGGTTGGCGGGGCCACTGGAGGAATGCTTGAACGGGCACTTCGATGCGTTGGACTCGGTTGCCTCGGGGAGAGGCGTCGCGATGTCGAGGTCTTGGCTCATGGCGGAGATCCTTTCGATGGGAAGGGTGGTCTGGCGTCAGCTGACCTGTCCAATCTACGCGGAGGCATTCCTTCGTTGAATTTAATTCTTCTGATGTATTTCATAGGTGTGGACTATGGATAAGGCGCCATCGCGCGCAGATGGTTGCGGTTGCGCAGCGTCACCCTGATGACAATCAGCCGGCTGCGCCGATCAGTTCCAACGCCAAAGCGCGTGCCGCGCACCGCAATTCTTCGGCAAAGGCAGGATCGTCGACGGTGCGTGCCAGCACCATGCCGCCCACGCAAAGAGCGGTAACCGCCAGGCCGCGATCGCGCGCTTTGCAGCCTTCTTCATCATCCATGCCGCTGGCCAGCAGCTGAGCCATGTTCTCCACCAGGCATCGATAAGCTCTTTGGACGCCCGGTCCCGCACGCGCCGCATCGGCCGGCAACGCAATCAGCGGGCAATGACCTTCGACGTCCTGCAAGTGAGCGGCCGAAAGGTAGGCTTCCACCATCTGGCGTCCGATCGTTTCGCTGCAAGTGGGATCGAACCTTACCCCTTCCCAGTGCTGGGAGGGGTCGAAATGCATGTAGAGGGAAACCGCTTCGGCATACAGCTCTTCCTTGGCCTTGAAGTGGTTGTAGAAGCCACCGCGGGTGAGGCCGGCGCGCTGCATGATCTCGTCGATGGAGACGTCGTTGAAACCGCGGCGATTGAACAGTTCGCGGGCGCACTCGACGATGCGTTGGCGGGTTTTCTGTTTGTGTTCGGCGGTAAAGGGCATGGTGGCGGGCGAGCGGGGCCGCTGCGGGAAAGGGCAGGAGAAAGCCTACTCGGAAAGCAAAATATGTTCTTGAACATATATAGGTCGCTGCCAAACTCCGCGGTGTTCGGTTGGTTTTCCCCACACCCAAGGAGGCATCGATCATGACCATGAAGCTGTATTACGCACACACCATGAATCCGCGCAAGACATGTGCGGTGGCGAAATACCTCGGCTCGCCGGTGGACTACATCCGGGTGGACCTGGCCCAAGGCGAGCAACGGACGCCGGAATTTCTGGCGCTCAATCCCAACGGCAAGGTGCCGCTACTGGTGGACGGTGATTTGCACCTATGGGAGAGCACCGCGATCATGGCCCACTTGGCGGTAAAGGCGGGCTCTGAACTGTGGCCTGCCGAGGCCGTTCGCCAGGTCGAAGTACTGCGTTGGCTGTCGTGGGATCTCAGTCATTTCGCGCGTCACGGCGGCACGCTTTATTTCGAACATCACATCAAGCCGTTGATATTCGGCCGGGACGAGCCTACTCAGGCTGCCGTGGAGGAAGCCAACGGCTTCTACAAGCGCTTTGCCACCGTGCTCGACAACCATCTGGCCCAGCATACGTATCTGGCAGGCGAGAAGCTGAGCATTGCCGACTTCGGCGTCGGGGGGCTGCTGCCCTGGGCTAATGAGGCGCGTTTGCCGATTGAAGGCTTCGCCAACATCGCACGCTGGCACGAGCGGCTGATGGCGTTGCCGGCATGGCGTGATCCCTTCCCTGAGCCGCTGCCTGCTGCAGCCTGAAAGCACTCCGCGTAGGCGGGGATGGCAGGCAATCCCCGCATTGCCCTGCATGCCGCATCGTGATGCTGGGATTGTCATCCCAGCCTACGTTTATAGCAGGGCTTTTAGCCGGTACAGCACGTCCAGCGCTTCGCGTGGCGTCAGTGCGTCGGGATCGACTTCCTTGAGCGCGCGCTCCGCGGCGGAAGGTTCGGGCGGTGCGAACAGACCCAATTGTGGTGATGCGTCGGGTAATGGCGAGGGCTTGGCGGCCTGTGCGTGCATGCCGTTTTCGAGTTCCGCCAGCGTTTTGCGTGCATCGGCAATCACCGCCTTGGGCAAGCCAGCCAGGGCGGCTACCTGCAGGCCGAAGCTGCGATTGGCAGGCCCTTCCTTCACGGCGTGCATGAAGACCAGCTGGTCGCCGTATTCGACGGCATCCAGATGCACATTGGCGATGCTCGGGATTTCGGACGCCAGCTCCGTCAGCTCGAAATAGTGCGTGGCGAACAGCGTGTAAGCCTTGCTGTTTGCAGCCAGGTGCACCGCTGCGGCACGGGCCAGGGCCAGGCCATCATAGGTGCTGGTGCCGCGGCCCACCTCGTCCATCAGCACTAGGCTATGCGGCGTGGCGTTATGCAGGATATTGGCGGTTTCGCTCATTTCCACCATGAAGGTGGATTGCCCGCGCGACAGATCATCCCCGGCGCCAATGCGGGTGAAGATGCGATCGATCGGACCGATCAGCGCACGCGAAGCCGGCACATAGCTGCCGATATGCGCGAGTAGCACGATCAGCGCGTTCTGGCGCATGTAGGTGGATTTACCGCCCATGTTCGGGCCGGTGATCACCAGCATGCGGCGCTGCTCATTCAGCACCAGGTCGTTTGGCTCGAACGGCTCCTGACGTACTTTCTCCACCACCGGATGGCGGCCGCGCTCGATCTTCAGACCCGGCTCATCGGTGAGTTCGGGGGCGCTCCAGTCCAGCGCCTGCGCGCGTTCGGCCAGCGTGCACAGCACGTCCAGTTCGGCCATGGAGGCGGCGGCATGCTTGAGTGGCTCCAGCTGTGCGGTGAGCGTGTCCAGCAGCGCCTCGTAGAGCGCGCGCTCGCGCATCAGCGAGCGTTCCTTGGCGGACAGCACCTTGTCTTCGAAGGTTTTCAGTTCTTCGGTGATGTAGCGTTCGGCGTTCTTGGTGGTTTGCCGGCGCGTGTAATGCGTGGGCGCCTTGTCCGCTTGCGCCTTGGTGATTTCGATGTAGTAGCCGTGTACGCGGTTGTAGCCGACCTTCAGCGTCGGGATGCCGCTGGCGGCTTTTTCGCGCTCTTCCAGTTCGACCAGGTACTGATCTGCATGCGTGGCAAGCCGGCGCAGCTCGTCCAGCTCCGCGTCATAGCCATCGGCGATGACGCCGCCGTCGCGCAGCAACACGGGCGGTTGTTCGACAACGGCGCGCTTGAGCAATTCTGCGATGGCGGCGTGGTCGCCAATACCTTCCACCAGGGCGTGCAATAGCGGGCTGTCCAGGCTGGCGATCGTTTCGCGCAATACCGGCGCAGCGGACAAGCCATCGCGTAGGGTGGAAAGATCGCGCGGACGTGCCGAGCGCAACGCTACGCGGGCAAGAATGCGTTCCAGGTCGCCGATGCCGCGCAATTGTTCGCGCAGGGTTTCATGCCGGCGAGTTTCGATCAACGCGGCGATGGCTTGATGCCGGCGTCGCAGCGTATCGCGCGAACGCAGCGGACGATTGAGCCAGCGGCGCATCAGGCGTGCGCCCATCGGCGTGACGGTTTCATCGAGCACGCCAAGCAAGGTGTGTTCGACTCTTCCGCTGGGGTGGGTATCCAGTTCTAGATTGCGGCGCGTGGCGGCATCCAGTGCAATCGTTTCACTCGCGCTTTCCACCGCCATGCCGGAAAGATGCGGCAGGGCGCTCTTCTGCGTTTCTTCCACATAGCCGAGCAGGCAGCCGGCGGCGGCGATGGCCAGCGGCATGTGGTCGACGCCGAAACCGCCCAGGTCACGCGTGCGGAAGAAGCGATTCAGTTCGCGCCGTGCGGCGTCGCTGTCGAAATGCCACGGCGGGCGTTTGCGCAGGCCGGGCAGGGCGCTGACCAGTTTCGGCCACGCCACGTCTTCGCCGACCAGCGTTTCGGCCGGCTGTAGGCGCGCCAGTTCCGCCGCCAGCGCTTCCGCGCCCGGTACTTCGCTGAGCAGGAAGCGGCCGCTGGAAAGATCCACCCAGGCCAGGCCATAACTGCCATGCGCGCCGGCGGCGATCGCCAGCAGCAGGTTGTCGCGACGCTCTTCCAGCAGCGCGGCATCCGTCACCGTGCCCGGCGTGACGATGCGCACCACCTTGCGTTCCACTGGCCCTTTGGACAGCGCCGGATCACCGATCTGCTCGCAGATCGCCACTGATTCGCCCAGCCGCACCAGCTTGGCCAGGTAATTCTCCGCCGCGTGATACGGCACACCCGCCATCGGAATCGGCTGCCCCGCGGATTGGCCGCGCTGCGTGAGCGTGATGTCCAGCAGTCGCGCTGCCTTGCGCGCGTCTTCATAGAACAATTCGTAGAAATCGCCCATGCGGAAGAACAGCAGCACATCCGGATGCGCGGCCTTGGCAGCCAGGTACTGGCGCATGAAAGGGGTGTGGTCGGAGCTGTTGTCGGCCATCTTCGGGGATTGATCGGTGCGCATGTCCAGGGTCGATAGCGGGCGGCAGGTGTTTCGACGCCGGGGAAAAGCGCATAACTTTAGCGGGTTCCCCCGGGGATGTTGAGCGCAGGACGCGCTGGCGGCCAGTTCGCCCGCGCTGCCCGAAGCGGGCTGTATCGAGCGGGCTGAGCATTCGACGTGGCTGCCGCAGTCCCGCGGGGACTTGGAACCGGGCCATCATCTTGGAAACAATGCGGCTTCCCCGCCCTGGTAAAGCCATTGACGCCATGATGCTCTCGTCCCTACTCACTGATGCCGCGCTGGCCGCGCTGGCCACCCGCGTCGCCACCGTGGCGCAGCAGCACGGGTTGATGCTGGCTAGCGCCGAATCCTGCACCGGCGGCTGGATCGCCAAGGCGCTCACCGACCTGTCCGGCAGTTCCGCCTGGTTCGAAGCCGGCGTGGTCAGCTATAGCAATGAGGCCAAGATGTCGCTGCTGGGCGTGCGGCGGGAAACCTTGGAGCGTGCCGGTGCAGTCAGTGAGGCGACCGCCCTCGAAATGGTTTCCGGTGCACTGGAGCGCCTGCATGCCGGGGTGGCAGTGGCAGTCACGGGCATTGCCGGGCCTGCCGGCGGTACGCCGGAAAAGCCGGTCGGCACGGTATGGATTGCTTGGCGGCGCCGAGGTAGCGAAGCGCGCGCCCAGCTGTTCCATTTCACTGGCGACCGCGAAGCCGTGCGACGGCAGACGGTGGCGGCAGCCCTCGAAGGCGTGCTGCAGATGCTGACGGTCTGAGTAGCTATTGACCAGCCTTCCGGCACTGGACCGATGTGGGATACTCCAAGGCCTGCATCCCAGCCCGTGAGACAAACACGCGGCATCATGCTCCCCACGACCACTTTCGAACAGCGGAATCAAGACGATGGATGACAACAAGCGCAAAGCGCTCGCTTCGGCCCTCGGCCAGATCGAGAAGCAATTCGGCAAGGGCGCGGTGATGCGCCTGGGCGATCGTACCGACGACAGCATCGAGACCATCTCCACCGGTTCGCTGGGCCTGGATATCGCCCTGGGTGTCGGCGGCTTGCCGCGCGGCCGCGTGATCGAGATCTACGGCCCGGAATCCTCCGGTAAAACCACGCTCACCCTGCAGGTGATCGCCAATTGCCAGAAGAACGGTGGCACGGCGGCCTTCGTCGACGCCGAGCATGCGCTCGATCCCATCTACGCGCAGAAGCTGGGCGTAAACATCGATGACCTGCTGGTTTCGCAGCCCGATACCGGCGAGCAGGCGCTGGAAATCGCCGACATGCTGGTGCGTTCCGGCGCCGTGGAGGTGGTGGTGGTCGACTCCGTCGCCGCGCTTACGCCCAAGGCGGAAATCGAAGGCGAAATGGGCGACTCCCACGTCGGCCTGCATGCCCGCCTGATGAGCCAGGCGCTGCGCAAGCTCACCGCCAACATCAAGAAATCCAATTGCCTGGTGATCTTCATCAACCAGATCCGCATGAAGATCGGCGTGATGTTCGGCAACCCCGAAACCACCACCGGCGGCAACGCATTGAAGTTCTACGCCTCCGTGCGCCTGGACATTCGCCGTATCGGCGCGGTGAAAAAGGGCGAGGAAGTGATCGGCTCCGAAACGCGCGTGAAGGTGGTGAAAAACAAGGTGGCGCCACCGTTCCGCCAGGCGGAGTTCGAAATACTCTATGGCGAGGGCAGCTCGCGCGAAGGCGAGATCATCGAGCTGGGCGTGGCGCAGAACCTGATCGAAAAATCCGGCGCCTGGTACAGCTACAAGGGCGACCGCATCGGCCAGGGCAAGGAGAACGTGCGCCAGTTCCTGCGCGACAACCCGGCCATCGCCAACGAGGTCGACCGCGAATTGCGCGCGCGCCTGCTGGTGGGAGGTGGTGGCGCCACCGCCACTTCCGAGGAAGCGGTGGAGGAAGCTTGAGCATGGCGGAGCGGCGCTTGAGAATTTTGCTGGTCGGTGCCTCGGGCACCTTGGGACGCGCGGTGGAGGCGGAACTCAAGCCTCGCCACGAAGTGATCGCTGCCGGACGCAGTTCCGGCGGCCTTCGTATCGACCTCACCGACGTCGCCAGCATCCAGAACGCCCTGCAACAGGCGGGCGAGCTGGATGCAGTGATCAGTGCGGCAGGCAATGTCACGTTCGCGCCGCTGGCGGACTTCAAGCCCGCGCCCTATGGCGAATCGCTGCACACGCAGGGCCTCGCCGACAAGTTGATGGGGCAGGTGAACCTGGCCCTGGCCGCGCGCGATCATTTGCGTGACGGCGGCTCGATCACCCTCACTACCGGCATCCTTTCCGAGCAGCCGATCGTGGCGGGCAGTTCCGCAAGCCTAGTCAATGGCGCGGTGGAGGCCTTTGCGCGTGCCGCGGCGATCGAACTGCCTCGCGGCCTGCGCATCAACGTGGTGAGTCCCAACGTGCTCACCGAGTCGATGCCGGGGTATGCGCCGTTCTTCCGTGGCTTCGAGCCGGTCAGCGCTGCACGTGCGGCCATGGCCTTCAGCCGCAGCGTGGAAGGGGCGCAGACCGGGCAGGTGTACAAGGTGTACTGATGGATTTCCCCTCCCTCGGGAGGGGTTGATCGCTCGCATCGCCATGAAGAAGCGCAGTGACGATCCCGATGCCAAATCCAAGCCCAGCGCCTACGGCAAGGCGCTGGGCTTGCTTGCGCGCCGCGAACACTCGCGCAAAGAGCTGCAGCAGAAACTGAACCGTGGCGGTTACGCCCGCGACGAAGCCAGTGACGCGCTCGACCGTCTGGGCGAGCAGCATTATCAGGACGATGAGCGCTTTGCCGAGACCCTGATCCGCAATCGCTCAGCCCAGGGTTATGGCCCCATGCGCCTGCGGGCGGAGCTGAAAAGCCACGGTTTGTCGGACGCGCGCATTCGCAGCCTGCTCGATGCCGCTGAGATCGATTGGGCCGAATCTGCCGCCGCCCAACTGCGTCGCCGCTATGGCGCCCAAGGCAGCGCGGACCCCGCCGAACGGGCTCGCCGTGCGCAGTTCCTCTTGCGTCGCGGCTTTCCCGCCGCCACAGTACGGGATGTCACTCACGCCGATGTGGACGATGCCGCCGACGAAAACCCCTGAGGCCCCCACGGGCCGGGCGAGGGGCCGGTGGCGTCTTCGTGTCGCGCCCTTTTTCGCTGCTTTGTCCCGAACTCCATGAAAACCGCCGACATCCGCTCCGCTTTTCTCGATTATTTTCGCGCCAAGGACCACACCATCGTGCCCTCCAGCTCGCTGGTGCCGGCCAGCGACCCGACCTTGTTGTTCACCAACTCGGGCATGGTGCAGTTCAAGAATGTGTTTCTAGGCAGCGAGAAGCTGCCCTACGCCCGCGTGGCCGATGTGCAGCGCTGCCTGCGTGCCGGCGGCAAGCACAACGACCTGGATTCGGTCGGCTACACCGCGCGCCACCACACCTTCTTCGAGATGCTGGGCAATTGGTCGTTCGGCGATTACTTCAAGCGCGACGCGATCAGCTACGCCTGGGAACTGTTGACCGGTGTGTTGAAACTGCCGCCGGATAAGCTGTGGGTGACCGTCTATCACACGGACGACGAAGCCTACGGCATCTGGTCCAAGGAAATCGGCGTGCCGGCCGAGCGCATCGTGCGTATCGGCGACAACAAAGGCGCGCCGTACGCTTCCGACAACTTCTGGCAGATGGCCGACACCGGTCCCTGCGGTCCATGCTCGGAAATCTTCTACGACCACGGCCCGGAGGTGGCAGGTGGCCCTCCAGGTTCGCCCGATGAGGACGGCGACCGCTACATCGAGATCTGGAACCTGGTGTTCATGCAGTTCGATCGTGCGCCGGACGGCACGCTGTCGCCGCTGCCGGCGCCGTGCGTGGATACCGGCATGGGCCTGGAGCGCCTGGCCGCCGTCCTGCAGCACGTGCATTCCAACTATGAGATCGATCTGTTCCAGCACCTGATCAAGGTGGCGGCGGAACTCACCCATACGCCGGATCTGGCCAACAAGTCGCTGCGTGTGATCGCCGATCACATTCGCGCCTGCTCGTTCCTGATCGTCGACGGCGTGCTGCCTTCCAACGAAGGGCGCGGCTACGTGCTGCGCCGGATCATCCGCCGTGCCTTGCGGCATGGCTGGATGCTCGGTGTGCGTGGCGATTTCTTCTGGAAAATGGTGCAGCCGCTGGTCGAGGAAATGGGTGAGGCGTATCCGGAGCTTGCGGCCAAGCAAGCCTTCGTGGAAGACGCGTTGCGCACCGAAGAGCGGCGCTTCGGCGAAACGCTGGAACACGGCATGCGTGTGTTCAACGAGGTGGCCGCCAAGTCGGAAAAAACCATTCCGGGCGAAGACGCCTTCCGCCTGTATGACACCTATGGCTTCCCCTTGGACCTGACTGCCGATATTGCGCGCGAGCGTGGCCTGTCGGTAGACCTGGCAGGCTTCGAACAGGCCATGAAGGCGCAGCAGGAACTCAGCCGCGAAGGCAGCCGTTTCACCGCCAAGGGCCAGATGCCCGCCGAACTCGCCAGCCAGCTCGCACCTACCGCCTTCCTGGGCTACGAGGCGCTTTCCGGCCGTGCCGGCAAGGTGGTCGGCATCGTGCAGGGCGGCAAGCAGCTCGGGCAGCTCGCCGAAGGCGAGGAGGGCCTGGTGATCCTGGATCAAACGCCGTTTTACGCCGAATCCGGCGGCCAGGTCGGCGACACCGGCACGTTGTCCAACAGCGCGGGCCGCTTCGAGGTTGGCGACACCATCAAGATGGGCGGCGTGTTTTTTGGCCACGCCGGCCGCTGGCATGGCCAACAACCCCTGCGTACGGGCGACACGGTGGATGCCGCCGTCGACCCCACGCGCCGCCAGGCTACGGTGCTCAATCACTCCGCCACGCACTTGCTGCATGCAGCATTGCGCAAGGTGCTTGGCTCCCACGTCAGCCAGAAGGGCTCGCTGGTGGCGCCCGACCGGCTGCGCTTCGACTTCTCCCACTTCAAGCCGGTCGCCCGCGAGGAACTGGCCAGGATCGAGGCGCTGGTGAACACCGAAGTACGTCGCAACGTGGAAGCCGAAGTGCGCCACATGGCTTATGACGATGCGATCACCTTCGGCGCCATGGCGCTATTTGGCGAGAAATACGGCGACGAAGTGCGCGTGCTGAAGATGGGCGATTTCTCCACCGAGCTGTGCGGCGGCACCCACGTGGGCCGCACGGGCGATATCGGCCTGTTCAAGATCGTTAGCGAAGCAGGCGTGGCCTCCGGCGTGCGCCGCATCGAGGCAGTCACCGGCGATGGTGCGCTGGCGTATGTCGCCGAAGAGGAGCGCCGCCTGAACGAGTTGTCGCAGCTGCTTTCCAGCACCGGCGATGATGTCACCGAGAAGTTGCGCCAGCTGCTCGATCGCCAGAAGAAGCTGGAACGCGAACTGGATTCGCTGCGCGCCAAGGCCGCCGGCAGCATGACCGGCAATCTCGTCCAGTCCGCGCATGACATCGATGGCATCAAGGTCGTGGCGGCGCGTCTGGAAGGGCTCGATGCGAAGGCCTTGCGCGATGGCGTCGATCAATTGAAACAGCAGCTCACCGATTGCGTAGTGGTGCTGGCAGGTGCTGCCCAGGGGCGTGTTTCGCTGGTTGCCGGCGTGAACGGCAAGGCGGCCGGCCGCGTCAAGGCCGGCGACGTAGTCGCGCACGTGGCCAATCAGATCGATGGAAAAGGCGGTGGCCGTCCGGACATGGCGCAAGGTGGCGGCATGGACAAACCACAATTACCTGACATCTTGACGGGTACAGTGGCCTGGATCGGCAAGCAATTGGCCAGTTGATGCGCTGCGTATGGACCCGCTGTCAAGAATCTGTATAGATTGCACCCAACGCGGACGCTCGGCTAGTATCGGTCAGATATCGGTGTCGCTGATTGGGGTGGCGCTGTAAGTGCCGGGTTGCTTCTCTAAGCAATTCGGTGTTTGGAGCCGGGGAAGGCGGTAAGGCCTTTGACGGACGCTAACGTCAGAACTGTGTGGTGATGTGCTCAGGGGTGAGGCAGCAACATGCAGATGGCCTGTAACCACAAGCATTAAATGGAGTAGCAGCTATGTTGATTCTGACCCGCAGGGTCGGTGAAACCCTGATGATCGGCGACGAGGTGACCGTTACCGTTCTGGGCGTAAAAGGCAACCAGGTTCGCATTGGCATCAATGCGCCCAAGAACGTGGCTGTGCACCGTGAAGAGATCTACCAGCGCATCAAGGGCGAAAACGAAAACGACGGCGGCGCCACGGGCGAGTCGGGCGGACGTTGATTCCCTCTTTACCTGAGGGGCATCGGCCGGTATCCTTTCCGGCTCCCGTGAGTGCTTTGTGAGTTCACGGGGAAAAAATATGGAGAGATGCCCGAGAGGCCGAAGGGGCTCCCCTGCTAAGGGAGTATAGGGTCAAAAGCCTTATCGAGGGTTCGAATCCCTCTCTCTCCGCCACCCATAAAAAAACGCCCTTGCGGGCGTTTTTTTATGGGTGGCGGAGAGAGAGGCTTGAAGAGAACCCTTACGGTTCGACAAATTTGTCAGGAACAAATTTGGACAGCCGCAGGCTGGCCCGCCGCGCGCGGCGGGTTCGGTCCAAGGATGGACCGAACAATCCCTCTCTCTGCGCACCGAAAAACGCCCTTGCGGGCACTTTTAAGGGTGGCGGAGAGATCGGTTCAGCATCAAATTGAACGCCGTTGGCTGGCGCGCTGCTGTGATCCACCTATTCGGCCCAATGAGTTGGCAGTAGCGTCAGACTTCCAATTGTCGAGGGCAGCCATGAGCCATACCACACGCCGAGCCGAACTTGCCGATCTGGAGCGACTGGTGGCTTTTACGCTCGCCGAAGCCGGTGAAGCGGAAGGCGCCCAGAAGGATCATGCAAAAGTCGACGCCGGCATTCGTACTGCGCTTCTCGATGAGAGCGTCGCCATGTATTGGGTGCTTGAACACGGTGGCGATGTGATCGGCCATGTCTCGATCGTGCGCGAATGGAGCGATTGGCACGCCGGTTATTACTGGTGGATCCAGAGCATGTATCTTGAACCGGACCATCGTGGTCGGGGGCTAATGAGGCATCTTCTGCTAGCCGTGCGCCAATGCGCAAGCGAGCAGCATGCATTGGAGCTGAGGCTGTACGTTCACAAGGGGAACATGCCTGCGATCCACGCGTATCAACGAGCCGGCTTCAGGGATTCGGACTATCGCTTGATGGCCATGGACGTTGCCGACGATTAAGCGTCGATGGATCAACGCGCTAAAGTCTTCTTGCCGCGCTTGCCGATCGCGCCGCTGGCCGCAGCGCCCAACAGGCGCCGGAAAGTAGGGCATTCCATATGGCTTGCCGCAGGGCAGGCGGCGGCATGGCGTAGCCCGTCGCGCATGGCGACGAGTCGACGGATGGTGTTGTCCAGTTCAGTAGCTTTGTCCGCCAGCATTTGTCGATCGATGCGCGGCCGTCCTCGCGGGGTGAATACCTTGGCCACCTCATCGAGCGAGAAGCCTGCGGCCCGTCCCAATGCGATCAACGCCAGGCGTTCGAGCACCCCGGCATCAAACAAACGGCGCAAGCCGTGTCGGCCTACCGAGCTAATCAGGCCTTTCTCCTCATAGAAGCGTAGCGTGGAAGCGGGAACGCCCGAGCGCTGCACCACTTCGGCAATGTCCAGGTATTGCATCCGCTTGACCTCAAGTGAACTTGAAGTGGCAAAGTTTAGCTCCCGTTTTGCACCAGCCAACCCGGAAACACGACCATGAGCATGACTTCGTCCCTTGATAACGAACAGGCAACGCTTTGGAATGGCCGCAGCGGACGCGCCTGGATCGAGGCACAGGCTTTGTTGGATGGCATGTTTCAGCCGTTCGAGGAACAGCTCGTCAGGGCAGTTCGGCCCGAATTGGGACAACGCGTGCTCGACGTAGGCTGTGGCACCGGCAGCACAACGCTGGCGCTGGCACGCCGGCTTGGCACTAAGGGATACTGCATGGGCGTGGATATATCAGCGCCGATGCTCGAGGTGGCGCGAGCGCGTGCCAATCGGGAAGGCACGTTTGCAAGTTTCCAATGTGCTGATGCGCAACGCCACGTCTTTGATCCGGCAAGCTTCGATCTGATCGTCTCGCGCTTTGGCGTGATGTTTTTCGACCAGCCGGCCACCGCTTTCACCAACCTGCGCAGCGCGGCGCGCCAAGGAGCACGGCTACGTTTCATCGCCTGGCGTAGTGCAGCGGAAAATCCTTTCATGACCACGGCCGAGCGTGCCGCGGCTCCCTTGCTGCCTAAACTTCCGCCACGGCGGCAGGATGCGCCAGGTCAGTTTTCCTTCGCCGACCGACAGCGCATTTCCGACATCCTGCAGCAAAGCGGTTGGGTGGATGTCGATATCCAATCGCTTGACGTCGAATGCGTGCTGCCGGAACACGCGCTGGTTGGTTATTTCACGCGCCTGGGTCCGGTTGGCTCGGTGCTGCAAGAGGTGGATGAGGTGACGCGCGGCCAAGTCATCGCGACGGTTCGTGCCGCCTTCGATCCTTACGTACACGGGCCAGAAGTCCGCTACACGGCAGCCTGCTGGCTGGTCAACGCTAAGCGGTATTAGCTCTCACGTTGAGGCGTGCGCCCCACATAGCTGGCGCGAGGCCGGATCAGGCTGCCGTCTTCCTGCTGCTCCAGCGCATGCGCTAGCCAGCCGGCCATGCGTCCGGCTGCGAACATGGCGAGGGCGACGTCGGCGCTCAGCTCATAGGCCGATGCAATGGTCGCCAGCGCCAGATCCAGGTTGGGACGCCGACCGCATTGCAACTGCACGGTTTCGATCAAGCGCACGACCGCGGGCAGCTTGGCGGGACGCGGTCGTGCGGCTAGCAATGCCTGCAGCAAAACTCTGGCGCGCGGATCGCCCTCGTTGTAAAGCGGATGTCCGAAGCCGGGCAGCGTTTCGCCGCGGCGCAGACGCTCGCGCACGCGCTCTTCCGGCTCGCGCTCACGCAGCAAGTCCTGGATGAAGGCGTGGGCCCGGGCGACGGCTCCGCCATGGTGAGGGCCCGAAAGGGTTACCAGTCCTGCGCATGCGGCCGCGTGCAGGCTGGCGCCGGTGGAAGCGGCGACGCGCGTGGCGAACGAGGAGGCATTCAGTTCGTGATCCGCGCACAACACCAGCGCGTAGCGAACCAGTTCGGGCAAGCCTGTATCGTGCTTGCGCCAACTTGCGGCCATGACCTGATGGATGGGATCGGCACTCGGTTGCGTGGCGCATAGCAGTGCCGCGCTTTCACGCAGCAGCAGGGCAGCATCCTGGCGTCGATGTTGCGGATCGGTGCTATGTGCGTGAGTCGCCGCGAGCGCAAGCAAAGGCAAAACGGAGATCGTTCGTTCCAGTGGCGGTATTTCGGTCTGGCGCAGCAGCAGCGTAACGGCTTGCGGCCACCGCCGCGGCGAATTGGCGGCAAACGGATCGTGCTGGCCGCAATCCCACAGCAGGCGTGCCGTTTCCTCCAGGGTTGCGCCACTGCTTGCCAGGGCAAGCGCGGATTTGCCGCGATAGTAATGCCCACGTGGACGGATCAGCGAAATACGCGTTTCCATCACCGGCAGCCCCCAGGCCAGGCTGTGCGCGGCGCCCTGGGCGGCGCCACGTCCTGCCCGCTTGCGATCAATCATCTTCTGGATGTCGCTGGCGCTGTATTCGCGAGTGCGGCCGTCGGGACCGAGGCGGGAGTCGATGTGGCCACGACTGACATAGGCATACAGCGTGGCAACGGTTACGCCAAGCCGACCGGCGGCGTCGTAGGCGGGCAGGTAGTCGGTGTCCATGGATAATATATTGATCCTTCCAGTCAAGATTGATCAATATGTTTTGCCGTGACACAGTGGCGTCCCCGGATTGCCTGGCGCTTTCATGGCCACTTTCGAGACGGTATGCGAAGCCTTTGCCAGGCAGGCGCATTACTGCGATGAACATGGTTCGCCGCTCACCGCGCGAGTCTTGCGCGGGGTAGGGCATGCCATGCGGGAAGTGGAACCGGCCTTGCACTCAGTTGCCTCGTGGCAGGGCGACCCGGTCGCCGATGCCTTGCCCTTGCGCGTCGCCGGCGCGTTGCACGCCTTGGTCTTGAACGGAGCTGCGCCGGAACTGGCCCGCTATTATCCGGGCGGCGACGGCGAACACAGCGACGACGCACTTCGGCAGGCAGCTGTGGCTGCGTTGCGGGCGTACCCGCGAACTTTGGCCGATTACCTTGCTTCGCCACCGCAAACCAATGAAGTAGGGCGCTCAGCCGTGTTGTGCGGCGGATTCACCAGCATCGCCGCGCATACCGGTCTGTCCCTGCGCCTGTTCGAACTCGGCGCCAGCGCCGGTTTGAACGCGCACTGGGATCGTTACCGTTATCGGCTTGGCGGACAGTGGCTGGGCGATGCCGCCAGCCCGCTGGAGTTGGCTCCCGTCTGGCATGGCGCCACGCCGCCGCTTGCCACGGTCGAGGTGGTCGAGCGAATGGCCTGCGACCAGGCGCCAGTGGATCTTGCCGATCCCGATCAACGCCAACGCTTGCGCGCCTATGTCTGGGCAGACCAGGTCGCTCGCCTGCGACAACTGGAGCTTGCGATGGAGGTGGCTGCGCGCGATCCGTTGCAGGTGGAGCAGGCGGATGCGGTGGCATGGTTGGAGCGCATGCTCGCCACCCCGTTACCGGTGGGCGCCGCCACGGTCATCTATCACACCATCTTCTGGACCTATCTCGCACCTGCCGCGCAGCGGCGGGTGGAGTCGTTGCTGCAGGCAGCGGGGGAGACTGCGACTGCCGCCGCGCCGCTGGCCTGGCTGCGCCTGGAAATCGACGATTTTCAGCGTCATCCGCGCTTGCTGCTCAGCTTGTGGCCGGGACCGCAGAATCTCAATCTGGCCGATGCCCAGGCGCATGGCAGCGAAATCTTCTGGCACGCCAGCGCGCAGGAAATGCTGTCGCTTACTGCGCCGCGACATGGCCGCCTCCCTACATCACTTACAATTAACCGTTTCGGAGAACCAAGATGACCCAGCTCGATTCCGCCGGCAGCCGCTTCCGCGCCGCGCTCGCCGCCGAAAAGCCCCTGCAGGTGATTGGCGCCATCAACGCCAACCATGCCTTGCTCGCCAAGCGGGCTGGCTATCGCGCGATCTATCTGTCCGGTGGCGGCGTGGCGGCCGGGTCGCTAGGTATGCCGGATCTGGGCATCAATACGCTTGATGACGTGCTTACCGATGTGCGTCGCATTACCGATGTCTGCGACCTTCCGCTGATGGTGGATATCGACACGGGCTTTGGCCCCAGTGCGTTCAATATCGCGCGCACGGTGAAAAGCCTGATCAAGTTCGGCGCGGCCGCCTGCCACATCGAAGACCAGGTGGGCGCCAAGCGCTGCGGTCATCGTCCGGGCAAGGAAATCGTGTCGGCGGGCGAAATGGCCGATCGCGTGAAAGCGGCGGCGGATGCCAAGACCGATTCCCAATTCTTTCTGATCGCCCGCACCGACGCCATTGCGGTGGAAGGCGTGGATGCGGCCATCGGACGCGCACTGGCCTGCGTCGAAGCCGGTGCGGACGGCATCTTCGCCGAAGCTGCCTATGATCTTCCCACCTATCGCCGTTTTGCCGAGGCGGTGAAGGTACCGGTGCTCGCCAACATCACCGAATTCGGCAGCACGCCGTTGTTCAGTGTCGAGGAATTGCGCAGCGCAGGCGTGGGCATCGTTTTGTATCCGCTGTCGGCGTTCCGCGCCATGAACAAGGCGGCCGAAACGGTTTATCAGGCCATTCGCCATGACGGTCATCAGCGCAACGTCATCGACATGATGCAAACGCGCGAAGAGCTCTACGACCGCATCGGCTATCACGATTTCGAGCGCAAGCTCGATGCGCTGTTTACCGGCAAGAAATAACTCACGTTCCCCGCGGCCGTTTCCCCACGGCTGCGATCGATGTTTTGCAGCCTGGAGCACTATCAATGAGCGAGCCATCCGCAACCGCCCCCAAGCCGAAGAAATCCGTTGCCCTGTCGGGCGTGGCGGCGGGCAACACCGCACTGTGCACGGTCGGCCGTAGCGGCAACGACCTGCACTACCGCGGCTATGACATCCACGACCTGGCGGCCAAGGGCTGCTTCGAAGAAGTGGCCTACCTGCTGGTGCACGGCGTATTGCCGAACTGGGCCGAGTTGAATGCCTACAAGGCCAAGCTGAAGCGCCTGCGCGGCTTGCCGGCGCCGGTGAAGAGCGCGCTGGAACTGCTGCCCGCGGCGACGCATCCGATGGACGTGATGCGCACCGGCTGCTCGGTGCTGGGCACCGTGTTGCCGGAAAAAGAAGACCACAACCTCACCGGTGCATGCGACATCGCCGACCGCCTGATGGCGAGCTTCGGTTCCATGCTGCTGTACTGGTACCACTTCAGCCACAACGGTAAGCGCATCGAAACGGAAACCGAGGACGAAACGATCGCCGCGCACTTCCTGCACCTGCTGCATGGCAAGAAGCCGAGCGAATTGCATGCCCAGTCGCTGGATCGCTCGCTGGTGCTGTATGCCGAGCACGAATTCAATGCCTCGACCTTCACCGCTCGCGTGATCGCCGGCACCGGCTCGGACATGTACTCGGCCATCACCGGCGCGATCGGCGCGCTGCGCGGCCCCAAGCACGGCGGCGCGAATGAAGTGGCGATGGACATCATTGCGAGATATCGCAGTGCCGCCGATGCGGAAGCGGACATCCGCGCGCGCGTGGAGCGCAAGGAAATCATCATCGGCTTCGGTCACCCGGTTTACACCGTGTCCGATCCGCGTAACGAAATCATCAAGGAAATTTCGCGCAAGCTGTGCACGGAAGGCGGCAATCCGATCCTGTTCGAGGTGTCGGAGCGGATCGAGAAGCTGATGTGGGAGCTGAAGAAGATGTTCCCGAACCTCGACTGGTATTCGGCCAGCGCCTACCACATGATGGGCGTGCCGACGGCGATGTTCACGCCGCTGTTCGTGATCGCGCGCACTTCCGGCTGGAGCGCGCACGTGATCGAGCAACGCCAGGACGGCAAGATCATTCGCCCGAGCGCCAATTACATTGGCCCGGAAGATCGTACCTATACGCCGATCGAGAAGCGTTGATCGCCTGGGTTCATTACCCGATGAAAAGAGGGGCTTCGCGCCCCTTTTTTCATGGCTTGGCGCGGCGGCGGTTGAGCAAGTAGCCGGCCATGCACACGATCAGCGTAAGGCCGATTTCCAGCACATGCTTCATCCAGCCGTGCACGTCGAACCATGTGCGCCATAGCGGTTCATGGCTGATCATGCGGCCAGCAGTCCAGGCGATGGCCGCGGCGCCGGCATAGATCAGGGCGGGAATCCGTTCGATCGTCCTCAGGATCAGGGTGGAGCCCCAGACCACCAGCGGAATGCTGATCAACAGGCCGGCCACCACCAGGCCCAGGTGTCCTTTCGCGGCGCCGGCGATCGCCAGCACGTTGTCCAGGCCCATCAGGACGTCGGCGAGCACGATGCTGCGCAAGGCCGACCAGAAACCGGTCGCGGGGACTACGTTGCCATGCGCGTCATGTCCGGGCTTGAGCAGGTTCCAGGCGATCGGCAGCAACAGCAGGCCGCCTGCCAGCATCAAGCCCGGCAGTCCGAGCAGATACACCACCATGACGGTGAGCACGATGCGCACGGCAATGGCGCCGAGCGTGCCCCAGATCACGGCGCGCTTTTGCATCGTCCGAGGCAGGTTGCGTGCAGCCAGGGCGATCACGATCGCGTTGTCGCCGGCCAGCACCAGGTCGAGCAGAACGATCGTGAGCAGATCGGAAAGCAGATGGGAGAGCGCCATGCCAAAAACCTCGGCGTGCGGGACTCAAGCGGCGACGACGGGACGCACGCCGGCCCCGTCATCACCGCAAAAGTCTCGTTCTCGGTCTTGGGCCGTCACGGCGCCCGGAGCGATGCTTCGCTCGTGATGACGATCGCCGCGCGGATGCGGCGGGCCGCATCCGGAACTACTCCCCTTTGGGGTGGATCGGACGATTCTCGGCGGCTCAGTAGGGCAGGTCAAGCACATGCAGCGCCTCTGCAGCATGTCCGGCTGGTGGTTCCCCGCTACAATTGCGCTTTTCCCTTACCGCGAGATCCCCATGAGCGCGCACGACATCCGTTCCGCCAAGCGTCCCGATCCCGATCAGCCGATGGTCGACATTGCCAACTACGTGGCTGACTACCGGATCGACTCCACCGAGGCGTACGACACCGCGCGCTACATGCTGCTGGACTCGCTGGCTACGGCGATGATGGCGATGAAGTTTCCCGAATGCGTGAAGCACCTGGGGCCGGTGGTACCGGGCGCCACGCTGCCGGGCGGCGCGCGCGTGCCGGGCACCAGCCATGAGCTGGACCCGGTGCAGGCGGCGTTCGCCATCGGCACGCAGGTCCGCTGGCTGGATTTCAACGACACCTGGCTCGCGGCCGAGTGGGGCCATCCCTCCGACAACCTGGGTGCGATCCTCGCCGTGGCCGATTACCTCAGCCGCAAGGCCGGAAGTGAAGGCGGCAAGGCGCTGTCCGTGCGTGACGTGCTGACCTATGCGATCAAGGCGCACGAAATCCAGGGCTGCTACGCGCTGCTCAACAGCTTCAATCGCGTCGGCCAGGATCATGTCATCCTGGTGCGTCTGGCCTCCACGGCGGTCGCCACCGCCATGCTGGGCGGCAGCAAGGAGCAAATCGTTACCGCCGTCTCGCACAGCTGGATCGACAACGGTGCGCTGCGCACCTATCGCCACGCACCGAACGCCGGTCCGCGCAAGAGCTGGGCAGCCGGTGACGCCTGCCGCCGTGCGGTGACGCACGCGATCAATGCGGTGTATCGCGGCGTGGTGGATTATCCGTCCGCGCTCACGGCCAAGACCTGGGGCTATTACGACGTAGCGTTCAAGGGCAAGTCGTTCGAATTCGAGCGCCCGTTTGGCAGCTATGTGATGGAGAACGTGCTGTTCAAGATCAGCTTCCCGGCCGAGTTCCATGCGCAGACCGCGGTGGAGTGCGCGATGCAGCTGCATGCGCAGGTGGCCGGCAAGCTCGACCAGATCGAAAAGGTGGTGATCGAGACCCAGGAAGCCGGTTGCCGCATCATCGACAAGACCGGCCCGCTGGCCAACTACGCCGACCGCGACCACTGCATCCAGTACATGGTGGCGGTGCCGCTGATCTTCGGCCGCCTGACCGCCGACGACTACAACGACGACGTGGCCGCCGATCCGCGCATCGATGCCTTGCGCGAAAAGATGGTGGTGACCGAAAACCCGCAGTTCACCAAGGACTACTTCGATCCTGAGAAGCGCTACATCGGCAACTCCGTGCAGGTGTTCTTCAAGGACGGCAGCAGCTCCGAGAAGGTGTCCATCGACTACCCGATCGGCCACCGCAAGCGCCGCGCCGAGGGCATTCCGGTGCTCCTGAAGAAGTTCGAGGCGGCCATGCGTGGCCATCTGCCGTCGCACAAGGTCAAGGCCATCCTCGAAGCCACGGCCGACCCGGCCAAGCTCGATGCCATGCCGATCCAGGCCTTCCTCGGCCTCTTCACGCTGTGACGACGCGCTGAGCAGAAAATCTTAAAGATGGGGCAAGAGCCCGGTTCGGCCAGGGCCGGACCGGGTCCGCACAGGGCACGGCAGACAGGCTGTTGGGTGACAGTCTGTTAGCGATCATTTTGCAATTCGTTTAAAAGTTGTTAAACTCGCACGCGCCGGGCGTTGGCCAGTACCAGAGTCGTTTGTCGCAACGGGTTGCGTAACGAAGCGATTTGTCTTGGCGGACGAATGCCCTATTCATTAAGAAGAGGAGACACCTGATGAAACGTAAGGGCCTGTATTTTCTGATCGCTCTTGCCCTGGGCGGCGTAGGTGCCGCTCACGCGCAGGACAACACGGCGGCTGCAGCAAGCAGCACGGCCAGCAGCAATGCGCCGGTTTGGCCGAACGGCTTTGACGACCGCTGGTACATCGCCCCGACGGTGGGTGGTTACTACAACGACACCGATCGCAACACGCGCAGCCGCCAGATCTACTACGGCTTGTCGGTGGGTAAGTTCGTGGCTCCGAATGTTTCGGTGGAACTGTTCGTGGACCGCACCAAGCGCCGCGCGGATACGCGCGTGTTTGGCCAGGGCAACACCTGGTCGAGCAACAACTACGGCGTGTCGGCACGCTACTACTTCGGTGATGCGAACTCGTGGCGTCCGTACCTGCTGGGCGGCGTGATGGGCAGCTACCACCACAACCCGCTCAGCCGCGACTGGGCGCCGGCCGCCGAGGGTGGCGTGGGCGTGTCCAAGTCGATCACCGACAGTGCGGACTTCCGTGTGGAAGCCGGCTACCGCTATGACTGGGACGACAAGACCCAGCCGTCGAAGAACGGTTATGGCGACTGGTTCCTGGGCTTCAGCATCGTGGCGAAGATCGGTGCCGTGCCGGCCCCGGCCGCTGCCGCCGCGCCGCCCCCGCCGCCGCAGCCCGATTGCTCCAAGCAGTTCCGCAACGGCGTGAACCTGTGCGACAACAAGTGCCCGGATCTGCCGGAAGGCACGATCGTGGGTCCGGATGGCTGCCCGCAGAAGGTGGTGATCGACCTGAAGGGCGTGAACTTCAAGTTCGACCGTCCGAAGAAGGGCGAGACCAACATCGAGCCGGCACTGGCCGTGCCGAGCAGCGACTCGCTGGCGATCCTGGACCAGGCAGTGGATACGCTCAAGCGCTATCCGCAGGTGAAGGTGATGGTGGCCGGTTACACCGACAGCGTGGGCAAGCCCGCCTACAACCAGGGTCTGTCGGAGCGTCGTGCGAAGATCGTGTACGACTACCTGACCGGTCATGGCATCGATCCGAGCCGTCTGGAAGGCCCGATCGGCCACGGCATGGACAACCCGATCGACACCAACAAGACGGCCGAGGGTCGCGCCCGCAACCGTCGTACCGAACTGCAGGTTCAGCAGTAAGCGAACCCTTGCAAGCAACCTGGAAAAGCCCGGCATTGGCCGGGCTTTTTCTTACGCGGTGCGAAAAGCAGGCAACTGTATTCGTACGGTAAGCAACATGCGCTATCTAGCTGAACAAAGCTTCACCGGTGCCGGATGCCCCAAGAACGACCGGCGTGCGTATCCCTTAACGGTTTTGCTACACTCTGCCGCGCTTGCGGTTAGGGACGCCAAGCAAGGTAGCGAACTTAAGTCCCCAAAATCTAAAAAGTTCTGCCGCGCGATTCCGTCTGAGGTGGAATGGACGCGAACACCAATAATCGAGGAGACACCTGATGAAACGTAAGGGCCTGTATTTTCTGATCGCTCTTGCCCTGGGCGGCGTAGGTGCCGCTCACGCGCAGGACAACACGGCGGCTGCAGCAAGCAGCACGGCCAGCAGCAATGCGCCGGTTTGGCCGAACGGCTTTGACGACCGCTGGTACATCGCCCCGACGGTGGGTGGTTACTACAACGACACCGATCGCAACACGCGCAGCCGCCAGATCTACTACGGCTTGTCGGTGGGTAAGTTCGTGGCTCCGAATGTTTCGGTGGAACTGTTCGTGGACCGCACCAAGCGCCGCGCGGATACGCGCGTGTTTGGCCAGGGCAACACTTGGTCGAGCAACAACTACGGCGTGTCGGCACGCTACTACTTCGGTGATGCGAACTCGTGGCGTCCGTACCTGCTGGGCGGCGTGATGGGCAGCTACCACCACAACCCGCTCAGCCGCGACTG
>NZ_BSOA01000008.1:60733-105018 GCF_030160275.1 Dyella flagellata
CGCTATGACTGGGACGACAAGACCCAGCCGTCGAAGAACGGTTATGGCGACTGGTTCCTGGGCTTCAGCATCGTGGCGAAGATCGGTGCCGTGCCGGCCCCGGCCGCTGCCGCCGCGCCGCCTCCGCCGCCGCAGCCCGATTGCTCCAAGCAGTTCCGCAACGGCGTGAACCTGTGCGACAACAAGTGCCCGGATCTGCCGGAAGGCACGATCGTGGGTCCGGATGGCTGCCCGCAGAAGGTGGTGATCGACCTGAAGGGCGTGAACTTCAAGTTCGACCGTCCGAAGAAGGGCGAGACCAACATCGAGCCGGCACTGGCCGTGCCGAGCAGCGACTCGCTGGCGATCCTGGACCAGGCAGTGGATACGCTCAAGCGCTATCCGCAGGTGAAGGTGATGGTGGCCGGTTACACCGACAGCGTGGGCAAGCCCGCCTACAACCAGGGTCTGTCGGAGCGTCGTGCGAAGATCGTGTACGACTACCTGACCGGTCATGGCATCGATCCGAGCCGTCTGGAAGGCCCGATCGGCCACGGCATGGACAGCCCGATCGACACCAACAAGACGGCCGAGGGTCGCGCCCGCAACCGTCGTACCGAACTGCAGGTTCAGCAGTAAGCGAACCCTTGCAAGCAACCTGGAAAAGCCCGGCATTGGCCGGGCTTTTCTTTTATTGTCTTAGGCGATGACCGTTACACGCCACTCCCCATCCATGGCGGCTCCACGCCACGGGCTCGCACGTGTGCTCAGCAAGCTGGGCGTGTGCTCACGCAGTCAGGCGGAGAAAGCCGTGCGCGAAGGCCGCGTAAGCGTGGATGGCCGCATCATACGCGACCCTGAGCGGGCTACCGATTCCACACGTGAGCGCATTTGCATGGACGGCGTAGCCGTTGGTGCTGCCGAACGCGTCTATATCGCCCTCAACAAACCGCGCGGCATCGTAGTAAGCGCCGCCGATGAGCGCGGGCGCGATACCGTCTACGAACTGCTGGCGAACGCAGGCTTGCCCTGGCTGGGGCCGGTCGGGCGACTCGACAAGGCAAGCGAGGGCTTGCTATTGCTCAGTAACGACAGCGTATGGGCGGCAGGGCTCACCGATCCGCGTTATCACGTGGACAAGACTTACCACGTGCAGATCGATGCGATACCAGACCCTGCTGCGCTTGATCGCATGCTGCAGGGCGTGGAAGACCAAGGCGAACAACTTGCAGCCAAGCGCGTATCCCTGCTGCGCAGCGGCGAAAAGAACGCATGGCTCGAAGTCGTGCTGGAGGAAGGACGCAACCGGCATATTCGCCGCTTACTGGCGGCGCAGGACATCGGCGTGTTGCGTCTGATCCGCATCGCCATCGGTGAGCTTGCGCTGGGTACCCTCGCCAAAGGGCAATGGCGTCATCTGACGGCTGAGGAAGTGGCCGGTCTCGCCGGCTCGTCCGATAGCGATCGCTCTCCCGCTAAAACTGCGCGTGCTTCCGCACGACCTGCAAAGTCCGCTCGATTGCAACGTGATGGCGTGCCGGGTCCAGCACGGCGTAGATAGTATTTTGGCAAGGTCTGCCTGGCTTGCGTAAAGCCATCAGGTCGCCGCGCGCTGCATGATCGTTTATGCAGGCTGCCGGCACGATGGACACGCCACGTCCCGCTGCCACCCATTCCAGCACTTCCTCCAGCTCCTCGAAGTGCGAGGCCACATTGCAGTGTGTGAGGTTCATGCCAAGCGCCTGCGTAAACCAGGTGGCGAATACGTAGTCGCTTTCGTCGTAGGTCACGTACGTGGCGTCGCGTAGCGATTCGACATCCAATGCGGGCGATTGCGACAAGCGAGCTGCGGCAATCAGCACGATTTCTTCCGTACCTAGGGGTATATGGCTGAGCCGCTCATGTGGATCCATCCGATGCACGAAGCCCAGATCGCTGACACCTGTTTCGACATGGCGAACGACCTCTTCCGCGGTGGGATAGCGCATGCGAATGGGCACGTCGGCCAACGGGCCTTCGAGGAACAGCGGTAGCAGTTGATAGCGGCCAAAACCGCTGACCGCCGAAATCCGCAACGGCGGCGAAGGTGACTCGCTGGCGCGGATTTCCTCGCGCAATCTGTCCCAGTCGCGCCCCATCTCGCGGCAGAATGCCAGCAGCCGTTCGCCTGCGGCATTGGGTGTCAATCGACCATTGCTGCGCTGGAACACCGGCATGCCCAGCGCTTCTTCCAGCTTGCGCAACTGATAGCTCACGGCTTGTTCGGTGCGATGCAGGATCCCGGCTCCGGCACGCAGGCTGCCGGCCTCGCAGACTACGCGAAAGGCATGCAGGTAACGCATTTCCACGTTCATGCGGGCGGCGGGCCTGAAAAAATTTTGGGGAATCCGCCAAAAAGATTCGCATGGTTCGGTGAACGGGGGCAAGCCTAGGATGGCGTGGCTTCCTTCATTCCCGGCGAGGATTTCCATGATGTATCGCTTACTGATCGCGGCGCTGGCATGCCTGCTGATCGCGCCCGTCCGGGCCCAGCAAGGGCCTGCCGCGCACTTCTTCGTCTACCAGGTAAACCCCGGTGCACAGGCCAAGTTCGAGGATGGCTATCGCCATCATCTGGGCTGGCACCGCAGCCATCACGATCCGCTGGTCTGGTATGGCTGGACGGTTTCGGACGGCAAGCGCGACGGCTACTTTATTGATGCAAGTGTCGGCGAGCCCTTCGCGGCGTTCGATCATCGTGTCGACGTCGAGCAGGATGGTGCGGACTTCAGGGCCAGCGTAACACCTTATGTCACGCCACAGGCGCAACTCGCCTATCAGTTGCTGCCCGAATTGAGCTACGGCACGCCGCTGGAAAAGCGTCAGCCTAGCGATGCGGTGCAGGTTACGTATTTTGATTTGCGTCCTGGTATGCAATCACGTTTTGAGCACGCCTTGCAGGCGGCGCGGCGGGTGCTTGCATCAACCCCAGCTGCGCCGCCGCACACATGGTATCGATTGGTGAGCGGTGGTGATACGCCGCGATACATGCTGATGGTGGCGCGTGCGAATTGGGCGAGCTATGACGGCTTTCGCAAGGACGTTGCCGATTTGCTGGCCAATGACCAGAACGCTTTACGCGATTTCACCGACGCGGTGCGTTCAAGCAGCACAGAGAGCTGGAAATACCACCCTGACCTGAGCAACTTGCCGTAACGGAAGAATCGCTCCCTCTCCTGCCGGCAGGGGAGGGAGCTGCGTTTTGCAAACGCGACTATCCGCCAATCACACCCAGCGAACGCCCCACCTTGATAAACGCTGCGATCGCCCGATCCAGATGCTCGCGCGTATGCGCGGCACTCATCTGTGTGCGGATACGCGCCTGGCCTTGCGCCACCACCGGATAGAAGAAGCCAGTGACGTAGATGCCCTCTTCGAGCAGGGCGGTAGCCATTGCCTGTGCCTTCTTCGCGTCGTACACCATAACCGGCACGATCGGATGCACGCCCGGCTTGATGTCGAAGCCGGCACGGGTCATCTGCTCCCGGAAATAGCGCGTATTTTCCTGCACGCGTTCGCGCAGTTCGCCTGCCGAATCGAGCATGTCCAATACCTTGAGGCCCGCCGCGACCACGTGTGGCGGCAGCGAATTGGAGAACAGGTAGGGACGCGAGCGCTGGCGCAGCATCTCGATGATTTCCGCGCGACCGGTGGTGAAGCCGCCCACGGCGCCGCCGAGCGCCTTGCCCAAGGTGCCGGTGAAAATGTCGATCTTGTCCAGCACGCCATGCACTTCCGCCGAGCCACGGCCGTGCGGCCCAAGGAAGCCGGTGCAGTGGCATTCATCGATATGCACCAGGGCGTTGTACTTGGCGGCCAGCGCGGTGATCTGGTCCAGTGGCGCGATGAAGCCGTCCATCGAGAACGCACCGTCGCTGGTGATCAGCTTGGTACGAGCCCCCGCCGCATCGGCGGCTTGCAACTGCTGCTCCAGATCGGCCATGTCGCAATTGGCATAGCGGAAGCGCTTGGCCTTGCACAGGCGAATGCCGTCGATGATGGAAGCATGGTTGAGCGCGTCGGAGATGATCGCATCTTCCTCACCGAGCAGTGGCTCGTAGAGGCCGCCGTTCGCATCGAAGCAGGCGGCGTAGAGGATGGTGTCCTCGGTGCCGAAGAACTCGGCGATTTTCTTTTCCAGCTGCTTGTGCAAGTCCTGCGTACCGCAGATGAAGCGCACCGAAGCCATGCCGAAGCCGTGGCTGTCCAGGGCCTCCTTGGCGGCCTTGATCACCTCGGGGTGATCGGCCAGGCCAAGGTAATTGTTGGCGCAGAAATTGAGCACCTTGCGACCGCTTTCCAGTTCGATCTCGGCGGACTGCGGCGAAGTGATGATGCGTTCGGCCTTGAACAGGCCCTGCTCGCGGATATCGTTAAGTTCTTGGGCGTAACGCGCCTGGCCGGGGTAGCTCATGGGACATGCTGCCGATGGGGGAAAGGGGCATTTTCGGCTTTTCGGGCTGCCGGGGAAACCCTCGGCGCATGCAGAAGGGTGGTTGGATTACAGCTGCAATGTCCCGCGTCAGGTCATGGCCCGCCATGCCCCACCTGGAACAGCTTGACTGGATCGTTGTGCTCGACATGGGAGACGAGCCGATTGCGCCCGCTGCGTTTAGCCCTATACAGCGCCGCATCGGCTTCCCGGCACAGCAGTTGCAGTCCGTAACCGCAGGCCTGGGTGGAAACCAGGCCGATGCTGGCAGAGAACGTTATCGCGCAACCATCCACATTCATCGGCGTAGTTTCAATCGCCGTGCGGACTCGATCGGCGATAACCATGCCCTGCTCGTGCGAGCAGCCCAGCAGCAGGATGCCGAACTCCTCGCCGCCAAGGCGGCCGAACAGGTCGTTGGCGCGCATTGGCTGCTTGCAAATAGCGACCGTGTGCTTCAACAAGGCATCGCCGACGGCGTGACCATGGGTATCGTTGATCTGCTTGAAGTAGTCCAGGTCGATGAATACCAGGCAGGCGTCGCCGCGCCTGCGCTCTAGCAGCTGCAAGGCGCGCTGGGCTTCGCCAATGAAGTGCTGGTGGTTGAAGATGCCGGTAAGCCCATCCAGGCGGGCCTGCTGTTTGAAGTGGAGTTGCGAACGCTTGGTGCGCAGCAGCCAGAAGATGACGGATGCCAGGACCAGGAGCAGCAGGGCGATATAGAGGTGGCCGGTCTCGATCGTTTTGGCGGCCAGCGCCTGTTGCAGCTGCAGCAGCTTGTTTTGCCTGCTCAGCTTTTCCGTTTCGAGCTTTTGCGCAAGCATGCGTTGCTGGGCCACATCATAGGCCAGCGTCTTGGCGCTGATATCGTTGAGATGGCCGATATTCTGCGCGGCGTAGTGCTCGTAATAAGTCAATGCCGCCATCGCACGGCCATGTTTCTTTTCGATGCGATAAAGGATTTCGTAGGCATCTTTGAGCGTCCCGTTGATGTCGCCCGGGTCGCTGACAGCCAGGACGGCGAGCGCCGCCTTGCGGGCCTTGTCATCGTCGCCCAGCTTCCAATAAGCCTGGGCGAATTCCTCTTGAACGTTTTGCGTGTGGTAATAGTTCTGGCTGGCAAGAATGCGCGGGGCAATCTGGCGCAGCAAGGCTATGGCCCGATCCGGTTGATCCTCATCCAGATAAAGGCTGGCTTTCACCAGCCAGATGGTGTCGGCAAAAATCGGCTGGCCGGCCGCCCGGCATGCTTCGATCCCGCGCGGAAGTTCGATGCTGGCGGAGTTGAGCTTATGGCTTTGGTAAAGCACGCTAATCAGCATGGCTTCCGGCTTGCACGACGTCTCTCCCGGCGGGAGTGCCTGCAGCATGTCGCGAAAGTAGTTCGCCGCCAGATCGTACTGCTCGGCATAACTGAGTACTTGAGCGACATATAGCCGGACCAGGAAGCGTGCCTGCGTATCCTCAATCTTGGGCAGGTCGGCCATCAGGCGATTGGCCAGCTCGAAGGCTTCCTCGTAGTGCCGGTTGCTGGCCATGGCATTCATGAGGACGGCCGAAGCCTTGGCCACCAGGGGCGGATCGCCGGAGTGCCCGATGACTTCTCGCAGTATGCCCTCGGCACCGGCGTAATCGCCCCGAAAGGCCGCCTGCCAACCCTGCAGATAGCGCAGCTGCCAACGCTCGTGCGGGGACATGCTGGAAGCTTGCTGCTGCAGCGTCTCAAGCAGCCGCAGAAACTGCGGATGATCGGAGGTCCGCAGATCTTCAGCCTGGGTCAGAAGTGCCGCGTTAGGCGGCGTAGATGCAGCGGCACCTATGGGCTGCATGAGAACGCCAAAGGCCATGGCCAACAAAACGGGCCATGGCCAGGAGCGGATCTTCCACCGCAGCATAGGGGTGCCGCCTATCGATCGTGCGGCGGTTTGTCTTGATCGGGCCTGGAGGGTCCGCAAGGATCCTCGTCATGCTCAGGATCCGGCTCGTCGCCGTGCGGGATGGCGTTGGAGCCGTGATCGGATTTCATCGCCTTATGCCCAAATTCGACCGACAGCGGTGCGCGATCTTGGCACATCACGGCGGCTTTCAATGCCTCTGAGGCGTCAGCTAAGGCCAAAGTCTGCGCCAGTTCCTCGGCCGGTGCGTGCCGCAGCTTGGCGTTCTTGCCGATGGTTTCCAGCCATTGGATCGTATCTGCCATGTACTTCCCCTTTCCCCTGTGAAGTCGATTTAAGTGTTGTCTTGTAGCGCTATCTGCCTCATGCGAAGCCGGTTGCCTTGTCCAGCTCGGCCAGGCGCTCGCGCATGGCGAGGTCCGGCTTCAGCGCTAGGGCAGGCGGCAGCACCACGGTGTCTTCCGAGGCCAACGAGATTTCGGGCAAATCACGCAGCTTTACCTTCCTGATGCGGGCCTGTTCGATCGGCAGCGTTGCGCCGTGGTAAACGATCACTTCATGATCGAGCGGATAGTCCCTGGCCAGCCGGTCTACCAGCACTTGGCGGTACGCCGGCCCGGTCTCGAAGCGTGTGAGCGACCAATCGCCGACCAGTGCGGTCTGCCATAGCACCACATAGCCGGCAGGGTTGATGCGATGCTCATAGAAAAGCAGCTGGCTGGCTTCGAAATGCTGGCAACCGAAGCGACCCGGGTCGATACCCACGTCGGCGTAGAGGCAATCCTCGGCGGAAATGCCCGGCTCCATATGCGCCTGGAAACCTTCGGCACGGGCGATCTCGATGGCTTTGTGCGGCGACCAGGCGAAGATGCCGGGATGACCATAGAACACGGCGCAGACGCGCTTGCCTGCGCGCACCTCGGTCAGGATCAGATCCACCCACTCCCGATAGGTTTTCAAGCGGGATTTGCCTTCCGCGTAATAAGGCTGAAGGCTGCGCACGTCGGCGTTCATGCGTTGCAGCCACAATTCCACGAGGTGGTCGGAAAGCGCCGCGAATACCACGTCGGCTTGCTCGATGTGGTCGCGTGCCAAGGGAGTGAGGTGGGAACCCAGGGTCATGCCCATGCCGACACAGGCCAGGCTGCCACGGGCGGTCTCGTGCGATGACGATGGCGCAGTTGCACTCATTACGGAACCTTCCTTAGTGACGCGATGATCGAAATGGCTTGCAGCGGCAGGCGCAGCAACAACGCAACCAAGCAAGGGGTGTGCCTTGTGCCTTGGCCCAAGCCTTGGCCGCGACGATGCAGGCAATTCATGGCGAAACTCGAAGCCAAGCACTACTGCATGCTCTTAAGTATGTCCCCGGACAAGTGCAAATGTGCCGCGTAACGCTACCGAGCCGTGTGACGGGCAAGGTCCACTTTTGACCTCAAGGGAGCATGAAAAGGTTTACGACAAAAGCGCCCGCTCGCGGCTACAGATGCAGGCTGAAATCAGCCCGCGTGCTCTTGCCCTTGTCGTCGATCCCTTTGGCATCCAGCTTCGGCGCCAGCTCGAACACCCGGTTATCGGCGATCTTGCCTTGCAGGTATTGGCGCACCGCATTGGCGCGGCGCTCGGCCAGGTGGCGCAGGGCATCCTGGTCGACCGTCACGTTGGCTTCGAGCATCCTGGTCATTTCCTCGGCAGGCTGTGACTTGGTCAAGCCGATCAAATCGCGCGGCTTATCGAACTTGGCGTGCTTGTAGGCCTTGGTCAGGTATTTGTTGTAGTCGTCGCTGCCCGGCTTCACGGGGGCGGCCTTGGCGGCGGCTGTGCCGATGTCGTCGGCTTCCTCCTTCTGCACCATGTCATCGACCGTGACCTTGCGCAGGCCCTCCTCGTCGACCGATGAATCGACGCGGCCGGTGATGTCCAGCTTGATGTCCGGCTTCTTGTTGAGAATATCCACCACATGCGTGAGCCGGTCTTGCGCCTGCGCATCGAGCACGGCCGACCCAGGTATGAACTCGACATAGTCCAGATCCTGTTGTCCGCCGCCACCGCCTACCGAGGCCAGCAAGCGGAACGGCGAGGTCACCGCGCGCTTGAGCACATTCAGGAAGGCTTGCCAGATCACGCCGCCGAGGCTGAATTCAGGATCGTTGAGCGAACCGGACACGGGGACGTGGATGTCGATGTTGCCGTTGGAATCCTTCAGTAGCGCCACCGCGAGCTTCACCGGCAGATGGCTGATGCCGGGGCCTTCCATGCGATCGCCGAAAGTCAGCTGGTTGAGCACGATGTGGTTGTCCGCGTTCAACTTGTTCTGGTCCAGTTGATAGTGCACATCCATCGTGAGCCGACCCTTGGTGATCGGGTAGCCGGCGTACTTGCCGGAGTAGGGCGTCAGGTGGGTGAGCTCCACGTCATTGGCCTTGGCCTTGATGTCCAGGAACGCCATCGGCGTGAGCGGGTTGATGCCGCCTTCGATGCTCACCGGGGAGGTGTCGTCCAGTTCGCCTTGCAGCGCGACATCGGCCGGCTTGCCGGTGGTATCGGTGCCGAAAGCGCCGATCTTGCCGGCGAGCTGGGTGATGTTGGCGGTGTAATTGGGCTTGATGAAGTTGTCGGTGTAATTGAGATTGCCGTTGGCCAGCGTGATCTGGCCAATATGGATGTCTGCCGGCGGTGTGGCGGAGCTCGACGTGGTGGCAAGGGTTGCCGTGGTCGTATGGCCGCCGCCCGGTGCACGCGACGTTTCTTTTGCGGGTGGTGGCACGCTCTGCTGAGGTGCGACGCCTGCTTGTTCGTGCGTCACAGAAACCGGTGCCTGGGCTGGATTGGATACGACATCCAGCAAATTGAGTCGGCCATTGGCGTTCATGATCACGCGGGCATAGAAATCATCAACCGCAATGCCCGCGACATCGACCTTGGGCGCGCTGCCGTCCATTTGCAGCTTCATCCCGCTGGCCGCGAGCGTATTCCAGCGCAGGAAATCCTCACCGGTCAGCTTGTCCAGCACCTGCACGCGGGTCAGCGCCATGCTGCCCGCATAAGCCATCAAGGCTTGCGGCTTGCGATCGCGATAGCGGACGCGTCCATTCGCACTGAGCTTTGCGCTATCGATGTTCACGTTCAGCGGCACCTGCACCAGCGACGCAAATGGCGCGACATTCAGCTTGTTTGCCACGATGCGCAGGTCGGCGTCCATCGGTTCGGGTTTGACCTGGCCATCGGCCTTGAATGTGCCGTGACCGATGCCGCCGCTCAGATCCAGCTTGACCGGCTTGCGCATGTCGTCCGAAAGACTTTCGAGGCTGAATTTATCCGCATGGATCTCGATGCGTCCCTGCTTGGCGGGCAGGCTGGGATCGGTGAGCGCAAAACTGCTGTCGCCGATGACCAGATGCGCAATGCTCCAATGCCACGACGGCGACGCGGCCGGCTTGCCCTTGGCCGGCGGCGAGGGCTTGCTCAGATTCGCCAGATCCATGTTGCCGTTCTTCAGTCGCTGGGCTTCGATCTTCAAGCCGTGCAAGCTGACGTCACTGAGCTGAGCGGTACTGCTGCCGAGGTCGAAATGATGGACATCTACCGCCAGCGTCTGCCACGCCACCGGCTTGCGGTCTCGTTGCTTCAGCTCGAAATCGTTGACGGCAAGCTTGCTGTTGTCGACGGTCAGGGCAAGCGTCTTGCTCCAGTCGATTTTTTGTTTCGTATCCCCATCCAGGGTGCCGCTGGCGATTTCCGCGTTGAGCGCGGGACCTAACGCCGCCAGCGGCTGCAAGCCGACATGGCTCGCGCTGAGCTGGCCTTCGAAGCGGCTGTTCTTCTCGAACAAGTTGCCGACGGCATGCAAGGTTCCGCCGGCCAGTCCGGCGTTCACATCCACGGCGGCCGGTTGCGCCAAAACGGTGGAAAGGTGACGGACGCTACCCTGCATGTTTTCCAGTTGCAGGTGCACTGGCGTTGGGCCGGTGAGATCGTTGTAGTCGAACGAGCTGCCCTTGAGGGCGAGCGTACCGATCTCAGCATCGGTCGGTGGCGTGCCCGGTTTGGGCGGTGGCGAGTTCTTGCCGAGCAAGGCGTCGAAGTTGGTGTGTCCGCCGGGCAATTTGCTGTAATGCAGGCTCGCATGGTCGAGCTCAAGCATGTTGAAGTGATAGCGCGACTCAAGCGGCTGGACGTCTTGCAATGCGGCGGCAACATGCCCCAGTTCGAGGATCGGGGCATGCTCATGGGTGGTCATGCTGAAGTTGTCCAGCTGCAACGCACCCTGCAGCGCCAATTGCGGGGCCGGCTGCGCCTGCACGAAATGCACCTCCAGCGTGCCCGACAGCAAGCCGCTGGGAATGTCGGCGGGCAAGGGCGCGGGGGAGTAAGCCAGGTACTTGGCCAGGTCCAGGCGATCCAGGTTGAAGCTGATCACCGATTCGCGGCTGCTCGCAAACGGCTTGGTCTGTCCCTGGATCCGCAGTGGACTGCCATCAACGCGCATGGCCAGCAGCGGCTGTACGAAGATGTTGACGTCGTGCGGCAGGTTGGCGACGAACGGAATGCCAAGCTCAAGCTGGTCCACACGGTGCGTGGCATTGAGCACCTTGTCGTCGAAGCTGATGTCGCCGTTGTGAATGCTGATATTGGAAATCGCGAAACGCGTCGGCGCTGCGTTCGGGTCCGCCGGCTTCGATTCGAAGCGCTCAAGGATGTCGCTGAAGTTGAACGTCTTGGGACCGCTGCGCACAATGCGAATCTGAGGATGCTGCAGCGTCAGTTGGTCCAGCACCGGAGCCAGGTGGAAGAGCGAACTCCACGAGGCGTTCACCACCAGCTGGTCGAGATCGACGAAGGACGAAGCGCCATCGCGTTCGCCGATATGCAGTTTGTCCACCGTCAGTCGTATCGTATACGGATTGAAGTGGATCGCGCCGATCGCAACGGGGCGCTGCAACTGGGCGGTCAGCTGCTTTTCGAGCTGGCTCTTGATGATGCCGGGCGCGATGAAAAAGCCGAACAGGCCGAACAGCGCAAGCGCAATGACGATCACCAGCGACGTGATGCGCAGTCGGCGGGAGCGGTACAGGCCTGCTGCGCGTTCGCGGCTGGCCTGGAGCAGCGCATTGGGTGACAGGTTCCGGTTTGCCATGCCGTCGATGCTCCTACCGTGACACAAGCGGACCGATCGTGCCGGCGCAACAAGCCGTGCACTATCCCAAACTTCATGTCGGCACGCTGGCGGGAGTGTAGCGTGCGAGGTAGGAATTGCGTAGAAGCCAGGTCAGGCTTTTTTTAAGAGAGAGGCCGGGGTTACTATCCCGGCCTCCGTCTCGCCATGCTACCGGGATTGGCATCCCGAGCCTGGGCTTAGTGCCAGGAGCAGACCACCTTGCCGCACAGCCCGGCGTCCATCAGGTCAAAGCCCTTCTGGAAGTCGTCGATGTGGATCTGGTGGGTGAGCACCTTTTGCAGCGGGAAGCCGGTAAGCACCATCTGGGTCATCTTGTACCAGGTCTCGTACATTCGGCGACCGTAGATACCCTGCAGTGTAAGGCCCTTGAAGATCACCTTGTCCCAGTCGATGCCGGCGCCCTTGGGCAGGATGCCGAGCAGCGCGATCTTGCCGCCGTGGTACATGCAATCGAGCATGTCGTTGAAGGCGCGCTGGTTGCCGCTCATTTCCAGGCCCACGTCGAAGCCCTCCATGTGCAGGTCCTTCATGACGTCTTTCAGTGACTGGTTGGCTACGTTCACCACGCGTGTCGCGCCCATGTCGGCGGCCAGCTTGAGGCGAAAGTCATTGATGTCCGTGACCACCACGTTGCGCGCGCCTACGTGCTTGGCGATGCCGGCTGCGATGATGCCAATCGGGCCCGCGCCGGTGATCAGCACGTCTTCGCCGACCATGTCGAACTCCAGCGCGCAATGCGCGGCGTTGCCGTAGGGATCGAAGAAGGCGGCCAGCTCGGAGGGGATCTGGTCCGGAATCGGCCACAGGTTGGCGGCCGGCATGGTCATGTATTCGGCGAAGGCGCCATTGCGATTCACGCCGATGCCCACCGTGTTCGGGCACAGATGCTGGCGGCCGGCGCGGCAGTTGCGGCAATGGCCGCAGACGATGTGGCCTTCGGCAGAAACACGGTCGCCGATCTTGTAGCCGGTCACGCCCGGTCCGATCTCCACGACGCGGCCGACGAACTCATGGCCGATGGTGAGGCCGGGCTTGATGGTGCGCTGGGACCACTCGTCCCACTTGTAAATATGTAGGTCGGTGCCGCAGATCGCGGTCTTTTCCAGTTTGATCAGCACCTCGTTCGGGCCGACTTCCGGCACCGGCACTTCTTCCATCCAGATGCCTTTTTCGGGCAGGCGCTTGACCAGGGCTTTCATCGTTTGCGGCATGGGGTACATCCACAGCAGGCGGGGGGAGGAATGCAAGCGACGATTATATCGGTCGATGCCGCGAGGGCTTTACTGCGCCGCCGCATGCGCAGCGGATGGCTTTTCTGCCGTTGCACGAAGCAACGGCGAACAGCCATGCGGTTCGCAACAAAAGGCTAGTCGTTAAACTGTGCAGATGCCTGTTGATCATCGCCCGCTCGCCATCTTCCTCATGGGCCCGACCGCGTCGGGCAAAACGGCGCTGGCGTGCGCCCTGAGCGAGCGTTTTCCACTTGACCTGATCAGCGTGGATTCGGCGCTGGTCTATCGTGGCCTGGATATCGGTTCGGCCAAGCCCGATGCCGCGACGCTCGCGCGCTACCCGCATGCCTTGATCGACATCCGCGATCCGGCCGAGCCGTATTCGGCCGCGGAGTTCAGCGCGGACGCTCTGGCAACCATGCAGCGTGTCGGTGAAACCGGCCGCGTTCCCTTGTTGGTGGGCGGAACGGGGCTGTACTTCCGCGCGTTGCAGCGTGGCTTGTCCCGCCTGCCGGAGGCGGATGCCGAGGTGCGGGCGCAATTGGCAGAGCAGGCCGCGGCGATTGGCTGGGAAGGCATGCATTGCCGGCTGACGGAACTCGATCCGCAAGCCGCTGCACGCATCAAGCCCGGTGACGCACAGCGCATCCAGCGCGCACTGGAAGTGATCCAGCTGACCGGTCAGCCGCTCAGCGCGCAGCAGCAAGGCGGACGCGGCCAGGTTTTCCCATGGCGGGTGCTGAAGCTGGCGCTGGTGCCGGAAGACCGCGCCGCGCTGCACGCCCGTGCCGCCCAGCGCTTCGACAGCATGCTGCGCCAGGGCCTGCTCGATGAGGTGCGCGCGCTGCGCCAGCGTGGCGACCTGCGCCCGGATCTCCCGGCCATGCGTGCAGTGGGCTACCGACAGGCCTGGGAGCACCTGGATGGCCTCTATGATGCGACCCAGTTGCGCGATCGGGGCATCTTCGCCACCCGGCAGCTGGCCAAGCGGCAGATCACCTGGCTGCGCAGTGAGCTGGACGCGCGTGTGCTGGACCCGGAACGGATCGATTTGCCGGGGCGGGCGGTGGATGCCGTAGGGCTGTTCCTAGGTAGGAACTGATACCTGGTTGTAAAGAAGCCGCCGTTATTTCGTTATGTCTTTGTCATGACTTACAAAACTCTTTCATCCTTGATTTAAAAGCGGTTAACATTTGGAAACTCGGGTCGGGGCGCCATTGGCGTCGCTTTTTTCCGGCCCATCCGTGTGATGGGGGAGAACAAAAATGTCAAAAGGGCAATCCTTGCAAGATCCATTTCTGAACGCATTGCGCCGCGAGCGCGTACCGGTAGCCATCTACCTGGTCAATGGCATTAAGCTCCAGGGCACGATCGAATCGTTCGATCAGTTCGTGGTGCTGCTGCGCAACCAGGTCAGCCAGATGGTCTACAAACACGCCATCTCCACCGTGGTGCCAAGCCGCAACGTGCGCGTGGGCAATGGCCACGAAGGTCACGAAGGCCACGAAAACCACCTCGAGCACGCCTCGGTCGAAAGCGAAGGTTGATTCACTCTGTTCGATAGGCAAAAGAAAGGCGAACGGGCTGTGCTGGTCCTCCCGCACTCGCGGGGGGAAGGCGATGCGGCCGAGCGAGCAGAGGAGTTCGTCGAACTGGTGAGATCCGCTGGCGCGGAAGTGCTGGCGGAGATTCCCGCGCGCGTGGAAGCCCCAAATCCTCGCTACTACATCGGCACCGGCAAGGCCGAAGAAGTCGCCGAGGCGGTGCGCGCGCTGGAAGCGGACGTGGTGCTGGTCGACCACCTGCTTTCGCCGGTGCAAGAGCGCAACCTGGAAAAGCTGCTCAACGTGCGTGTGGTCGATCGCGCCGGCCTGATCCTGGACATCTTCGCCCAGCGCGCCCGTTCCCACGAAGGCAAGCTGGAAGTGGAACTGGCCCAGCTCAAGCACCTGGCTACCCGCCTGGTTCGCGGCTGGACGCACTTGGAGCGCCAGCGCGGCGGCGCCATTGGCCTGCGTGGACCTGGTGAAACGCAGCTGGAAACCGACCGCCGCCTGCTCGGCGAGCGGGTGAAGATGCTCAGCAAGCGCCTGGAAAAGGTGCAGACCCAGCGCACCCAGCAGCGTCGCGCACGCTTGCGCAACACCGTGCCGCGGGTGGCCCTGGTGGGTTACACCAATGCCGGCAAGTCCACCCTGTTCAATACGCTCACGCAAGGCGATGTCTATGCGGCGGACCAGTTGTTCGCCACGCTCGATCCCACCGTGCGCAAGCTCGAAGACTTGAGCTGCGGTCCCGCCGTGCTGGCCGATACGGTGGGTTTCATCCGCGAGTTGCCGCACGACCTGGTGGCCGCCTTCCGCGGCACCCTGGCCGAAGCGTGTGATGCGGATCTGTTGTTGCACGTCAGCGATGCCGCGGATGAAGAGCGTGAGCGCCTGCACCAAGTCGTCGACCAGGTGTTGGAAGAAATCGGCGCGGGCGATATGCCGCAGTTGCGGGTGATGAACAAGATCGACCTCGCTGGCGGCGAGCCTCGTATCGTGCGAAACGCCGAAGGCGTGCCGCAACAGGTATGGCTCTCGGCCGCTACAGGCGCAGGCCTGGACTTGTTGCGTGAGGCCTTGGGCGAATGCCTGGGCGGCGAGCGCGTGCAGTCCGAACTGCGCCTGCCGCTGTCGGCGGGGCGGCTGCATGCCCGTTTGCGCGCGGCCGGCGCCATCGCGGAAGAAGCCGTCGATGAAGAGGGCTGGCGTCTTCGCATCGATGCTCCGAGAAGCGTGCTGGCGCCGCTCACCGGCGGGCAGGGCCAGGATGTCGAGCTGTTGCGCGGATTGCTGGGCAATCCCGATACGGCTATGTGATTGCCTAGGCTGGGATGGCAATCCCAGCATCGCGAGGTCTCATGCACGGCAATGCTGGGATTGCCGTCCCAGCCTACGCCCCCGGCAGGAGCGGGACCCAATCGGCCGTCTCTGCTAGAATGCGACCGTTTGTGCGCCACCCTATCGAGGCGCTTGCACGCCACTATCCGTCACCATGTCCCAACCCGAACCCAGTGTTTTCCGGCCGTTGTTGCCGGCCTCCCAGCGGCCTCAAGGAGACTGACCATGGCCTGGAACGAACCCGGCAACGGGCAGCGTGATCCATGGAACAAGAACAAGCGCGGTTCCGGCGGCAAGCCCGGTGTCGAGACCGCCCTCAAGGACCTGTTCAAGCGCATCGGGCGCTTGGGCGGCCCCGGTGGCATCCTTACCATTGTGGTGGCTATCCTGCTGGCCTGGCTGCTGCTGACCAGCTACACCGTGATCGGGACCGGGCAGGTAGGCGTAGTGCAGCGTTTCGGCGCCTATGTGCGCATCGTCGGCGCCGGCTTTCACCTGAAACTGCCGGCGCCGATCGAAACCGCGCAGGCGGTGGCGACCTCACGCATACGCGCGATGTCCGACCAGGTCCGGATGCTCACGCGCGAGCAGGACATCGTTACGGTCGATTTCAACGTGCAGTACCAGGTGACCGATCCCAGGAAATACCTGTTCAGCGTGCGTGACCCGGACGGCACGCTCAACGAGGCCGCCCAGGCCGCCGTGCGCGCCGTGATCGGTGCGCAGGCCATGGACGATGTGCTCACCGGCCAGAGCGAAGGCAATGCGTCTACCCCGCATATGGGGACATTGCAGCAGCAGGTGCGCGAGCAGTTGCAGCACACACTGGATACCTATGACTGCGGCCTGCGGGTCACCGACGTCAGCTTCCAGGCCATTACGCCGCCGCAGGAGGCAAAGGACGCCTTCGACGACGTGATCGCCGCACGCCAGGACCGTACGGGCCTGATTGACCAGGCCAAAGCCAATACCAGCCAGGACATTCCCAACGCCAAGGGCGAAGCCGGCCGCCTGGCGGCCGAAGCGCAAGCCTACAAGGCCGAGCGCATCGCGCGCGCGCAGGGTGACGTCGAGCGCTTCAATCTCATCCTCAAGGAATACCGCGCCGCGCCGGAAGTGACCCGTCGCCGCCTGTGGCTGGAAACCATGGAAGATGTCCTGCACGCTAGCAACAAGGTCATCGACGGTTCGGATGGCCGCAGCGTCATCAACATCGGCGGCGACCGTGGCGAAGTGCTGCCGGCCACCAACCTGCCGGGCGTCGGTACGGTAGCGCAGCCGGGTAATGCCGGTGGCGAAGAGGCAGAGAAGGGGAAGCAGCCATGAAGACCACCGCTGCCATTCTCATCGTCCTGCTCATCCTCCTCGGCTTCAACAGCTTCTATACCGTGGGCGAAGGGCAGCACGTGCTGCTGCTGCAATTCGGCAAGATTCTGCGCACCGATAGCCAGCCTGGCCTGCATGCGAAGGTGCCGCTGCTGCAACAGGCGTTGACGCTGGACGATCGCATCCTGTCGTTCGACGGCGCGCCGCAGCGTTACGCGACCGCCGACAAACAGAGCATCAACGTCAGCTACTACGTGAAGTGGCGCATCGCCAACGCAGCCGATTACTACCGTGCTACCGGCGGCGACGAAGTGCAGGCCGGCCAGCGCTTGGGCCCCATCGTCAGCAACACGCTGCGCAATGTCGTAAGCGAGCATGCAATGGACCAGTTCGTTGCCGCAGGCCAAGCTGACATCGCCTTCGGCGCGTTGCAGCAAGCCAATGCCGAAACGCAAAAGACCCTGGGTGTATCGGTGGTCGACGTGCGTATCACCAGCGTCGAGTTCCCCGACGACGTCAAGGCGGCGGTCTACAAGCGCATGCAAACCGAGCGCCAGCAGCAGGCCGCGGTCATCCGCGCGGATGGCAAGCAGCTGGCCGAATCGATCAAGGCGCAGGCGCAAGCCCAGGCGCAAGTGATCCGCGCCACCGCCGAAAGCGGTGCCGACAAGGTGAAGGGCGAAGGCGATGCCGATGCCGCGCAGATCTATGCGCAGGCCTATGCGCAGGACCCGGATTTCTTCTCGTTCTACCGCAGCCTCGAGGCCTATAAGAAATCCTTCGGCGACGGCAAGGGCACCATCATCCTCAAGCCCGATTCCGAATTCCTTCGCTACTTTGGCAACCCGGCCGCCGCGCCGGCCCGACGTTGAGCAAGCATCCATGCCGCGTGAATTCTATGCTGCGCTGTGCCTGGTGCTGGTGATCGAGGGGCTGGTGCTGTTTGCCGCGCCGCATGGCTGGCAGGCGATCATGCGCGAAGCTTCGAAGATGGAGCCGCGGACCTTGCGCGTGTTCGGCGCGATCGCCATCGGCGTTGGCCTGATCACGCTGCGGCTGGTGCATTGAAGTTTCACCACGCGGTAATCGTCCGGTTTTAAGTTTTTCATATACCCGTTCCGCCGATCGGAACGTCCTTTCAGAGCGAGACACACATCATGGGCAAGTCAGTCGTAATTCTTGGCGCACAATGGGGCGACGAAGGCAAAGGCAAGATCGTCGACCTGTTGACCGAGCGCGTGGGCGCGGTGGCGCGCTTCCAGGGCGGCCACAACGCCGGCCATACCCTTGTCATCAAGGGCAAGAAGACCGTGCTGCACCTGATTCCCTCCGGCATCCTGCGTGACGACGCGCTGTGCCTGATCGGCAACGGCGTGGTGCTGTCGCCGGCCGCGCTCAAGCAGGAAATCGAAGAGCTGGAAGCGCAGGGCGTGAACGTGCGCCCGCGCCTGAAGATCAGCCCGGCCACCCCGCTGATCATGCCCTACCACATCGCTGTGGATAAGGCCCGCGAAGCCGCTGCCGGCGGCAAGGCCATTGGTACCACTGGCCGCGGTATCGGTCCCGCGTACGAAGACAAGGTGGCCCGCCGCAGCGTGCGCGTGGCCGACCTGATGTATCCGCACGAACTGCCGGATCTGATCAAGTGCGCGGTGGAGTACCACAATTTCATTCTCACCCAGTGGCTGAAAGCCGAACCGGTGGAATACCAGAAGGTGTTGGACGACGCGATCGCCTATGGCGAATTCATCCGCCCCATGGTCGACGATGTCGCCACCATCCTGCACGACGTGCGCAAGGAAGGCGGCAACATCCTGTATGAAGGCGCCCAGGGCGCGCTGCTCGACATCGATCACGGCACCTATCCGTACGTCACCAGCAGCAACACCACCGTGGGTGGCGCGCTCGCCGGCACCGGCGTAGGCGCGGGCGACATCGATTACGTGCTCGGCATCTGCAAAGCCTACGCCACGCGTGTCGGTGGTGGCCCGTTCCCCACCGAACTGCATGACGAAATGGGTGAGCGCCTGCGCAAGGTAGGCAATGAATTCGGTGCCAGCACCGGCCGTCCGCGCCGCTGCGGCTGGATCGACCTGGTCGCGCTGAAGCGCGCCGTGCAGATCAACGGCATCAACGGCCTGGCCATCACCAAGCTCGACGTGCTCGACGGCCTGGACACCATCAAGGTCTGCATCGCCTACGAATACCGCGGCAAGCGCCGCGAACTGGCGCCGCTCGACGCCGACGGCTGGGCCGAATGCCAGCCGGTGTACCTGGAGTTCCCGGGCTGGAGCGAATCCACCGCCGGCATCCGCGACTGGAACAAGCTGCCGGCCGCGGCACGTGCTTACCTGCGCGCCGTGGAAGAACTTTCCGGCTGCCGCCTGGCCATCGTGGCCACCGGCGCGGATCGCGAAGACACCATCGTGCTGGATGATCCGTTCGCCTGATCGACAGTCGTTAAGCGATGACGAGAAGGGCCCTGCGGGGCCCTTTTTTTTCGGGTGATACGCTCACCGTTGAGCATGGCCGACAAACAAAAACGATAGTTTCGATGCTCATTGACTGGCTGGCCACCGTAGCGGCGTATCCTGGCGATCTATCCTGAGCAGCTGATGACGAGGCATGCCATGGCGACTTCGAAGACACGCACGGCGCTGATCGTCGGTGCTTCGCGCGGATTGGGTCTGGGTTTGGCGCAGGAATACCTGGCGCGAGGATGGCAGGTCATTGCTACCGTCCGCGGTACCGGAAAGACCGCGTTGCATGATGTGCAAGAGAATGCAGGCGGTCGACTGGAAATCGAACACGTCGATATCAATGAACCCGAACAGGTGGTTGCCTTGCACGCGCGTTTGCGCAACAGATCGTTGGACGTGCTGTTTGTCAGCGCGGGCATATCGTCAGCCCCTGATCTATCGATCGAGCAAGTCGATGCCCAAGCGTTCACCCACGAGATGATCAATAACGCATTGAGCCCGATGCGCTTTGTCGGCATCTTCCATGACCTGGTGCAGTCCAAGGGCTGCGTTGTAGCCATGTCGTCAGGGCTGGGTAGCATTGCCAACAATACGGAAGGTGGCTGGGAAATCTATCGTGCCAGCAAAGCTTCGCTCAATACCCTGATGCGCAGTTATGTGGCGCGCCAATCGGGCGACACCCGCACTTACCTGTTGATGGATCCTGGATGGGTGCGCACTGATATGGGCGGTCCCGAAGGCACGCTGGGCGTCGAGGAAAGCGTTCCACGCATGGTGGATGTAGTGGAAGCGGAAACCGGCAAGGGCGAACTGCGCTTCCTTAACTATCGAGGAGCGGCTGTGGCGTGGTGAGGCTTGGCGTGGCCGATCACCGGTTTAGCTTAGGGAAAATCCACAAACTGCTTACCTGCACAAGTTCATCCTGACCCTCTCCTTCGGCATAGGAGCAGACGTCATGGCAGAACATGGTTCATCCGATCAACGTAGCAATAGCCATCGCGAGCCAGCGACTTACCGACAGAACGGCGAGGAGAAGGAACTCAAGGCCATCAGGCAGGCCATGCGCAAGGAGGGCGGTGCCGGTGGTGTAAGTGGTACCGGCCAGGCTCTTCCTCACCACGGCTTCGGCCATGAAGACACCGGCGCAGTAGCGTTGGGCACGCCTGTGGGCGGACAAGCGGAATTGCCCATGCCTGAAAACGGCGCTACCTACCAGGCAGGCGGCACTCACCTCAACCGGCTTCGCCAGGAAGCAACCCGCAAGCAGCGCCTGTCCGGCAGCACGGTGGCGAGCGGAGGGCGCGGCTGGCTTGATCCGGCGCCAGGAGCACCGGTGCGGCGTGGATGAATTCAAGTTCCCGGCGGAAGGCGATGCCGTCCGGTGCGTTGCCTTCCGCGCGTCATATGCACAATGAATAGCAGTGGCAATACGAGCCCTACGATCCAGTGGGCCCAGGAGGCTGCGAGCCGCCACTGGTCGTCGATGAGGTAGTACAGCAAGTAGCCGCTGACGATCAGCCAGCCGAGCAGGCCCACAGTGATGCCGCCGGACAGGCGATGGCGGCGGGTTCGCCAGCCCGTCACGATGTGTACGCCCCAGACCAGGCCGAATGTCCACAGCGCGGCAAAGGCCATCATCCCGTGCAAGCGCAGCCACCACGATTCAAGCGGGCTTTCGGTCGGGCCGAACTCGCCCTTGCCTTGTAGAAAATAGTGGAACAACAGCCATAAGGCGCCGCTCAGCCATAGACCGATGCCGACGGCATAGGCGGTGTACCGCCTGCGCCTCGATAGCCTGAGTGGTATGGGGTGATGGCCGACAACACGATGGGCTGGCGGTCGCATCGTCATGCGGCAACTCCCAGCGTTGACCATTGGCCATGAGCATCGTGCAGATAGGCGGTTGCGCCGAGTTGTTTCAGCAGGGGCTCGCAGGCCTCCCTGCTAGCCAGCACGATCTTCGTCAAGGCGTCGGCATGCGCGCACAAGTTGGCAACGACGCTGACGCAATCTTGCATACCTATGCAAGCTTGCGTCTGTCCATGCACGTGGGGACTGATACCCGAAGCGGCGAACGCGCGGCTGCTGCTGGTTGCCACCGCGGCCTCATCTACTTCCAGCACCGGCTGCTGTGCAAGATCTGCAACGCCCGTGTCCAACACAACCCTGTGCGGACCCGCGCCCAGCAGGCGCAAATCGCCTCCGGCATTCACGCATGCATTGCGTATGCCGTGCGTTTGCAGGCATGCCACGGCGCGGTCGACTGCGTAGCCTTTGGCGATCCCGCCAAGGTCGATCCATAGGGGGTGGTGCAACACTACGCCGTGCCCATCATCCAGCTCGATATCGCGCCAGCATGCATTCGTGTCCGGGGCGCGGGATTGCGATGGGGCGGGCAATAGGCCCTGTGCCACCAGCTTGCCGGCGATCGTTATGTCGAAGCTGCCTTCGCTCCACTTCGAGAAGGCAAGCGCGAGCCGCAGGACTTCCGCCGTCTGTGCCTCGACCACCACCCGCATGCCGGCCGGCGCGCGATGAATGCGCGAAAGATCGCTCTGCGGTGCGTGGAAGCTCATCAAGGCGTGGACGCGAGCGATCGCCTCGAAGGCCGCATCGATAGCGCGATGTCCTGCCTTCGCATCGTCCGCTTCCACGCGCACGCTGACGAAAGTGCCTAGCAGCGGCTGGACACGCTCAAGCGTGCTGTTGGGCGAGCACGAGGGCATAGGTGGACAGCAGGCGCTTGACGCCGTCGGTGATGTGCCGGCTTGACAGCGTGGCGCCGGAAATATTCTTGATGTCGGCGCCGACTTTCAGCGGCGCACTGTGGGTCTTGCCGGTGAACTGCGCGCGCCAGTTGGCGTTACGCACCTGGTCGCCGTAGGTTTCGCGATACTCCAGGATCTCCACGTCCTTCACCGCCCCGTGCTCATCCAGTGCAAGCGCGAAGGGGATGAAATCGTGCTTGCCCACCACCTGGTCGGCAATGAACCAGCCGCCGCTCGAACTCTTCCACACCTTCAGCTGCGGGCTGAGTACGTTGACGTCGCTGTCTTTCTCGATCGCCTTCATCTGTTCTGCTGTCAGCGTGATGAAAGCGGGGGTCAAGGTGGCGCCGGGAAACATCAGCGCCTGCGCCTGCTCGATCGACAGATACACCGTGGCGCGAACGGGCGCGGCGGCCACCAGGGCCGCCACCGGAAGCAATAGCAGACGGGATTTCATGTCGCCTCCTTAAAAGTAGAAGCCGGCCTTGACGCGCAGGCGATAGCGTTCGAAGTCGTTGTCGTAGTCGCGTCTGCCGACGACCGCGCCCGGCACGGTATCCGAATGCGTGGTTGCCCAAGGCAGTTGTTCGAGAAAAGTGGCGGTGACGAAGAAACGCTTGCCGCCATAATGGATGCTGGGCCCGATGAAATAGCCGTTGTTGGTTTCGCGGGAGAACTTGTAGCTGTTGTATTCGTGCTCGTTCTCCAATTCAAAGCCGAGCGACCAGTTCGGCCTGAACCGGTACGCCGCCGCGAAACCGGCATTCACATCCACTTCGTAGTTCCAGGCTTTCTTGCCCGGCATGCCGTCTTCATATTGATTGCGCCATTCCGGCGCGTAGGTGAAGTTGAACGCGGTGGTAAGGCGATCGTCCAGGAAATTCTTCTGCAGGATCAGCTTGGTTTCCAGCTCGCGAAACGCTGCACCGATGGTCGGTTCCACATACACGGCAAGACCAACTTTATCCGTGTATGGGCTGAGGATGCGGTAGATCATCTCGCCAGAAAAACCAGTAAGGCGCGATGCCTGGTAGTGGCGGTATGGATCAGGAGCGTCATAGGACAGTGGCTCAGGCGGGGTGGTCACGCCGTAGGGACCGTTCCGGTACGCCTGGGCCCAGGTGTAATTGGCGTACATCGCAAGCTGCAGATTGTCGGTCAGGCCGTACTCGAATTCGGTGCGGCCGTCGATCTGGTCGAACTGTCCTGCGACTTTCTGGAAACGCCAGGTCGACCATTGCTCCACTTCCATGGCCCCTTTGGGGAGCAGGTCGGTGGTGTAGACGAAGCCGAACTGGCTCTCTTCGGCGTTGACCGGGGCGGTGAAGCTGGCGCCTAAAGCACTGGCAAAAAGGGCAGCGGCAAGCAGATCGCCACGACGGGCACGCAACAGATCCATGCGGGAATTCCTGGAAGGCCATCAAGATAGCAAATACGAATTATTCGCATTATTATTCTCATGTCAATCGCCGGAGGAGCCGTCCGGCGGTCTTGAGGCCAGTACCGATGGTGTTATCCGGTTTTTTTCTGCGCGGAGGCGTTCTTCGTGTCGAACCATCGACCGATGGCGATGGCCGGTAGGTGCGGCAGATTGACTGGAGCATCCCGCTATCGACATGTTCAGTTATGCGAGCGGACAGTCGGCATTTGTCGGATGTAATTACATACACCGGCAAAAAAACGGGTGCAGACATGCAAGCGTCGGCGACGCCGGCAACGCCAGGCGCGAACTTTACGTGAGCCTGAAGAATGCTGTGCGCGCGCACCAGAATGACCGTTCAATTTTTCATGCTAGGCTTCGGCGCAGTGTGGTCGTACACGAAGTTGACCGAATAACGGCGAGACACGCCGCAGGGGGAATTCCAATGGGTTTGTTCGTCTTTTTGGCGCTGATCGTGCTGGCGGTCGTTTATGTCGTGTCCCTTTACAACGGCTTGGTCACCGCGCGGAACAGCTACAAGAATGCTTTTGCGCAGATCGACGTGCAGCTGACGCGGCGACACGACCTGATTCCCAACCTGGTGGAAACCGCCAAAGCTTATCTGGCGCACGAACGCGGCACGCTGGAAGCGGTCATGCAAGCGCGCAATGCCGCCGTCAAGGGACTGGCTGACGCCAAGGCCAGTCCTGGCGATCCGGCCGCGATGGACCAGCTGGCGGCTAGCGAAACCAGCCTGACCCAGAGCTTGGGCCGCTTGTTCGCGGTGAGCGAGGCGTATCCGGATCTGAAGGCCAACCAGACCATGGCACAGCTGTCCGAGGAACTCACTTCCACGGAAAACCGTGTCGCCTTCGCCAGGCAGGCTTACAACGATGCAGTGATGACGTACAACAATCGCTGCGAAGTATTCCCGGCATCGTTCATCGCCAGCAGCTTCAGCTTCACGGAAGCGCAACCGCTGCATATCGAAGACGCCGCCGTGCGTGAAGTGCCCAAGGTTTCCTTCAGCTGATCGCTAGTCGCCGTTAGACGCATCGATCCCACCTGGAGGGGCAGGATGGATATTTTTGCCGAACAGGCGCGCGTACGCGGCAGCACCCGTGTGCTGGTTGCGTTGTTCATCGCGGCGGTGCTCGCGATTGTATTTGCCGTGGATATGCTGGCGATGCTGGTGTTTGGCCACTGGCATATCCATCGTGCCTTGCCCTACGTAAAGCCGTTGCTGAGCATCGCCACGATCGCCACCGTCGTGCTGATCCTGGGCTGTGCCTGGTATCGCATAGCGAGTCTTTCCGAGGGCGGCAAGGCGGTGGCGGAAGATGTGGGCGGCGAACCGGTGCCGCCCGATACGCAAGATCCCCAGTTGCGCCAGTTGCGCAACGTCATCGAAGAAGTGGCGATCGCCTCCGGTACACCCGTACCGGATATCTACCTGTTGCCGAACGAGCCGGGCATCAACGCGTTCGCGGCGGGCTATTCGGCCTCCGACGCGGCCATCTGCGTGACCCAGGGTTGCCTGGATCAGCTCAACCGCAATGAACTGCAAGGTGTGATCGCGCACGAATTCAGCCATGTGCTCAATGGCGATATGCGGCTCAACATCCGCCTGATGGGCCTGCTGTACGGCATCATGGCCTTGTCGGTGATTGGCCGCCAGATGGTGTGGTGGAACAGCGACTCCTCTTCCTATCGGCGGAACAACGACGATGACAATCGGCTGCCGGTGTCGCTCCTGATCGGCATCGCGCTGGTCGTGATCGGTTCGATCGGCTATTTCTTCGGGCGCTTGATCCAGTCCGCCGTGGCGCGATCGCGCGAAACCCTGGCCGATACGTCGGCCGTTCAATTCACCCGCCAGACGATCGGCATTGCCGGCGCCTTGAAGAAAATCGCCGTGCTGACCGAGGGCTCGCGCCTTCAGGTGGGGAACCGCCATGAAGTCGCGCACATGATGTTCGGCGACGTGGATGACTTCAATGCATGGTTTGCCACGCATCCGCCGTTGATGGAGCGCATCCGCCACCTGGAGCCATGGTTCAAGGAACAGGAGCTGACGAAGCTGGAGGCGCAGATGCAGGCGTCTTCGTCGAACAGCCAGAGTGACGAGGCCGGGAACGCGACGGAGGCAGACGCGGATCAATCGCATGCGCCGCTGGAATGGCCTGGCCAGACCACCGGGGCCGCGGTGCTGGCTGCCCCGGCAGTCACTACTCCCCAGGCTGCTGCGCCGGTCGAGCAGGCTGCTCAGCAAGCCGCCGTCGCCCAGCGCGATGTTTTCGGCCGGCTGAGGGAGGCCGTGAGGCAGCCCGAGCCCGCGCTTGCGCTGATGCTGGCACTAGCTGTCTCCAGGCAAGATGATCTGCAATCCAAACAGAAAAGGCTGATCGCCGGCGCGTTCGGCGATGACGTGCAGTTCTCCGTAGGCAAGTTCGCGGCAGATGCCGCAACGCTGCCGCCGACCTCTCGCCTGCCGCTGTTGTCGCTGGCCTATCCCGCCCTCAAGCAATTGCCGCAAGGGCGCCAACAGACCTTGCTGGAGACGCTGGATACCGTGGTCAGCATGGATCCACAAGTGGATCTGCACGATTACTGCCTGGTACGGCTGCTGCGCATGCATTTGCGCGAAGCCTGCCGCCCGCGCAGCGCTCCGGTCGACGGACAAAAGAAACTGCCCGCGTGCCGCGATAGCGTAGCGCTCGTATGTGCGGTGGTCGCGGTCTATGGCAGCAATGATGATGCGGCTGCACGCCGCGCGTGGTTGCTGGCGATAGACCAGGCGTTTCCGGGGGCGGCTGCCAGTTGGCAAACCTTGCCGATCGAATGGCAGGTTCCCTTTGATCGAGCGCTGGACGATCTGGATGGCTTGATGCCGACCGCTAAGGAAATCGTGATCCAGAGCCTGCTCAGCGCCATTCGCGCCGATGGTGTGGTCACGCCGACGGAAGCCGAATTGCTGCGCGTAATTTGCGCCAGCCTGCATTGCGCAGTGCCGCCGCAAGCGTAGGCTGGGATGATAATCCCAGCACTTTAGGACTTCATGGATGCCGGGATTGGCATCCTGGCCTAGGAACTGCTCCCTCCCGTGCAAGCAGGGGAGGGAGCTGAGCATCAGCGCTTACGCTTCGGCTTCTTCCTTGTACGCATCAATCGGAATACATGCGCACATCACGTTCTTGTCGCCGTAGACGTTATCCACGCGCGCCACCGGCGACCAGTACTTCTGCAGCTTCAGGCTGGGCAGTGGGAAGGCCGCAAGCTCGCGCGGGTAAGCGTGCGTCCATTCCGTGCCGGTCACCATGCTGGCGGTGTGCGGCGCGTTCTTGAGCGGATTGTCTTCGCGGTCCAGGCGGCCGTCTTCGATCGCGCGGATTTCGTCGCGGATCTGGATCATCGCGTCGATGAAGCGATCCAGCTCGTGCATCGATTCGCTTTCCGTCGGTTCCACCATCAGCGTGCCGGCCACCGGGAAGCTAAGGGTCGGTGCGTGGAAGCCGAAGTCGATCAGGCGCTTGGCCACGTCTTCGGCGCTGATGCCGGTGCGGTCCTTGAGCGGACGCAGGTCGAGGATGCACTCGTGCGCCACCAGGCCGTTGCGGCCGGTGTACAGCGTCTCGTAATGCGAAGCCAGGCGCTTGGCGATGTAGTTGGCGTTGAGCAGTGCCACCTGCGTGGCCTTGCGCAAGCCTTGCTGGCCCATCAGCGTGATGTACATCCACGAGATCGGCAGGATGCTGGCGCTGCCGAAGCTGGCCGCGCTCACCATGCCGACCTTGCTTTCACCGCCAAGCGTGCGTGGCAGGAACGGTGCCAAGTGCGACTTCACCGCACACGGACCCACGCCAGGGCCGCCGCCGCCGTGCGGAATGCAGAAGGTCTTGTGCAGGTTGAGGTGCGAGACGTCCGAGCCCCACTTGCCGGGCTTGGCCAGGCCGACCAGCGCGTTCATGTTGGCGCCGTCGGTGTACACCTGGCCACCGTGCTGGTGCACGATCTCGCAGATGCGCACCACGTCTTCCTCGAACACGCCGTGCGTGGAGGGGTAGGTGATCATCAGCGCGGCGAGGCGGTCGGAATACTTCTCCGCCTTGGCGCGAATGTCTTCGACGTCGACGTTGCCGTTGCTGTCGCACTTGGTGACCACCACCGTCATGCCGCACATTTGCGCGGAAGCCGGATTGGTGCCGTGCGCCGATTCGGGAATCAGGCAGATGTCGCGCTGGTCTTCGCCGCGCGAGCGGTGGTATTCGCGAATGGCGAGCAGGCCGGCGTATTCGCCCTGCGCACCGGAATTGGGCTGCAGGCTCACCGCATCGTAGCCGGTGCATTCCACCAGCATGGCTTCCAGCTCATCGATCAGCTGCTTGTAGCCTTGCGTCTGGTCGGCCGGGGCAAGCGGATGGATGCCGCCGAATTCAGGCCAGGTCACCGGGATCATCTCGGCGGTGGCGTTGAGCTTCATGGTGCAGCTGCCCAGCGGGATCATGGTGCGATCCAGCGCCAGGTCCTTGTCGGCCAGCGAGCGCATGTAGCGCAGCAGCTCGTGTTCGCTGTGGTGGGTGTTGAACACCGGATGCTGCAGGAAAGCCTCTTGACGCTGCAGCGCGGCCGGCAGTTCGTCCGGTGTGGCGGCATTGGCTTCGTCGATGTCGACGATCTCGGCACCGAACAGCTTGGCCAGCGCCAGCACGTCGGCGCGCGTGGTGGTTTCATCCAGGCTGATGCCCACGCTCTGACCGTGGATCTGGCGCAGGTTCAAGCCGGCGCTTACCGCCTTGGCATGGATCGCGTCAGCATCGACATTGGTGATGTGCAGCGTATCGAAGAAGGCGCTGCCGACCGTCATGCCGGCACGGCGTAGCGCCGCGGCAAGAATGGCGGCAAATCGATGCGTGCGCTGCGCAATGCGCTTGAGGCCATCCGGGCCGTGATACACCGCGTACATGCTGGCCATCACGGCCAGCAATACCTGCGCGGTGCAGATGTTGGACGTGGCCTTTTCACGGCGGATATGCTGCTCGCGCGTTTGCAGGGTGAGGCGGTAGGCCGGCTTGCCTTGCGCATCCACCGACACGCCGATCAAGCGGCCCGGCATGGAGCGCTTGTAGGCATCGCGGCAGGCGAGATAGGCGGCATGCGGACCGCCGAAACCGAACGGCACGCCGAAGCGCTGGCTATTGCCGACCACGATGTCCGCGCCCCATGAGCCGGGCGAGGCGATCAGCGTCAGTGCAAGCAGGTCGGTGGCCACCGCAACGATGCCGCCACGAGCATGCACTGCATCGGCCACCGCGTGGTAGTCGCGGATCTGGCCGTAAGTGTTGGGGTACTGCAACAGCACGCCGAAGCTGTCGACGCTGGAGGCTTCCGCCGGTTCGCCAACGTGCAATTGGATGCCGACGCCGTCGGCGCGCGTATGCAGCACTTCCAGCGTTTGCGGATGCACGTCGTTGGCGACGAAGAAGACGTTGCTCTTGGACTTCGCCGAACGCTTTGCCAGCGTCATCGCTTCGCCAGCGGCGGTCGCTTCGTCCAGCAGCGAGGCATTGGAGATGTCCATGCCGGTGAGATTGGCCACCATGGTCTGGAAGTTGATCAGCGCTTCCATGCGGCCTTGCGAGATCTCCGCCTGGTACGGCGTGTAGGCCGTGTACCAGGCCGGGTTTTCCAGGATGTTGCGCAGGATGACATTCGGCGTCAGCGTGCCGTGGTAACCCTGGCCGATGAAATTTTTGAAGACCTTGTTCTTGCGCGCGATGGCGCGGATCTTTGCCAGCGCCTCTTCTTCCGTGACGCTTTGCGGCAGCGCCAGCGGCGCCTGGGACTTGATCTGACCCGGCACGATGGCGTCGGTCATGGCCTCCAGCGAGTCATGGCCGATTGCGCGCAGCATCTGGGCGATTTCGGCATCGTTGGGGCCGATATGACGCTCAAGGAAGGCGTCGTGGTGCTCGAGTTCGCGCAGGGAAGGGGAGACCGAGGGAGATGAAGGTGCTTGGGGCATGAAAAAGGCGTCCGAAGAACGCGTGCAGGCCGCACGCGGGGCGCCCCTCTGTCCTTTTGCCTGAGAGTTTGGAAGCGACCGGTCCGACAAACCTTTTGCTTCGTGCCCCTTCGGCGCCGGATTTAACCGGTCTCTCCAGAGTCTTGGTCCACGGCGGTATGGAGCCTGAGCGATTACGGGCGTTGCGCCTTCGGCAGCGGGTATAGGCCCGCTTCTCCCACCGTGTACGTCAAGGCGGTGATTATACCTCGCGCCGTGGTGTAGGTTGGCACCCCAACCTACACCCCAGAATGGCCACCGCCGGCGAGAGCAGCAATCATGAACAAACCCCCTTTCCGCCTGGAACAACTCGATCACATCGTCCTGCGTGCCTACGACTTGCCCATCATGCAGGCGTTCTATTGCGACGTGCTGGGCTGCACGCAGGAGCGCCGGCAGGACGAGATCGGGCTGGTGCAGCTACGTGCCGGCAACTCGCTGATCGACCTGGTCAGCATCGAAGGCAAGCTTGGCCGCCATGGGGGTAAGGGGCCGGGGACCGAAGGGCACAACATGGATCACCTGTGCCTGAGCGTGGCCGGCTACGACGAAGCCGCCATCCTGGCGCACCTGAACGCGCATGGCGTGCGGATTGGCGAGATCGGCAGCCGTTATGGCGCCAAGGGCGAGGGTCCATCCATTTATCTGTTTGATCCGCAAGGCAACATGGTGGAGCTGAAGGGGCCGCCCAACGCTTAGCGGCCAAGCCATCCGGGCGTTGCATACGTATGCTTTAAAAAAGCATGGGCCATAGGTCACGAATTTAACTTTTGTGACAGGGTTCTCGTTATAATGCTGCTTCCCCAGGGCGCGTGTGCCTGTTTGCCGTCCCGACGGCGCAGTGCAGAAGCGAGTGCGGTCCCGCGAAGCATCCCCCAGGCATTCGCGCTGGACTTCACGACGGCTTTCGATGCTTGCGGATCTTCAGTGGCGCGTCTTCGTACCTGCCATGCCGATCCGGCTGTTCCTGGCGCAAGGAGTTTGAGGCATCGGCCGGCTTCCCCACCCGGTTGATCCGTTCACCGCGAAGGTATTCGCAGGCTGTCCGCAGCGCGCGGGAGCTTAGGCTCTTGCGCGCGTGGTCGCGTGCGGCCACGCGCAGGACTTTGGCTACGGGATTCTTCAATGCGTCGAGCAGCGGCATGGGTGGTCGTGCGCTTGCAGTTCGAGGATGTCGGTGTGTGTGAATCGGATTTTTCCAGGCGTCCGGCAGAGGGCGCACAAGCGGATACCGCGCATGTTTCCGATCGTGAGGTCGGGCAATTGCTTAGCGACTTACCGTCGGCGCATGCTGCGCACACCGCGCAGGATGGTCGTGCGTGGAAGCGCCGCCTGCACGATCCTGCCAAGCGGGCGCGCCGTGTCTCGCGCGTAGTGCGGCACATTCGCTTCGTGTACTTCGCCCATGTCGACGACGACAGCCTGTATGGCGATTACCACCACGAGCTGGTCACTGCCGAAGTGCTGATGGACCGCGTGCTTGCCGCGCGCGCCTCCGGCATGAAGGCGATCCACCCGTATCTGCACGGCGAGGTGGAAGAGCGGCTGTTCAATCGTCCGCCGCGCGGCAGTTTCATGCAGGTAACGCCCGAATACGTTCGCTGGTACGGACGCGAAGGCGTGCGTCGCGTCGAGCCGATGGTGCGCGAGGAGCTGGCCATCGAGCTGATGGGTGAGTACGGCTACAACTACAGCGATGCATTGGACATCGCCACCAACAATTCCAGCGCGCTGCCGCGCAGGGAACAGACTTGGCTGCTGGCGCGGGCCAAAACACCCATTTATTGCCGCCCCCTGCATGCTACGGAGTTCCAGCAACTCGTACGCGCCATCGAGGCAGCCTACAACGTGCCATCGAATGACGTCCGGGTAACCAACGCCAATACCGAAATCGCGCGACGCGCGGCAGCGGTACTCGGCACCTTGTTGGATGAATATGTGGAAGTGCCCTTCCACGTACCGGCGCTGGCGGACGCCTTCGCGGAATTTCACCGCGCGCATCTGCTGCGCGTGGCGCATGCGAGCCTGACCGGTTTGCAGCCGATGCCGGTGACCGGCGTGCTGGGCTGGTTTTCCGCCAAGCGTGCGCGAATCTATGCCGAAGTGCAGGCTCGCCTGGCGGAGCGTTAACCAGCGCGTAGGCTGGGATGCCAATCCCAGCATTACCATGCACGCAACACCACGAAGCTGGGATTGCCATCCCAGCCTACGCCATGGGCATTACAGCGAAATCGCCTTCTGCCCAGCCGCTTTCAACTTGCCGTTGAGCGCCGTCAGCTCCTGCTGCTTCAGCTTCTGCCACTCGCCGAGCGTCGCGGTCAGCGTTTGCGATAGCGTCGCGTAAGACTGCTGCGCATCCGGACTCGGATTGGCATCCGCGTCATCGACGGCGCTGAGCAGTTTTTCCAGGTTCGCCGAGAGGCTGCGCAAACTATCCGTGCGATGCGGCTGCAAGAACATGGCAGTACGCGGATCGGTGTGCAGCGGCATGCCGGAAACATCCGAGGTCTGCGTTATCAGCGCCGCAATCTGGTCGTGCAGTGCACCGCTGGCATGCGACTGGCGGTCATCCAGCGCCTGCAGCAGCTTTTTCGCTTCGGCTGCTGCTTTGGATGCCTGTCCTGACACCGTTTCCACCTTGGTAGCCAGTTCGAATTCACGCTGCATGGCGGCCACCGAAACGGTTACGCGCGGATCCGGTTTGATGACCAGCGGTTGCCGATAGCTGTGCCCACCGACGCTGAGTTCCACGGTGTAATTGCCAGGTGGTGCCCACACGCCATCCTTCTGATGGTGGCGTCCCTCTTCGCCCTTGCCGGCGTAGCGCAGATTCCAAACGAACCTGTGCATGCCTGGCGTGGTTGCCACCGCGGTGGGAATCGGCACCCACTCCGGCGCGAATTCCAGCTTCGCCGGATCGAGCATCGGCGGTTTGTCGTCGCTGCTGAAACTGCGCACCTTGTGATTCTGCGCATCCAGGATGGTCAGGGTGACCGGGCCTTTGGCGTGTTCCGGCAAGGCGTAGTCGATCATGGCGCCATCGGGCGGATTGGCCGCCAGCGGTTCGTCCTTGGGCATCGGCGTGCCGGTGAACTCCGGATGGCGCACGCGGTAGGCATCGGCAGGCTTGAACAGCATCGCAGTGTGCAGGCTGGCGTCTTCCATCTGTCGCAGTGCCGTCATGTCGTCCATGATCCAGAAACCACGGCCATGCGTGGCGATCACCAGGTCGTCCTGATGCACGTCGATGTCCCGCACGGAGGTCGACGGCAGATTCTGCTGCAACGGCTGCCAATGCGCGCCATCGTCGAACGATAGGTACATGCCTTTTTCGGTGCCGGCGTAGAGCAGGCCTTTGCGTACCGGATCTTCGCGCACCACGTTCACGAAGCTGTCGGACGGAATGCCGTTGTCGATGCGAGTCCAACTCTTGCCGCCATCGGTGGTGCGGTAGATGTAGGCGGAGTCGTCATCCAGGCGATGGCGGTCGACGGCGAGATACGCCACGTCCGGGCTGAAGTGCGAAGGCTCGATGCCACCGACTTTCGACCAGGGTGTGAGTGCGCTGGGGGTGACATTGCTCCAATGTGCGCCCTCATCGTCGGTGCGCCATACCAGCCCGTCGTCCGTGCCGACCCATAGCGCCTTGGCGCTGAGCGGGGAGGGCGCGATGGTGTAGATCACGCCGCGCTGCTTGTCTGGATGGTTGTCGTCGGCCGCGGTGGCCGCATCGAGGTTGGCGGGCACGCCCGCATCCGTTCGAGTGAGGTCGGGGCTGATCGGCGCCCAGTGCTCGCCGCCGTCCGCGGTGCGGAACAGGCGTTGATTGGCGAAGTACAGCACCTTGTGATCGCGCTTGGAAAACTCCAGCGGCAGCGTCCATGCCGCACGGTAATGCGCGGCGGGGTAGGCCAGTGTGGGGTCGACATTGCGTACCTGCTCGCTACGCATATCGAGCTTGTCCACGCGGCCGCCGTAGACGATGTCGTGATCGTCCGGATCGGGCGCGATCATGTCGCTCTCGCCGCCGGGAGTGAGTTCGTGGAACTGCTGCATGGTGATGCCGTCGTGGCTGCCGCTGCGGCTGGGCAGCGCCACCGCGCCGGAATCCTGCTGGGCGCCATAGACCCAGTACGGGAAGCGGTTGTCGGTGCTGACGTGATAGATCTGCGCGGTGGGCTGGTTGTACCAGCTGCTCCAGGTGGTGCCGCCGTTGAGTGTGATCAGCGTGCCCTGGTCGACGCCGAGGATCTGCCGGTTCGGGTTGGTCGGGTCGATCCACATCTCGTGGAAATCGTCGCCGGTGGGGTCGCCTTTCAGCGCGATGAAATGCTTGCCGCCATCCTCGGAGCGCAACACGATGGTGTTCATCACATAGATGCGGTCGGCATTCTTCGGATCGACCGTGAGCCGGTTGAAATACCAGCCACGCTGCCAGATGCGCTGATCATCGGTGATGTGCTTCCAGTGTGCGCCGGCATCGTCGGAGCGATACAGGCCGCCTTCGCCATTGGGCGCGTCGACCAGCGCATAGACGCGCTTGGGATCGCTGGGTGTGGTGGCCAGTCCGATTCGGCCGGGATGTCCGGCGAAACCGTTGCCCTGGACCTGCGTCCAGTGCGAGCCACCGTCGTGAGACACATACAAGCCACTGCCCGGTCCGTTCGAGGGCGGATAAACGCTCCACGGTGGGCGGCGCGTCTGCCACAAGGCTGCGTAGATGGTGTTCGAATCATCCGGCTGGAAGGCGAGATCGATCGCACCGGTGTCGTTGTCCTTGAACAGCACTTTCTCCCAGTGCTGGCCGCCATCGGTGGAGCGGAACACGCCGCGCTCAGCGTTCGGGCCGTAGGCATGGCCGAGCGCAGCGACGAACACCCGCTCGGGATGCTGCGGATCAACCAGGATGCGTCCGATCTGCCGGCTGTCCTCCAGGCCGATGTGGCTCCAGTGCTTGCCGCCGTCGGTGGATTTGTACATGCCATTGCCGTGCGCGATGTCCGATCGCATGTCGGCTTCGCCGGTGCCGACATAAAGGGTGTCCGGTTGCGACGGCGCCAACGCGATGGCGCCAATCGAGCCCACATGCTGGTCGTCGAAGATCGCTTGCCAGGTGCGGCCGGCATCGTTGGTCTTCCACACGCCGCCATCCACTGCGCCGAAATAGAAATGCCGGTCATCGCCGGGAACGCCGGTTACGGCGAGCACGCGGCCACCGCGGAAGGGACCGACCAGGCGCCAGTGCAGGTCCTGGAACAGCGAGGGATCGACAGTGGCGTGGGCGGCGAAGGCGGTGCTGATGCCGAGCGTGAGTAGAGCGAGGCGACGCAGGTGCACGGGGCGGTATCTCTTGCTGGAAAGACGGTTTGCTCCCACTGAACGAGGCTTCATTCTCCGCTCCTCTTGCAAGTGGGGGAGGGGTAGAACTGCGCCGGGGAGAGGGAACGGTCATCGCACTGTAACGCTGTCACGATCTAACCCCCAGGGTAAACCGATGGCATATAGCCAAGCGGCCCCTACATGCGCGATAAGGGCCGGCTAACCTGCTGCCGCCTGGATGCCAAATGTTGTCACTACGCCGTGCCGCGTTACCGCTTGCCTTGCTGCTTTCGCTGGCTTCCCTTTCTGCCGTGGCGCAGGATGACGATCGCGCTACGGGTTCCCAGAAAACCACCAAGCTTCCGGCTGTAAGCGTCAGCGCCAACGATTGGCGCAAATACCTCAAGGCCAAGCTGCAATACCAGATGCCGGAGGTCGACGGCCCCCGCATCACCGTCACCAAGAAAACCACGGTGACGCATCTGGAAAACCAGCCCACGGTGGTCGGCAACAACCTCAACCAGACGCTTGCGCGTACGCCGGGCGTGCTGGTTTCCGAACAACCCACGCCGACCCAGTTCAATTTCAATTATCGCGGCATCGGCAATCCGCAGGAGTCCGAATTCGTCCTGGTGATGCAGGACGGTATCCCGCTGGAAGGCGACTGGATCGGTTTTCCCACGTTGTACGCGTTTCCGCTCACGCAGGGCCTGTCCGAAGTGCAGCTGATCCGCGGCGGCTCCAGCTTGCTGTATGGGCCGGAGCCGGCGCCGGTGATCAATCTCGTTTCCAAGCGCCCAGCTCCGAATACACCGCTGAGCATGAGCACCGAGAACGTAGTCGGCGAACACGGCCTGTTTTCCAGCTACAACGTGATTCAGCGCAACCAGGGCGCCTGGGCGTTCCGCGCCGACGCGGGTTACGTACAAAGCGACGGTACGCGCGCGAACGATGATTCGCGCAATCGCCAGGCCGACTTGTATCTCGCGTATACGCCGGACGAGCGCCAACAATGGTGGCTGGATTTCCATGCGATTGACGCCGTCTCCGGCGATCCCGGACGGTTGAGTTACACGCGCTGGCAACAAGATCCTCGTAGCGTCACTACGCCCTACAACCGCGATTGGGTAAACCGCGATCAGCTGGTGCTAGGTCACACCCACGATCTTGGCGGCAATTGGTCGCTGGAAGCCAAGTTGTGGTTCACCTACGAGGACTTGGTCAGCCGTGCGGCCAAAGCCCAGCTACCCGGGCAGGCACCACCGGCCAGCACGACGTTGCAGGACGAAGCGTTCCGTACCTATGGCACCGACGTACGCCTGCGCAAGAAGTGGGGGCAGGGCAACGCTTTCACTGTCGGCACGGTGCTGTACTACGGCAGCGATCCATTCCGGCAGTGGAGCAGTCCCAACCTGACCGTGGCACGCGACGATCGTAGCGGTACACAAATCCTCAACCAGCGCCGCGGTTCGCAATACGCCTCGCTGTTTGCCGAGAATGTGTTTCGCCTGCCACATCGCATCCACATCGTGCCCTCCGTGCGCCTGGAGCGTGAACGCGTCGCCGTGGATGAAACGGTGCATCCGCCGTTTCTCTCGCGCCCGTTGATCCATGAAGCCGACACGCGCCACATGCCGCTGTTCGGCCTGGGGCTGGGCAATGACTTCGGTCATGGCAACGAAACCTATTTCAACGTGTCGCAAGGCTGGCGTCCGCTGCGCTTCTTCGATATCGCACCGCCTTTCAGCAACCTCATGCAGGGCCATGCCGCGCAGCTGTCCAAGTCGGTATCGTGGGAAGCCGGTGTGCATGGTGCGCCAGTCACCGGCCTGTATTACGACGTCAGCGTGTTCTGGATCAATTTCCGCAATCGCCTGGAAACGCGCTACATCAATGCCATCGACACCATCTACGTAAACACTGGCGACGCGCGCAGCCGCGGCCTGGAAGCGCAACTCGACTACGATTTCTTCGCGCCGACGCAACTGGCCACCGAAGGCCAGCATCTGGAAACCTTCCTCAACGCCAGCCTGCTCAATGCCAGGTTCACTGCTAGCGCGATTCCCGGCCAGGTGGGCAAGACGCCGGCGTTTTCACCGGACTACCTGATCAAGACCGGCGTTACCTGGCGCAACGAGCACGTGAAGCTGAGCCTGACCGCGGTCACCTCGGCAGCACAGTACTGGCAGGATTCCGATAAGTCCTTTGGCAGCGGCTTGACGTATATGCCAGCGCGTATACCGGCTTACACGGTGGTGGACGTGGCGTCCGACTGGCAGCTCAATCATTCCCTGCGCTTGCTGGCGGGCGTGAGCAATCTGGCCAATCGGCGTTATTTTGATCGGGTTTGGCAGAATGGACTGGAGCCGGCGTTTGGTAGGACCTGGTACACGGGTTTTGCGCTGACGTATTAGGGACACTGAGAACAACAACTCCCCCTCCCTCCAGGAGAGGGGCTTACTTTCACTCCTGAAGCGGGAGTTCACGATGTCGACACGCCCTCTCCTCCGTCCTCTTTCAGCGCTTGCTTGCGCGTGCCTGCTTGCTTGCGCGGCACCTTTGCAAGCGGACACATCCTTGGCACCCAGCCACGCCGGCGACGCCCTGCAATGGCGTCAGCTAGGTCCCTTCCGCGGCGGTTGGGCGACGATGGCTGCCGGCGATCCCGGCAAGCCCGATACTTTCTACATCGGCACCGCCGGCGGCGGGGTGTGGAAAACGAATGACGCGGGTCGGACCTGGCAGCCCACTTCCAACACCATGCCGGCGGCTCCGATTGGCGCCGTCGCCATCGCTCCTTCCAGCCCGAGTGTGATCTATGCCGGTTCCGGTCAGGTCGCTGCGCGCTACGACGTAGCAGCGGGCAATGGTATGTATCGCTCAGACGACGGCGGCAAGAACTGGCAACACATTGGCCTCACCGAGAGCAAGCATATCGGCCGCATCCTGGTCGATCCGCACGATGCGAACACCTTGCTGGTCGGCGTGCTCGGCCATTATTTCGGCCCGAACAAGGAGCGCGGCGTCTATCGCTCGACCGACGGCGGCAAAACCTGGAAGCAAACCCTGTTCATCGATGCCGACACGGGCGTGGTGGATCTCGCTGCTGATCCATCCAACCCGAACATCGTCTACGCCGCTGCGTGGCAGGTACGCAACTATCCTTGGCTGTCGTACTTCCAGCCGAATGCAGGGCCGGGCAGTGGCCTGTACAAATCCACCGATGGCGGCCTGAGCTGGAAGCGCATCAGCGGCCATGGCTGGCCGGCTGGCACACTGGCACGCATCGGCATCGCTACGGCGAGCGGCAATCGCGTGTATGCGGTGGTGCATTCGGCCGATCCGCGCAAGGACAGCGGCCTGTACCGTTCCGATGACGGCGGTGCGAACTGGCAGGCGGTCAGCCACGAATCCTGGCTGCCCAACGACTACTTCAGCCGCATCACCGTCGATCCGCAAAATCCGGATCGACTCTATTCGACCGGGCAGTCCATCCGCCGTTCCGACGATGGCGGGAAGCATTGGGACATCTTCAAGGGTGCACCGGGCGGCGACGACTATCACTTCCTGTGGATCGATCCGCGCGATTCGCAGCGCATGATTGCCGCCAGCGACCAGGGCGCGGTTGTCACCGTCAACGGCGGCAACAGCTGGAGCAGCTGGTACAACCAGCCCACCGGCCAGTTCTATCACCTGGCTACCGACAACCAGTTTCCCTACTGGATCTATTCGGGCCAGCAGGATTCGGGCACCGTAGGCATCGCCAGTCGCAGCGATTACGGTTCCATTTCCTATCGCGATTGGCGCCCTGTGGGTGGCGACGAACGTGACTACGACTTGCCGTATCCGGACGATCCCAACATCGTGTTCGGCTCCGGCCTGGGCGGACGCGTGTCGCGCTGGGATCGCCGCACCGGCGTGGTGCAGAACGTCACTGCATGGCCGGTCAACAGCTACGGCCAGCGTCCCACCAACTTCAAATACCACTACACCTGGATCACGCCGATCGCGTTTTCAGCCAAGGCGCCGTACGCGCTCTATCTGGGTGCGCAGGTACTGTTCCGCAGCACGGACCAGGGCCAGCACTGGGAGGTGATCAGCCCCGACCTCAGCGCCAAGAAGCAAGGCGCTACCGCAGGCTGCGAAGGCAATCCCAACGCGCAACAAGCGCGCGACTGCGGTTACGGCGTGATCTACAGCATCGCGCCTTCGCCTTTCAGCAATGACGAAATCTGGGTCGGCACCGACGACGGCTCCGTCCAGTACACCCGTGATGGCGGCAGGAACTGGCAGAACGTCACCCCGAAAGACCTGCCTGGTTGGGGCATCGTCAGCTCGCTCGATCTTTCCGCGCTGAAGCAGGGCACTGCCTATGCCGCGGTCGACAACCACCGCCAGGACGATTTCCGTCCGCATGTCTGGCGCACTAGCGACTACGGCAAAACTTGGACGGATATCGCCGTCGGCTTGCCAAAGGATGATTTTGTCAGCGTCGTGCGTGCAGATACCCAACGCGAGGGCCTGCTGTTCGCGGGCACCGATCGCGGTGTGTACGTGTCATTCGACGATGGTGCGCATTGGCAATCCCTGCAACACAATCTGCCTACCGCGTGGGTGCGCGACCTGACCATTCACGGCGATGACTTGATCGCCGGCACGCAGGGCCGGGCGATCTGGGTGCTTGATGACATCGCGCCACTGCGCCAGGCCGGTGCCGACAACGCGCACAAGACCGCGTTGTACACGCCGGCCGACGCCGTGCGTGTGCGCGCCAACGAGAACAAGGACACACCGCTGCCACCCGACGAACCGCTGGGCAAGAATCCGCCCTCCGGTGCGATCATCGATTACCAGTTGGCCAGCGCAGCGAAAGGCCCCGTTACGCTAGATATTCTCGACAGCGACGGCAAGACGGTGCGTCACTTCTCCAGTGTCGACAAACCGGAAAAGCTGCCTGCCGAGCGCTACTTCCAGAAAGGCTGGCTAGGCTCGCCGGAAACGCTCGGTACCAGCGCCGGCATGCACCGCTTCGTCTGGAACCTGCACTATCCGCGCCCCGAAGCGCTGCTTTACGGCTACAGCATTGCCGCCACCTGGGATTCGGACACCCCGCTCACGCCCGAAGGGCCGCTGGCGCTGCCGGGTAAATACCAGGTGGTGCTCACCGTCAACGGCAAGTCCTATCGCGCACCGTTGAACGTCGTCGGCGATCCCCGTGAGAAGCTGGATCAGAATGCACTCGCGGAAGGCCTGGCGTTCTCGCGTGACGTAGGCAACGCATTGCAGCAGGTCTGGCAAAGCCACGGCGAAGTGGATGCCGTACGCAACCAGCTCGACGAGGCGGAGAAGAAACTCGACAACAACAAGCCTCTGCACGAGGAGATCGAAGCTTTCCGCAAGAAAACCGATCCGCTCGTTTCCGGCGACAGCGAATCCTCCACCAACCTCGAAGCCATGAACGACGCCCTCACCGCCATCGCCTCCGACGTGGAAGGCGCCGACCGCGCACCGACTGACGGACAGCGGCAAGCCTTTGCCGAATACAAGGCGAACCTGGACAAGGCCGTCGCGCAGTGGCAATCGATCCGCGGTGCAGACCTGGCCTCGCTGAACTCGCATCTGCACACGGCAGGCTTCAAGGCGATCACTGTGCCTGCCGCAAGTCAGCTCCACGCCGAAAGATCGACTGATCCGGACGACGTTCCCTGATTCGATGCCGTTGCTCCCTCCCCTGTACGCAGGGGAGGGCTGGGATGGAGAGTGCGTCGGCTCGTCTCCCTTTCCTGCTTCAGATTAGGCGTGGCCTGAATACATCCTTCTCCGTTCACCTACAGCGCCATCCTCATTCTCCTCTTGCGATGGCGGCTTGGTGAAAACACCCTTGTTAGCTTCCGGCTAATAACAAGTGTGTTATATTGATGAGATGGCGGATTTGCTACTACAACACCAAGCTCGCGGCGCAGATAGAGAACTGGCCGGCAGGCGTACGCGCCAGCTTCCTGCGCATTGCCGAGACAATGGCGGAACTTGGTCCGGATATCGGTATGCCGCACACGCGGGCCATGGGAGCGAGCCTGTTCGAAGTTCGCGCCAAAGGCCGCGAAGGCATCGGGCGTGCGTTCTACTGCTCGGTAGTAGGGCGGCGCATTGTAATCCTGCACGCCATGATCAAGAAAACAGAAAAGACTCCGGCACATGATTTGGACATTGCCAGGGCAAGATTGAAGGAGGTCAAGATATGGCACTCGAACGATACAAGCCGGTAGCTCTGGATATTGAGACTACGCGTAAGCGTTGGCGCAAGGATCCTGCCTTTGCGGCGGCTTACGATGCCATGGCTGATGAGTTCGCGGCTTTGGCCGAACTGGTGCGCGCGCGCCAGCGGGCCGAGCTGACGCAGGCAGACGTGGCGGAACGTATGGGCGTGGCACAAGCCTCAGTGGCGCGGCTTGAAGCCAGTGCAGGCAGTCGCAAACATGCGCCTTCGCTGGCTACGCTAAGGCGCTATGCCGATGCCGTGGGCTGCGAATTGCGCATCATGTTGACCACCAAACGAAAAGCGTTGAGGTAGATCGGATCCAACTGCAACACCAAGCGGTCGCCGATATATCGATCTGCAGCTAGTAGCACTCCTGTGGGCAGAGGAAGCTCGCCGGTAATGCCTATTCGGACCCAAGGGGGCCACGACTTCCCAATTGGGGCCTCTCCTGGAAGCTGCCCGCTCTTGTTTGACCATGGGCTTGGAAATAACTAGGCGGGGTCTTGCTGGGGCGCCTACCCTACGTTTCCATCTTTGGCAGATAGCTAGAGCCGCCGCCGCAGCTCAGATCGCGACCTTCTGCGTCCTGTAGCGGCTCTACATTGTGTTACGCGCTAATGCTGATAGAGAGTGCGGTCTCCCAGGCGCCTAATTTCGGCATGGCCAAAGCCGTGCGATCATGTCATGAACAGGCGCTTCTTAAGGGGAGGAGTATGCAGCATACGCTTACGAAACTAATGCTCGGTGCATTTTTCGCGTTAGCATGCGTGGGCAACTCACAAGCATCTTCACCCTCGCCACCTAGCGAAGAGAGTGTGCCGCTGGTACGGGAGATGCTGGATGGGCCAATCCCCAATGACGAGTTTTCGGTAAATACGACGGCAGCAGCGATGTCCCAGCTTGGGTTCGCCGACGATGCGCACCTGCTTGTTCGCTATGCCAAACGAACCGCATTTCTGCACCTGCTCAATCGGCAGTACACGCCTGCTGCAACCGTGCGGGAGGCATTGAAAGCGGAAGCGGCTTTCACTGACTCGCTGGATCAATTGAACGCTGATTTCGAGCGTGAGGGCTACTCGGTCCAGGCCGACGCCGCAGTGGAACGAGAGGGACCGGACCGTCGCATGGCTGAGTTCGGATGGGGGACGAGCGATGTCAAGTTATTGCCGTTGCGACCGGGGCTATGGGGCGCCTTTGACCCCAGAGTCACCCATTCAGCAGGTCACTCTATTAATGATGCCTATTATCTCTTTGTCTTGATGCAAGTTCGAAATCAGACCGTTGAGCCAGGGCGATTCGACCTGAGAATTCCGGTAGGCGGTGGGGCGCCGATGGACTGCAAATTTGGCAGCGTGGCACCGAACGACACCGGGGCAATCTATTGCCCTGTAAACATGGTCGGCGCTGAACAAGGCAAGGATCACATCATTGCGACGATTACGGGGATGCTCAGCGACGGTCATGCCGTTATGGCGAGCGCATACATTTTCAGGCCCGATAATTTCCCTTATGGGGTCCGTAGCGCCATTTCGAGGCCCCTGGTCAGTCCTGAGGATTGGTTTGGTGCAGCCGCTGTTGACGCTGCACAGCACATGATTGCCAATGCAGGTTGCGAAAAGCTCGGAACCTGCGGTGGTGTGTTTAAAGGATACATGGTAAACGGAGGCGTCTTCGGCATGGTGGTTACCGCGATCATCATGATTTGGACCTTGTACCTCAGATGGTGCGGTGAGTTTGGACAGGGGCGAGTGTTCTCAAGGCTTTTCGGGATCTACCTTGTGTTGGTAGTACTGGCAGGCTTCTTGTTCTATATCGATCCGCCGATCCATGGAACGCTGACTAGATATTATGCAGGTCTCTTTAGCGGCATTGCGGCAGCCATACTCTCGGTACCATGGAGCTTCTTCATGTCTGCGCTGAAAAACGCAGCGCCCTACAGGGCAGTGCGTGACTTGAGTGAGCACGACTTTGCTTGGCAATGGTTTTTTATTGGCGTCAATCTGACTTACTTGGGGTTATTGGCCTGGTTGAGGCGCGCGCGGCGTTAGCAGTGAGCCTTTTCGTGTAGAGCTGCTGGCGGGCGACCGACAAAATCGCGCCAACCGCGCGTTAGCCAGATCGGCCTGCCTTCCCTTGCTCGCAAGGGATGGTCCAGGTGACTTGAGTGCTTGTCTTAGGGCTTGCTTGGAAACGCCATCCTTCCTCATCACTTTTTGAGTCAAGCCGAGGACAGGCTCCGCAAGCCGATGAAATAGGCCGCATCATGCATTGATCGGCCTGGGATTCCATCTCCAATGACTTCGCACCCTCTCTCCATGTCAGAGAGAGGGTGCTGATGCGGAAGTGACTTAGTTCACGCGTTTGATGACCAATCCGCTGCGCTCGGACAGATCACCTGCACCCAATAGGGGCTCGGCGACCAACGCGTTCCACCAATCGCTGTCGATGAGCTGCGAATGGCCACCGGGCGCGTCGTCATCGTTGTCCCAGCTCACTTGCTGTCGGGAATCGTCATCATCTCCATCCTTGCGCAAACCCTGATTGACTACGATGTAACCGTAGCTGTCTGTCCCGTTAAAGGCCTGCCCCATCGATGCCTGGATCATGATGGTCTGGCTGTAGCCGCAATCGTCGTCTTCGCCATCGTCGTTATCTACGTCCAAGCTGATGCTGGCGGTTGCAGCATTGACACCATCGCTGACTGTGTAGGTAAACGCATCTGTGCCGCTGAATCCGCTTTGCGGCTTGTACAGATACACGCCATCTTCCTGGTGTATCAACTGGCCATGGCCCGGTGCATTGACGTTGATGGCAAGCTTTGCTTCGGCGTTTTCGTCCGGATCATCGACCAGGCAGCGCAGGTCAATGCGAACAGTGCCGTCGCTGTCTACGCGGAACCGCGCATTCTCTGCGGTCGGCATCGGCACCACCTTGATGTGCACGGTGGCAATGTTCGACTGCGCTTCACTGTCGTTTACGTCGTAGCTGAAGCTGTCGTCACCGAACCACTC
>NZ_BSOA01000009.1:0-692 GCF_030160275.1 Dyella flagellata
CCGGTTCGCGCTGCGCGTCCAGGATGTAGACCGCCGTGTGGGCGATCGGCCGGCCGATGTGCAAAACGCTGTCGTTGGAATCAAGGCGACCCGAGGTAGCCACTACGGTGGTTTCCGTGGGGCCATAGTTGTTGATCAACGCATAGCGGGAGCGCGCTTTCGGCGAGCATCTGAGGAGGTCGCCGCCGGTTAGCAGGTATTGCAGGGTTTCGTGAGTCGCGCTGCGTGACAAAATCTCTTCCGCCAGCGGGGTACTCAGGAAACCAGCATGCAGTGGCACTTGTTGCCACCAGTCCAACAGTTGTTCCGGGTAGCGGTTGGCGTCACCGGATGGCAAGGCCAGGCAGGCTCCGCTCCCCAGCGCCGAGCAGATTTCCCAACTGCACGCATCGAACGCAAGGCCGGCGGTGCTCGATACCTGTTTGCCGGCTAGAGGACCAAAGGTCTGGTCGTGCCAATTCACCAGATTGACGAGGCTGGCATGTTCGACCATTACCCCCTTGGGCACGCCGGTGGAGCCGGAGGTATAGATGAGGTAGGCCAGGTGGTGGGAGGCCAGGCCGACCGCCGCCGGGGATGGATCGTGCTCGCCATGCTGCCCCCAGGGCGGCGCAGCCTGCCCCAGGTCCAGCTGCGCCACGCCTTCGATCGCGTCCGCCAGGCCGTCGCGGCTCAACACCAGCACCGGGGCG
>NZ_BSOA01000009.1:749-976 GCF_030160275.1 Dyella flagellata
CCGCCCGCCTTGAGCACCGCCAACAGCGCCACCACCAACTCGATGCCGCGCGGCAGGCATAGCCCCACCCGCGCATCCGGGCCCACGCCCTGCTCGCGCAGGTAATGCGCCAGCCGGTTGGCTCGTGCGTTCAAACCGGCGTAATCCAGCTGCGTCGCCCCGCATACCACCGCGATGGCTGCCGGCGTGGCCCGCACCTGCGCTTCGAACAACCCATGCACCAGGCC
>NZ_BSOA01000010.1 GCF_030160275.1 Dyella flagellata
AGATAGGCCGCGCCGGCCTTGAGCACGGCGAGCAAGGCAATCACCAGCTCGGGCGAGCGTGGTAGGGCGATGGCCACGATCTGTTCGCTGCCGATGCCGCATTGGATCAGGTAATGGGCCAGCTGGTTGGCCCGCACATTGAGCTGGGCATAGTTCAGCTGCGTCTGTTCGCAGACCAGTGCAATCGATTCGGGCGTCAGGGCCGCTTGTTGTTCGAAGCGTTCCGGCAGCGTAGCCGGAGGCACCGGCTTGGCTTGATGCATTGCCTGCACAAGCTGTTCGCGTTGTGCGGGCAATAGGATTGCCAACCGCTTTATCGGCGTGTGCGGCGCGGTTTCCAGCGCATTGGCCAGGCCATTCAGTGCCTGCTCGACGTAGTCACACAGTTGTCCCGGATCGAGCGGGGAGGCCGTTTGCGAAATAAAGCCAAGGGCATGCCCGGCGTCTTCGATGGTCAGCGTGATGGGATAGTTGGTGCGCTCTTCGAAGCGAAGCGGCTCAATGCCGGCCACATGCTGGATCGCTTCATCGGGCATTGCGGTGTTATGCACATAGTTGAGCAGGGCGCTGAACAGCGGTGCGGAAGCGGCGCACCCGCTGCAGCGCTGCGCAAGCGCCAGCGAAGCATGTTCATGCCGAAGCAAATCGGCCAGTCGCATATGGGTCTGCTGTGCACATGCCAGCACATGCGTATCGCCCAGGTCCAGGCGCAGCGGCAGGGTATTGATGAACAGGCCCATGGCACGATCGGCACCTTCGCCGGCATTCATCCGACCGAACAGCACGGTGCCGAACACCACCTGTTCACGGCCGCTGGTCTTGCCTACCACCTGCCCAAAGGCCAGGTGGCACAAGCTTGCCAGGCTGATGCCTAGCCGGCGCGCCTGCACGCGCAGGCGATCGTGCAGCGATGTCGGCAGCATTCGGCGGACTTCGCGCACCTCGGAACCGTCGCGGTGCACATCGCTCAAGCCGAACGGCAGGGTGGGTTCATCGATATCCGCCAACTGGCCGCGGAAGAACCGCTCATGTTCGGACTTGGGCAAGCCCAGCCGCACCTGCGCAATCAAGTTGCGGAAAGGCTGCGCTGCCTCCAGCGTATCCGCTCGCCCTGATAGCACGTCGCGCACTTCCGCCTGCAGCATTTCAACCGTGGAGTGGTCGCCGATTAGGTGATGCATGTGCTGTAACAGCAACCAACGCTCGTTCTGCGGATCGTGCGCAACGACGTAGTGCAGAAGGGGAGCGCAACCAAGATCGATGCGATAATGGCGGGCATCGAAATGCTGCAGCAATTGTTCGAGCACGTCGCCGTTTCGCGGTTCGAGGGTCAGCTCGGTTACCGGCAATTCGACCCGTCGCAAGACCACCTGCGCCGCTTCGTTCAAGTCCTCCCACATGAAAGCGGTGCGCAGGATGTCGTGCCGGCCGACCACCTGTCGCATGGCATCCAGGTAACGGTTCAGCAGCGCGCGATCGGCAAACGCAGTTACGTCCAGCAGCAGATAAGGGTCGCCCTCGCCATCCAGCAGATGGTGAAAGAGAATGCCTTCCTGCAAGGGCGACAAGCCGTAGACGTCTTGGATATTGGCGAGGCCGCCGCGCACGCGCGCAACGATCCGATCGATGTCCGTCTGAGTCAGGTCAATCAGCGGCAGCAGGTCCGGCGTAAGCGCCGTGCAGTCGGGCGTGATTGATGCGGCCGGCACGATCACTTCGTCATGGCTGCCCAGCGTCGCGGCCAGTGCGGCAAGGGTAGGGGCGGTGAACAATGCATGGGTGTCGGTGGCCAGCCCCATGCCGCGTAAGCGTTCCATCAAGCGGATCGCCAGCAGCGAATCGCCGCCGAGTTCGAAGAAACGGTCGTTTCGGCCGATCTGCTCGACACCGAGCAGCTCCTGCCACAATGCCGCCAGGATCGTTTCTAGTTCACCTCGCGGCGGTTCGTCGCTGCGATCGGCAAAATCGGAACGGGCCGGCGCGGGCAGCGCCTTGCGATCGAGCTTGCCGTGAGCGGTGAGCGGCAGGGCATCCAGAGCCACCAATGCCGCCGGCACCATGTAGTCGGGCAACTGTTCGGACAACGCGCGGCGTAAGTTGGCGGGGTCCGGCACTTGATGGTGCGAGGTCGCAACATAAGCGATAAGTTGCTTGTGTCCTGGCGGGTCTTCGCGTATCACCACCACCGCCTGCGCCACGCCAGGCTGGTGGAGTAGCGCGTTTTCGATTTCGCCCAGCTCGATGCGAAAGCCGCGCAGCTTGACCTGGTGGTCGGCACGGCCAAGGAAGTCGAGATGGCCTTCCGGCAGCCAGCGCACCAAGTCCCCGGTGCGGTACATGCGGCTGCCAGGCAGGCCGAACGGATTGGCGACGAAGCGTTCGGCACTAAGCATGGGGCGATGGAGATAACCACGCGCCAGGCCGGAGCCTGCGATATACAGCTCACCTTCCATGCCGGTCGGCACTGGCTGCAACGCGGCATCCAGCACGTAGACCTGCGTGTTGTCCAAAGGTGCGCCGATCGGCACACTAGACCCCACGCGATACGGCTGCTGCATGGCGTGGTTGGTTGCGAAAGTGGTTGTTTCCGTTGGGCCGTAGCCGTTGACGACGCGCAATTGAGGGAAGCGGTCGAGCAAGGTTTGCACCGCTGTCGGAGCAAGCACGTCGCCCCCGGCGACGATCTGCTGAAGGCCGGCAAAGCAATCGAGGGCCTCTTCCACCATGATGTGAAACAGGCCCGCGGTAAACCACAGCGAGGTAATCTGCTGCTGGGTGATGACCTGTTTCAGTACACGCAGATCGGTTTCGCCCGGTGGCGCGACGATCACCTGATGGCCGGCCAGCAATGGCACCCATATTTCAAAGGTGGACGCATCAAACGCTTGTGCCGAATGCATCAAGACGCGCTGTCGCGACGAACCTTGCCAGCGCCGATCCGTCGCCAGTTCCAGTACGTTGCGATGCGTGATGCCAATACCCTTCGGCGTGCCGGTGGAGCCGGAGGTGTACATCACATAGGCCAGCTGGTTGGCATGCACCGGCACGATGGGGGGTGTTCGCGGACGCATCGCAATGTGCGCGGCATCGTCATCGAGGCAGACCAGCTGCGCCTCGTGTGGCGGTAGGCGTTCGACCAGCGCCGATTGGGCCACGACCACACGAGCCCGGGTATCGGCCAGCATGAAGGCCAGTCGTTCGCGGGGGTAGCGAGGATCCAGCGGCACATAGGCGCCGCCAGCCTTGAGAATGCCCAGCGCGCCGATTAGCACGTCCAGCGAGCGTTCCACGCATAAGGCGACCATGCTTTCCGGACCGACGCCGCAGGCTTGCAACTGATGGGCAAGTTGATTGGCGTGGAGGTCGAGCTGGCGATAGGTCAGCGATTGCTCGCCTGCGACGGCGGCCACTACATCAGGTGTGCGCGCAGCTTGCAGCTCAAAATGCTGCTGCAGCGTACCCTGGGCGATCGTGCGTTCGGTGGCGTTCCAATCGACGAGAACGCGCAGGCGTTCCACCGCATCCAGGGGCGCGCTGTGCCTGTCCGGAGTTGTCGTTCCGTTATTCATCGATATGGCTTCCTCAGGGAGCAAATTTGCACCGAGGCCTGACGGCCACGCATCAGACAGGGCACTCCAAGGGCTGCTGGCTGATGCCGAAATCCAGTTTCTTTCGGAACTCCGCGCGAAGGAAAAGCAGCCCGATCGCCATCTCGGCGACGGAGCAGATCACCATCAAGTCCCACATCCAAGCAGGAGTGAAGCCGGGGCGGAAAGAAAGCATCCACGCAGGAACGATCAACATCAGCGAGGTAATCACCTCAGTGATGAGGCTCGCCTTGGTGTTGCCCATGCCGGTTAGCGTACCGAAGCAAGAGAAGATCGCCACCATGGGAAAGAGGTTGAACGAGGTAATGCGCAAATAGCTTGTCGCACCATCGATCACGGCAGGATCGCTGGAAAATGCAGCGCATATTGGCCTGGCGAACAACTGCGCCAACACGAACATCAGTGGCGTCACCACGAAGCCGATGACTGCCGAGGTTCGAAAGCTCTCTCTTACGCGGGTACCCAGCTTGGCGCCAAAACTTTGTCCGACCACGACGCTGGTTGCGCTGCTCAGTGCGATCAGCGGCATCAGCGAGGATTGCAGCAAACGTTGCCCGATGCCCAGTGCTGCCTGCTCGGCCGGACCGAACGGACGCAGCAGCTGAATGACCACCAGCATGTAGCAGCCGATCACCGCGTTTTGCAAACCGACCGGCAGCCCGATCTTGAATGCTTTCCACAAGATCAGTGGGCGCGAAATCCAGCAGCGCAGATCGAAGCGCATGTAAGCTTTGGCGCCGATGAAATGGGTCGCCAACACCAGCATGGCGGCCAGCGAGGAAACAAAGCTCGCCAGGCCCGCGCCCACGACGCCCAACCGCGGGAAGCCAAGCCAGCCAAAAATGAGCAGGGGCGAGATCACAATGTTGGCAAGCACCGATACCAGCTGGGCTACCATGCTCGGCCGCATGCGGCCCGACCCGCCCAGCGCGGAACCCATCACCGCGGACGGGATCTGGATGGCGATGGACGGTATGTACCAGTACAACAAATCGGCAATTAACGTAGCTGTCTTCAGATCCGGCGTCAGCAACTCGCCAAACTGCCGCCTGCAAAGCCATGCGCAAAAACCGACCACGCTGAGCAGGATCAGCGCTGCGCCGAATACCTCGTTGAACACACGAACCGCCTGATCTTTTTCCTGGCCACCCACCGCATGCGAAATCAGCACTCTGGCGCCGACCGTCATGACCGGTGCGAGGGTCATCACAATGGTGATGGGGCTAGCGGCAAGGGCTACCGCCGCTTGTGCGTCGGCACCCAATTTTCCCAGCCAAAAAAAATTGATCAGCGTGTACAGCGTGCCCGCCAGCATGTTGACCATCAACGAAGCCGACAGCTGCAGCAAGTGCCTAACCACCGACCCTTTGGTCAAATCCCTCATGGACTACTCCGATATCCCTAGCGACCGAATTGCTAGCCCGGGCCTGTACGACCACCCGTGAACGTCTTCTCAGCTGGCAAGCTCGGTGCCAGCTTCCAATGCATCCCGGGACATCATCTGGCCCATGGCGACGACGATCTTGCGCGGGCCCGTATAAGGATCGCGCGCGTGCGCGGCTAGCATGTTGTCGAGCATGACGACGTCGCCCCTTTGCCAGGGGAAACGTACCGCACATGTCTCATACAGCTCGCTGATCAAGCCCATGACTTCGTCTTCGATAGGCATTCCGTCCCCATACAACACATTGCGCGGAAGCCGGTCGGCGCCAAAAATGTTGATGAGATCGTCATGCATGGCTGTACCGAGGCTGGACGGATGATGCAGCTGCACCTGGTTGAAAAAGACCCGCTCACCCGTCACTGGGTGACGAACGATCGCGTGACAGAACGTGCGCGTCTGCAGCGTGCCGTCTTCAAACCACGTGAAGTCAGTGCCTGCTGCGCGGCACCTGGCCTCGACTTCGGCGCGATCCTCTGTCTTGAAAAATTCGCGCCAGTCGACGTCGAAGCCTTCGTTGAACGTGCGGATATACTGCAATCCCGTCCGATCGAACTTCTCGGCAAGCTCCTTCGGCATGCGGCGCACCATTTCCCGTGTATCCACCAGGGGGGTTGCGCCACCGGTCTGCGATGGAAGCTCACAAAAAAACCATTGCTTGCGCGGCCAGGATGCGAGATGCGAGCTTTCGTTATGGAACAGGATCATTTTCTGTTCCGGGTATGGCGTCGAGCGGTAAATGTTCTTGCCTTCTTCCTTTTTGGGAAGGTCGCCGTACTGGCCGTAAAGGCCGGGCGACATGGCCTCCGCGAAAGCCTCGAAATCGCTCGGCGTCGCCAGCGGGAATCCCCGGAACAGAATGGCTCCATGACGCTGCAATACAGCCTCTATGGCGTCCTTTCTTCGAGTCGCCCAATCGGCTGCGTTCGATATCGATTGATTTGCCTCGATAACGAGTGGAAGCGTTTTCTGCGGATTGAAAAACCAGAGCCGTACAGCTTCCTCAGGTGAATCGCACGCTTGCTGCGTAAACGATATCGACGCGACGGGGGTTGATTCCGAGGCGTCGTTGCGTGAACTGGGAAAATCAACCATGGAACATCCCCGATGCGTTCATGTTGGAGAAAGCGCCAAAATTTATTATGTGCGCGCACAAGTGACGATGCGTGCGAAATAGGCGCACGCATATTCAATGCGCGCCATAAGGCGGCGCGCAAAATTTGGGCGGCAATGAAGCGGCTGGATTATTTCAAGTTGCGCAAGGCGACTTAATCAGCCTGAGTGGCTGGCCGACTCCATCTCACGAATAAGGCTTGTCGGACGCATGTCCAACCAATTGTTTTCGATATATTCGGAACAGGCTTCCTTGCGGTCAGGTCCAAATTTGACTGACCATCCTTCCGGTACCTGGCAGAAATTAGGCCATAACGAGTACTGGCCTTCGTCGTTAATTAGTACGATAAAAATGCCGTCTTTATCTTCAAATGGATTCGTCATATTTCTTCCTTCGACATGAACGAAATGTTTCTTGTCACGGATGCGAAACACAAACGTGCTGCGGGGGAGAAAAACACCTCGCAACGTCATGCGGCCACTCTGAAAAAGATGACTTGCCCCTGCAGCGATGAATGGCGGAGTGAACACTCTCGTTACGTCATCGCGATCCTCACGAAGCTACCCACAGCATAGTGAAAGTGGCGTGAAACATTTTCACTCTTGCATTTGTATGCGCCGGCTTCGCTGATACTGTGACGCAGTAGCCGACTGCGCAGTGAAGCGTCTCAACCGAACCAGCAGGGATCGGGTCGCGGCCCTGTAGGAGTTGATCGTGCTTCATGGCCTGCCGAAATGCAGCCTTCTGCAGAACGAGGTGGTCCTAGCGTCCTTATGGGGGCCTGACATCACATGGCGCGGAAGCGATGGCGGAACGCGTCGCTCACGCGCAACGGTTCTGCAATGCCATGCAGCCAGACCAGTAGGCGGCCATCCCCATCCGGCTTGGCCTGCCGGATCGCCGAGACGCGAATGATGGCGTTGCGGTGAATCCTCCAGAACACTTCAGGATCGAGCTTGGGTATCAGATCCTTCAGCGGCGTCCGGATGTAGGCCGAATCGGTGGCAGTGGCTACGCGGGTGTACTTTTCCTCGGACTGGAAAAGAATGACATCCCCGATATGGATCATCCGGAGGGTATCGCCGACGCTGGCGGTAATCCAGGTGATCGTCTCCACCGGCTTCAGTCGGCCGGCGAGGCTGTCGATCAGTGCCGTCAGATCGACTTGCGTTGCGGGCTGACGGCTACGCAGGCGTGCCACCGTTTCGGTAAGGCGATCGGTGCGGATCGGTTTTAGCAGGTAATCGATGGCGCCAGCCTCGAAGGCCTTCAGCGCGAATTCGTCATGCGCGGTGATGAAGACGACCTGGGCTGGACTCGGGGCCTGCCGCGCTACTTCGAGGCCGCCAAGCCCCGGCATGCGGATGTCGAGGAAGGCAACATCCGGCTTTTTCGATATCCACGCATCGAGCGCACTGACGCCATCCTCGCATTCGGCGACGACGATCAGTTCCGGCCACAATGTTGCCAGTAAGCCGCTCAGCTCAGTTCGCTGCGGTTCTTCGTCTTCGGCGATAAGGGCCGTGATGGGTGCGGTCATGGGAACGTGAGCGGAATGTGGATGCGCGCACTCACCCCGCCTCCGGCACGTGATGCGATGTCCAGGCGCGCGAATGTTCCGAAACGATCGTGGAGCTGGGCGCGAATATTCGCCAGGCCCAAACCGGGCGTGGTGCCGGGCTGCAAGCCCCGGCCATCATCCTCGACGCTCACGCTCAGGAAACCGTCCGCGGCGCCGGCGACGATCTCGATCGTGCCGGGGCCAGGTTTCGGCTCGATGCCGTGGGTCATCGCGTTCTCCACCAGCGTCAGCAGGATCAATGGGGGAAAAGGCATCGCCCGAACCTCGTCGCTTGCATCGACGTGAACCTCGACGCGGCCAGCCGTACGGACTTTCATGATCTCAAGATAGCCCAGACAGAGATCGATCTGGCGACCGAGCGTGGCTTCTTCGATGCCTGTTGTGCGGATGCGTGGCAACGCGATGCGCAGATACGCCGCAAGCGCGTCGATGGTTTTCGCCGCTCGCTCCGGTTCGCTGGCGATCAGTGACCGCACCGATGCCAGCGTATTGAACAGGAAATGTGGTTCGACCTGCGCCTGCAGTAGGGCCAGTCGCATGTCGGCCGCATTCCGTTCCGCGCGCAGGCTTTCTATTTGGCGACTGGCTGCGTACTGGGCAATGCGTCGCTGTTCGCCAAGATAGTAGATGGCTGCGAAGCCGCCGCCCGCGACGATCAGTACAAAGATGGATGCGTCGATGGTGGTGGCGAGAAAGTTTGAGACGGCATGGCCGAGCAGGTTGGGCCCCATCGGGCGCCCGGCATAGGCTTGCATAAGATGGGCGTGATAGGCGCCCGCCCAGTTCAGGACGATGACTCCGATCCAGAGCCCAAACAGGATCGCCAGCAGCACCAGCGCGCGCTCCACGACGAGCGGCAGACGCCAATGCCGAATCAATGTGGCGAGCAAAGGGCCGGCCGAGACCGTGATCAGTGACGCGGCGCAAGCCCGCAGCGCCAGGCCAGTCCAGTCACTCCATGCATCCATGCCCGACGCATGCCAGGTGGCATACGCGCAACCGGCCAGGACCGCCAGCGGCCACAACACGATTCCCCGGCGCAGCAACCAGGGCCAGGTGAAGGTGCGGAAGTTCTGGTAGAGCGTCCAGCCCCCCAGATCCGACAACACGCTTCGCGGCAGTCGGGCATGTAAGTCGTCGTTGGGAAAGTCCATGAGTGACACGTTAGCAAAGCACACGTCATGGCGCACACGAACCATCCGCGCCTGGACCGTTTCATCGCACCGGCGAACGGTTTCGTCGCATGCCGATCCCGCTGCGCCTCTGCGTGGCCTATATCTGTTGCACACACAAAATCGGGGAACACCATGCAGATCAAGATGCTGGCGAAGGCTGCCGTTACTTTTGCGATCCTGGTCGGATCGGCGGCCCTGCCGTACGGTGCGCATGCACAAACCGCTGCGTCAGCCGCCGTGCAAGCCGAGCCTTGGGTATCCACAGCGTGGCTGAACAGCCATCTGCACGACCCGAACCTCGTGCTGCTGCAGATTGGCGAAGAGTCGGACTACAAATCCGCACACATTCCCGGTGCGCGCTTCGTCCGCCTTGAAGACGTCGCCGCCACCTCGGGTAAGCTTTCGCTGGAAATGCCAACGGCGCAGGAGTTGCGCCAGCGACTGCAAGGCCTCGGCATCTCCAACGATTCCCGCGTCGTGATCTACTTCGGCAACGACGAGGTCTCCGAGTCGACGCGGATCTTATTCACGCTGCAATCGGCCGGGCTGGGCGCCCATGCCGATCTGCTTGACGGCGGCATGCCGAAGTGGCGCCGCGAGGGTCGCCCCCTCACCGACCGGGCCACCGCAGCCACGTTGCCGGGAACACTGACGCCCTTCAAGCTTCAGCCAACCATCGTCGATGCCGCGTTCGTACGCGCGCACGCCCGACAGCCGGGGTACGTACTCATCGACGCGCGTGCCGCGATGTACTACGACGGCCTCAAAGAGTGCGGTGCGGAGGGCCACCTCCGCCGCGGCCATATTCCCGGTGCACACAACCTGCCGTTCACCGACATCACCAACGACGATCTGACCCTGAAGAAGCCGGCCGAACTGCTGGCCTTGTTCCGCAAGGCCGGGGTCAAGCCGGGCGATCGGGTGATTGCCTATTGCCATATCGGCCAGCAAGCCACAGCGGTGCTGCTCGCGGCGCGTGCCTTAGGGATCGATGCCGTGCTGTACGACGGTTCGTTCGAAGACTGGACGCTGCGCGATCTGCCGGTCGAGCGCTGACCATGCGCCCCCTCCGTCCTTATGCCGAACCCCATATCACCGGCGTGTGCCTGGGCCTGGTGCTGCTCGCCTGCTTCGCGCTGAGCGGGCAGGGGCTGGGAGCATCCGGCGCATTCGCGAGCGTTGCGAGTGGTGTCGTCGGCGCCGTCTCGCCGGAAACGGCTGGGCATAGCGCCTACTTCCAGAGCTACCTTCAGGACGGTTCGCCGTGGACTGCCTGGATCGTGGTCGAAATCATCGGCGTGCTGATCGGCGCCGCCGCATCGGCGGCTCTGGCAGGACGAACACGACTGACTTACGTGGGCGCAGTCCGTCCGTCCGGTGGCAAGCTGTGCGCTGGCGTCGCAGGCGGCATATTGATGGGCATTGGGGCGGCGCTGGCGCGAGGCTGCACCAGCGGCCTCGCCTTGAGCGGCGGGGCGATGCTGAGTGTCGCTGCCTGGATCTTCATGCTGGCACTGTTCTTCGCCGGCTTCCTTGCCGCTCCGCTCGTGCGCAGGCTCTGGCCATGAACGATCTGCTGATCGCAGGCGGCATCGGCGTGGCTTTCGGTTGGGCACTCGAATGCGCCGGCTTGGGCCATCCGCCGAAGCTTGCCGGCCAGTTCTATCTGCGGGATTTCACCGTGCTCAAGGTGATGCTGAGCGCGATGCTGACCGCGATGCTCGGTGTCTTTTGGGGCGGGCGACTGGGCCTGCTCGATCGCGGTGCGTTGTATGTGCCCGAAACGTATCTGCTACCGCAACTCGTCGGCGGTCTGGTCTTCGGACTCGGCTTTGTGCTTAGTGGCCTGTGTCCGGGCACATCCTGCGTCGCGCTGGCCAGCGGCCGCATCGAAGGTGCCGCGACGATGCTCGGGCTGTTTGCTGGCGTGCTGCTGGTCGGTTTGGCCTTCCCCGCAATCGAAGCCTTTTACCGTTCGACGCCACACGGCCCATTGACACTTCAACGCCTAACGGGGCTGCCTTACGGAGTCGTCGTCGCACTGGTCACGGTGCTCGCCGTTTCGATGTTGGCATGGATCGCGAAGTGGGAGGCAAGACGATGAAGTTCGTACGACAGCTGGGCATAAGTGCGCTTGCATTGGGCTTGGGGGCACCTTTCGCAGGTAGCCTCCAGCGCACGCAGCAGCGAGGGCTGGACCTGGATTCCATCGCTCGGGCGATCAACGAAGGCTCCGATCATGTCAGCGCGCGCCAGCTCGCACGGTGGATACGCGATCGCCGATCTGGACTGCGCGTCATCGACGTGCGCTCGCCTGCCGAGTTCCACGACTACGCCATCCCGACGGCGGAGAACGTGCCAATCGACCAGTTGGCGAAGGCGCACTTTGCGCCCGATCAGACCATCGTTCTTTACTCGCAGGAAGGAGCGCATGCCGGGCAGGCCTGGGTGATACTGCGCTCGCTCGGCGTGACCCAGGCGGTGTTCGTGCCCGGTGGGCTTGCCGACTGGCGTGAAGAGGTACTGAATCCGCGGCTGCCGGCGAACGCCTCGCCCGCGGAGCGTGCACAGATCGAGGATTTGAGCCATTACTTCGGCGGCACTCCCCGGATTGGGGGAGAGCAGGGCGGCGATGTTGCGAGTGCGGCGCAGATCGGGCGCGGTTCGCGGAGGCGCGGATGCTGACTCGTGCCGTTGAGCCCATCGATGCGGCCGATGCATTCGACTTCGCCGCTCTTCGCATCAGCGAATTCGCGCGTCTGGATACCGCCGGCATCGCCTATCTCGATTACGCGGCGAGCGCGCTGTACGGTGCCTCCCAGGCACGAGCGCATGCTGACCGGCTGGCACACGGGATTTTCGGCAATCCCCATTCGGAGCATCTGGCTTCCCGCAACAGTGCTGCCGCGCAGGCGTCCGCCCGCGTCGCGACGCTCGCCTTCTTCGATGCTGATCCGGACATCTACGATGTCTGCTTCACTGCCAACGCGACGGCAGCCATCAAGCTGGTCGCCGAGAGCTATCGATTTTCGTCACGCCGCGGGCTCATTCTCTCGGCCGACAACCACAATTCCGTCAACGGCATGCGGGAGTTTGCCAAGCGCGCACAGGCACCCATCAGCGTGTTGCCGCTAGATGCGGAACTCCGGCTCGATCGCGCATGTGAGAGCCTGCGGGCGAGCGTCGATCGACAGGGCGGGGGCTTGTTCGCATTCCCGCAGCAGTCCAACTTTTCCGGCGTGCTGCACGACCTGTCACTTATCGAAAAGGCCCAGGCACTTGGATGCGATGTCCTGGTCGATGCGGCAGCGGCCGGCCCATCCGGCGCGCTCAGCCTGAGGAAGCATTGCGCAGACTTCGTCGTGTGTTCGTTCTACAAGCTATTCGGCCTGCCGACCGGTGTTGGAGCATTGATCGCGAAAAAGTCGGCTTTGGATCACCTTCACCGGCCGTGGTTTTCCGGCGGAACTGTGGAGTTTGTGTCCGTCGCGCACGGGCGACATGCGCTTAAGCCGGGCCACGAGGGATTCGAGGACGGAACCCCCAACTTTCTCGACCTTGCCGCCATCGAATCCGGATTTGCCTTTCTCGCCCGCATACCGCGCGTGCACCTGCGTGCCCATATTCAGTCCCATGTGCAGCGTTTTCTGGGACTGACAGCGACACTGCGACACCGTAATGGGTCACCGCTGGTGCGTCTGTATGGCCCTGCGGGTATGGAGCAGCGGGGCGGTATTGTTGCCTTCAACGTGCTGCAGAACGACGGACGCGTCTTGCCCTACGAGCATGTCGAGCAGCTAGCGCGCGAGCATGGCGTCGCCATTCGGGGTGGCTGCTTCTGCAATCCCGGGGCGGCCGAACAGGCCTTCGGATTCGACGCCCTAGGAGTGGAGCGCTGCTTGGACAAACTCGAAGCTAGCTTCAGTATCGAGGCGTTCCGTAGCTGCATGGGACGTGCCGCCACCGTGGGTGCACTGCGTTTGTCCGTCGGCGCACCCACGACGCCCAAGGACATCGAGCGTGCCGTGGCATTGATCGCTGCTTGCGGCGAATAGGTTCGGCTTAGTGATCACCGTAGTGAAACTTGCAGGCGATGATGGAGATGCACTCATCATCAAAGGCGTAGACCAGGCGATCTTTCTTGTTGATGGACCGAGACCAAAAGCCGGCCAGGTCACCGCTCAGTTCGTGGGGATCACCCAATCCGCTATTCGGATTCCTTTGCGCATCCTTGATGAGGGAATTGATTTTCTTGAGAGTCTTCTTATCTTCGGCCCAATCCTGGTAGTCCTTCCAGGCTTCGTCCGTGAACTTGATGCTTCGTGACATTAAGTGGCCTCCTCTTCCTCCTAGTCGATCAGCTCTCGTTTCTTGGCTTTGTCCGCTTTGAACTGAGCAATGGACTTGGCGAGGTGATCACGGTTTGCTTTGCTGCTGAGCAGGTGAATGGTGTCTGCCATGGAGTTGTAGTCCGCAAGGGACATGACTACTGCATCCTCGTGGTCGCGGCGATGGATGATCGTGATGGAGCAGTCGCTCGCTACGGTATCCAACACCTCTTTGAGGTTATTACGGGCGTCTGAAAAGCTGACGACTCGCATTAGGTTCTCCTGTCTGCCTTATCTTTTCTTGACTTGTACAATATATTGAACAACTGAAGTCTAAGCCATGTTCCAAGGGACTACAAGTGCGTAGGCTGGGATGCCGATCCCAGCTTTCCACACGGCATCCCGATGCTGGAATTGTCATCCCAGCCTACGCGCTGTCATACCTGAGCCCAGCCGCCGTCGACGCTTAACTCGATCCCTGTCACATAAGACGAGTCGGAGCAGGCCAGAAACAGCGCGGCATTGGCAATCTCATCGGCCGAGCCGCTGCGGTGCATCGGAATTTGCGGATGGACTTGAGCCTTGGTCTGTTCGATCATCTCCTCGCTCATGCCTGCTTTGCGGGCCTGATCCGTATCGATGTAACCAGGCGCAAGAGCATTTACGCGAATACTCCTATCGGACAGCTCCACCGAGAGCGAACGTGCGAGAGAGCGCAGAGCCGCCTTCGCTGCCGCATAGACGGTTACGTACGGGCGTCCTTGCGTGCCCAAGGTTGAGGTAGTGAAAATCACCGAGCTGCCGGCGCCCATAAGGGGCAGAAGCTTCTGCACGGTGAAGTAGGCGCCCTTGAAGTTGGTGCCGATCATGAAATCGAAATCATCTTCTTTCGTCTCCTCGAACAAGGCTGGCCTTCCACCACCGGCATTGGCGAAAAGGATGTCGACGCGACCGTGCTTTGCATCGACATAGGCTCGGAGTGCTTCGATATCCGCGAGCTGCGCATTGTCGCAGCGAACAACATCCACGCCATGGCCGATGCCCCGCTTGGCTACGTCGAGCGCCTGCTGGTCGCGCCCGGTGATGACCACCGTCGCACCTTCGCGCACGAATAGTTTGGCGGCCGCCAGGCCTATTCCCGCGCTACCACCCGTGATGACGGCGACCTTTCCATCCAACTTGCCCATCTTTGTCTCCTGATTCCTAAGTTTGGGTACCGCGCCAACGGCGGCGGTAGACTTAAGATGTAGGGCGTTTTCGAGATGTGGTATTCGCTTATGGAAACTGGGTCGACGCCAGCGCTAAATCCCCGGAAATTGCCGCGTCAGGGCAGATCCATCGCGACCGTAAACGCCATTTTTGAGGCAACCGCTCAGGTTTTGCTGAGCGACGGGCCGGTTAGCCTGAACACCACTCGCGTGGCCCGTCGGGCGGGTGTTTCGATCGGGACGCTGTACCAGTACTTCCCAAACAAGCAGGCGCTGCTCTTCGCGACCCTGGAGCGGTACATGACGAGGTTGGTCGAGGCCATAGAGAACGCTTGCAGTGATAGCTTGGGCACCACGGTAGACCTGATGGCCGGTGCCGTAGTGAAGGCCTATCTAAAGGCGAAGATGGCGCAATCGGAGATCTCTCCCGCCCTCTACCAGGTCGCGATGGAGCTGGATCCCCGCCGATTGGCTGAATTGGCAACGCAGCGCAGTGAGAAGGCGATCGAGGCCATGCTCTGTAGCGCGGGCGATGATCGTCCAACTGATCCACATGTCGTTGCCCAGACCATGACAGCGGCCATCTACGGTACCGTGCCAGCCTTTTGCCCCCGCGTCTTGTCCCCGGTCAACGGCAGGGAAGCCGAGAAGCAGCTCACGATCATGTTTCGGTCGTATCTCAGCGCGCAGCAGGCGACTTCAGTCGGGCAACGCAACACATCGCTGGGATAGCAACTGATCGAGCTGGGGAAGGGGGATTGGAAGGAGTTGCCTGGGGTAGGGTGGCGATGTTCAGGGACAGCTTCCGCCTACGCCTTATGTGAGCGGTATCGAAGCGCATCGGCCAGCAAGGCAAATGCACGCGATGGTTGTCGCCGACTTGGGTAATACAGGTGATAGCCCGGAAACAGCGGGCACCAGTCATCCAGTACTTGGCGCAGACGGCCGGCTGCTATGTGCGGATGGACCATGTCTTCGGGCAGATAGGCGAGGCCAAAGCCGGCAAGCGAGGCGGCGAGGATTCGCTCGATGCTGTTGAAGGTCAGTCGGCCTGCCACACGCACGTTGAGTGCGTGGTTGTCCTTTTCGAATTCCCACGCATACAGGCCGCCATGCGTAAGGAAGCGCAGGTTGATGCAGTCGTGTCCGGTGAGGTCGCGTGGGGTAGTGATCGCAGACATGGCATCCAGGTAGGCCGGTGCGCCCACTACCACCAGCCGCGTGGGCGGGCCGATGGGCACCGCAATCATGTCCTGTGCCACCTGTTCGCCCAGGCGAATGCCAGCGTCAAAGCGCTCGGCGGCGATGTCGGTGAGCGTGGAGTCGCTGATCACTTCCACGCGGATGTCCGGGTACTGCCGCAAGAAGATCTCCAGCACGGGCCACAGGATGGTGGCGGCAGCGTGCTCGCTACTGGTGATGCGGATGGTGCCACTGGGCTCGTCGCGCAGTTCGCTCAACCCGGCGAGCGCGGCGTCGATGTTTTCGAAGTTGGGCGTCAACGCCTGCTGCAGCCGTTCGCCGGCTTCGGTGGCTGACACGCTGCGTGTAGTGCGGGTGAGCAGGCGCAGGCCTAACCGTGTCTCCAGCCCTTGAATCTTGTGGCTGAGCGCCGACTGCGACACGCCAAGCTGGGCGGCGGCGCGGGTGAAGCTGCCTTCGCGCACGACTGTGAGAAACGCCTGCAGGTCGTTGTAGTTCTCGCTGCCCATGGTCGGGCCCCATGATTTATCGATACAGATCATAAGTCCATTCGATATTTACCGTCTTATCAGATAGGTATGCGGGGGTCAGACTGGCGTAGCCGTCGCGGCCTGGCGCTCATCAATGGGCTGGTCGGCGAATGGGCTACGTTCTCAAGGAACCCGACCATGACCGACTTCACCCAGAAGACCCAAGGCCCATTCGCCGACATCGCGCCTGCACTCGATCAACTTACGCAGCAGGTGTTGTTTGGCGAAGTCTGGGAGCGGCGGGAACTGACCAAGCGTGACCGTAGCCTGGTCACTGTCGCCGCCTTGATCGCGCAATACCGCATCAACGAACTCCCGTTCCATCTGAAGTTCGCGCAGCAGAATGGTGTCACGCGCGACGAACTGATCGAACTCATCACGCACCTGGCCTTCTATGCCGGTTGGCCGGCGGCGAGTACCGCCGTAGGGATTACGCGCAAGGTGTTCGCGGAAAACAGCTGAGCGGCCCGCTTGCGTTGATCCATTTTCCAAATCTAGTGAGGTGACCTGTGCAAAAGCGTTTGCTTGGAAAGACCGGCCTGGAAGTCTCGGCCCTCGGCTTTGGCTGCATGGGGCTGAATTTCAGCTACGGTCATGCTCTTTCGGACGACGACGCCATTGGCTTGATTCGCGACGCCTTTGACCGGGGCGTGACTTTTTTCGATACCGCGGAAGTCTATGGACCGTTCACTAACGAAGTGCTGGTCGGCAAGGCCTTGGCGCCCGTTCGTGAGCAGGTGGTCATTGCCACCAAATTCGGCTTCGACATCGACCCCGCGACCGGGAAGAACAGCGGCCTCAACAGCCGACCGGAGCATATTCGCGCTGTGGCCGACGCCTCACTCAAGCGCCTTGGCGTCGACACCATTGATCTGCTGTACCAGCACCGTGTCGATCCCGATGTGCCGATCGAAGACGTGGCTGGTGCAGTCAAAGATCTGATTGCCCAAGGCAAGGTCCGCTATTTTGGTCTGTCCGAGCCGGGCGCGCAGACGGTGCGTCGAGCCCATGCGGTGCAGCCGGTCGCCGCCCTGCAGAATGAGTATTCGCTATGGACCCGTGGTCCTGAGACCAATGGCATTCTCGACGCGTGCAAGGAACTCGGCATCGGCTTGGTCGCCTATAGCCCGCTAGGCAAGGGCTTTCTTACTGGAGCGATGAGCAAAGACACCAAGCTCGGCGACAACGATTTCCGCAAAAACCTCCCGCGCTTCTCGCCTGAAGCGATGGCTGCAAACCAGGCATTGGTCGACCTGCTGAAGGCGATCGCCGAAGCCAAGTCCGCAACGCCCGCGCAGATCGCGTTGGCATGGCTTCTCGCCCGCGAACCGTGGATTGTCCCGATTCCGGGCACCACCAAGCTGCATCGACTGGAAGAGAACTTGCGCGCCGCCAACATCGAGTTGACGGCTGCCGATCTAGCCAGCATCGAGAAGGCTGCTGCGGCCATTCGGATCGAAGGGGAACGCTATCCGCCGCACCTGATGGCTATAACGGGCCGTTGATGGTCCAGCTGTCGCTAAGGATGGATGCCATTCCCTAAACATATATCTATCAAATTCATAGTGTTATATCTACAATCTCGATAATATATCACGTAGTCAACCGGCCAAAGGGGTGGCGTGCGCAGGCCAGGCATATCATGATCTATTTTGTCAAGAAAGTAACATAACTTAATGAAATTATTTAACTAAATAATCTCTTGGCGCGGACGTGAGCCACTTCTCCCTAGCCGCGCTGATAACGACTTACCAGATCCTTTAGCCGCGCACGCTCCTGGCTATCCATGGCGGCCTCGTCGATCATCGGCATTCGCATGGCTGTCATGTGGGGGAGGCGTCAGGTGGCTTGGATTCCTGGTCTATTCAATCCAGATATGCAGGCGGCCCATGAATAATTCCGTCGCGCCTTCTGGACTCCTTGGAGATACCGCAGCCCGTGACTACTCCGGGAAATTGAAGCTATTCAATGCATTCGCCAAGCCAGAGCTTTGCCAATCGATCGCGTACCTTGAACCGAAGCCGGGCATGCGTGTCCTGGATGCTGGATGCGGAACGGGTGAGGTGCTCGATTGGCTCTCAGCCACGGTCCAGCCTGAGGGAATGGCTATTGGCATTGATCTCGCTGCGGCACATGTAGCCGCAGCACGCGCCGTGGCCAGTCGAGGCACGCTGCTTGTACAGGCGGACCTGTTGATGGCTCCGTTGGCTCACGCGAGCTTCGATTTGATCTGGTCAGCCAATGTCATCAATCATCTGCGCGTTCCCTCAGTGGGAGTGGAGGCCCTGATTAGCTTGCTCCGCCCAGGAGGCAGCATTGCGTTGGGACAAAGCTCGCTCCTCCCGGATATGTATTTTGCGTGGGATGCAAGGCTCGAACGCGTATTGAATGAGGCTATTCGTCAGTACTACCGCGATCGTTATCAAGTTAACGAGCGCGAGCTGACAGCTGCTCGCGCGAATGTGGGGTTGTTGCGCCGATCCGGGTTACGAAACCTCAGGGCGCGCACAATCATGATTGAGCGCATGACACCGCTACGTGATGAAGACAAGAGCTATCTTGTCGACGTTATTTTTCGTCACGCTTGGGGGCCGCGCCTGCAGCCCTACATGTCAAGCGATGACTATGATGAGCTGTCGCGGCTGTGTGATCCTTTGCACCCGGATTTCGCGCTGAACCGCCCCGATTTCCATTTTCTGCAGACCTTTACTCTAGTAGTCGGCGAACGCTAGGCAGGCCCCGTTCGGGTTGCAGCTTAAGCCCGCGTGGGGCATCCGCTTGTAAATCACCCATGCGGGCTTTACAGTGAACCAAATGGTTCACTGTAAAGCCCGCCTCGACGCAACGTTTGCCGCGCTCTCCGATGTCACCCGACGCGGCGTGCTGGAGCAGCTCGGGGATTCAGACGCCTCCATCACCGACCTTGCCCAAAGGTTTCGCATGACCCTCACGGGCATGAAGAAGCATGTCAGCGTCTTGGAGCAGGCGGGGCTCGTGATCACGGAGAAGGTCGGGCGCGTACGAACCTGCAAGCTCGGCCCGCGCCGGCTGGAAGAAGAGGCCGCTTGGATCGAGCGACACCGGCAACTCTGGAGCGCGCGCTTCGACGCGCTGGACGAGCTTATCGAGCACTTGAAACGCAAGGAGTAGGCAGATGCCCAACGTAAAAGAAGGTAGTTCCGCCGCCATGAACCGCACCGACGTGAAACGCAAGTCCGACCGCGAACTCATCGTGACGCGAACGTTCGATGCTCCAGCACACATCGTGTTCGAAGCGTGGAGCAACCCGGAACTATTCAAGCTTTGGTGGGTTCCGAAGTCGGTGGGCATGTCGCTGCTCTCGTGCGATATGGATATTCGCACCGGAGGCAAGTATCGCCTTGTGTTCAACCATCCGGACTTCGATCAACCGATGGCGTTCTTCGGCACGTACAGAGAAGTGACGCCGCACAAGCGCATCGTATGGACAAACGAAGATAGCGCCCAGGGCGCTGTGACCACGGTGACGTTCGAAGAAAATGCCGGCAAGACGCTGGTCACCTTCCACGAACTCTATCCCACCACAGCGGCTCTCGAGGAAGCCCTCGCCGGTTCGGCGGAAGGCCTGCCCGAACAGTTCGCGCAGCTGGATGAATTGCTCGCAGACAGATCGTGACCACGGCCGCGGTCACCAGCATAGTGAGGACGATATGCTCAGACGCGATTTCCTGAAGACTGCCATGGCGACCGCGGTGCTGACTGCGGTCCTTCCCGTTCAAGCCAAGGAGACGCTCGCCGTTTCGAACGAGCATTTTGCCGACGTCAATGGCCTGCATCTCTTTTACAGCGTGCATGGCGCCGGCAAGCCGCTCATTCTTCTCCACGGTGGCATCAACCCGGACAGCTTCGGGAGCAATCTGGCCGAACTGGCCAAGGGCCGGCAGGTGATCGCCGTCCACCTCCAGGCACATGGACGCACGCCAGACACTGACAGGCCACTGCGCTGTGAAACGATGGGTGACGACGTTGCCGCCCTGATCGGCCATCTGAACTTCGGCAAGGCCGACGTAATGGGCTACTCGCTGGGCTCCCACGTCGCGCTGCAGACCGCTGTCCGCCATCCGGAGCTGGTCGACCGGCTCGTGCTCGTGTCCGCAGCGATGAGGCAGGACGGCTTTTATCCGGAGGCGGTGGCGGCCTTCAAGCAGTTGGAGGCCAACGCCGTCACGTTGGGCCCTAGCGTCAAGGCATCGCCGTTAGGGAAGACCTATCCCGATGTCGATTGGACCAAGCTCTTCAGGAAGGTCGGCGACCTGACCAAACGCCCCTTCGACTGGAGCGCCGGCGTCGCCAAGCTTCAGGCGCGTACACTGCTGGTCTTTGCCGACGCTGACGCCATCCGGCCCGAACACATGGTCGAGTTCTGGAAGGCGTTGGGAGGCGGCCAGCGCGATGCCGGGATCGACGGTTCCCTGCGGTCCGCAAACGAACTCGCAATCTTGCCGAATACCACCCACTACACGCTCCCTGTCGATCCGATGCTGCCGGAAATCGTTGGACGCTTCCTCGGAGCTACATCGAAGGCCGTAGGTTAGGGGCCCGCGAAGCGCTCACGGAGCTATGCCACGCGTTTAGTCGCGCGGCTCGGATTCACTTGATCCGGCGCACATCCTGTATCCAGTTGGTTTCCCAGGTTTTGCCGCCATCACCCGAGTAGGCCTGCTCCCAGTGCGCAGTGGTGGGCGTGATCCGCGACCAAACAAAGCGCACCTTGATCGGTTTGCCGCGCAGTGTATCGCTGGCGTAGAAGGTACCGATGCCGTGCACGAAACGGCCCTTGACCGGCGGGTCGAGTGCGCCATGGGGATTGCGGCCATCAATCCACCAGATCGCCCACAATCCCGTCTTCGGATCGTAAGCGCGCGGTGCTACGCCGCGATAGATGCCTTCGGGTGTATCAAACTCGGTATCGTCGACATTCGCCAATCCACCCATAAGACTGAACGAGCGGATCGTGCCGTCGAATTCCTCCCAGTCGTGACTGCCGACGAGGCGATCTTTCAGTCGTCGACTGTGCGTGCGCCAACTGCCGATGAAAAAGTCGAAATCGCGTACGCCGGAAAGGTCGGATGCCTGCTGCGGTTTCGGCGCATCCTGCGAGGCACGGGCGGGAAGGCCAGTAGCGATGATGGCAACCACCGCCAGGCTTGCTGAAACTGCGTAACGAAGAAGGGACATAAGACCGCCCTCAAGACTGTAGTGAGTGCGCGAGGGCTCCGATCTTACGCTTGGTGCTGCCGCTGTGGGTGTGCTTGAAGCACTGCTGGGCAATCAGCGGGCAGGGGCGATGATGCGAAGGTGCTTGATTCCGCCTGCAACGGTTTGACAGCTGTCACTGGCGGTGGCTTGGTAGGGTACCCATAATGGCGACACGATTCGGCGCTACTCGGGGATATTCAAAGCGTCGATCATCCGATCACAATCAAGGGAAGGGGAAGACAGTGGGATTTTGGGGAGCAATCATAATGAGCATCGCCGGTACCATCTTTTTGATGGTGACGGTCAATTTGTTGGGCGGTACTCACGGGGTGTTGGAAGCTGTACCTGTTTTGATACTGGCTGCCTATCTAGTCTACGCGTTTCGAGTTCGCCAACGTTTGCCAGCAATTCATGAGCCCACGAAGCAAGCTAGCAAGGTGATTATGTGGAGCAGCGTTGGAGAGGGTTTTGGCATCCTGGTTGCCATCAACATCGTTAAAAACATAGGTCATCCCGAGTGGGTGGTGCCCGCCATGGCCTTGGTCGTCGGCCTGCATTTTCTACCCATGGCTTTCGCCATCCCCTTCAAGCTGTTCTATGTGCTTGGCCTTACCTTGATCGCGGGTTCGATCGTAGGAACCTTGCTCTCACCGGCCGTGGGTCCCGTGCTCTCGGGTCTCATCGCAAGCCTGGGGTTATGGACGGCTTCTGTCCTCGCTTTACGCCGGGAAGCATCCTGGGCGTGATGCAAAACGGCTTTGTTTGATTTTCGCGCAGTTTGTAGCGCCCAAGCCTGGTGGTGAGGGCGCTCAAACGTGGGGCACGCCGCTCCCATAGCGATTCACCAGACCTGTCAGCAGTGCGCGCTCGCGGCTATCCATGGGCACCTGTTCCCTGACGGCCCGCCGCCGACGGGATTGCACTATTGCATCAATGGTGTTGCCATGAACTTTCTGCCGGATGCCGCCCCATAGGCGAAGCGATCTGGATAGCGAGGGTGCTACCGTGACCCTCATGGCCGTCATTCCCGGGGCTTACCTTTAATAAGGCCCATCCTTATTAAAGGCTGGCATCGTTTCCTTTAATAAGGATGGGCCTCATTAAAGGCTGGTCGGATTTCATGACTTAGCATCCATGACGCCAAGACACTGTTTCCGCAGCTGGTAAGGGCCGCTCTGGCGCGGGAGTCATTTCTTGACATATCTCGTCAAAAAAATAGTGTAAGTCCATGAAGATATTGCAATAAATTGCACAGAGCCTCGACCACGACGTGGATCCTTTCGAAGCCAGAAACTCAGCTCGAAATGTCGCGCGCCTACGGTTTCATTTCAGGTGCACGGTCGGCCCATGGATGCTGCAGGTGTTGCTTGATGCGCGCCATCAAGGCCATGTCCATTGACATCGTTTCCATTGATCCATAGGGCCTCGCGCCCGGACATCCTCGCGGCTATGGGATCGCAGGGCATAAGGTATCTTATTTGATACCTTATACTAGGTATCTCTTGACATACCTTAGCCAAAAATCTAACGTAAGCCTATGAAAACACTGCGTGAAATGATTTCAGGACGTCGGCGCGAACCGCCTTCCTTGATGGATTTTCCCCGCGAGATCGGTAGCCGTTTGCGGCGTCAACGCATGGCGTTTTCCTGGCGTCAGTCGGATCTCGCTGAGCGGGCAGGCGTGTCAGTTCAAACGATCAAGTCAGTAGAGAAGGGAGAGCATGTCTCCTACGAAAACCTGCTCCGCCTGCTATTGGTGCTTGGCCATGGAGTGGATTTTTTGCGCATGTTGGAATCGCCCCATTTCCCGACGCTTCGGGCTCAGGAGCGGTATTGGGAACTCGGCTCGACGAGTGTGCTCCACGGCAAACGCATACGGTCCACGACAGAGGAGGGGCGATGACCTTTTCCCAAGCGTGGCTAGAAGCGAAAAACCATCAACTCGAAATATGGGCTGAGCATCTTCCGGAGCCTGTCCTCGTCGGGCGGCTCAACTATGAAGTGGAAACAGGCGAGAGCTATTTCGAATGGAGTGAATTCGCACGAAAAAACCAACTGGCACTTTCTCCTATCTCCATGCCGTTGACCAGGCCGATCTGGTCCACCCGAGGAGCCGACTCGTTACCGCGGGAATACCTGGGCTTGCCCGGCATGCTCAATGACACGCTGCCGGATGGATGGGGGCTTTATCTCATGGACAAGGCCTTTGCGCGGTTGGCGATCAAGCCACAGCACATTTCTCCTGCCGTGCGCCTGGCTTATCTAGGTAACCGTGCGTGGGGCGCATTAACGTTCCGCCCGGTTATCGCGGATGGCCACGATCAAGAATTGACGCTTGACGCGCTTGGCCAGGACGTCGAGGCCGCCATCGAAGGACACGTTGAAGACGTTTCCAATGAACTGCTCAGGGCGGGAAGTTCACCCCAAGGCGCCCGCCCCAAAGTCATGGTGGATTTGTCGGACGACCTTCAGCGTGCGCGGGTAACCGTTGGAGTTCCGGAGAGCGGATTCAGTTCATGGCTGATCAAGTTTGCCGCTCGGGACGAGCCTGCTGATGCGCCCATCCTTGAGCGCGCTTACATGGATTGCGCCCGCGAAGCGGGACTGCGTGTCATGGACAGCATGCTGATGGATATTCATGGCAAGCCCGCCTTCGCCACTCGACGTTTCGATCGGACACCCAGCACCCGGATCTTCTGTCACTCCCTCGGCGGCCTGATCCATTTTTCGCACCGGGGCGCGGGCTTGGACTATGCGCACATCGCCGAAGTCATGGGAGAACTATCCGTTCCAGAGACGTCTTACCGCGAGGCTTACAGCCGCGCGGTGTTCAATGCCGCAATGAGCGTACGCGACGATCACTCCAAGAACTTCGCATTCGTCCTGGACCAGGCCCGTCAGTGGGATTTGTCGCCCGCGTACGATCTAACTTATATGGAAGGCCCAGCTGGCCATCACACGATGAGCTTTGCAGAAGGGACAACGCGAGACCCGACACGTGACGATCTGGCGAGGTTGGCGGGCTATTACCATATAGCTTCGAGCGAAGCTGCCCGCATTGTCGAGGATGTACTGGATGTCGCGGCACAGGTAGGCACGGTTGCGCGAGGTCTAGGTGCCAGCAGGGCCACCGTTGCGCCGGTCGTTCGTCGTCTTCAGGAAATCGCTCGGCCGCTCAGTCGTAGTCAGGGGCGCTGAAAGAAGGTGTTTGCCATTGAGCTGCGTGCAGACAAAAGCTCCACAAGACCCAGCTTTCTAGGCTGGTGGGCCAAGCGGCAAAAGGCGAATCGTTCGTGACCGCCAAGGCCGGCAAGCCTATGGTGAAGGTGATCGCCCTCGACGCACCAGAGCCTTCGCATGTCAGGCGGTTCGGCTTCCTGGCCGGACAAATCAGCGTGCCAGACGATTTCGACCGGATGGGCGAAACGGCGATCATGTCCATGTTTGAGGGTGGCGCATGAGGCTGCTGCCGGATACGTATTGTCCGAGCTCATGATTGAAGCCAGCTCGCAGTTTAAGCCTCGGAAAATCACGGACACTCGGTTCCGACGATCGAATGTGTTCGTGGCATGGTCCAAAAAAGCGGGGCGGCGGGTCCGGCTAATAGAGCCGACGCAATCCAATCCAACCTGCGAGCGATGGTGGAGTTGGAAGTCAGCCACGCAGCCACTGCAGTCCCATCGCCCTGAATTCCAGCGGGGCCACCCCATAAGCCCGACGGAACGCGCGCGTAAAGTCAGGGTGACTGTTGAAGCCAAGTTTTGAAGCCATATCAGTCATTCTCGATGACGGTGAACTGAGCAATGCTTCGGCGGCCTCACGCAAACGGCAATTGCGGATGTACGCGTGCAGGCCGCCTTCGTGCTCAAACATCCGGTAGAGCGTGGGACGGGCCAGGGGAAAGGCGCCGAGAATCTTGTCCGGCGAGAGTTCGTTGGAATACAAATGGTTGTGCACGTAAGCCTTGATACGGCACAACATGGCGGCGCGAGCGGCGGCGCGGGCACTATCGCTCAAGCGTGCCTGCTTCTGAAAGGCGGCCAAAATAAGTTGCACGCAGGTCTGCAAATGGCTTGCCGCCATCGTATCGTTCATCGTCCGCAGATCCCGGCACAGCACCGATAGGTGTTCGCGAAGCAGGTAGGTCAATGGCGTGGTGTAAGCGACGATGCCGCCGTGAATCGACTCGGCGTTGGGAATCGCCTCCTCAACCACGGCGCGCGGCAAGAAAAACGCCAATACGCGCGCGCGCGTAGGGCGTTTCATGTGCATGGTCTGATTCATGTCCAGCGCCAGAATGCCGGGCATGAATTGCGTCGACTTGCGCTGCTGGGACGGTCCCGTCACCGTTTCGGCAATCCCCTCCGCGGCAACGTGAAAAACGTAGTCGCGCATGCTGTCGCGGGAAATGCGCGCGGCGGTGCGTATTTGGGACATCGGGTCCGTGCGGCTGTCCAGATAAACCATGTCCTTGAGCGCATAGGTATCGATTTCCCCGCGGAAACCGTTGGCTACCTGCGCGCATGACAGCGGCACTTCGAGTATGCGTCCTACGTAGTCGCTCCACGCGAGCATCTGCAGGCCCACGGCTTCATTGGCCACGCTGAAGTTTTGGCGAACGATCAAGGGAGCGTTGGCATCGGTGTTGCGCCTAATCGATGCGTAGGCGTCTTGCCGATGGTGGGAAACCAGGGCCTGCTTGATCGCTTCGGAGTAAGCGCGGTCTGAATTCGGTAAGGCCACCCAAGAGTCCTTTTTGAGCCTGGCTTAAGGTCGCAAGGCGGTGAGCCAGCGCAGCCGACGTTTTCGTCCAAATGCATGCGTTGCATTATCGCCTGAAAAACGCGACTTAACCCTGTGTCTCACTTTTTGGCGAGGAGCTCCGAACGACCAGGCCGATGCCATATCCTGAAACGGATAAGCAGGTGCAACTCGCCGGCAAGGCGCCTTAAGTCATTGATGCATTGGCGTGTTCTGCGTGTTGCAAGCTTGAACAGGATGCAACGCAACGTTATCCAAGGGGGAATCCGCATGAGCACGACCTGGCAGTCTCGATCGACCGAAGCACACTTGATGCACTTCAGCTTGCCGCAGGTAGAAGCGTCGCAAGAGCTTACTTTGAATGTGTGTCTTCAGCGCTTTCCGCTACAGCGGCACAACGAACAAACCCGCCTTCAGGCGCGTCAAGCCCATGGTTTCCTGCGGCATGCCTCCGATAGGGATCTGACCCATTACATCGACGTGCGGCTACCCACCGACGCGGTGGCGCTGATGGAGGTGACGCGACCGACCATGGTGGACGGCGTGATAGCCGAGCAGACGGTGCACATGGGTATCCATCTGCCGCGCCGGGGCCTGCGCAAGGCCATCCAGCTTATCCGCGAGAGTGACACGTCGCCGGACGTTCATCCGAAGCTGGCGCGTTTCGCCCATTTGCTGAAGACCGATGGCGAGGCCGCCGATCTGTATCCCCAGGACCTTAGCGCTTGGCAAACACCCGTCGATTCTGCCGAGGCGCTGATATTTACCCATCCGGACATCATCTATCTCGACGCCAAGGGCGGCGAAGACGAGATGCCCGGTTACATCGTCAACAAGTGGGTGGCTGCGGCGCTGAACCACACGGGCGAGTTGGAATACGAGATCGAAAAACTGGGGGACAGGTGGATCAAGACGGAGCGGGCGCTAGGGCCCGATGGCGAAGCTTTGTCCGACGACAAAGGCCAGCCCGTTTTTACCCGCATCCTTCATCCCAACGTACGTCGCGCCTTGGGTGGCACGGTGGCCCTGGCGGTCAAGTGGGTCAAGCAGGACGAGAAGCTGCGCGGGGTGAAATGGACGCAGCAGTACGGCAAGACCACGGATAGTTACGCAGCTTCAGCAAGCGACGGCGCGGCGCCGCATGCGACCTTGCTTGCTGCCGAAGAGGCCGTTGCCGCGGCCGGACCGTACAAGTGGTCGCTTGCCAATCGCACGCCCGGCAGCGGACTGTCGGTCGACCCGAACTTGCGCTTTGCGCCTGCTCCACAGCAACAAGTGTTCAACACCACCGATACCTGGTTAAGCGCGGATCCCGCGCCGACCGCGTTGAGTTCGGAGGTGGTCAAGGAGTTGCTGGCCGGCCGCGTGTTCGTGCAGCTATCCACGCCCGAGTATGCCAACGGCTTGCTGCGCGCGCAGCTGGTCCCGAAAGGGACGGTGGAAGAGGGCAAGGAGGTGGAGTTCGAGGCGGTGTTCAGCGGCGCTTCGACCGTACCGCCGGTATCGACTGAGGCGAGCGCCACCGGTACCTTCCGGCTCAATGACTTGCGCACGGCAATGACGTTTACCATCAGCGCCAAAAAGCTGGGTGCATCGCCCAGTGGCGTGCTGGGGATCGGCGCAGCAGGGGAGCGAGGCACCGGCGTGCGTCCGTTCACCATCGCCGACGACAGCGCCTACGGCACGCTGACGCTAACGTGCACCAACGAATGGTTGCGGCATCTCTCGGCCTGCGTGCGCTACCTGGACGAAACCGGCAAGGTGATCGAGCCCAAGAATTGGTCTGAAAAGATTCCCGGTGGCTTGCGCCCGATTTTTCAGCAGGATCCCAACACCAAGTTCCTCGACCTGGTGTCGCCCGTGCGCACGGTGTTCGCCATTCCGATCCCGCCTGATCCGACCGAGATCTCGATACCGGTACCGGAGAATGCGCGCACCATCCAGGTGTATTTCGGCGGTCTTGGCAGCGGCGGCAGCTACGACACCGCGATCTGCCCGGTGGGTGTGGCGGTCACCGTGGTGGCCGAGATGGCGGTGCCGATGATTTTGCTTATCGCCGGCACGGCGGTGACCAATTCCAAGACCATGGTCGACCTGATCGCGAACAAGGAAGTGTTGTTTGCCGTGTGCACGGTGGCCGGCTTTCTGGTCGCTGGCAGCTCGGCGGCCTACATCGGTACCTCGCAAGATCCCTCGAGCGCCGTGAAGGACGTCGCCATCAGGTTGGGCCCGATGCTGCTGTCGCCCGCCACGGCGCTTGGCCAATACTTGCTCAAGAAAGTGGCCGAAGGTGCGGCACAGCGTGCGGTACCCTTTTTCAACGTGTTCGCCACGGTCGTCAACACGGCGGTTACCGCGGCGCAGTTGTGTCAAACCAGCATTGAAGTGGCATCGTCGCCGTGGGTGTTCAACGCGGAAATTACGCGGGCTATCGATCTGGAAGTCACCCTGCACCCGGACGATCGCTACAAGCGCTTCCCGGATCTGGCCAAGACCTATGCCGTGAGCGTGGTCTACGACAAGGGTGCGACCCTGCCCAAGCAGGTGTTCGAGCTGAAGAACGGCCCGCCCTGGAGCAACCCGATCAAGGTGAAGTTCTCCCAGGTGCCGGCCGGCGGAAGGCTCAAGGTGTATGTGTTTTTCTACGCCGAAAACGGCTGGCAGGCCGGGCAGGGCGAGTCGCCGTGGCTCGATGCCAAGGGTACCGACGGATCGACCCTGGTCATCAATCGACTGCAAATCACCACCAACGAGGTGCCGCTGGGCACCTGGTCGGTGTACAGGCATGCCTCCAAGATTGCCTACGATCGGGCCAAGGGCGCGTATTACTGGCTGGCGACCAAAACGCCGCCGACGGCTACCGCAACCACCCCGTCGCCTCACCCGGAAAAATCGATACAGCGATTGCTGTCCATTACCACGGCTCAGCGACCCGCGATGATGGCCTACAGCTGGCAAGCCACGGGCCTCAACCAGCCGCTTGACGACGCCAGCAAAGCGCCGACCAATCAATCCATGTACACGCTGCAGAATCTTTCCACGCTGGAGGACCCAGGCAGTGCCTATGCGACACCTCCGGTCGGCTTCAACAACGCACCGGGCGTGTTCTATGACCTGGCCAGCCCTGAGGACGGCAGCGGACGCAATTTCTTCGCCGATGCCACAAGGGGAAATTTCCATGCCGCGGACAATCCGGCCGGCGGCATGCATATACGCCGCGTCGCGCTGACCTACCGCGGCAAGCCGCCGACCTTCGCGACCCGTAGCAACGAAAGCTGGGGGCGCTTCCCCTTGCCGATGGATCGCTACATCCTGCACCCGCAGGGCATCGTGCTGGGCATCAACTACAGCACCCACAAGATCTTCATCCTGCGCCTGCCGGTCAAGCCCACGACGGACGACAAGGCACCGATCGCGACGATGTCCGCCGGCGAGGGTTGGCGCGAGGGCATGCTCAATGGGCCGCGCGCCATTGCCTCCGGCGTGGATGGCCGTGTACTGGTGCTGGAGGGAGGCAATGATCGCATCCAGGCCTTCGATGTCGAGGGTAAGCCCGTGGCCTATTTCAAGGACCCCGACGGCGGCAGCGCGAAGCTTTCCACGATGAAGTTGCGCGAACCGGAAAATTCCACCTATCTGGATCTCGCGGTGGAAGCCAAGGGTTATCTGTACGTGCTTCGCTACCGTGGTTCGGCGGAACCGCAAAACTATCGGGTCGACCTGTACGAACCCGACGGCCAATTCCTGGTTTCAACGCCAAGCGTAGCGGCCGACAAGATTACGGTGGACCTGCTGCGTAATATGTTCGCGCTCAACTACGAGGTCATCCTGGGCAAGGACGGGCGCACCGAACCTTCCGTCAGCCTGTGGATTCCGCCACCGCCGAAAGAATGACAGGGGAAACGAGTGCAAAGCATCGATCGCGAAGAAACCAGTGCCGCTCCGCAGGCCGACTTTGCACTCATGTTCCAGGGCAAGTACAAGCTGTCGATGAGGGTGACGCCGAGGCGCCAGTACCTGAGCGGCAGCAAGGACAGCCCAATAGTGGGGTTTACCACCTCGCCAACGCAGGCGATGACGTTTGCCCTGTACTTCGCCATGGATACGGGCGGCGGAGCCGCCCCAGGCGTGATCTTGCAGGTCACGCCCGAGCAGGGCGACGTACCGCTGCCGGGCGGCTTTATCAAGGTGGCCGGCCTCAAGGACGACGTTCAAGCGATGAACACGGTCTTGTACCCTGGCCAGGCGACCATGTTCGATCCGGATTTTCTCTCCGAGGGCAGCGTCCGTCTGCGGCATCGTCAAGCCAATCGCTATCTGATGGCCAGGACACCCAAGGGCGACGCTCAGATGACGTTCTGGCTCCCTCCGTTGGGCCGCTTCGACGACGAGCCATGGCAACTGGATGTGGTGCAACTGTGGAATCACCAGACGATGAAGGGTTCGGACCTGCGCTATGTGAGGGCGTTAAGATACGTTTGCGGGGAATCGAAAGACCTTTCCTTCGAAGCTGCGCGCTTGCAGCAGGCGGACTTTTCCGGCGCGCGCCTGATCCGCGCCAATTTCACCAAGGCCGATTGTGAAGCGGCTCATTTCGACCATGCCCGGATCAATGATGCGGACTTCACCGGGGCGGTGATCGCCAAAGCCAGTTTCGATGGCGTGGATGCCAGCGGCGCCAAGTTTCCCAACGCTACGTTCTCCAAAGACAGTTTCGGCGATCAAACGGGTTTGCATGGGGCCTCGTTCGAAAAAGCGACGCTGACCGGGGCGAAATTCGAGCAATGCATCCTGCCCCATGCCAACTTCAAGGAAGCCAAGCTTGCCGGTGCCAGTTTGCTGGAAGCCACGCTGCGAAACGCTGATCTGAGCGGTGCGGTACTTAATGGGGCGAAACTGGACGGTGCCGACGCCGGTGGCGCGAGCTTCGTAAAATGCAAGATGACCGGCGCCAGCCTGTCGAAGGTCAAGCTCGCTGGCGCCAATTTCAAGGAAGCAACCTTGACCAGGGCGTGCTTCAAAGAGGCGGAGTTCACGCTGCCCGAGTCGATCAAGCAGCCTGTCGACTTCACAGGGGCGACCTTGCTTGAGATCGATTTCAGCGGTTGCGACCTGCGCAAGGCAACTATTTCGGGTCGTCCGGAATTTCACAAAGAAAAAAACGCAAAGCCGGATGAAACGACACGTCGTGCCTTGTTTTGCGGAGCAGAAGTACCTCTGGCGGTGATTGGGGAAGTGAGCTGGCGCATGCTGGATCTATCGGGGGCGAAAATCCACGGCAGACCCAAGAGCATGAAAAAGTTCAATGCTGAATACACGATTTTTCCCGATAATTTTGACGTGAAAGAAGAGACGGACCTTACCGGAGCGAAATTCAAGTTCGCGCGCATGGTCGGCATCGTTCTAAGCAAGGTGACATCCGAGGCGGAGTCCGAAAAAGAAGAAACTTATCCGGACTTCACCGGTGCCGATCTGCAGCGTGCCGATCTGTCCGAGGCATTTCTTGAACACGCCATTTTTACGAGTGCGGTGATGCATGGCGTCAATCTGACCGGCGCGCAGCTCAGCTATGCCACATTCGAATCGGCCCGGCTGGATACCATCCAGCACGCGACGGCGGGCATACTCCGGGCAGAATTGAGTTACGCCAATTTGACCAACGCCAAATTCTCGCAGGCTTATCTCAATAAGGGCGGCGGGGCGGACGGCGCCAATCTGAGTTCCGCGATTTTCCATGGCAACAAAGCCACCGTGAGCAACGCAACGCTCCATGGATCGATCTTCAGCAATGCCTACCTCGCCGGCGTAGACTTCAGCAGCGCCAAGGCGATGGACGATATCAATTTTGCCGGGGCATGCCTGCTCAACTGCAAGTTCAACAACACATCCCTGCAGCGTGCGGTGTTCACCGGCGCGTGCCTGTTGGGTGCCGATTTCACCGAGGCCAATCTGAGCGGCGCCTCCATGTCGGGGGCCGTGATCGCCGCTGCAAGCCAAACAAACAAGCTGAAGGTGATCAATATTTTCCTCAATCCCAGAGAACTGGATTACGGCTTGACGAAAATTGCCAAGAAGTCCACGAACGAGCGAACCGTCTGTCCCTCCACACAAAACGGGCCGTGCGAGGAATCGGCTTGGAATAGGGTGACTGGACTCAAGGAATGGACTTATAAGAAACAGGGTTGAAGGGAGTCGAGATCCATTCTGGCCGTCAATCTGGTGAGCCCTGAAATGACATCAACGCGTCGCTTTGGCAGCCAAGACGACTAGGGACTGTTATCGGGGGTATGACAGGCTAGGCACGGATTCCGGTTGAGACAAGTCACGAACCCCAAAGGCCTGACTAAGCCGCGTGCCAGCTCGTTTTGCAATTTTACATAATATACATTATGCGCAATTAAGGAGGCGCCACGCGGCCGGAGTCCATCTGGCTTCACGGCGCTGCGCTCGCCCAGTCTTCGACAGCGAGCACGCCATCGGTAGTCGCCGGCAAGCATTGGGGCCTCGTCTGGTCCGGTCCGCAGTCGCACAATCAAATCAGGCTATTCCACGATTGGACCGACAAGCTGTCGCGGTCGACATCTTGTTCGCGCATCCGCGCAACAAGCCGTCCGCAAGCTTGCATGAATCACTGGGCCTCGCCACAGTCGATAAGCCCCTCGGCATTGTCCTCAAGGTCGACGAGCGCCGCGAAACCAGCATGCCCGGCATCTACGCCGCCGGCGACCTAGCCAACCCCCTCATGCCCTCGGTCACCACGGCATCATGGCAGGGCGCGATGGCAGGTATCTTCGCTCAGCAGTCGATGCTGGTTTGAGAACACAGAATATCTTCGAGGCATTTGAACTCATGCTGCGTGAAGGCAGGATACTCACTGCACGCTCAATAATATTGTGCCCCTTGCTCCTATCCTTTACTTTTTTCTTCCCCGCTTACTCCCTCTTTTTGCGCCACCTCTCCCGGCTCTTGCGCCACCTCGCCCGCCTCTTGCCCCGCCTCTTGCCCCACCTGTTTTTCCACTTGGGCGCTTCCGCTTCGCCCCGGACGCTGCAGTGGATGACGCGTCATCATCGCTCGATTCGGAATCTGATTGGAACGCTGCAGCGAGTGGCGCGTCATCATCGCTCGAATCGGAATCTGATTGAGCTGCTGCTCCGCTCGCGGCTGCTGCTCCACGTCCGCCTCTTGCTCCTCCTCTCCCACGTCCGAGGCTTGGTCGCTTCTGCCTCCCCCCGGACGCCGCAGCGAGTGGCGCGTCATCATCGCTCGAATCGGAATCTGATGAAAATGGGTATTCATTGTCTTCGGCTTTGGTTAACACCAGTTCTTTCGACACCTTCTTCAGTGGGCCATTTACGATGTTTTTACCCTTGAGAACGGCCACAAATCTAACCGTGGTTTCCGGATCTTTCTTTTCTGCGGCAGCCACAGCTCTTCTCATGGGGTTCTCAAAATCTGTGCGATACGGCCCATTGTTCGCGCCACCGTCTTGCCCAAATACGTTGTATTTGTCCTCGCCGTCACCACCATTCTGTTCCGCAAGGACGTGACCCGCTTGCGCCACAAGAAATTTATTGCTGTATTCGGCTGAGTTGATCGGTTCTACCCCGTTGATTTTTACATGGGCACCGTATGTTTCGACTCCATTCCATCCTATGCTCTTTGCGGACGAACCCTCCTTGAAATCCTTTGCCGGACCACGAGCTTCAACCTCCACCTGCACCACCTTATCACTCGCTTTCGTTTCTGCGGTCTTGACCGCGACTTTGCGTTGCAACGGACCGGGACTCCTGGGTACTCCGGCGGCCGATAAAGGACTGCTATTCTCAGATGCCCGCTGCAGGGTTTCCAGAGACCGTCGTTGCGCCGTTTGTCTAGGCCCGCTCTGGAGTCTCTCTAGGGCCTGATGTTGCGCCACTTGACGGGGGCTATCTGTCATTGCCGTATTTTCTTGCCGCTGTAGCAATGAGCCGTTGCCGGAAGCTGCTGGAGACCCTCGTTCCTTCGGCAAAGAATCCAGGGCTGACTGTTCGGAGGGGTCGTGTTGCTTCAAGGGCGGCCGCCGTAGATTCACCAAGATCCGGAACGCCATCCTAAAGAGTTTTGCTTAGGGCTCACCATCAGCAAAATGCTGATCTTTCGGCGTATTGGCTGCCTCCAATGCGCGTATCGGTGTCGCTGTTGCCGAGTACTACCCCAAGCTTTCGTTGAGCGGACTGATCGGCAGCGCCACATCCATGGCCGGCGGCAATCTGTTCACCGGCGGCGCCAACCAGGCCGCCGGCGTACTGGGCCTGCGCTGGTGCCTGTTCGACTTCGGCCGCATCAATGCGCAGATCCAGCAGGCCAAAGGCCAAAGGCCAACAAGCGGAAATGCTGGCCGCGTATCGAAAGGTGTGGTCAGCCTGATCGAAGGCTTGCAGGCCGACGAAAGCTTGCTACGCGCCGCTGATGAGCGAGCGCAGGCGCAAACGGAATCGGTACGCGCGGCGGTCGCCGCTTTCAGGGCGCTTGGTGGTGGTTGGCAACCGAGTAAACCCGATGCGGTAGCTGTTAGGTAGGCGTGTCATGCCGAACAACTTCTCGCATTCATTTGGAGCGCGGTAGACACATCGCGCCCAAAACAATGCCGGCCGATGTACAGGAAGCTCGCAAGTCACCGTAGACCGTGGCGGCCTGCGCAAGACCTCAACGCGCAGCAGAAACTCTCGAATGACCGTGGCAAGGCCGGCTGGATGTCCCTTGCGGGCTAGACCATAAAGTAGCTCTGCCTGGGTCACTGTCGAAATGACCATGCTGTCCAAAGGCACTGTCTCTAGTCGCTTACGGACTGCGGGGGGATGTCCTTTTATGACATAGCTCGCCATGTTCGTATCGAGCATGAAGCGGCTCAAAACAGATTCCTTTCTTCGGCAGGCCGGTCTTCGCGATCGTCCATAAAGTCGGCCGGGAGCTTGGTGCGATCGGCCAGTTCGAAGAACTCCTTCCAGGACGCGGGCTTCGCCGACAACACAACGTCACCCGTTTGAGGGTCCCGACGAATGAAGACTTCGGAGCCCTGGAAGCGAAACTCTTTCGGCAGGCGGACGGCTTGACTGCGTCCGGTGATAAATAACTTGGCGGTAGCAGTCATACGAGACTCCTTGGTAGCTACGGTAGCTACCAAAAATATATACCCACGCCGGCCACGTATCAGTGATACCTATTAGATGGATCGCCACGGGAGGTTCCCCAACTAAAGCTGTGAACCGGCACCAGGAGCCTCCCAAATTTTTCCCGTTTTGAACCACTTTCTGCCAGATCACAACTTTGGGTCCCGGGCCTGGAAATTCCGCCGCATAATCACAAGTTTGCTTACACGCGCACGTATCACGCTGATTTTTATGGCGCGGCCAAAGGTATGGACGTTTCAGCGCGGCACAGGTTCTCGTTTTGATGCCGGATCACAACTTTGCACTCACTTCGTTGCCAAATCACATCTTTAGTTGCCGAACTCACTGTCGACCAACAATCTGCCGCATTCTCGCCGGACTCGCCGACAAACTGCCTCGGATTTTACGGAGCGGCTGGAGCTCCTGATTCAAACGGCCCCAAAGCCGCCCCCGTTCAAACAATGCCTTCGAACAAGGCCAGGAAAGAGTAAGGTTAGGAACCATAGAGGCCACCCCACGATGAGCAGTCCCAACCACCACCTGGCCAGTCCTGAGCAAGTCGCCAAGCATAGGCGTGACACCATACTTGAGCTTGCACGGACCGAGGCGTGGCCATCCACTCACTCTTTCAAAGGTGATGATCCCGCCAAAAAGCGATCGACGGGGCAATTGCTGGGCATTTGGGACGACAAGGAGCACTGCTTTTATTACCCGCCGTTTCAATTTCTTGAGGACGGGTCTTTAAATCCCAAGCTGCCGGCACTTCTCTTGGCGCTAAGCGAAATTCCCTCTTATCGTCCGGCCGAAGATGCAGGAGGATGGGGACGTTTTGACTGGCTTGATGGCTTACGAGGGTCCATGAGTCTGCGTGATTTGGCGGAGGAACTCTCCGAGACCGGTATCGCCGAGCACGAGGATCTGCTTAGTCTCGAGGCTCGTAGACCAGCGGAAGTTTTTCTTACTCAGCCGGACGCTGTGATTGGTCTCGCGCTCAGAGACGCCGCAGCAATACGGGACCGCCGCTGATCGCGGAGATTGGTAGAGAGGCCTCTTCGCCCAAGGCAGAAATCCTGCGCTGAGATTCACCAGTGTCGTCGTGAACCATGGAGACGCCATGAATCTTGTAATTATGGTGCGCTACGCGCAAAACCATAATTATGGTTTGCCGAAGTCCAGTCTAGTTTTACGTCATAATTCTTTGAAATTGATAAAATTTTTCTCACAAAATAGATAGCGAATAATGGCACTTATTCGCTATCATGGGTCGCGGGCGCCATCTTGACCGCCCTCGGATGCCCACCATGACCGAGCCAAACACCCTTCCCCTCCGTCTCGTGGATGCGCTGCACGAGCTGACCTCGGTACCGGCCATCGCGCCCGAGATTCACGCGCCGCGACCCGCGCTGGCGGCGTCCGTCGAAGCCGTGCTCGAGCGGCTCGCGGCCTGGTCCGCGGACTTTGCGGAAGGCAGCGCGCCGGCGACGGTGAAAGCGGTGCGCTCGGACTGGACTCAGTACCTGGCTTGGTGCGAAACGAGCAGGGCAACTCCCCTGCCCGCCTCCGTTGACCAACTCGAGACATTTCTGTCGGCGGCGATCGGCAAGGGGCGCAAGCGCGCCACGGTGGATCGCTATCTGTATACGGTTGGACTTGTGCACATCGCGGCAGGTTTGCCGAGTCCGTCGAAAGATCCGGACTGGCCGGTCAAATGGAAAAAACTGATTCGGCGCCTCAAAGCCACCGGTGGTCATGTCCGTAAGCAGGCCGGTGAGCTCGACATGGCCGGTGTCGAAGCCATTCTAGCGACGCTCGGTACCAGCCTGCGTGACTTGCGGGACGCGGCGTTGCTATCGATGGCGTCGGACACCTTGTGTCGCGAATCGGAGCTGGTGGCCATTAGGGTCGAGCATTTGCACCACAACCGGCGACGCAACACGTGGTCGTTGCACGTGCCCTTCTCCAAGAACAACCAGGATGGCGCGGCGCCGGACTACCGCTTTGTGAGTCTGGAGACGATTGCGCGCGTTCGCGCGTGGCAGGCGGCAGCTGGCATCAACGAAGGCCCCCTTTTCCGGCCGATTGGCGGCCGCCCGAAGGCCAATGGCGAACTCGGCGATGCGTTACTGCCGCAGGAGGTGGCGCGGATTTTTCGACGGAGAGCGAAGGCCGTCGGACTGGAACACGCCAGAACGATCAGTGGGCATTCAACAAGGATAGGATCAGCCAACGACTTGGCGGAACACGGAGCCACTGGGATACAAATACAGCAAGCTGGGGGGTGGAAGACGGATCGCATGGTGACGTACTACACACGTCGATCCAGCGCTGGCGCGAATGCAATGGCGCGATTGCGCTCAAAAAGACAGGGCAATGAGGCTTGAATATGCCCGCATCCCAAAGATTCCGATTGTGACGACGCTGGCATTGGAAATGCTCGCAACAATCCCCGGCTTAAACAAAACCGTGAGCCCGCAGTAACCTCAACGTTGCGTACCCGTCCATCGCGACAATCCGGCATGGTGCGATCAAAAAGCGACGGAGCGCGAATGCTTCCATGGTTGCGCGTACGCGGGCGCCGATGCGGTGACAGTGCTGAACGACATAGATGTCAGCGGGCACTTCGAACAACCTGACGATTTGGTCAGCGTTTTTGCCGCAGTCAGACAATTCCATCTCTCTAAACCGCGATGGTCCCTTCAACAAAAAAGCCCCAACTTTGTGCTCACGATCAATTCGAAGGTTTGAAGACACAAAGTCACACATTTCTCCGCCCCAATCCTTCGGCGGGCCGGACTCGCCAAGGAGAGTCGTCAGCGCATGCTTCACTTGGCGTTCCGAGACATGTTGCATGTCGGACAAATCCTCCGTTTCGTACGACTGAGCATCCTTGAACTGTTCGATATCGCTGGCCCTCATCCAAAGTTGGCCCATGCTGCTAAGAGGAACTTGAAAATAGTTTTCCTCGATGAGATCGCCAATTGCGATAGGGATGGCACTGATGGTTTCGCCATCCGTCTCAGTGATGTAGGCGATCACGAACGACGCCGCACGTGAGGCTAATCGGGTCCACGCCGTGTCGTTTAGGAGTCCGTCGCGACCGAAATTCAACACCAGGGACTCGTTTAGACCTCCACCCGGCTGCGAAGTCATTGAGAGTTGTCCCGACTTATTCCTCTGGTTAAATCCCTTTCCACGGAAAGGTCCGTGATGAATGAACGCTTTGCCCGGCTTTGCGTTTCCCGAAGCAATTAACTCCGATAGAAATGGGGTCTTGTCGCTAGAGATCTTCGCCAGAAGGTATCGCTGCATGCTATGCAACCACTGCAGCCGTGCAAGGGGATTTCCAGATCCGATCGAAATCTCGCCGGCACCCAAGCCTAGCCAAGTACAAGCGCGCTGAGCGCTCATATAGAACATCAAAAATCGAGAGGATTCCCGCATATCAGACCGCCCCCCGTTGCTCTCCAGTTGCCGCGACATCCAGCTGCGCCAGCAACGTACTCAGATTGGTTCCGATCTTTCCTGTGAATTCCTCAAGGAATGTATTCGCGACCGCAGAATAGCGTCGATGGCTTTTACCCTCGTCCCGAAGCAAAACTAGTTCGGCAACAATCTCTTCCAGAGCCTCCTCAAGGTCTATCCCAATTTTTGTCGAAGTTCTCGCGATCTTTCGCTCAAGTAATTGCGCTCGTGCCATCAGGCCGCGCAGGACCTCCGTCCTATCTTCGACCAATGCGGGGCGGTTTAAGCCAAAGGCTCGGATGCTCGCCTCCCCGTATGGGTCAGGCGCGTTCTCCGCCTCCAACCATTGCGCGGCAACGATGCTCCTTCTGTCGTGGGTCGCCCACTTCAGGTGCACGCTCGGGTCACGTACGGTCGGGTTGATGAGTAGCGGATCCTCAGCATTGAGATCGTCTTGGGGGCGCTGAGCGCGCGCAGCCCCCTTTATTGGAAAGGCATTACCCTTGCCCGACAGAATCTCCCATGGTGTTGTGCGATCGTCGAATTCAGGGCCGCCAGGTTGAATCTCGTGGTAGCGCGAGCGATTACAGTCAATACATGACGGAAGCAGATTGTCCCAGTCCAGGGCGAGCCACCAGTATCCCGTATGGTCCGGCTCCTCTTTCACGCCCCCTTTCGGCCGATAGTGTTCGACGTCGACTTTTGCGCCGGCGGCATAACGATGCTCGCAATACGCACATTTCCCGTGAAAAAGGTCTTCCAATTTCTCAACGACATCATCGTTCTTATAAGCTTCGAACGGAAACGCCTTGTCAACGACGCGGCGGTAATACTTCCTCGCGCGCTCCAACTCCTTTTGCGCAGCACCGTTGGCTGAGGACAGCGAGGAAGGCGCTTCCACAGTGTGGCGATCGACATAAATCATAGTTCTGATGCCCGCTTGAGTGCTTCTAGGATCCTTTTCACCGAATCCTTCCTTGCGTCAAGGTGAGACCAGTACGACTGCTGGCTTTGCTCGTCCAGGTGCCGCGTAATCGCCTGAGAGACAATTTGACGATCAACACTACTGCCGATGATCTGTACGCCCGGATAGTTCGCTAAGAGCTCGTCGCGTTTGCGTCGTTGTTGGTCAGTCAATTGTGACTCTGGAATGGCCGCAAGTTCGGAGAGCTGCGCGGCGAGCTTGTCTTGTTCCGGATCAATCGCACTGCTCAGCCCAAAAAATTCGGACGTGAGCAACTGATCTACGCGGAGCTTGGACACATCTGGAAGTTCCGCCAGCGCATGCAGTTCACCCTCTTGATCTCTATACATAACCACAACTTCGCCATGCTTCATGCCCCGCAGGCACAGGGGATCGTGCGTCGTGAAGATGAACTGGACACGTGGTAGCGCCTTTCGCAACGCGCCAACAACGCGCATTTTCCATCGCGGATGAAGATGGCTTTCAATCTCATCGATGAGAACCACACCTTCGGCGAACTCAAGGTCTTGGCGATCCTTCAACAAGACGGACATTATGTTGACGATCAAGGCCAGTAGCGACTTATACCCATCACTTAGCTGCGACAGAGGAGCTACACGACCTTGCGTGCGAACCATTATCCGTCGACCGGTATCGTCCTCCCGATAAATGTCATCCCCATCTCTTAGCGCAAGGATAATGCGTAGCGCTCGGGCGACAGCATTGAACCGGTGGTCACTCAAGTCTCTAAGCCATGGCTCAGGATTAGGCAGCGTGTGAGACGCATCAAAGAGAGGGCTGATAGGGACTTGAAGCGAGGTCTTCTCCTCATCCAGCAAGCGCGTCACGCCATACGCCAAGACCATGGGCAAATTCCGTTTGCGATTACGCTGAACTGCTGAGGTCGAGGGCCACATAAAGTGGTGTTGCTCGCTATCGCCGAAGGTAAGCGCGACCGAAGGCGTCTTTCCGCCTGGGACATCCCAGTTCTTCGCTTCGCGGCGGACGTACTTAGTGCGGTCAAGCTTGAGTCGCTTCATCGCCCCGGGACTACACAACGAGAGAGCAACGGCTTGCAAGATCGAGCTCTTCCCCACAGAGTTCTCACCGAGCACCATCAGACATGGAGCGCCATCGCTCTCGCCTTTGTCGTTTAAGTCAAGCCTAAGAGTCTTTATGCTCTTAAAATCTGAAATGTGGATAGTAGATATTGGCTCGAGAGAGGTATTTCCTTCTGGTTCTCGTCCAAAGCGTGAAGCAGCGCGGCGAGCCAACTGTTGCCCCACATCTGTAGCCACTTTTTCAATACGAGGCGAGTTGCGCCTCGCAAGCAGCTGCATGAGACTTTCGGTAACGGCCGCGATTAAAGAACGCTTGTCGGGTATGGAGATACCCAAGTCCAAACACAATTGCCGAAGAAAAATAGATACGGCGCCAGGAAAGGCTACGCCTGTGTCAAAAAGCCATCTAATCTCTCTTTCCGTGGGCCGAGGAGAGGATAGCAGTAGTTTGATGGCCCGCTCGTTAGCTTCTCTTCGATGAACAATCAGTTGAGCCCGGTTGAGGTTCAATGTATCTATAGTGGCTGCCCCTCGAGAGCTCAACGGAATGCATGCGCCATTGCGCAAGAACAATAGATGCGACTCCGGCCTAGTGGTAAAGGGGTTAAGCAGCAAGGGTTTCTCGCTTGCAGCGGCCTCCCACGTGGACATCGGCTGAATGCGACTATTCCGCACCGGGAAAATGTTGCGCTTTGCGTGCTCGCAGACTTTGCATAGCAGAAGGAGATTTCGCCACTCGAGCGCAAACCAGGTGTAGTGGTCCGGGCTGTCCGGGCCCCGGTCTTCATCGGTTGCGTTGGACAAGGGGCGATAGGTCGTCACACGCGCCGATTCAAAGAGTTCGGATTCACAGTAGGCGCATCGCCCCTTCTGAAGGGATAAAAGACGCTTTGAGATCTCCCTGCTATAGAGCTCACGTGGAGGCGTAGGCGCGCGCGTTCTCGCGCGAGATGAGTCCGCCTTTGCATAGTGATTAGTGAGCTCCTGGTTCCATTTCTTGGCCTCAGCGCTGCGTAACACTGGTGGCACAGGTGATAGGGGTTTCTGAATCCGTAACAAGTGCTTCTCCTTCTATGGCTTTTGAGAGCCACCGTTGTGAGGATCCGTGCAAGGCCGTTTTCGGCGCCATTTGTGGCCAAAGCTCCTTTTACATGTCTCGGATCTTAAGGCCATACATTTTGGCTCGCCGCACGAAGGCCTCGTGAGCCCCTTCCAAAATCGCGCACGCCTTATCTCGTGTTTCCGGATGATCGATAGAACCGCGTGCAACTACCTTCCCGCGATCATTCTGCGCCTTCATTACAACGATGAGCTCAGCATCACCGAGAACGGCCACGTTGGGATTGTGCGTTACGATGATCACTTGGCGACGTTCCTTGGCACGCCTTAATACCGGAACAAGTGTTTGGTAGATAAATTCGCCGTCCAAGTTATCCTCCGGCTGATCGATGATCAGCGGTTTGTTGCTATTCGCCGAGAGAATCAGCGCGAGCAACACTGATTGCTGCTGGCCGAGTGACAACTTAGAGAATTCCCTGACTACATACTTCACGCCACCTTGGACATCCTGGACGGCGCGTGATACCTGCAAGCGCGGAAGGTCATGCAGCGGCACGCGTTCCAAGGCGTACTTGACTTCTGGTGCCGCTAGCTTTTGCAGAATTAGCCGCGCTTCCTCCGGCTTGAAGACCCCTATGCCTTCCGGCGTCTTAAGAGCCGTGAGGGACGTAATGTCATTGCGCTCGATGGCGGCGAGGAGCGTGGGCACCGTCAAGTCCCCCACTAATCGCCCTGCGCGAGCCTGTTGGCTTGTTCGCCACCCCATCGTCTGAATGATCAGATCGCAAGCCTCTGGCGAGTGAGCGTTCTTGGCGTATTTCAAGCTGACCTGAAGATCCGATAGCGCCTCGCGGAGCGTCGCGCTCGCTAATCGGCCGAACCCATCGCGCAACATGCTGACCTTTTCACGCGCGTTCCAGCGTCGTTTGAGTGCGGCGGCCCTTAGCTTTTGCCGTTCAGCTAAGTATGGTTGCCACGTTTTGAGGCTCGTGACGCGCTGTTGGTGCGCGGCCTCGTCCCTTGCCAGCTTAGAGATGTAGGACATGTCAAAGGAAATGTTCATGCCCTCAAGTTCGCGACGCTTGGCGTCAACACGTTGTTGCGACTCGTTCTCCTTTGCTTTCCACGCGCTGATGTGCTCTGACACTACGGCTTCAAAGCGCTTCAAGCCCAGGCTAATCTGAGCCTCGGTGTTTTCAAAAACGGCTTCAAATGCAGTGGCGCCAAGAACTATGGCTCCAAATTCAACGCCACCGACAGCCAAAAGTGACGGATCGCTTAGTTCTCTCAATTCCTTGAGTGACGCTTTGAAGGAATCGCGTCTGATGTCTTCTTTTACGTCCTGAAGCTTTTCAGCTATTTGCTGGCGTAGCTCACGCTCACTGGCCAAATGCTGTTGTAGTTCGATGAGCTCCTTGACCTCTGGCTTCTTCAGTGCCGTGAGCTGTTGTTTGGCCGTCTGGAGCAAACTTTCGTACTGCGGAATGAGTTGAAGCTGTTGTTCTGCCTTTTCGATTTCCGATTGAAGCGTAAGCAGCTCTTCTCGCGCTTCCTCTTCAGAACGCATTGCGTCGGTTAAGTCAATGAATCGATCCAGATAGCGCAAGAGTGCCAATGGATCCGATTGCGCTTCATTGCTGATCTTGGCGGCTTCACCTTGACCAAAGCAATCAATATCGAAAGATGTCGGGCCATTGATGGCATCATCGAGATTCTCGAGACAACCATCTTTCAGTCTGAGCAGACCGTGGATCGCCCCAGCTTGATCCTGCCAGAAGAGATGAAGCTCATCCGGCCACACTTCCGAGTCAATGACTTTGTTATCGCTGGGCGCACTCGATAGACAGCGAATTGTCTCGAACGAAGTTGATTTGCCCGTACCGCGCCCACCGATTATGCAATTGAGGTTCGAGCTAAAATGAATGACTTGTCCAGAAAGAAATCCGCCATCGATATGAACGCCGAGAATGCGCGGAACCGCCGGGGGAATCTGATCCTCAATTCGAACCCGTGCATCGGCATCCTCTAGAGCAACGCGCAATCCATCAAACGACGGCGTGTCCATCTTGTAGCGCGTGACCCGCTGCAGGTTCGCGGCATTGCGGCCGAGGGCATTGAGCTTATGGGAATCCGAATTTAGAACCCTTGCCAGGTACTGCTTCGATCCAAGCCTTAGGCACTCGATGCGTCGTTTACCAAACTCCGCGCGAGTCGCGTCCGGGTCGCCTTCGGCGTAACTGATGGGCGAGTTCGCGTGTTTCAGCTCGATGCCTAAGAGCGCTGGGTGACACAGAACATCAGCCTTATGTGGCGACCCGCCCGGCTGCTCGGTCTCGAAACCGGATGCCACGTCTACGTGTGCAAGAATGCCAAAGCCCCCCAGTGCCGGGAGTAAATTGAGGCAGTCCAGCACGGACTGCTGACAACGTGAATTGGGCATTCCTCGGTCCACGATGGACAGCTGGCCACACAGTTTTTGTAGCGACTCCAGATTCGGCAGGTAGCAAAGCAAATGCCCCTGTGCAGTGGAAAGCTCGATGCCAGGAATTACAAGTAGTGATGTACCGAGCGCTTCCGTTAGAGCTGCTCCGACATTTCCAATTTCATTGTGATCAGTAATCGCAATTATCGAAAGGTTTTCGCGCAGCGCAGTTTCTACAATTGCGCTCGCCGTCATGGATGTATCTTTGACGTCGTGCGATCCTCCGTACGAATGTATGTGCAAATCGGCTCGGAAAAATTGAGCGCCAGTCGATTGCGCTAAGACGTCCTCAAGAACTGCCATGTTCCTCGCCCCTGTTAACCAGTGATAAGGTAGATGTATCGAGAAATACCACGGATCGCCGAACACACTTATGTAGTGCGCGAGCTTACGGATAGACTCTTCCGAGCCAAGTTGAACTCAGGAGCCGCCTTGGCTCGAATTGAGTATCCACTGCAGAAGATCTTTCCAGTGGTAAAGCGATACCGCGAGACCTCCGTTCATAATGGCCACAGTGACTGCCGCAGCAATGAAGGTATTTCGTCTTGGTGTCACGCCGTCGTCCACGGCACTTTTGATGGCGTCGCTTGGTAGCTGTGACCTGGCTGCTTGCAACCATCGCAGCAGCTCTTTTCGCGTCAATGCCATATCGCGCCCTTGGACGGTGATTTGAATTATGGCAGACAAAACAAAGTAGATCGCAAGAAGTCGTGCGAAAGCATCCACAGCAGGGGACTTTAGTAGCTCTGCCAACTTGCCTGCATCCAGGCGCCCTATGAGCCCCAAGCCTATTAAGAGAAGACTCGCGAGCACGTCGCGCAGCGAATTCGAGACAAGGTCCCTCACTTTCGATGAATAAAGATCCGCTTGAGTCCGTACGTCTTTAAGAACGTCGCGTAGCTCCTTGGAAGCGGAATCCTTCTTCTCTAAGACAAATAGCCGATAGCGGTCCCTTGCCTCCTCGAGTGCCCCCTTTATCGCCCGGCGAGTCAAGGACAGCAAAGAGTCCGACGAGATGTGCTCCAATCCCAAGCGATCCACGATGAGTGCGTGTCGGGCCTCGGCGTGCTCCGCAAAGACCCAGCGGACCGTCGCCTGTATATTGCGCAATGCCTTCGCCGTGGGGGCGCCTTCTGTCCCCACGATGCTTAACTCGGCACGGCGAGCACCTCGAAGGATGCCAATGGGTGCACTATCGCGCACGGCAATCTCGTGCGTCAGCAGTTCAGCCGCATCAACCTCGGCCCAGTGACGCAATGGTGTAAACCACTCGCTTCCGAGATCCCCCTGAGTGAGCGCGCTGTCCGTGAGGCGTCGGCGGGATACCGAAGAGGAAAAATAGACTAAGGAGGTGAGCTGATCCCGAGACGGAAAGGCTGTTCTTGCCTCAATATCGAAGGGCGGCAACTCCGCCGTTAACGCCGCGGCGCGCAAGTTGGGGCCTGCGACACTCGCGTCAATGCCATCGATCAAGATAGTGAGTTGTCCAGTCCAGCTGAATCCCTCGGCGAGAATCAGTTGGCGATCCGCCCACTCTTGAAAGTTAGCGGCACTCAGAAACAGCAAGGTCGTGTCATCGGCAAGGCCAGCCACCGCCAGTACCTGAATGAGCGAGCTTTTGCCCAGCGATAAGCTCCAGGTGTCGCCCGGAGACAAATCATCGGCGTCACCGGGCTCATCGTTGATCCGCGGTGCAGTCAGTAAGCCAGCTTCGCCGGCCTGTTCCAAAAACATGCGCAACGCACCCGCCGAGTGATCATCACCCCTCAGCGATATCGCGTCGCGATGCTCCTCGCTAGTTGCTTCGGCAATAAGCTGCCTTAGAGCATCAAGGAGTGCGTGGTTCCCAATCACCCGCCGTCCTTCTCGGTGATGCGGCTCGTGCGAATAACGATGCGTTTGGCCTGATTTCCATGCTCCGGATCATCCTGCACCTCGATACGGCCCGCTCCCTGGTCGCCTTCGTAGATGATCCTCACGCCCTCCTCGGTGACGAGTTGCGTGCGCTTAAGCTTATTGGGTAGCGAGGCTGGCTTGGTGGGGAATTCCTGGCCAGCAATACCCTGGTCCCGCAGACGCTCCCTCAACGAGGCGGATGCGCGTGTTTTGCGCTCCCTGTCTTCGTCGCGGACGACAGCCTTGATGAAGTCGTCCGTGTCGAACTCTGCATGATCCTTCATGTACTGGGCGGCGCGTTCTTGGTAGCGACGCCAGGACTCGTCCGGCGGCAGCTCGGTCCGAGCGACCTCCTTAGCCCACGCGCTGACGGCGGTGACAGCCTTGCGGGTCAAGACGCTCGCATCTTCTCGCGGCACCACACTCAGGAACGCCCGAAAAAAATGCCGAAGTTCCGGCGCCGCCCCTTCATTCCTTTCGGAGGCCAGGACGTCCCAGGCATACTGATCGGAGATGTCGATGAGCGCACTTCGCTGCACGGCCGCTTTGTCCTCGACCAGCGCATTGACGATGCGCTGGATCTGGGCGGTGGTATCGCCCTCCTCGTCCTGGGCGAGGCTGTAAGTCATGGCCGGCTTGTGATCCAACTTCAGGATAAACACTAAGGGCAGCATCCGCCCTCCGGTTTCCACGGTGGCAAGTGCGACAATGATCACCCCGGCCGCCATTTGGCGACCGCGATGGTGCTTGCTGAAGGCGTCCGCAATCTCCTTGGACAGCTCCACATATTCGCCAGCAGCTGTGGTGAGGCGTTCGCACAGCCCCCGCACTGGCTGGTGTTCTCCGGCAAACACGAACTGCGTTCCTTGCGACGCAGCTCGCAACCTTTCTTCGAAAAAGACAGCCGTGGTGGTGCCATCCAACGTGACCTCGGCGTCCAAGCATTGAAGCTTTTCCTCAGGGAGTCGCGGGTCGTACACATGAAAAATGAGCCGCCTGACTCGAAGGCTGCTCAATTCGCTGGTTGAAAGCTGACTTTCCTTGGCCATGGGTCCCCTGTCCTAGACGAGCTTACGCCCGGGTAGTCTCACTAAGTGACACGCCTGCTGCAACAGCCGGGTCAGTCAGCGTCGCTCACGAGCTCCGGGGCCTCGAGGTGCCTTGACCGGTTTGGAGGGAGTGGGTTCGCGTCTCGTGGATCGTCCGGTGCTCGGTGTGCGGGATATCGGCTTCTCCACCTTAACGGCTTGACCGCGACGGGCTGCGGCCCGCTGACCCGCCACGACCGCCCCCAGAGCCGCCAGGCGGCCCGCCTGATGGGCGATGGTTTGCTCAGTCGTCCGCACGGACGCCTGCAGGGCATCACGCTGTGCCGCAAGCTCGGCGACCCGTTTGGCGTGTTCGCGTCGCGTCCGCTCTTGTTGCTGCCCTTGTGCTTTGACCTCTTGGCGAGCCTGGTCCATTTGCTGGTGCGCGCGGTCCTCGACCGAGCGGATATGCGCCTGGGTCGCGGCGCGTTCCGTTCGTAGCGCATCGAGCTCTGCCTGCTGGCGTTCAAACTGCCTTTGTAGCTGATCACGCTGTTGCCGCATGTCGGCTACCTGGGTCGTGAGTTGGTCGACCAAGCCCTGGCGTTCGACGAGCTGCAGCTCGGCCTGGGCCACCTTGCTCGCCCCCTCGGCCAGGTCCGCATGGGCTGCGGCGAGCGCGATCTCGCACAGCTTGCGTTCCTGTGTTAACGACGTTCGCTCAGCAAACAGGGTGTTCTGCTGCTCTGTCAGTGCCGCCTCGGCACTCGTGGCGGCGTGCATGAGCGCCAGTCGCCACGCCTCCGCGAACGCCTGCGCCACCTCGCCAGGCAACTCCGGCAGCAACGCGTGACCCTTCAAGCGCTGCGCCAGTTGCTCCCACCACTGCTCGAGTAGTTGCCCTACGCGCGCCGGACTGCCGCGACCGAGCTCAGTGCGCACACGCTCCACCGTCGGCCGTTCGCCGCGTGCGAGGACTGCGTCCGCCGCCGCAAACACGTCCGTTTCGGGCACTCCTACTGCCATGATTAGCTCCTTTGGCGATTAGGTACGATAAGTGCAGTTTATCCGACCTATTCACTGCTTTTGATACGGTGGACGTAATGGATCGTACGCTTGTACCGAGGACGATGCCAGCCGCCCCGCTGGACCTGGCCACGCTCGACGAGGCCAGCCAGGCCACGGCGGCGGCGTTTGTCGCCGCCGGCACTGCGGCCAACACCGTGCGCAGTTACCGCAGCGCCCTCACCTACTGGGCGGCCTGGCTGCAGGGACGCTACAGCGAACCGTTGGGCGACACGCCGCTGCCTTCGACGGTCGTGGTGCAGTTCGTGCTCGATCACTTGGCGCGGCCGACCGACGACGGCGGCTGGGACCACACGTTGCCGCCGGCGCTGGATGCGGCGCTGGTCGCGGCCGGCATCAAGGGCCGTCCCGGGCCGCTGGCGTACACCACAGCCAGCCATCGCCTGGCGGTGCTGGCCACTTGGCATCGCGTGCACGGCTGGGAGCCGCCGACGGAAGCCGCCGCGGTGAAAACGCTCCTGCGGCAGGCGCGCAAGGCGCAGGCCCGTCGCGGGGTCACGGTGCGCAAGAAGACCGCGGTGGTCGCCGAGCCGTTGCAGGCGCTGCTGGCCACCTGCACCGACGGGCTGCGCGGGGTGCGTGATCGCGCCCTGCTGCTCCTCGCCTGGAGCGGCGGCGGCCGCCGTCGCTCGGAGGTGGTGGGTTTGCAGGTCACCGACGTGCGCCGGCTGGATGCCGACACCTAAGCTCTATGCCCTCGGCACCACCAAAACCGACACCAGTGGCGTGCGCCGGGAAAAACCGCTCAAGGGTCCGGCCGCCCACGCCCTCGCCGCGTGGCTCGTGGCGGCGCCGGCCGCCACTGGCCCCCTCTTCCGCCGCCTGCACCGCGGCGGTACGGTCGGGACCACCGCGCTGACCGCCGATCATGTCGCGCGGATGGTGCAACGGCGCGCGAAGTTAGCGGGGCTGGACGGCAATTGGGCGGCGCACAGCCTGCGCTCGGGCTTCGTCACCGAAGCCGGCCGCCAGGGCGTGCCGCTCGGCGAGGTGATGGCGATGACCGAACACCGCGGCGTCGGGACCATGATGGGGTATTTCCAGGCGGGCAGTCTGTTGACCAGTCGGGCGGCGGACTTGCTGGCGCCATCGCCCGTCGACGCGACGACAGTGCGCTCGCCGTCGGCAGTCCAACCAACCGATTGACCAACGATCGAGCGCGTCACAGGTGTGGGTGCGTTGGCAAACCAGCGGTTTTTACGGATCAAAACGTCAGTTGCGTAATTTGGGTACCGACGCCCACACCAAACCAATCGGTCGTGTCGTTTCCAACGATGATGAACAGCATCGGCTTGCCTTGGGATGCAGCAAGGGCCTGCCAGCCTCGAATGTCGATGCTCGAAGGGCTCGGAAATGACTCCGGATGACTGTGCCATTCACCTAAGTAATCAATCTGACGATTGCTTTCTTGCCAGCGGCGCATTGCCACCTGGCGATGACCATGGGGCGCGCGATCAAAAGAAAATCGTGATCGACGATCATCTTGCATGGGACGCGTAGCCTCCACGATATGCAGGTGCAGGCCGCGCCGATAGCCTAACAAAATCCCGCCACTCTCCGGCTTTAGAGTAGTGTCTTGTCTAAACTGGTCCAAGACCTCCAGGACCGACGGCTCGATCAAAACGAACGCCTCTGCTTCGAAGGGATTGACGGTTAGGACTGGATTCCGCACGCTGCGCATCCGCTCAAAGGTTCGACGTCCTGGCTCTTGATGGGGCGAACATTTGCTCCCTCGACGACTCGCGTGCGGAAACGTAGCTTAAGTGAGTTTGCGAGCCAAGCCGTAACCATATCGATCGCAAGCGACGCGCCTGTCAGCGGCGCGGATATCGCATAGGGCGTAAAGGCTTCGCAGCCTCGAACTCGCACCTCCGGCGCAGTCACTATCGGATCAAACCGTTTGGTCCGAGCGGCATCCTCCTGACGCAAGCAGTGCAAGCAGGCATGCTTCTTGGTGTCGCACCAAATTGCTTGCGTGCATTCCCCGTTGCCAAGTATCCAGACGTGCAAGGCCTGCGGTCGGGATCGGGGTGGCAACGATAGCCGCTGGTAGTTGATTTCTTCGCCCAGGGCCTCCTCTCCGGTCGCATCGATGATCAAATCGCATGCGCAGTCCGACGCGTCGAATCGACGCTGCTGCGCATCGATATTCAGCAGCGGAAACTGGCCGAGCAGGTGACGCCTCAAAGCTTCACTCTTCGGCTCGAAAATCGATTCGAGCCCCAGAAGATGACGTCCCAAGTTTTCAGATTGCAATATATCCGGATCAATTAGCCGTAGCACGCCGTGACTCCCCAAGCCAGCACCCAGTTTGGCGAGAGCCAGTGCCAGATGTCCGCCAATAGCCCCACAACCGACAAGGGAGATTCGCTTGCCCTGAAGCCCCGTCTTCAGCAAGTTGCGATGGTGGATGTACTCGGCACTTACATTGAAGACCCGTGTACGCGCGATTGACCTTGTCCCCCCCGAGCCGTAAAGGTACTGCCGGTAAGTAGTTGGTCTGCGAAGACACCCTTTCCGCCTCGCCAGGTCGAGTTCGACTTCAAATCCACACCATCCGCACGGCGTTTGGATAAGAAAAATCATCGATTTATGCTTTAAGTAATCGGCCTTCCCCCAGATGTCATGGATCGTCTTGCGTACCTGCGGGTCCCACGACTTGATCCAGGCGAGCACTTCTTGCACGGTCGAGGGCAATCCGCTGGTCGGTAACGAGGGGCAATTCGAGCTCTTCAAAATCCAGCATTTCTCCCCGAGGGGATCGCATCGAGGCCAGCGCCTGGTGGCGCAAAGCTTTTCGACGGCGTCACGATCGCCAGACACGATCATCCAATGTTCGGTGTCAGTGCCAATCTGAAAGCAGTCGATAGGTCCATCTGTTACTGAAACCTCCCCCAACAACAGGGGAGAGGGTTCAGGGCTTTGGCCAACAGCCCAGTTGGCCTCGAACTCCTTGTGGAACTCCTGCTTACGATAAGCCTCGTCGGAAATAAGACGATCCAACTCAATTTGCGCTTGATGGATGCACTGCCATAGCGCGTCGTCAGGCTTGTAGCGATCGAGGACAACACTGCCGGGCGAGAAGTAGCAAAGCTCGCCAGACGCATCGACATGCGGCAGAACTGACGGCACAAACGACGGCCGGCTCAGCAACCGAATAGTCGGATAGGTTTGAAAGGTCCAGTCAATGATGTCCAGTCGCACGGGAATGTCGCCATGCCGGCAGTGGAGCGTGCCTTCGAAGCTACGGGTCGCGCCTTTACTTTGGGCCGACGTAAAGCCGAGCGCCCGCAGCTTCCTGAAGACCTTTCCGCGATCACCACCGTCCATGTTAGCCCGACCGGACGGCACCAACGACGGGAGGCGGCACTAAAGTAGGCGGCGTTTGGCGTACGACCTCCGTCCCGTCATCGGGATCGACCAACTCCACGTCATCCGATATCCGTAAGCCAAGTTGTCCGCGCAGATCGACGAGCGCTTGCCGCGCCGAATTGGTGGCGTAATGGCGCGCGGTGCGCAGTGTCGAAGAAAGTCTCTCTGCAAGATCAGCGGCGACTCGCCGCTCCGGGCCATTGAGGGGATTGAAGTTTTCTTTACCGCTATCTACTCCTGGTTCGTGAACGTCCCCCCGGAGCGATATTGCCAATTTTTTCGCTGTGGCCTCGAGTGCGAGATCATCGCGCCGTTCAAACGGCTGAAACGACTGTGCAGCGATAACCATCAGCAAGACAGAACTAGGGCCACCTGCCTTCCAATGAAAATCGCGCCACGCTTTCAGATACCGACAAACACGACGTAGCTGCGGCCCGTGTTCGTCGAAGCGGTCCAGAATCCACTTCGCGAGGGCGTCGGAGTCGGAGGGTTTCCATTCGCCACTACGCGTCGCCAGGTGAATCTCATCCATTTCATCCCAAAATGCGGCCGTCTCGTCAAAGCTCTCATCGAACGCTGCGCTATCAGAATATTGTCCAAACGCCTTTCTGGCCTCCAACTTGGCCAATTCAACGATCTTTTCGAACTTTTCGATCGGCGCCGCGTAGAGGGGAACGTCAATGTGCCCCCACGGGGCGATCTTGACGCGCACACAAGTATCTTTTGACGAATTCAACTCCCATCTATGGGTGGCGCAGAGGTCACTCAAAGCCCGTTCGACAAGATCAAAGTAAACCTTCGCCATCCGATGCGGCGGCCCCTTCTCAGTCCACACGGTGACGGGTAGATAGACGCCAAAGTCCCAGTCCATTTCTTGAGGCGCCTGCGCGGGTTGAATACACGTTTTGTAGCGCCAAGAGCCCTGTGTGCGAAAACGTGGCTCCACCATCCGATCCATTTGAAGCTCAGCCTTGGTCGCGTGACGGATCTTCGCGCGCAAATGGTCGCGGATTAGGGTTCTGGCGTCCTGCAGCGTCTTACGCTGATGGTCCGTCGGCTCGATCACCTGATCGAAGGACCGAGGATCGGTTCCGTAATAAAACAGCTTGTTCAACCTCAACATTGGACTTCACTCCTCATAGTAGGGGCGTTGCCAGCAACGTTGCGGATTCTGGATGTCGCCCTGTGATTGAAAACCTCACGAAACTTCTCGTTGCCGAGGAATCGCTTTGAACATTCGTCGGCCGACCCGAGCAAAACCTCTCTCGCGCTCTTATCCGCCTTGTCCAGCGCCACCGCCCGAGCGCGCTCGTCAGTCAGCACATCGTCAAGATGGAAATAATTCCCTTCTTCTAGAAGGTGTTCGAGTTGATGATGGACAAGCGCTTCCTGGGCAGAGATCGCCAGACCGAAAAGCTTCTTAGGGGTTGCGGCAGGCAATATCCCACCCCAATCGAGCATTCCGCCTTGTCGATTCTTCGCTGGGTTGACGGTAAACCGGGAAGACATGGTTCCGATCGCAACCAGCCGCGCTTGTTCGTAACCGATATCAAGGAAATGATGCGCTTCATGAAGCGCCAGCATCCCCGGCGCATTGGCGAACAGGCCACCGTCGACGTATTGGCTGTTGTTGAACGAATGGCGCGGAAAGTACATCGGCGCTGCGCTCGTAGCGAGAGCCACGTCGACCAGCCGATGGTTCTGATCCCTAAAGAAGTCCTCATGATGAGGTGTTTTGAATAGAACGGGTCTACCTGTGCTGTAGTTGATCGCCGGGATGATAACCGGACGCGCACAACTCCCTAGCGTTTTTTGGCCGAAGACGTCGTCGCTTTGGAGAAGCTCTGCAAGCCTTTCCTGGGTGTACGTCGAGCGCCAGAAATTCATGAAATTGATGCGGGCCTTGAAGATTTCTTCACCGTGAGTCTCAAACAACCGCACCATGGTTTCGGCAGGAACGCCAACGGCCACAGCGAGTGCGAGAATTCCACCAATCGAAGTTCCCGCAATCAGATCGAAATACGTTGCGGTCGGCTGACCTGTAAATTGTTCAAGATCGGCCAAAATACGCGCACAGAACAGCCCTCTATAGCCGCCACCAGACAGTGCCAATATCTGAAATGGTCCGCCCACTTTTACAGCGCTTTGAGGGGACTGGTTTCCTGCCCCGCCCTCCTTACTTAGCTCGTTCATCGGCATTCGCCCCGCTTCTCCAGTACCCCTACTGAGATCGAACCTAACGGGGGCAGGTCTCGCCCTATGAGACGGGCGTGATCGGGTCGCCGAAGGTTTGCTTTAACGGGAATTTGAGGCACAGTTCACATTTTCAAGCCCCCCCCCTCCCCCTCCCCTTGCCTTTCATATAGTCCGCTCGCGGTGGGTTTGGTTCATAAATTCAAGCTTTCAGAACTAACCGGCGAGCTTTCTACTGAGCCAGGGCCACGACCACGCACCTCTTGCGGCCGGGCATCTTCTCGCTGAGGTTGCCGCGTCGCTTTATTTTTGTTCGCGCGTACCACCTGAGCCATGCAGATAGCTAGAATCGGGGCTTAAGACGAGATCGGATCCGATCGTTCCGTCGACCTAGGGTGGACTTGCGCAGGGAGGGGCAATGCAGGACTTGAGGGAACTGCTTTACCGGGTTCAAGGCAAGGCGGGGCCGGCCTTTTCGGGTATAGGGGTTCTGGTTTGCGACCAGCCCGACCTTCTGCCGATATGTTCACTGCGACCACGCTCGGCGCCACCAAGTCACGTGGCGACAGACGACTACCTCGCCCATATCAGTACGCTCACCAGCGAATTTCACGATGGGTTCCACGTAATATCAACACAGGGGCAATTGCTGAAGATCGCGCAGTACTTCTCCCCGCCGATCGTCACCAATGCTGAGATTGACTATGGAAAAGTATTTGGAGGGCGCTATCTCGCGGCGCTCTTTGGATCCGCCTTATCACAAGTGACTGCGGCAGGTATCGCAAGCAATGGATTCGGCATAGCGGTGTTTCGCAGAGGAGTAGAAGTTCATTTTGAGGGCACGACATGATCAACCTTTTGCCATTCAATCGCCTGGTGACCTGGATCGCGATAGGGTATGCGGGTGCGCTCCTACTGGCGGCAGTCATTTCCGGATCTCCGCTTAACTTTCATGTCGTCTTGCGGAATGGAACAACGCTCTATCTGGTGCTAATGCTGGTGACGTCGGTTGGCTGGAAGTACATCTGGAAAAAGTTTCCGAGCCTCAATCAGCGATTCTTTCCGCTCCTTGAGGGTGAGTGGGACATGACGATTCACTGGCGACAAGGTCAAAAGTGCGGAGTCGCGAAGGCAAAAGCGACCATCAAGCAGACGTTCTTGGCGATCAGTATGGAGGTCTCGGCGGACGACTCAGACTCCGAGACATTGATGGCGCAACCCAAGAAAGACGCAGAGTCGGGAAGACCTATTCTGTACTACGTCTACCGCGTCACGCCTAAATTGAAGACTGAAAAAAGCCCCGCTCCGTACTTAGGATCGGCGATTCTCAGGTTCTTTCCTGCCAATGGGGTCGGACAGCTCAAGGGCAACTACTTTACGAGCGCACGAACCGACGGACACTTTGAGCTGTCTCGTCCTGCGTAGATTGTGCGCACCATTCTCCAGCCCAGGTCTTTTCGCGCCAACCCTACCGTCACGGGCATTTGGACAAATCGCCGGGAACGCCGGCTTTAAGGAGTCACGAAGAATCGATAACGATGAGAGTGCATGGACTGCAGATGTGGGGCGGGTTCAGGCCCTGTTCCTGACAAACCACTGAGTTCGCGAGCGCTCTGCAGCCGGGAGTGCTGTCATCCCCGACCACAGGGCGCTCAACTCTGCTGAGCCGAATCCCTTCGAATAGGCTCCGCGCTAGCTGCCGTTGGCAAGCTCGTCGAACGTCAGGTCCAGATCTTCGTCGTTGGCAATGCGATGCGTTCTCCAGCTGAGACTCCAGTGTTCGTCCCCGAAAGCCCAGCTCAACGCAGAATGATCCGGTAGACGACCGCGACCGAAAAGCATCACGCCGTCGACGACCACCGACAGGTGGCCACTCAGACCCTGGGCATCTTGCAGCAGAAAGTCTTCCATCAGGTACCACCATTGCCCCCGACGCACGAAAGACAGATGACGTCCACGATGGATAAATTCAGGACCTGCCGGAACAGCTTCTACATCAGCGCGACTTAGTTGATGGCGCGCGAGAAACTCATCGATCGTAGCCCACGTGACGGATGGCGGTGGATCGATTCGACCCTCACACACCGCCCTCCCAAGCGTCATCACGAGCTTCAAACGGTCGTCAGCCCAGAAGACGAAATGGTGCACTATCGCTGCAAGTTCATTGATCTCAGCGGCATCCATTGGAAACTTAGCACACAGGCGAACCTGGCGCTGCTCGTCAGAGCTAACCGGATCAAGCTTGCCATCGTCTTTGGCGATCATGGCTTGCGAATAGGACTTTTCGACCAGCAGTTGCGCGACCAGGTCACGCCCATGCGACATGCTGAATTTCAAGCCACGAGAACGGGCGTAGCCGAGAATCTCGGTCACGAGAGACTTCGAAAAAAACAGAGGATGTGACTGCACGTTAGCCTCCAAGCATCGCCGGAATGTTGGGGCTCGATTAAACCAACCCGGCTGGGTGGCAACGTGGCGCACTGCGGATTCGCAGTGCAAATGGAATCGCACTAATGCTGTCGCGGTCGAGCCAACCGCCCCTGGCAGGGTCCGCTGGGCCCGTTAAGGACCTGCGCTCTAGGATGTAGCCTAACCTGGGCAAGCAGCGATAGGCAAGTTCCCTCCCACCGGCGAACTCGACAGGTCGATCCGCGGGGCATTCGAAGGCGTAGCAAGCCATTCGCGTACTGCCCATCGAAACAGCCTAAGACGGTGTTCACCGAACAAGCTTTACCCGTCTCCATTGAAAATCGGCCTATCGGGCTATCCTCAACTCTGAAACCATGTTCGACGAAAAAGGCAACGTTTTCCTTCGTCGTGGACGTTAGCGTCAATTCCCGATAATCAAAAGCTCGAGCAGCGGCCTCCATGTTGCGAATCAGCTTCGGCAGCAATCCTAGGTCGTGATGTGTCTGATGTGCTGACTTCCTCGACGGTTCGGCGATTGGCCGGGAAGGGTCCAAAAACGCAACGTCCGCTAGTTGACCCATCCCGAGTGTCCCCTTACCCACGATAATATGAGTGAATCGCTTACTGGCACGTCTACCGCTTTCCCGCTGATGGATTTTGAAATCCACGTGATTGTCTGGCCGCCTTGCCCTTTTCTATTCGATTAGTTTCAAGAACGAACGGCGAGAGGCAACCTTTCTGACGAAGGCGTCAAGTACCATCGCAAAAAAAGCACCGGAATGGCGACCCACTTCCTCGATCAGTCGCAGCGAGTCCGCAGCTGGTCCGCGATAGTAATCGCAAGGAGTGCCGTCAACCCTGGAGGTGCAAATTACATCCGCTCCATCCAGCTGAACCTTTTGGTAGGCCATTACCTCAGTGCCTCCTGTTATCTGCCGAAACCGTATAGTCGTGACCCATGCGTCATTTTCGCGAAGCGGGCTTCCCGCCATCATGATCGGCTCGATATGCTGAGCCGCCGCAAGCGTGCGAATGCGTTGTTCGAAGGCCACGGCTGCTTCTCGCATTGACATGAGAATAGTGTGGCGTTTAGCAGTCTCGTGCTCGCGCATCATTTCCTGGTATCGCTCTATGGCTGTCGTCATAACAGCAGTGGATTCAGTGGGCATTGGATCAAGAATTTCCTCCAGGCGCTCGATTAGGCGGCCGGCCGATTGAAAGCGGAAATTTGGTGTAAATTGGAATCCAACATCAAAGAGACTTGTCAGCCTGAGCATCCTAGGGTCATCGCGCGTGGCGACTGGAAAGGCTTCGCGGAGGTGTCGGTGGGGCGGCAAGCCGTTTCCTCCGAAAGACAGCGTCCTCGGGTATGTGGCAGTCAGCAGATAAAACAGAATTCCCACGACGAACGTCACGTCCGACCGCGGGTCGTCACGCGGCTGACCGGCAGCCATCTCTGGCAGGCGGAGAAAGCGGTTTCCAAGCTCCTGCCCTGCCCGTGTGGCATGGTCACCCTCGCGATCATCGGGAGGAAGCCAGGCGATGCCAAAATCGACCAGAAAGAGCTCGCCACTAGGGTCAATAATGATGTTTTCCGGTTTGATGTCGCGGTGTAAGACATGGCTGCCGTGACAGCGCTCCACGATGCGTGCTAGCGACAACGTGAATTTCAGTGCTCCCTCGATCGATAATGGTCTCTTGAGATATTGCTGAAGGTTGACGCCATCGACCCAAGCCTGAACAAGATAAAGTTCTTCCTCTTCGCGGGCATGCCCAGTGTTCGAGTCGAAGATCGCAGGCACACCCTTGCCCATTACCTTAGCCAGGCCGACAACTTCCTGCTTCATCCGTCGTCTGCGTTCTTCCCGATCCACTGGATCGGGAAGCATTTCTTTGAGCGCACCGAGCCGACCGCACGTTTTTCCCCGGACTTGTTTGATGGAGCCTTGCCCACCTCTACGCGGATTGACGTCATCAACTATGATCCATCGTTCCATCCAAGGTAGAACTTGACTCTCTAATTCCATGGTCTTCAGGGGCAATGATAAACAGTGTAGCCAGCATAGCGTTTCAGAAAGCAGTATGGGCGAACTACCCCTGATAACCATCGCTAATCGCCGTACCAAGGTCCACTTCCGGCCAGCGGCAGGTATCGAAAAGTGAACCTGTTGTCACCCTGTTGTCGCTGCCCAGGTTTGCCCAACCCGATTACATCGGTCAAGAGCACCCCATCCGGTCAGCGAAAGGCTATTTCATAGGCTTCCAGGACTGCATTTTTAATTACTGTTGCAAATTGGGACATGATTTAAAACGCGCGGGATCATGAATACCTGGTTTTCTGCGCTGACCATACGCGCGCGGCCGAACATAATTAAGTCAACCTGATGCCGTTTCTTCTATTACGTCTTTAGTGATGACCCATTCCCTTTCGCGAGGTCTTTTTACATAAGACTCATTGCGGTTATGAATAATATTGTCATTACAGTCAATATGAATATCAGCATTGACGAATATATGCCTATCGCCCCGCCCCTTGGTGTTCCTGCGGCCGCAAGCAAATTAATGGATGACTTTTTAATAAAACTTAAAAAGCAAGATAATAAATGTGACATCATAATAAATAACAATGATAGCTGACTTGTAAGCGCGCAATAAAAAACTACAGGCTCTGGGATGAAATAGGTTGAAAACAAGCCCCTCGTCGTTACGTGGATTATGGTCGGGGTGTTAAGAATGTTCAATAAAGAATCAAATCCGTCAAATGGCCTATAGGGCATCGATGGAATAGCGTCATTGGGCGCCAGGTCCGCATAAAGTCGAAGCATGTCTATATAGCGCATAAAGTAGAGCCCGATCGTAAAAATGAAAAATGAAACTGAAATCATCACAATATAGATTGCTATGAATTTTAGGGATAGAAAGCCGTTTAGCCTCCCAATTCCTATTCCAAATCTAGTTATTGATATAGCGGCAAAGTCAATCAATAGAGTAACAAATATGGCTTCACAGAAATAATCATGAAGAGATTCCATCATTAAGGACGACATGGGTTTTGTGAAGGCTTGTATGTCAACCCCTCTGTTGTGAAAAAACCATAAGGAGAGGTATATGAGCGAACTTAGGAGTGTGTAGATTGGTATTGAAGCGAAGGATTTCATTGAAAAAAATACTTTTCCAAAGTAGCCTTCGAAAATTGAGGCCCAAACACCTGCTGCCTGCTCTACAGTGGAGGATCCGAATGTATGGCCTCGCAATTCATTAATAACTCCATCTCGCCACTTTTTCGTCGTAGCAGAAACAGCGACAAATATCGACGCTCCAAAAGCAAGAACACCAAAAATGGCTGCAATTATTCCCATACGATCAACTAAGGACATTGCTCTTCCTCATAAAATAGGTTTGCCTGGCGCGTATCTATCGACATTTTTGTTGCGTTCTTGAGCTGCGGCCAGAGAAGGAACACTGATGCGCCTGACAACATTGAGTAGGGGTCATGGTGATTCATCGTTCATTCATCATGTAACTGCTGTCACGTGATGCAAGAAGGCTATCGAAGTACCGCCACGCGTGCGTGATCGCTACTCACTAACAGTTATGGAGCTAAATCTTCCATTTCTGAAATAGTAAAGTGTGGAACCTGCCTCGATGGCTTCGTACAAGACGGAATCCAGAGAAACGGCAATTTTCTTCCCGGTTACGTCCACATATTTGCCCGGTGGTGCTTTTGAAACAACCGATAGATAAGCAACTTCCTGGGGACCACTTAAAATGCTAATCGAATGGATGCCCTGGCCATCGTTGAGGATCAACAACGCTTGCTGCAATTCATGATCTCTTTTGAAGATGGTCACTGCATAGCTTTTGTAGGCCTTCGATTTTAGCTTTGCCTTAAAAATACCTGGGCAATCGGTCCCGTGCTGCTTGATCCAAAGGTCCCGATCTTCGGCGCGAAGATCTTCCAAGCTGACAACCTGCCAACCTGAATAGCTTCTCTGCAATTCGGCTTGTACTTCGGGAACTGTGCACTGTGCGACTGCGTGCGCCAAGCGAACGGCTAGCCCACAACTAAGAACAGCCATTCGAAAAAAAAGCCGAAGTGCAATCGTTTTGCGATTCATAAGCTCAGCATCGTTATCAAATTATCCCCTCAGGCATACGTGTTGCACACGCCTGAATACCCTTTTTTGCGCGCTGCCCAAACGCTCTCGGTCGGACAGAATTAAGTCAACCTGGTACCGTTATTACGATCTTGATTACGCCCGCTCGACTATGTAACGCAACTTTGAAACGTCAATCGTCACTTTGCGCCTCGTTGCCCATCGACCAGCCTCGTCAATGGCAGCATGAATGGCATTTTTAAGGTAGATGATCGGATCCGATGGCACTTCTTCGGGCACTGCCACCTGGACCATTAGTAAAGCTCTCGACTTGGAAAATCGACCCGTTCGAACTCCAGCAAACTCCGGCTTCAATATATTTCCGGGAGCCTGAAACACCACATTTAGATTCAATGGTGCTTCGACACCCCGTCGTGCCTCCTCGATACGATTGGTCAAATCTGTAATCGCATCGTCCCATGGCTTGTTGGCTAAGGTTGAACCACCAATGATCGAACCAAGGGAAAGAACCAGCGTCTCTTCCATCTCGTCATTCACGTCTACGGATTTCATGGAACATATCACGCCTTATCGATGCAAATTGGGGCATCCATGATTTAAAACGTGTGGAATCCTGGGTGCCAGGTCTTCCGTGCTGACCATAGGTGCTCGGCCTAACACAATTAAGTCAACCTGGTACCGTTTTTCCGGATTACCTTCGGATGGCGAGACACCATCCTGCGCGAGCAGTTCGGTGGAATTGAGATTGACGGGTTCATACCACGCGCCGCTTGCCGGGTCGTAATCCACGACCTCCACGTATTCGCCGCGCGGGCCGGGCTTCAAGTTGGACTCCCAAGGCACTTCGATAATCGCATGGTTGATCGCCGCTGTATCCAGTTGCAACGATAAGCTCGGGTCAAAGGCGTAGCCGCGAAGCCGTCGAAATGGCGGTCGATTGGTCAGTTCTTGTGGTGTTGCGGTGAGAAAATCCTTGTTCAGACTCGACAACATGGGACAGCTCCGTCGAATGCTTCGTGGCTACGATTGGCTCGAGGTGGCTACATTGGCGGGACGATAACGCATCTTGGGATCGTTCATTCGAGAAAAGGCTGAAGAATGGATGCTCTCGCAGCTATCAATGCCACGACATACGGGACGCGTTACGGGCCTCAATAAGCGGTACGTCAGCGTCATTGAATTCGCCAAATAGGAGTCGTAATGGGGTTCAAAGAACGCCAGATAGTGCTGGTCGAACTCCATTCCCAGTCCTCTCGCTTTGTCGGCCATCCAATGCAGTGCGCCGTTGGCCAACCCGTCGGGGGTGTAGCCACCGCCTACGTTGCAATGTACACCCGAAAACCACACTTGCTCGAGAACACCAGCCCATCCTACGGGCCTCTCCCAGATGCTGGGAAGGAAGGGTTTTCGTCGCTCGTCAATCGCCAGCGCTTGGTAGGCATGGTGAATGTGCGACGTCAAACTGATGTCGTGATATTTATATTTATTGGCGTTGAACAACTGCCCGAGCAGACCCGGCGCTCCCAACGCACCGACCGTATCCCAGACACCGATCATACGAATGGGCGGGCAAGGTCGCAGATGTCTGGTATGACGGTTGGCTTGTGCCCATAAGTCGGTGCCCGGGCCCTGCTGTGCCACGTAGCAGGCATACAGGTCTGGCACGAAATAATCGTCCCCTTTTTCGATCAGTCCCGCGAAATTCATGAACCCACTGAGCGTTCGAACGGTGAAAGCGCCACGGCTGAATCCAAACAGATAGAGCTCATCACCGGGCGCGTAGTTATACACAATGGCGCGATACAGCTCGCGCACATTTTGTTCGACGCCACTGCCGAAAGCCCCACCTGTCCATTTGTCCAGCCCGTGACCGGTGCCTACGCCGTCGTGATAGAACACCACTTGGTCAATGCCGTCCGCTGATTGCGGTAGCACGGAGCGCGCTAGCTTTGTGACATTAGTCGGACGACGCTTCTGCTTGGTCTCGCCAACCTGGTCACGAATGTTCCAGGTGCCGTCAGCACAGATGATCAGACGCTTCATTACCCCCTACTCCTATAGTCCGTTTATCGCCGATGAATCGCGATGCCTCTAAACGGGAGGCGTCTCAACCGCCTTGCGGAGTTCCAATCTATTGCGGAAATATCTTCTCTCACGTAATGCATGCTCTCCGAGTATGTTCCTCAATTTAGGACGATGAAAAGGTATTGGAAACGGCTCGTAAAAACATCGGAAAGCAAATCGAGGCTCATGAATCAGCTTGATTGTTAAATAAATTGCCGTCACAAGAGCGCCTCCCGACGATTCGTAACTGTGCTTCTGCGCCCATGCGCCATGCGTAACCAACTGATGCGGCTAATTTGATTCCTATTTTCCAAGGAATAACAGTGAAGCTACCAGAGCCATCCTTCTTCCCATAGCCACGGAAGAACCTCTTCATGCGGATAGTTGGCCGTAGTCTCGGCGGTGACCACGGAAAATGCGTCGAACGCTCGGGCATTGGCTAGTGACACCTGTTTATGCGGATAGCCACTAAAAAGCTTAACTACTTCTTCATGAGGATGTCCGTAACGACCAAATGGGTTGGCATTCATCACGTTGAAGGGCGCGAAAAGTTTCGACGCGGTGTACTGAGATGAATTGTTCTTGGATCCATGATGCGGAACCTGGAGAACTGCAAGCCTCTTAATGCGGTTGCGCGTAAGATGCGTCATCAGTTGGTCGACAGCTTCGGCATCCCGAAGCCCGGCATCACCAGTCAAAAGAAAACCATCACCATTTATGCCCTCGTGATAGAGATTTGGCGAAGCAAAACTATCGTATACATAGCCCGCACCAACTTTGGCACAAGTTAAACCACCACGCTCAGTAATGGCTCCCATATAGATCATAAGAGAGATAGCATTCTTCTCTTCTGCGGTCAGACCCCGCTTTCTATCTAATGCCGCTTCCCTAGAAGGTCGTTGTGCTCGCTTCTTTGCTTTGTGCATCTTTGCATAGACGAGCGTCTTGAGCTGTCCGATTTCACGCTCCATCTTCTTTTTTGTTTCGCCTAGCGTCTTCTTTGCTGCCTTCAGCGCTTCATTTTCCTCGACGAGCAGTGCTTCCATCACCTTCTGCTGCTGCCTTAGGGGCAAATTTACATTGATAAATACACCATCCTTGGACAGCTCGGCATCAGCAACTTCTTTTTTTGCCGCAACCACATCATTTTGCGCCTGCTTCACGCTATCATCAGCAGCACGGGCGTTTTCCGTGGCTTCGTTGAAATCATCCCGCGCTTGCCAGATATCTTTGAGTTTACTTTCCAACTCAGAGTGGTCCTGCGTTGCGAAATTCAACAGTGTGCGAGCCGCTGCATCCACATAAGGAACCAGCTCCCACATTTCCGTCCGGATTAAAGGGCGGCCGCTAGAAATTAGTCGAAGCCCTCCTTTCCCTGTTGTATCAGGACGCGTCTGCTCACCGTAGTCGCTCTCCGGGAGTGCAGTAGTCGTGTTATCGCCAACATCGTCTGACTCTTCTTGCCCCGGAGGCTCTTGGCTCTCGGGCGCGTCAACGAGAACGATCTGGGTAACATCATCACCACCCATTCGATTGACGTAACGCAAGGGGTCATCCGCAAAATCCAAGAGCTCCACCGCGCGTGTCATATTTTCTTCTGCCAGATGTTCTAATACCGCGCAAAGACGAACGAGGCGCGGCAAGTGAGGCATCAAAATTCGGCGAAATTTATAGCGCGTAAGGAGCGTGGGTAGCCCGCTGATATGGTCTTTATCAAAGTGCGATATGACCAGGACGTCGAGCGCCTCTTTCGTCGTCCAATCAGTGGCTAGATCATGGACGGATGCGTCGATAATTTCTTTCTTGGCATCCGCTCCACAATCGTAGACCCACCGAAAGTGCTTGATTGGCCCCTGGGATGCGAAGTCTTTGATTTTGACCTGGCCCCGAATAAAGGCACCCTGCCCCACCGGCCGAAACTCAATACGTGACACGACCATTTTCATTCTTGCGTCATCCTTGTCATTTTGGCCCCTTCAACCATGTGCCATGAACTCCATCCCCACTTCTACCCTCTTACTTTCGGGTCAGGCACGACCAAGCCTTGGCGCCCAAGCTCCGCCCGCGAGAGATGTCTTGACCGGATAGCCTCTGATTGAGCCAGCCGTTTCTGCGATTCCCGGCATCATCTTTAAGACGCTGTTTGTCAAAATACTGTGAAGAAAAATTTTTCCGATCGCTGTTTGAGGGAGGCTAATTCAAATGATTGACGCAAGCGTCAAATTCCGCAAGTCAGCGGACTTTTTCGACCGTCTGTAATCAAGTTATGGCCGAACTGCTACAAAGTTGTCCGCGTTGCGATCGGGTTGGGGTGGCGCAATGGATGGGTAGAACGAAAGTCAATTACTAGCCAGTGATCATAAAAGGCCAGCATCATGTCGCGTCGGGCCAATTTGTTGTTCGCGGCACATTTTCGGCGACATCATCACCAAGCCTTGAAGGCCTCAACGCCACGCTCGTCTTACTTCTTCAAGTTCACTTTTCTTGCGTACAAAACTTCTCATCGGGTGAAAGCATGGGGGCCCGAGGAGTATCGCTGTACTGATGCGACTCGTGGATGACATCTTCAAGGAGAGAGGTCATGCCATCCAATCCTGCTCTGATCGACGGCGAAAATCGTTCGGACACAAGCAGTTTGCACGGCAACCTGAATGAGGGGATCGAAATTGGTGGTAAGGACTGTCCGGCCCAGGCGACCTGGATGGTTTGCGAGTAGCTGCCCCAGCGCCTTCAAAGAGGGGCGCAGGTACCATCCGGCCAGGTCTGCATCCAATTCCTTACATGTCTCCGAAACTTTCCAATTGGGTACCTGAGCTTGGTTTGACTCTGGGGCCGGGGGTTTGCGTGCCTGAATTACCGCCTGGCGAATCACGTCGTTGGCTGCGTCCTGCCCTCTGAATGCTTGCAGTTGTGTAAATGCAATTTGATAGGCATCTCTGGCGTCCCGTGCATCACGCACCGGAACGAACGCTTGCGGTGAATCGCTCAGCGCGTTCTCAACAAGAGCAAGGACGCCGCTAACACCCGGCACGCCTGGGGTATCGGGGGACGACGACGGCTGGGTGATGGTCTACTGGCAGGGCAGCCCGGACCGAAAAACTGAAGTCTCTGCAACCTTGTTCGCAAGTCAGGCTGTCTTGCGCTACATCGAGCTTCGTAGCTCAGGCCTGCCACCGGATGCCTTTCGGAGAGAACGGGACGGCCTCGCCGAACATTTCAGTTACAAGACTGGCGCATCCCTTTACTTCGCTGAGGGATGGATGGAATCTGAAAATGCCGCCACGATGAAACGATGGGGAGCCAAGGTCTTCGGTGTACTGGCTAGTGTGTTGGCAAAACACTTTGGAGCGCCGTAACTTCCGTAACGTGTCTGATCCCACAGCACATAAGCTTCATTGCATTATTTATCGAGCCATCGCGCACGCACTAAGTCGGCGAGCGCCTACATCGTAAATCCCTGCCACTTGCTATGGTCAGATTGTCACCGGCGCCATCTCGGCATGCTGGCCACGTCGGTGACCATTGCAGTAACGCAGTAAAAAAGCGCGGACCGCATGGGCTGGAACCCACACGATCCGCTGAATCACGACCAACTTGATAGGAGCTGATCATGATCTGCAGCGATGATACGACACACGTCCACCCCTCCGTAACCTTCTGGCTCATCAACGAGTCTCATCTATCTCTGAAGCCCGAGCAGGCCAAGCGACACGCCAACCTCATGAGGCTCGCTGGCACGTCGTTGGCGATGTGCGTCATTCGGAATCTCTTAAACAAGCACAAGTCGTCCCGCCGAACGAAGGCGGACGATGGATCAGCTGACGCAAGGCGGTTGAGTCCAACGCAAGTGCTAGGTTTGCGCGCTGCGCTTTACTTCCTTCGCGTGCATAGCGATGGACAGCTGCAAATCGAGCGGGACGAATAGGTCGCTCGTGTACGCGAAGTTCTTTGCGGCACACCAACTAGAGACTGGTGTGCCGCCAAAGAATCAGGCTGACGAAAAGCTATGCGGGCTATTTCGTTGCTGGCCCGTGCCGGGCTACCTCGGATGCGGATGCGAGCCCGGACGAGCAAATCGCGTATCGCGTTGCGTGTCTCGTCATCGAAGGCCCACTGCGCATCCCTGATTAGCGTCATGTCTCAGCTGCGCGATATGCAACTCCCTCTCCTGCTTGCGCGGGAGGGTTGGGGTGGGGTTGTACAAGCTTGCCGCACCGTTGAAGTTCATCGCGAGGTTGCTTCACCCCACCCCAGCCCTCCCCCAACTACACGTAGGGAGGGAGCAAGTACTCGCCAGCTGAGACATGACGCTAATCAGGTGCGCATCGGGGTTGTCGACGAGCTAACCGTCTACCCATTTCATGCCGATCATCTCGGCTCGGCCCGTAGTCAAGCCAACTCGAAGGATTGTCACCGCTGCGATCGTCCCCGGATAGCGCAATGATTAGTGCAGCAGATCACCTCGGATTATATGAGGCAGATCGTATATCGAATCCGGATATCCCATCCGGAGATCTCGAGTCCGCCTTATCCTATACCGCGGACAGCCACCACCTAGGGAATTCCCTAGCTGGTGTGACGCGGCGGCAGATCTAGACTCGGCCGATGACGTCGCAGTGTAGCGTTGCGCCATGAACCCTACCGAGCTTCCATCACGTTTGCCGCCACTGGCCGGCGCGGACGCGGTCTAGGCCCCGGCCGGCCTGAGCGTTTCCGAGCAGCTGCGGGAGATCACCGGCAATCAGCTGCTGAAGATGGGGAGCATATGGACGAATCGGTTCGCACATTCCCTTGGCCAACCTACGACAAGGGCAATGTCTTCGTCGACGATGAGGACCTGGTTGCGCCGCGCCAGGCGTTGGCGAATCGGCTGTATTTCCGATATGACTTTCGGGCGTACAACGATACCGAAACCGGCCGCTTCGAGGCCGCGCTCCGCAGCTACTTCGGCGTGTCGCACGCGCTCGCGGTGTCGAGCGGCACGGCGGCGATCGCCCTGGGCCTGATGTCGCTCGAGCTCGAGCCGGGGGCGCTCGTCGCGTGTCCGGGATTCACGTTCGCGGCGACGCCGAGCGCGATCGTGCTCGCCGGCTGCCGGCCGCTCCTGATCGAGTGCGATCACAACCTGCACTTCGACGTCGCCGATCTCGAGCGCAAGATGTCGCCGGCGGTGCGCGCGATCGTGGTCGTCCACATGCGCGGCTTCGCGAGCGACATGCCCGCGATCCTCGCCGTCGCCAACAAGTGGAATATCCCGGTCGTCGAGGATGCGGTGCCCTCGCTCGGCGTCGTCGCCGGCGGCAAGCACACCGGCACGTTCGGTGATGCCGGGGCATTCAGCACACAATCGGATAAGTCATTGAATACCGGCGAAGGTGGCTTTCTCGTGTGCCGCGATGCCACGCAGTTCGCCAAGGCGGTGGTGCTCTCCGGTGCCTATGAAGGGCGTTTCAAGCGTCACTTCGCGGGTCCTCCGCCCGAGATCTGCGATCTCGACTACCCACTCTTCAGCTTCCGCATGGACGAGATCCGGGCCGCGCTCGCGCACGCGGAAATGGCGCGCTTGCCGCGCCGACTGGAGATCTTGCGCAGCCATTACGATTATGTCGTCGATCAGATCGCGGACCTCGAGCGCATCAGTGTGCGCCAGCCGGTCTTCCCGGGCAGCTACCTGGGCGACTCGCTGATCTTCCGCCTCCCGCACGACAGTCATGATCACGTGGTGCAGGTCGCCGCCGCGCTGCGCAGCGAAGGCGTGGACGCGCGCGCGCTCGGGTCGGCCAACGATCCCAATGTGCGCTGTTTCTGGAACTGGCGGTTTCTGTTCCGCGGCAAGAGCCCGGCCGAGATCCGCGCCCTGTTGCCGGCGACCACGCAGCACCTGTCGCACGCGATCGACATCCCGATGTCGCCGACGCTGACCCGCGCCGACTGCGACGATCTGATCCGCGCGATCCGCAAGGTCATGCAACGTCGCGCGTCCTCGCACGCCGACCTCGCGCCGCGATCGGTCGACGTCGTCGAGATCGCCGAAGCCAAGTAACCCACACATCCGAGGCCACCATGCATTCGCTCCACTCTTCTTCATCGCTGGCCGCTGCATCGCTGGCCGCGCCCGCCATCCTGCCGTCCGCCGAGCCCGCCAGCCTCACCCCGGGCCAGGCGTTCGCCGAGGCGTACGCCGAGGCCGGCACGTCGGCGCGCGTCGACTTCCCGATCACGATCACCGACAGCTTCCCCGGCTTCCGGCGCCGGCCGCGGATCGCGATGCGCGCGCTATTCAAGACCGTGAAAGCCGAAGGCCCCGAAGCCACGCACTTCTTCGAGACCCGCCCCGGCGAGGCCGCCAAGCGCGTGCGCGACGAAGCGCTCCGCCTCGAGGCCGGCTTCGACTTCCAGTGTGGCAAGGTCCCGCTGCAACCGACCCGCGCGTGGGTGCAGGTCCCCGAGGCCCTGCTCGCCGATCCGGTCGCACTCGCCACCTTCATCGACTTTCGCCTGCTCGTCCGCCTCGGCACCGCCGAGAACCAGTCGCTCGCGCTCGGCAAGGGCGGCGATCAGATGCGCGGCCTGCTCGAGATGCCCAACCTCCGCCGCCTGCCCGCGCTCGCCGACCCGGTCACCTCGCTGCTCGCCGCATGCGAGCACGTCGAGCAGATGGGCGGCTCGGCCGATGGCATCGTGATGAACCCCGCCGATTATTTTCAGTACCTGTTCCCGCGCCAGGACGTGCTCATCGGGCTTGCCAACCTAGGCATCCGCATCGTGCGCACGCGGATGATCAACGCCGGCCAGGCGATCGTCGGCGACTTCTACGCCGGCGCGACGATCTTCGACAGCCAGCGCTCGACGATCGCGTTCGATCGCCCGCCCGAGGGCACGTTCGCGCGCGACGGCCTCGCCGTGCGCGGCGAGATCAAGACCGCGCTCGCCATCCACCTGCCCACCCACTTCTCGATCGCCGCCCTCGCCTGAACATGACGATCAAGGTGTTATCGATCAATGGCTGGTGCCGCAGCGGCAGCACGATCATTGGCAATTTGCTCAACGAGGTCGAAGGCTTCTTCCACGTCGGCGAGCTCCACTTCCTGTGGAAGAACGCGTACGGCAAGGGCTCGAACACCAAGTGCGGCTGCGGCCTCGACCTCGTGGCGTGTCCGATCTGGTCGCGTGTGCTCGAGCGCGAGCAGCCAGCGGCTCACACGCGCGATGCCTACGCGCGCGAGGTGTGCGCGCGGCAGGCGCGGAGCATTCGCACTCGGCACACCTGGCGCGCCTTGCGCGATGGCATCGCTTCGGAAGACCGTCGGCAGCACGCCGAGGCGATGGCGCGCACGTACCGCGCGATCGGCGAGGCGACCGGCTGCCAGGTGATCGTCGACAGCACGAAGATCCCCGGTGAGGCGGCGCTGCTGGAGCATGTCGAGGGCATCGAGGCGTACTACGTGCACCTCGTGCGCGATCCGCGTGCGACCGCGCACTCGTGGATGCGGCAAAAGGACTACGCCTACACGCTGTCGGCATTTCGCAGCACGGCGTACTGGCTAACGTTCAACCTCGCGTCGCGCGCGCTCGTCGTACGTTATCCGGAGCGCTCGCTGTTCGTGCGCTACGAAGACTTCATCCGCGAGCCGGCTCACGTGCTGCGCTCGCTCGTCGAGCTGGTCGGCGGCGATCCAAGCACACTGCCGCTGCACGGTCGGGTCGCCGAGTTGCAACCGAACCATACGGTGACCGGCAATCCTGATCGCTTCCGGTCCGGCCCGACGGTGATCCGGCCCGATGACAGCAAATGGCGCGATGAGCTACCCACGCGCGATCAGCTGACCACGATCGCACTGGCATGGCCACTGATGTGGAAGTACGGATACCCACTCATCGGCGGAACCACGCACGCACCTGCTGACGCGGCGCACACGCACGCCAACGCGGATTCTCATTCCCGCGACGACGCGACCTCCAGTGACCGCGCCGATTCCGACCACACCCACTCTCATCCTCAACCCCTGCCCCGGAGCGAACGTGGACCTCGGTCTGCAAGATAGAGTCGCGCTGATCGCCGGCGGCTCGGCGGGGCTCGGCTTTGCGATCGCGCACGAGCTGGTGCGCGAAGGCGCGCATGTGGCGATCTGCGGGCGCAACGCCGACCGGCTCGCTGCGGCGGAGCGCAACTTGCGCGCGCTGGGCAAAGGCCGCGTGCTGAGCGCGCGGGTCGATGTGCGTGACGACGACGCGATTCGCGCGTGGGTGGATGGCGTGGCGGCGGAGCTGGGGCGGCTCGACATCGTGGTGACCAACAATGGCGGGCCGCCGTCGGGACCGCCGCTGCGCTTCGCGATCGACGCCTACCGCGACGCGACGCAGACGTCCTTATTCCCGGCGATCCAGCTCGCGCTGGCTGCACTGCCGCACCTTCGCGCGCGCGGCTGGGGGCGATTGCTGATGATCGCGTCAGAGACCGTGGTGCGCACGGTCCCGGACTACACACTCTCCGGCGTGGCGCGCGCAGGGCTGGTGCGATTCGCGCAAGGCCTGGTCGCCGAACTCGGCGCATCGGGCGTGACGGTGAACGTGCTCGCGCCGGCGTACCTGCGCACCGGGCCAGTCGAGCGACTCGCCGCCCAGCTCGCGCCGCGCTACGCGGGCGATCACGAGGCTAGCGTGCGCGCGCAGGCCAGCCACATCCCGCTCGGCCGGATCGGCGATCCCGCCGAATTCGCCGCCCTCGCCGCCTTCCTCGCCAGCGATCGCGCCGGCTTCATCACCGGCACGGTGCAGCTCGTCGACGGTGGCGCGTGCGCGGCCGGTGGCTTGCCCGATCACCTCGCGGCCGTCGATCCGACGGCGGTCACCTGATCCTCTCCCTCACCTTGAGGCACGCATGATCACCTCCACCTCCACCGCCACCTTCACCGAGCGCGACGTCGAGCAGTTCTTCGACGCGAGCACGCAGAACTACCTGAGTTTCTGGGACAGCGAAGGCGTCCTGCACACTGGCTATTTCGCCGACGGCAACACGACCGACTACCACGCCGCCGCCGACGCCACGTCGCGCCTGCTCGGCGACGACGCCGAGATCACGGCGTCGTCGCGCCTGCTCGACGTCGGCTGCGGCTGCGGCAACTTCGTGTTCGCGCTCGCCCGCCGGTTCGCGTGCCAGTGCGAGGGCCTCGACCTCAGCCTCGAGCGGGTCAAGTTCGCTGTGCAAAAGCGCGGCGAGCTGCCGCCGGCGGTGGCCAAGCGCGTGAGCTTTCGCCACGGCAGCGCGACCCAGCTGCCGTACGAAGATGGGCAATTCACCCACGTGGTGAGCCAGGACGCGTTGTTTTTGATCCCCGACAAACCACGCAGCCACGCCGAAATGTTCCGCGTGCTCGCGCCCGGCGGTCGGCTCGCGATCTCCGACTTCCTGCAGCCCACGCTCGAGATCAGCCCGCGCGCGCGCAAGCACGTGTACGACCGCGTGCGCTGGACCTCGGGCTACTCGCTCGTCGGCTATCAGCAAGCGCTCGAGCAGGTCGGCTTCCGGGTCCGGCTCGCGCGCGAGCTGTCGCCGCACCTTGCACGCACGTACCAGGTGCTCGGCAAGGTGGCAACCGCGCGCGCCGCCGAGACCGCCAACCCGGCCGCGCGCGACTGGATGCTCGGCTTTGCAGCGTCGTGCAAGGAGATCGAAGTCGCGATCGATCAAGGCGAGTTCGCATGGGGCGTGGTCGTCGCGGACAAGCCCTGACTACCTTTTTTCATTTCAAGCTCTCGACAAGGAGAAGCAGCGATGATCCCAACGATTCGACAGGCGCTGATGAAAGACAATCGTCGCGCCGAGCTCATCAACCATCGGTTCTTCGCGCGCGTGAAGCACAGCCCCGATCTCGATCGTGGCCAGGTCGCGCGCTTCCTCGGTCAGTGGTGGCACCCCCTCCACTTCTTCCCGACCTTCCTGTCGCGCCTGGTCTCGAACCTGCGCGACATCGAGATGAAGACCGCCGTCTCCAAGATCCTGTGGGAGGAGCTCGGTGAGGGCAAACCCGACCGCGCCCACGAGCGGGTGTACGTCGACACGATGACCGCGGTCGGCTTTCCGGCCGAGGCGGTCAACGCCGCCGCGCCGCTGCCCGCGACCGAGCGCCTGGTCCAGCGCTACGGCGAGGCCGCGACGGACTGCTGGACCGGCCTGGGCTTTCTGTACGGCACCGAGGTCGCCGACCTCGCGATGGTGTCGGGCATCGGCGTGTCGGTGCGCCGGGTGACCGGCGAGAAGCAGCTGCCGTGGGTGACGATCCACGCACAGCAGGAGCCCGGCCACATCGAGAGCGCGCAGGAGGCGATCGCGTCAGAGTTGTCGGAGATCGAGATCCACAAGATCCACGAGGCCGCGCGCGAGATGTGGTCGCTGTGGATCGCGTTCTTCGACGCGCTCGACGCGGCGTTCGATGCCCGCGAGCACGCCCCGGAGCACGCCCAGGCGTGAGCCTCGCCCGCTCCCCGCGCTTCGTGCCACCGGCCCTCGTCCGCGCGCCGGACACGGTGGTCCCGCTGTCGTTCATGCAACAGCGGCTGTGGTTCATCGAGCAGCTCGAGCCGGGGAGCGCGGCGTACAACGTGAGCGTGATGTTTCGCCTGCACGGTCGCCTCGACCGCGCGGCGCTGCGCGACGCACTGCAGGCGGTGGTGAACCGCCATGCCGCCCTGCGCACACACTTCACCGACGTGCTCGGCGAGGCGCGACAGGTCGTCGACGACGACTTCGTGCTCGCGATGCCGATCGACGAGGTCCGCGAAGCGGACGTGGCGGCGGTGGCGCGCGGCGAGGCGCAGCGCGCGTTCGACCTCGCGACCGGGCCGCTCGTCCGCGTGCGCCTGCTCGCGATCGACGGCGGCGATCACGCCCTGATCGTCGTCACGCATCACAGCGTGTGCGATCAGTGGTCGGTCGGCATCCTCATCGGCGAAGCGGCGGCGTTCTACCGTAGCGCGGGCGCGAGCCTGCCCGCGCTCGCGGTGACGTATCCGGACTTCGCGGTGTGGCAGCGCAGCTGGATGACCGCCGACGCGCTCGCGCCGCAGCTCGCGTACTGGCGTGCGCAGCTCGCCGACATCCCCGACGGCCTCGATCTGCCGTCGGACCGCCCGCGGCCCGCCACCCGCTCGGGGCGCGGCGCCCGGCTGTTTCCGCGCCTGCCGCGCGGCCTGGTCACCTCGCTCATCGACTTCAGCCGTCGCGAGCGCGTGACCTTGTACATGACCTTGCTCGCCGCGTTCGACACCCTACTCTGGCGCTACACCGGCCAGTCCGACGTCGTGACCGGTGCGCCGATCGCCGGTCGCAACCGTCACGAACTCGAGGGCCTGGTCGGCTTCTTCGCCAACACCCTCGTGCTCCGCGTCGGCGTCGACGGCGAGCGCAGCTTTCGCGACCTCGTCCAGCGCGTGCGCGCAGTGTGCCTCGACGCGTACGCGCACCAGGACGTGCCGTTCGAGCAGCTTGTCGACGCGATCAAGCCGACGCGCGACCTGAGCCGCACGCCGATCTTCGAGGTCATGTTCGGCCTGCAAACACCGTTTCCGCAGGTCGAGCTCGGCGAGTCGACGCTCGCGCCAACCCTGCTCGACGCAGGCACTGCGACCTTCGATCTCACGGTGTCGTGGGAGCTGCAGGACGGCGAGCTCGCCGGCTGGGTCGAGTACAACACCGACTTGTTCGACGCGCCGACCGTCGAGCGCATGATCGATCACTACCGCGTCCTGCTCGAGGCCGCGGTCACGCGGCCCGACGATAGTCTCGCCGCGCTGCCCTTGCTTGGCGCCGCCGAGCGCGATCGCGTGGTCTACGCGTGGAACCGCACGCACACGTCGCCGCCGCAAGTCACGCACGTGGCTGAGCTGTTCGACGCGCAGGCCCGGCGCACACCGGACGCGATCGCGGTGCTCGCCGGCGACGAGCCGGTCACGTACCGCGAGCTCGATCAGCGCGCCGAGCGCTGGGCCGCGATCCTGCGCGCGCGCGGCTGCGGGCCCG
>NZ_BSOA01000011.1 GCF_030160275.1 Dyella flagellata
CACGCGCCGCGGCGCTGATCACGCAGCATGACGTGACGCTGTCCGTGACCGCACCCTGCGTGTTGCCGCTGGATGAGGCAGCGCTGATCGCGCAACTGGCCCAGCAGGATGCGCGTGACCTGGACGATACGCAGCGCGTGCGTCCCTTGCAGCCGATGCACCCGGCCTATGTCATCTATACCTCCGGCTCCACCGGCAAACCCAAGGGCGTGGTGGTGACGCATCACGGCTTGAACAATTACCTTCACTGGGCCTTGCAGGCCTATCCCGTTGAAGCTGGTGCGGGCGCAGCGGTCACCACCTCGCTGTCGTTCGATGCAACGGTCACCAGCCTCTATCTGCCGCTGCTATCCGGCCGCACGGTGAATCTGCTGCCGCACGACCGGGCGTTCGCGGCGCTGGCGATGCACCAGCCATCTTTGAGCTTGCTGAAACTGCCGCCGGCTCAGCTGGATATGCTGATACAGGAAACCGCACCCGGGCAACGCGCAGGCATGGCGCGCTGCCTGGTGATCGGCGGCGAAGCCTTGCAACCGATGACGGCTGCGCGTTGGATGGAGCACGCGCCGCAAACCATCATCGTCAATGAATACGGTCCCACGGAAACAGTCGTGGGTTGCGCTGTGCATACGGTAACCGCAAGGGATCTGCAGGCGGAACGCGTGCCCATCGGCAAGCCGATCTGGAACACCCAGCTCTACGTCCTCGATGCGCACATGCAGCCGGTGCCGGTCGGCGTGGCCGGCGAGCTGTATATCGCCGGCGACGGCCTGGCCCGCGGTTATCTCCATCGCCCCGCGCTCAGCGCCGAACGTTTCGTCGCCAATCCGTTCGGTTTGCCTGGCAGCCGCATGTACCGCACCGGCGACCTGGTGCGCTGGTTGCCGGACGGCCAGCTCGATTTCCTCGGCCGTGTCGATCACCAGATCAAGCTGCGCGGCTTCCGCGTCGAGTTGGGCGAGATCGAGAGCGCGCTGCTGCACCAAGCCGGCGTGGCCCAAGCGGCCGTGCTGTTGCGCGAGGACCAACCCGGCCACCCGCACCTGGTGGGTTATGTCGCACCGCTTGCCGGCCATGACCTGGAGGCGGCGATCCTGCGCCGCAGCCTGTCCGAGCACCTGCCCGACTACATGGTGCCGGCCGCCCTGGTGGTGCTCGCGGCCTTGCCGCTGACCACCAACGGCAAGCTCGATCGCCAGGCGCTGCCCGCCCCGACGTTCGTCGCCGCCCATCAACGCCTGCCACGTACGCCCCAAGAGGACATCCTCGCCGGCCTGTTTGCCGACGTGCTGGGCTTGCCCAGCGTCGGCATCGACGACCATTTCTTCGACCTGGGCGGCCATTCGCTGCTCGCCACGCGTCTGGTCAGCCGCATCCGCACCACGCTGGAGCGGGAACTGTCCATCCGCACCTTGTTCGAAAACCCCACCGTCGCCGGCCTTGCCCAGCACTTGCTGGAAAGCCATGGCGCACGCACCGCCTTGCAACCGGCCACACGACCCGAACGCATTCCCTTGTCGTTCGCCCAGCAGCGCCTGTGGTTCCTGCATCAGTTCGAAGGGCCCAGTCCCACCTACAACATCCCGCTCGCGCTGCGCCTGGAAGGCGCCCTCGATCATGCCGCGCTGGAGGCGGCCTTGCGCGATGTGGTGATCCGGCACGAAAGCCTGCGCACCCTGTTCCAGGCCGGCGACGACGGCGCCTGGCAGCGCATCCTGCCGCCCGAACGCGTGCAGCTGCACCTGCCGCGCGTGGCCTGCACGCGCGACACGCTCGATGCCGCGGTACGCGAGGCCGCCGCCTACGCCTTCGACCTGACGCACGAGTTGCCGATACGCGCCCGCTTGTTCGCGCTCGGCGAGACCGAGCATGTGCTGGTGGTGTTGCTGCATCACATCGCCAGCGATGGCGCCTCGCTGGCGCCGCTGCTGCGCGACCTCTCCCTTGCCTATGCCGCGCGCCGCCAAGACCTCGCACCGGCCTGGCGCGCCTTGCCGGTGCACTACGCCGATTACACCTTGTGGCAGCAGCAGTGGCTCGGTGACGAAGCCCAGCCGGACAGCCCCCTCGCTCAACAGTTGGCGTATTGGTCGCAAGCCCTCGCCGGCGTGCCCGAGCAACTGGCGCTCCCCTATGACCGGCCTCGTCCGCAACAACCGAGCTTCCGCGGCGCGCATGTGCCGGTACAGATCGAGGCCGACGTGCATGCCCGCCTGATGCAGCTCGCACGCGCCAGCCGCGCCAGCCTGTTCATGCTGTTGAACGCCGCCGTGGCGGTGCTGTTGTGCAAGCTCGGGGCTGGCGAGGACATTCCGCTCGGCACCCCCATCGCCGGACGCACCGACGACGCCCTGGACGAACT
>NZ_BSOA01000012.1 GCF_030160275.1 Dyella flagellata
CACGCGCCGCGGCGCTGATCACGCAGCATGACGTGACGCTGTCCGTGACCGCACCCTGCGTGCTGCCTCTGGATGAGGCAGCGCTGATCGCGCAACTGGCGCAGCAGGATGCGCAGGACCTGGACGATGCACAACGCGTACGTCCCTTGCAGCCGATGCACCCGGCCTATGTCATCTATACCTCCGGCTCCACCGGCAAACCCAAGGGCGTGGTGGTCGCGCATGCCAGCGTGTGCAATCTCGCCTTCAGCCAGGTCGAGCGCTTCGGGTTGCATGCGAATGCGCGCGTACTGCAGTTCGCATCCGCCAGCTTCGACGCGTCAGTGATGGAGTACTTGATGGCCTGGGCGGCCGGTGCCTGCCTGGTATTGCCCCGCCAGGGCATATTGCTCGGCAAGCCGCTCGCCGCGATGTTGGATCAGGCACGCATCACGCACGCCTTGTTGCTGCCGAGCGTACTGGCGACGCTGGAAACGGAGGCGCTTCCGGCAAGCCTGCAAACGCTGATCACCGGCGCTGAGGCTTGCCCGCAAACCATCGTCGCGCGCTGGTCGAAGCATTGCCGCATGACCAATGCGTACGGACCGACCGAAGCTACCGGCTGCTCTACAGCTACTGCCGCCTTAGCAGGCGATCGGCCGCCAACCATCGGTCGCCCGATCGACAATGTACAGGTCTACGTACTGGATGCCGCGCTGCAGCCGGTGCCGGTCGGCGTAGCCGGCGAGCTATACATCGCCGGTGACGGCCTGGCCCGCGGTTATCTCCATCGCCCCGCACTCAGCGCCGAACGTTTCGTCGCCAATCCCTTCGGCACACCCGGCAGCCGCATGTATCGCAGCGGCGACCTGGTGCGCTGGTTGCCGGACAGCCAGCTCGATTTCCTGGGCCGTGTCGATCACCAGATCAAGCTGCGCGGTTTCCGCATCGAACCGGGCGAGATCGAAAACGCGCTGTTGCATCAAGCCGGCGTGGCCCAAGCGGCCGTGCTATTGCGCGAAAATCAGCCCGGACATCAGCAACTGGTCGGCTATGTGGTAGCCAAACGCGATCACGTGCTGGATACGCACGACCTGCGTCGCAAGCTCGCCGATCAATTGCCCGACTACATGATGCCGGCAGCTTTGGTGACGCTCGATGCCTTGCCACTTACCCGCAACGGCAAGCTCGATCGCCAAGCTCTGCCTGCCCCGGATCTGCCGGGGGCCGGATGGCAGGCGCCGCGCACGCCGCAGGAAGAAATGCTCGCCAGGCTGTTTGCCGAAACTCTGGGCGTGCCAGCGGTGAGCATCGACGACAATTTCTTCGACCTGGGCGGCCATTCGCTGCTCGCCACGCGCCTGGCCAACCGCATTCGCGAAACCCTGGCTGCGGACTTGCCGTTGCGCTTGCTATTCGAAGCACCGACGGTCATGGGCCTGGCTGATGCGCTGAGAACGCAGCTGCGCTATCGCTCATTGCCAAGTACGGCGCTATTGCGCTCGAAGGGCCGCCAAGCACCGCTGTTCTGCCTGCCTCCCGCCGGCAGTCTGCCGTGGTGCTATGCATCCCTGGTCAACCACGTCGAAGCCGATTGCCCGATCTACGGCTTGAGCGCTCCGGAGGACGCCGATGGCGCCCCTCTGACAGCGGTCGAACAGCATGTCGCACATTACATCGCGGAGATCCGCAAAATTCAGCCGCACGGTCCTTATCGCCTGCTCGGCTGGTCGATAGGCGGATTGCTTGCGCATGCGATAGCGACGCAGCTGCAGGAGCGCGGCGAAGAGGTGCCGATGCTTGCGCTGCTGGATGCGTATCCGATGCCCAAGCGCCGCAGTCTGTTCCGGCAGCGCAAGGAAGCGCATCGCGGCAGCGAGCTGCAGGTTCTGTCGATCGTGCTCAAAGGCCTAGGTGTCACCATGCCCGATGCGCTCACCGCGCAGGGTGGGGCCGAGGCGATGCTTGATGGCCTCATCCGCGCCGGCGTCGTAGCGGCGGCAGACCGCGACACCATTGTGCGAATGAAACGTCACTTCGACCTGAGTTCCGATCTGGCCGGCTCGTTCGTACCGGGCACATATCGCGGCAACCTGCTGTTCTTGCGTGCCACCATCGTTCCCGAAGGCATGACGGCCATGCCAGTTGAACGCTGGGCCGCGTACGTGCGCGGGCGGATCGACGTCCACGATATCGACAGCGACCACTTCGGCATGTTGGACGCACCGTTCCGCGCCAACATCGGGAAGCTGCTTGGCGTCGCACTGCAAACCAGCAGCGCAGCGCCGGAGCACCCCCACCCTGCCAGCCTGATCCCGGAAGAAGAACAGAACTGACCCTTGAGGCAAGGATCAACACGCATGAACGCATCATTGTTAGAGCAGGTTCACAACGCGCAGGCATCCGCCGGGCCGGCGCCCACAACGCGGCGGATGCAGGCGGTTTATTTGAAACAAGACACCAAGCTCGAACCACTGGTGTCGTGCTGGTATGCATGGGGGCACCTGATTTCGCCAGCGCAACGGGCCTTGAACATAGCGTTCCGGCAGATTCCCATGCTGCGCTCGTTCGTGGCCAATCCCGGCGTGCACGAATCCGCCTCCAAAAATCCGGCTCTTTACGGCGGAACATTTCTGGAGCTGGGCCGCAAGGACGTACCGGCGGCGCAGGCCTTGCTCAAACACATGCTGCACAAGGATGCCGCCGCCATCCGCTTTGCCGAGGAGTACGTGAAACTCGATCGTGTCATGCAGAAATGCAACACGGGGCTTAGCCTCGATCATCTTTACCAGACCCTGCCCGAACCCCTCGCCGGCCTGACGGAAGTGGCCTACGACATGAACAACCATCCGGCGCCACGGATCATCGAGGAACTCCTGTACGGAACGGCGTTGGATCTGGACGCCGACCAGAAGATCTCGTTTTGCACCACGCGCGACGAAGCGCGCAATTTCTTTCTCAATACTCCCAGGCTCGACGGTATGGAGCGCATGTCCGTGCCTATTTCGTTCGACGACAAGCGCCTGGACCTGCTCGCACTGAGCCGTGTCGATGCGGTGCCGGTAGATGAATTGGCCAGCGCCCTGAACGTGCAGGAAGGCGATCGCGATCGCTTCGAAGCCTACTTCACTACACAAGCGCCGCAACGCAATCGGCCAAGCTACGAGGGCGACGATGTACGCGTCCGCTACTTCGGCCATGCCTGCGTATTGCTGCAGACCCGGAGAGTATCGATCCTGATCGACCCGTTCGTTACCTGGGATCAGGACGAAGCCGGATCGCGCCTGACCTTTCATGACCTGCCGGACTTCATCGACTACGTCTTTCTGACACACAATCATCAGGATCATTTCTGCCCGGAAACGCTGCTGCAATTGCGCAAGCGCATCGGCTGCATCCTTGTCCCTCGCAACAACCCATACAACATCTCCGACCCTTCGATGCATCTGGCGCTGCGCAGACTGGGCTTTCCCCACGTGCAGATCATGGATCCGATGGGCAGCGTGAATGTTGTCGATGGAGCCATCACCAGCCTGCCCTTTTACGGTGAGCATGCCGACCTCAGCATCAGCAGCAAGCATGCCATGCATATAAGCCTCAAGGGGCGAAGCTTCCTGTTTGTAGCGGATTCCGATGGTAAGGACCCGGTGCTTTACCGGCGCATCGCCGCGCGCCTGGGCAAGATCGATCATCTGTTCATTGGCATGGAGTGCGACGGCGCGCCACTGACCTGGCTGTACAACCCCTACCTCAGCAATCCCATCGGCAGGAAGGAGGACGAATCCAGGCGCCTTTCCGGCTCCGATGCCGAGCACGCGTGGAGCATCGCAAAGGAAATTGGCTGCAAGACGGCGCATGTCTATGCGCTAGGACAGGAGCCATGGCTCAAGTATGTGGCCGGACTTCAATACACCGAAGAAAGCAAGCAAATCGTCGAGTCGAACGAGTTCGTGCAGCGCTGCCGCGAACACGGCATACAATCGGAGCGATTGCACGGCTGCAAGACCATGGAGTTCTAACAGATTTCCGCGGCACCCTTCTGCATTCCAGGCAAGGACCACCTTCATGCTTGCTTACTATTTCAAATTGGCCTTCAACAGCTTGCGCAAAAACCTGGCGCTTTCCTGCTTGACCATCGCAACCATCGCCATCGGCATCGGTGCGTCGATGAGCACCTATACGATTTACCACGTCATGTCGGGCGATCCGATACCGTGGAAGTCATCGGAATTGTTCGTACCGCAAATCGACAGCCTCGGCCCGACCGTACGCAGCAAGAGCGGTGAGCCGTCCGACCTGCTGAGTTACCAGGATGCCATCGCCTTGCAAAACGCGCGCCCCGCGTTACACCAGGCAGCCATGTATCAGATCCAGCTGACCGTTGCTCCCGCCGATCCCAACCAACTTCCCTTTGCGGTTTCGGCTCGTGCGTCCGGCGCCGGCTTCTTCAGCATGTTCGACACGCCCTTTGCACTCGGCACCTATTGGAGCAAGGCTGATGAACAGCAACGCGCCAACGTGGCCGTACTCGCCGCAGGCTTGGCGGACCGGCTCTTTCATGGCGAAAATCCGCTGGGCAAGGCGATCACGCTGAACCAGCGCGATTACCGTATCGTGGGCGTACTCAAGCCATGGAATCCTTCGCCCCGCTTCTACGATCTGAGCGGCGATGCGCTGGCACAATCCGACGCCGTCTACATCCCTTTTACGACGGCTATCGATCACCAGATGGCGTCGATCGGTCATAAGTTCTGCGCCATCATGCCGGATCCGGCGCAAGGCTGGCAGGGCCTGCTTTCTTCCAACTGCGCATGGCTCCAATACTGGGTGGAACTACCAACGGCTGGCGACGCGGACAACTACCGGCAATTCCTGCAACAGTACGCCACCGACCAGCAACGCGCGGGCCGATTCGGTTGGCCGGCGCTGACACGCCTGCGCAACGTGCGTGAATGGCTGATCTACAAGCATGTCATTCCGGATGAAATCCGCGCGGTCATGGCGGTCGGCTTCAGTTTTCTACTGGTATGCCTGATCAATGCCATTGGCCTGATGCTGGCCAAGTTCAATGGCCGCACCTCCGATCTTGGCGTCCGCCGTGCGTTGGGCGCCTCCAAGCGCGATGTCGTCGTGCAATGCCTTGCCGAGAGCGCGCTGGTCGGCTTGCTGAGCGGCGTGGCCGGGCTCGCGCTGACGCTGCTGGCGGTAGCCGCCGAACGCAACGTAGTCTCGGAAAGTCTGGCCAAAGTCATACACGTCGATCTCGTGCTTGTGCTCATCACCCTGTTGCTCGCCGAAATCGCCACGATTTGCGCCGGGCTTTACCCGGCATGGCGCGCCAGCCGCATCCAACCCGCACTGCAACTGAAAATGTAAGCAAGGAGCCAGCATGGAAATCCTCCCCATTTTCTCGGCCATTCGACGCAATCCCGTAGGTGCTCTGCTGATCGCCTTGCAAATCGCCGTAACGATGGCGGTGATGTGCAATGCCTCCTTCGTCGTCGCTCAGCAGTTGCAGCGAATGAACCGCCCCACCGGCATCGATGAAGCGAATATCCTCACGTTCTACAACGTATGGAGCACTCAATCCGGCGACTTCAAATCCCGTGTGCAAACCGATCTCGCCACGCTGCGCAGCTTGCCCGGCGTGGATGACGCAACGGCAACCCTGGGCTTGCCGTTGCGCGGCGGCGGCTACAACCTTTCCGTTGCGCTCACGCCCACCGATACCAAGGGCATCACCGACTCGGCCGTGTACCCGGTGGATTCGCACGGCATGGCGGCCTTCGGGTTGCAACTTCGCGCCGGCCGCGGCTTTACCAGCGACGAAATCGCTGACCTGACCGCCGAGCATGAAGACCCCACCTTGGCGCCGGTGGTACTGGTGACACACGCGCTGGCCGATCGCCTGTTTCCGCATGGCGACGCGCTGGGCAAGCCGATCTATCTGGGCACCAAGCCTTCGACCATCATCGGCATTGTCGATCGCATGCAAGCGGCGCACGTATCGATGGCAAGCGACCTGATGGAGTATTCAATACTCGTCCCATTCCAGTGGGAGGGCTCCACCACGCTCTATGTCGTGCGTACCAAGCCCGGGCAATACAAATCGGTAGCCGCCGCCATTCCGCCCGCGCTGGCCCGGATCAGCCGCGCCCGTGTCATTGGCAATATCAATCCCTTTGTGCAAACGCGCGCGGACGCCTATCGCCCATTCCGGGCCATGGTGCTGATCCTGAGCAGCGTATGCACCCTGCTGCTGATCATTACTTGCCTGGGCATCGTTGGCTTGACCACCTACTGGGTTAGCCAACGCAGCCGGCAAATCGGCATTCGACGCGCGCTGGGTGCCCGGCAGGTAGATATCCTGCGCTATTTCCACACCGAGAACTTCCTGGTGGTGGGCGCGGGCGCCATCGCCGGCATCATCCTGGGTGATGCCACCAATGTACTGGCGGTGGAGCACTTTGCCATGGCGCGCATGCCGCAGGTCTATATCCTGGCCAGCGCATTGATCATGCTGGTCCTGGGGCAGCTGAGCGTCTTGTGGCCATCCTTCCGCGCAGCCAAAGTTCCGCCTGCGCTAGCCACTCGCGCACAGGTCGAGCATCGTTAGACCGACGTAACCCAGCCAAATGCACGGAATCAAGCCGGCCTTCGAGGATGCTTTTGCGATCGGCTTCGCTACCGGGGAACCGATCGCAACGCCCGCTCGCCGTAACAGTGCAGAGAGCCTGGAACCGTCGTAGGCCGACTCGTCCCCCACAAATGCCCGCACTTCGCCGGTGCAAACGGTGAGCAATTTTCCCGCATTCTGCACTTTCCCAATCGCCAGGAAGCGTTCGCCCAGCGCCGGCCGCAGAAAGTTGATCTTGAACTCGGCGGTCACGACTTCGTATCCCTGCGGTGCTTTCGTCAGGGGCGCATATCCCGCCATCGATTCCGCGCCATGTGATGCTGTACCGGTTAACCGATCACATGCCCCCAAGGCCATGAAGGAAAGTGCTGCGCTGGCAGCCAGCCAAATCGTGCGCATAACATCGAACCTTTGCGCCTAACTTGAGCATATAGATGAAGCGCGTAGTCAGAAACTGTGCATACGGCCGAATTATTGCAGCAGTACTTGTTTGACGATCGGACGATCGCTGACATTCCGGAACCATTGGCCAAGCTTGCTCTTGTCGGCCAGGATCGCCTCGCCCTCGGGTGTTTGCCGCAGCCAGTCGAAATGCGGCATGAGGCGGATGTCGGCGAGGCTGTATGTTTCGCCCGTGAGATAGGGCGCCGAAATCAGATCCTCGAGTGCTTCGGCGCAGCAGCGCGCCATCGGGATGGCAGCTTCGATCGTTTCAAGCTTGCTCGGCCGTCCAAAATAATTCGGCGCGATGATGCGTTCAAAGCCGATGTCGCAGCTCCAGGACTTGAACAAATAGCAATCGATGATGCCGAGGATCTGGTTCATCCGGGCCACTTCACGCGCATCCGATGGCCGCAGAACCGGTCCCGAAAAAGTCTGGTCCACGTAGCGCAGAATGGCCTGCGTTTCGTAGAGCATGAAGCCGTCATGCTCGAACGCCGGAATGCGTCCGAACGGGTTGCGTGCTAGGTGTTCAGCATCCTTGAAGGGTGGAAGGACGGTGACCAGCTCGTAGTCGACGCCCTTCTCTGCCAAGCCCAGCATTGCGCCGCGCACGTTGGGGCTGCCCGCCATCCCGTAAAGTTTGACGCTCATGGCTATCTCCTGTGTAAATTCCCGTTACTTCAGATGGACTTGTCGGCGAAGGCCTTGAAACGCCGCTCGAATATCTCGACCCAGCCGCCGTCGTATTTGTCGCGCCACTCAGCGCCATCGACCTTGACTCTCTCCCAGCCCGCGTGGACGAGCCGCACCTCGGTGCCTTCGGGAATCGCGCGGAAGGAAACGTCGATGCGCTGCGCTTCCTCCTCGCTAACTCTTGCCTGCCAAGAGAGTGCAAGCGCATGCGGTGGGTCCCATTCGAGCACATGGCCCCAGAGGGTTTCCTGGCCGTCAGCACCGATTTCGTAGAGCCTGCCGCCAATATGAGGTTCAAGACGACAATCGACGGCCGGCTTGATCGAATAGATCGAGAGTGGATACCAGCGGCCCATATCGGCAGTGAACACGCGGAAGGCTGTCTCAGGCGAGCACCGCACAGTTAGAGTCTTCACTATCGGCGGGATGGGAATCAGTTTGATCGTGGCGCTCACTTTTTCTGATTCTCCTCAGCAACAGCGTCAGAGAAGGCCCCCAGCGCCGTCCGCCACATATGGTCGACATAGGCCCGCAGCTCCCCCAGTGCCGCACTATCAGCGTGATAGATCCGGCGAGTACCCACCCGCTCCTCTCGTACTAGCTCAGCTTCCTTCAGCACTTTCAGATGCTGCGAAACGGCCGGCCGGCTGATCGGCAAGTCCTGAGCGATCTCGCCGACCGAACGCGGCGTTGCCGCAACCCGTTCCAAGATAGTTCGGCGCATGGGGTCGGAAAGGGCTGCCAAGGCAGATTCGTAAGTCATGGCTTACGTTAGCCGCCACTTACCTAAGGTGTCAAGGGCCAGGTTTAAGGTGTCACGCAAGAGCGCCGCCGCCCTCGTCGTCGGCATCATCAAATCGCCCAGACGCCCGGCCAGGGGAATGCGAAGCTGCTTTCGGCGCATCCGCTTTGGGTTGTTGTTTGAAGCAGTCCAAGCCCCGCACATTCCAGTAACTGTTTATATTTTTTCGCTTTGGACCTTGGCAATGGTGGCCTGCATGAGCGCAATCACTTTATAAGCTGGTTCGTCCGCCATAAATGCCCGCACTTCGCCAGTACAAACGGTGAGCAATTTTCCCGCATTCTGCACGTTCCCAATTGCCAGGAAGCGTTCGCCCAACGCCGGACGTAGAAAGTTGATCTTGAACTCGGCGGTCACGACTTCGTATCCCTGCGGTGCTTTCGTCAGGGCCGCATAGCCGCAAGCACTGTCGACGGCGCTGGTGATGGCGCCTGCATGCACGAAACCATGTTGCTGGGAAAGATGCGTGGAAAACGGCAGCGCAATATGCACTTCGCCATCCGCCACCAGGGCCAGCTTTGCACCGAGGGTGTCCATCAGCGCTTGTGCGGCGAAGCTGGCGGCAATCCTCCGTTGAATGTCAATCACGCCGGGCTCCTAAGTGACACCACTTCATCGATCATATTTTAGATGGAATTTGGCCAGTAAAAATTGGATCAAGCCCGCAACGAAGCTCAGGCACCCAAGTCCAAGACCCGCCCAAATGTACCTAACCTGACCCACAACATGACTTCCGTGGTCGTAGACGTTTCCGTAGGAGAACCCGTATTCTTTGTAGATAGAGATCGGGAACGCCAGGCCAATGAACATGAAGGCCAATCCCGACGCGGCCCGGAACAGTAGGTAAGCACGATTGGATTTCACCTGCATAGATTTCCTGCTGACGAATCAGGGGTCGAATCAGGGGTGGTCGAATCAGGGGTCGAAGTACATTATTCGGAAAGCGCTCTCCGAAATCCGCCATGCGTTTATTAGGCATCCGTAGAGACGTGTGCCCCTTCCCACAAGCGACCGGCCCGGACAACTTTGCAGTGGTAGCAACCACTACTGACGTCATCCCGGTTATACCAAACGTGCGTACCGCCCGCCTTTTCGCAGTCCAGGCCCTTTTCAGCCATACCCAGATCAATCAAGAACCAGGGGAGATGCCGCCGCACGGCAGTCCGCCATCGGTACGGCAAAGGTCTTTGCTGGCTCAACGACCTCCGATCCAATTTATGCCTCAATCACCCATCACCGGGAGCATCAGGAGGCCGTGGCGGCCTTCATATAGTCGATAAAGGCCCGCATAGCGGGCGGTACATGCTTTCGCGAATAGTAGTAAATGACTGGACCACTGAATGCAGGCAGCCAGTTGCGCATCAATGAAACCAACTTACCCTTGCTGACCCAAGGCGCCACTCGATCCTCGAAGATTAGCAGATAGCCTGCACCACCCAGTGCGGCTGAAATGGCCACCTGAAAATTGTCGGTGATGAGTCTGTTTTTCGGCTCGACGATGATCGATCGCCTCTTCGACGAAAACTCCCACGGAAGAAGCGCGCCGCTAGGGAATCGATGACGGATGGCAGGAACGCCCGAGAGATCTTCGACGCGTGACGGCATGCCCGTTTTCTTGAGCAGCTCCGGGGCTGCCACGAGAGCATACCGTTGCATCCCTCCAATAGGTACGCTGATCATGTCAGCCGATAGATGTTCGGCATAACGAATTCCCAGGTCGAATCCAGCCCGCACGATGTCGACCAAGGCATCCTCAACGGTCAGTTGAAGCTCAACACGCGGATACTTCCTCAGAAATCCAGGAAGATGAGGCGCCAACACCAATTCAGCTGCGGGAGGAGCGGCATTGACCTTCAAGGTTCCAACCGGTTCGCCTTCAAGCCTGGTCGCTACTACCGCCGCATCCAATGCGGCGAGTGCCGGCTCTACCTGCATGAGCAGCACCGACCCTGCCTCCGTTAAGGTCATGCTGCGTGTCGTGCGGTGAAATAATCTCACCTGCATCTGTTCTTCGAGGGCGCGCAGGCGATCACTCAATCGCGAAACGGCAATGTTGTGCTTGGCTGAAGCACGCCTTAGCCCTCCCTCCCGAGCGATCGCCACAAAGAGGTCAAGGTCGGTTTCGGCACGCAAGGGTGTTCGCATTTTCGTACAGGCTGTCCGATATTACCTATATTGTCCGAGCGGCCTACCCAGGCGCAAGCTTCGTCCACCTCAGAAGGAGCAGCGCCATGTCAGAACCCGTATTTAGCAATCCTCCTACGCTTCCGCCCCCGCCGGGTTATAGCCAGGTTGTGGAAGTGGCCGATGGCAGGCTCGTCTTTGTGGCAGGCCAGGTAGCCCTCGACAAAGATGGGCTAGTGGTCGGTGAGGGAGACATCTCCAAACAGGCCGATCAAGTGTTTCGAAACCTCAGCGCGGCGATCGAGTCTCGTGGAGGAACCTTAAAAGACATCATCAAGTTCACGATGTTCGTAACCGACATGGCAGACCGTCCAGCCATACGGGACATAAGGGATCGATACCTCGCCGAGGCCATGGTCGAAAACCCTCCTGCCAGCAGCCTGGTTCAGGTATCAGCCCTCTTTCGTCCTGAGTTCCTGGTGGAGATCGAAGCAGTCGCTTGGCTGAGCCATTGATCCATGCAGACACTAAGCATCCCGTATTTTTTTGGCTTTGTGGCCAGCATCGATTTCCACCGCCATCGTCCGAGCCGACGCAACATGACGGTGCCCAACCATCCATAGCGCAAAGTCGTCCGGCGGCAATGGCGGCGAGATGAGATGACCTTGATATAGATCGCAATCATGCCGACTCAAAAAGTCTCTCTGCGCCTGCGTTTCCACACCTTCGGCAACGACGGTAAGTTTCAAGGTCTTGCCGATGTTGATGATGGTTTGCGCAAGCGACTCGGAACTGGCATGGTCGCCAATGCCCTGGATGAAGCTTTTGTCGATCTTCAGTTCCTTGATGGGGAACCGTTGCAGGTAGTTTAGCGACGAGTAGCCGGTGCCGAAGTCGTCGATGGCGAGCATGACACCCAGGGCATGGATCTGTTCGATCGAGGTGCGGATGTCTTCGGCCGCCTCGTCGAAGATGGCGCGTTCGGTCATCTCCAGGATCAGGTCTTCCGGTGCGAGGCCGTGAGCCGCTAACGTGCGTGCGACAAAGTTCGGATAGTCCGAGCGCTTGAGGTCCATGGCGCAAACGTTCACCGAGATGTTTGGCGGGGCCAACCCCAAGGCCCTCCAGGCGGCAAGCTGGCGACAGGCCACGTCGAGCACCCAATCGTCCAATTCCGCTATCAGTCCGCTTTCTTCGGCGATGGGAATGAAACAATCCGGGGGAATGAAACCCATTTTGTCGTTGTACCAACGCACCAGCGCCTCGGCTCCGTACAGCACGCCCTTCGCGTCGACCCTTGGCTGATAAACGACGCTGAGCGCCTCTGCCTTGAGGTCATGCTGCAGGGCGATCTCCAGCTCAAGATGTTCCCGGGCCTTGCGCTCGTATTCCGGCGAATAGAAGTGGATACGATTGCGCCCGCCACTTTTGGCCTGATACATAGCCATATCCGCATTGCGCAGCAGGACATCGGTGCTCTGCCCGTCATAGGGGTAAATGGCGATGCCGATGCTGGCGGTGATGGTGATATGGGTGCCGCGTTTGGAGTCGAGGGCAAGCGGCTGACGGACCGTCTGCAGAATGCGCCCAGCGATATGCATGGCCTTTATCACGTCGCAATTTTGCAGAATGACGAGGAACTCATCGCCGCCCAGACGACTGATCGAGTCTCCAGGGTGGATGAATTCGCGTAGCCGCTCTGCGATTTCGCGCAGCACTTCGTCTCCTACGGCATGACCCTGGGTGTCGTTCACGCGCTTGAAACGGTCCAGATCGATGAACAACGTCGCGAAATTCGAAGCACTCTGCTTCGCATGGGCGAGGACACGAAGGGCCTCCCGCTGCAGCTGTATACGGTTGGGGAGGCCGGTCAACGAATCGAACCAGGCCAGTTGCTGCAACTGGCTTTCCATTTCCAGCCGGCGGCGCAGCAGCCTGGCGAACATCATCGACAACCAGATGGAAAGCACATCGATCACGACGGTGACGGTGCCAATCGCGACCGCGCGCCTGTGCCAGCCCGCGTAGATGTCCTCAGTCGCAAAGCCAACTACGACAACCAGCGGATAGTTGCCAATGCGCTTGAAGCTGTAGAGTCGCTCGATGTGGTCGAGCACCGCGATATCGACGTAGTTGCCCTGCTCCGCCTGGACGAGCGGCGGGAACGAGTGGCCGCCGGCGAGCGTGTTGCCCACGTCGGCCGGATGGTACGGCTGCCGCATCAAGACGGTCCCATCGGTTCGCAGCAGCGTGATGGTGCCGTGCTGGCCCAGGATCGCGTCCTTGAACATTTCGTGGAAGTAGTCGAGGCGAAGCGTGCTGGCGACAATGCCGGCGAACTGCCCATTGTCCCGGTCCAGCCGCAGACTCAGTGCAATCGTCGGCTTTTGGGTATCACCTTCCTTCGGCAGGAAAGGCTTGCTCAGATAAAGCCCGGCATCCCTGCTTTGCTGCTGAGCCAGGAAGTAATCCCGATCGCTTACATTGACCTTACGCGGCACTGGAGAGCGCGAGTCGAAGATTAAATTTCCCCCGGCATCGGTGGCATACAAGGTGCCCAGTTCCTTGGCGTCGGTAATCGCGCCGAATGCGACAAGCTCCCGGACATGCAAGGGAAGGCGCTGGAGCGCAGGCGTGTTGATGCTCGTCGCAAGCTCACGCATCGCCAGCTGGAAGACGTCGAGATTGCGCTCGGTTTCCTTTTCAAGGGAATTGGCCAGGTTCGTCGTTGCATTGCGGGCCTGCAACATCGCGTCCTGGCGCATCTGATACAGCGAGAAGACCATCACGCTGGTCGTGGCGAGCGTGATCACTATTCCCGAAAAGATGAATAGGGCCGGCGTCTTGAGAAATGAACTTGCAATTCGCACTACGTATCACCCTTGTCCTGATGACCGTAGTCGTGGTTGACTTACCCTACCGTATGCCCCGCGCAGTCATCCGCCACGGCCCTACCCCAGATACTCAGGAACTGTATCGGTCACGTGGGAGAGGAGTTTAGGCCGCCATGGCAGCGCTGAGAAGCGATCGCCGGTCGTCGAGGAGGCCCCGCTGGCGCGCGCCGTACGGCCGTGGGCGATCCGCAGCCCCACAGCGGCCTCTTTTTTGCCCCTTCGTGGCAGCATGCCAGGCCTCGGGCCCGGCCTTTTTATCGAAACGTATTGGGCGAAGACGCCTTTCTCGATGCGGCGATCCAGCACATAGATAGCGGCCCACCGTCATCTTGGACGCTGGATGCCCACGGGCAAGACTTCACAGCGCTGTTTTAGTCGCCGCCCTTTCGGCGTTTGCTCAGCCATCCATCCAGCGACAGAGGACCTGCGCCGCCGACGCATAGCGCCAGCAATCCGGCCAGGTAGAGCATATCCGTCTCGTAACCCGGCTGACCAAAATGTGCACCCGCCGCGTCGTACGACAGCAGCTTGATGGAGCTGAATCCATTGGGCAGGTGGACCGTAAGCGTGGCGACCAGCAGGACCACGATCATCGGGACCGACATCACCGGCACCAAGGCTCCCAGCAGCACCATCAGGCCACCCAACACTTCGATCGCGATGGTCGCCCAGCCAAGCAGATCGGCAAATGGCATGCCCATGGCATGGAGGATGCCGATGAATGCCTCAGGGCCACGGGCCAGTTTTGCGTAGCCATGCTCGATGAAGCCGCCGCCCACCATCAGGCGCAAGGGAAGTGCATACCACTGAAAAGGAAGCGCGATGGGAGAAATGGCGTATTTGCTCAGGAGAGAGATCTTGTTCATGGGCGCCACGATACGGATTGCTACCGTTTATTCGCAGGCCGGGCCATCTCGGTTACAGGCCGGGAGGCGGAAGATCTGGCCCTGCCCTTGTGTCCTGGTTCGCACAGCGCCAGGTCATCGTGTCGATCGTCGCGTCCATGGCGGCCGGCGCTTGGTTGAAGATCATGTCCGCCAGCAGGCTATCGAGGCGGGAAGCACTCAGCTGGATGCGCTGAAGGAGGGAGGTCGGCTCACCGAAATCGTGCGACCAACGCGCACGATGATAGGCGTGCCATTGCCTTGTCAGGCTGGCGATCAACATAACCAGTACGCTGCCCTGTGCGCCGTACGCCTTTAGGCCTACGCGCAAGGCTTCAACGGCTTTGGTGTCGACCTGCATCGCGGCTTCGAGCACCCTCCAGGCCTCGGCTGGCAGCTCGCGCCATTGCGTTTGGGTGAGGCCGGCAGGGTCGGCGCCTTCGAGCAAAGCCAGCGGCGCATCAATGGCCACCCCGACGGCGTCATGGGCGAGTTCGCTTAGCAACCGCCCCAATTGGTAGTCGCGCTCTGCCCTGCCGAGCAAGGTCGTCACCTGCGCGAGGCCTTCATCGCCATGACTGGTGGGCGTGAGTGGCGGGCGCACGGAGTCTTCCCGTGACGGGATCAGCTGGGTCAACAACCGAGCCGCCTCGGCATCTTCAATAGGCTCCGCCCGTTGCAGCAGGGCTTGGCTAGCGAGTGCGATTTGATGGCGAACCTGCTCAAGCTGTTGCAGGCAGGCATCCAGTTTGTCGATCGTAGCCTTGTCTGGCGCCGCCGCGTCTGGCCTTGCCTGTTCCAGCAAGCGCAGCAGTGCCTGGTCGATGCTGGCAAGTTCCGATGCGGGCAAGCCGCTGGGCTGATCCAGGCGCAACCGGAACAAGAGTACGTTGGCCGCCTGCATCCATTCCATGTTGGCAGTCGACGCTGGGGCAACGGCTTGGCCGGGGCCGCAATGGGCCAGCAAGGCTGCGCGCTTGCAAAAGGCAATCCAGAACGCATGCTGGGTGGCGTCGGCATGCATCACACCGCTTTCCAGCACAGCGCGCAGCAACCACGCTATTTCACCGCGTATGGCATGGGCCTCCGCAGGATCCCGATCGGCCGATGCGCGCGTCCAACGCGCTTCGGCATCTGTCAGCAACACCAGCAGCGGTAGGCGCAGACGGATCAGGGTTGCCGAATCCGGGCGAGAAAGCTCGGCCGACACTGTCGGCCGTCCTTGTGTACCTGCGGCAAAACGCAAGCCGGCGAACAAGGCTTCCAGGCGGCCGTCGGCCAGTTCGATCAGCAGCGCGCCGCGCAGCTTGCCGGTAAAAACCTGACATTCCGACGATACGCTACCGCGCAAACGCATACGTGGAACGCAGCCATCAGCCGCTTGTGCATCCATGGTCAGCGCCAACAGGCTCGCGCCGGCTTGTACGGTCCATGACATTTCGCCGTGCACAGGCAGCCGCGAGGCGAACAGATCACCATGAAAGGTGTCGTGGCTGGGATGGATGCCCACCAGCTCACTGATATCACCGCCCTGCGCGCTGGCGTGTTCCGAATGGATGCGCGATGGCGATGCGAGTTTGGCGATTCCGTTGCTCCATGAGGCGCCATCACCAAAGCGTTGCAGCATGGCACCCTGATACACCTGCTGCCATGCGATGGCTCGCTGGCGTTCCATATAAGGGCTGTGCGGGCTGAACTCGATGCCGATGGGCACGCTCCATCCGGCCGGCAGTGCCTCAGCCTGGCGCAGCAGCGGCGCGAGCAGGCTATGGCCGGTAGGCAGGTTGGGCACATGCCAGGCATCGCCGTCGAAGACATGATTCGAGGCGCTGGCAACGCGCCCCGTGGCGGTGATCCAGTCGCCACCCAGGTAGTTGACCAGCCCTTGCAAAGCTGGACCTGCATCACCCTGCCCGATCAACGGCAGCCACAGCTTCTGCAATAAGTCATAACGCTGTGGCTGACAAGCCAGCACCTGGAAGTACTTGTCGCCCATCCGCAGGCAGGAAATGAAGTGGCTGCCGTAGTCGTACAGGTAATCGAAGTAGCGTCCTGCTTCGTGGCGACCTATGAGCGCATGCTCAACATCGTCATTGACGATTGGCTGCCTCGCCACTCGTAGCCGGCCGATGGCGTGACGCCCTTCGCGCGTCCAATAGTGTTCGACATGAATCGGACGCCCTATTCCGCCTTCGTCCAAGGGATGGCGCAACTCCGCGTCGATGCGGGTCATCTGCAGCAGTACCAGGCGGCCCGCCGCCAATTGCGCAGGAGCGAGCGCCAGCAAGCTGGCCAGCGTATCGATGGCCTGCGCACGCTGCCCGGCGCCCAGCATCAAGTTGCTTGCGCGCAGGTCGAGTTGGCCGGACATGGCCCGCAGCGGTCGCAATCGGTAATCGAACAAGGCGTCGATCAGTGAGGCGATACTGGGGTGAAAACTCAATTGCAGCCCACCCCAGTTCCCCGTCGGGAGTGATGCGGGCGTGTCGATCCCGCACAACGCCTTGTTAGGTGCCGCCGCGTACGGCAACACCGCCCCGCTTCCACCGTGCCATCCTGGTGCCAGGCCCAGCAGCAGGTTGGCACTGTCGCCGAGTTGCGGCATGGGCTCCATCGGCAAACCTCAGTTGGGCATGAAGGTGCCGGCGATCAGCAGGTCGGCCGGCACCTGCACTTGGCTCATGCGGATCAGCTGGTCCGGGAATAGCAAGTTCTTCAACGCGAAATACGTTACCGGGGAAAACGAGACGCCGGCCATGGCATTGCGGATATCGTTGTTGAGGATGTCCTGCAGGCGCGATTTCATCTCGCCTTCGGCGCCACCACTCACCGTCACCGAGGGTGTGCCCGGATTGATGCGAATGGATTGTCCTGCGCCGCTGCCGGACAGCGACACCGGATAACGCGCCGATACGGTGATATCCACCGGCGCGTTGCCCTGCGTGTGGATCTGCTGCGACAACGCGAAGCCTTCGGTGGCCGTGCCGGTGTAGTCGCCGCCCAGGTATACGCTATAAGTCACCTCGGTCCGGTTGCAGCAGTTGCCGTAACTGAAGCTGCCCTGGAAATGCATCTGCGGGCTGATGGTGGCGTACCACGCGTTGTAGCCGGACTTCGGCCCCATCGGATACAGCGAGAAGTTGCCGCCGTGACCGTTGAAGCCGCGGCATAGCACTTCCTGGTACAGCACACGCGAGCTGATCATCAGCGTGCAGGTCAGATTGTCGGCGGTGGGAATGGGCTCGTTGACGTTGATCACGTTGCTCGGCGGCGGACGGCCGTTGGTAGTGATCATCAACTGCACCACCGTATTGCCGGCATTGGTGGTGAGTACGTTGAAGCGGAACGAGGTCGGTGTGAGCCCGGAGGCGCCGGTCAGGTTCTGGAAATCCACCGAGGCCAGCACGTAGCGGATCTGATGAGTGGCGAACCAGTTCTTGAGCTGGTTGACCAGCATGGTGTTGTCCACGCCCACCACGCTGAGCGCATTGAGCGTGAATGCGCCTTGCGCGAAGTTCAGCACCAGCGAATGCGCATTGCCCACCACGCCCTGCACCTGCTGCAGGCCGACCGTGCCGGACAGATAAGGATGCTTGGACATGTCCACCGGCTGCGAAGCGGCCCAGTCCACGCGCGGATCATCGGGCGAAAGCTGGGCCTTGGAGGGATCGAAATTCGCCGGCACCGACATGGTGCCTAGGCGGGTCGAACCACCCAGGATGTTCTGGCGCACCGTCACTTCGTTGCGTCCGCTCATGAACTGGAACAGTGGCGCGCCGAGGTCGGCCTTGAACTGGGTGACGTTGGTGAACCAGCCCTGGTGGCCCGGCGCCGGCAACACGCCCTCACACCACAGCACTGCAATGGACAGCTTGCCGGCGCTGCCGGTCTGCCGGTTCCACTGCGCCATGAAGAAGCTGTTGACCGAACTTTCCAGCAGGTTCATCACGGCATCCCAGCCCTGCAGCACTTCCTTGTTCTGGTACATCTGCTGCAGCAGGTTGCTCAAAGTTGCGGGGTTGGGCATGGACGGGGCCTTGATCCTTGGGGTGGCGAAGTCGCGGCAGACGGCTCAGCCCGCCTTGTCCGGCTGAAGGTCGCCGACCATCACCAGGTCACCGGGAATCTGCACCGCGTCGATCACCGCCTCGTCGCCAGGAAAGCGGATGGTGCGGATGGCGAAGGCGGCCAGCGGCTCGAGCGAGGTGGCGTCGAGGTCGCCGCGGATTTCCTGGCTGAGGATCTGGTCCAGATAGGGCTTGAAAGTTTTCTCCGCCACGCCCGGCGCGGCCACCGTCGCAGTGGAGCCGGCGAAAGCCACCGTCTGCTGCCCGGCTTGTCCCGCGCACTGCACCGGATAGTTCTGCTGTACGCCGAACTCCAGGTTCACCGTGGCACCGGGATCGGCAAAGGCCGATACGAGCAGGCCCTGCCTGGGCGAGCCGGTGAAGTTCAGGCCGAGCTGCGCCTGTTGGGCGACTGGCGGCATGGCGTTACCCCAATCGACCGTGCCCTGGAAATACATGCGGTTCTTGGTCTGCAGGAACCACGCGCGCTGGTCGCCTTGCGGCGGCGCAGCGGTCAGCTGCACATGCTTGGAGCGCGCGTTGAAGCCCGGCGCGACCAGATCCTGGAACACCTTCTGGCTGCCGAACAACAGCGACCAGTCCATGCCGTCGGTGATCGGCACGGGCTCACCGAGATCCACGCCGGTGTCCTGCGGCGCCGGCGTGTCGCCCAGCGCGAAGTGCATTTGCAACAGTTGTTGCCCCGACGCAGTGCTTACCGTGTGCAACGCTACCGTGTGCGGCTGCAGTGCGCGGCAATTGGCCTGCGTGCTGCCATCCACGGTTGCCAGCAGCAAGCGGCCATCCGTGCCGCCGAGCGTGTTCAAGGCCTCGCGAGCGAGGGCGCCACCATCACCGGCCGCCGCCGGCAGCTGCTGCGCGACCGCCGTCGCGCCGGCCACATCCAGCAACAGTTCGAACACCGGCGGCACGCTGGCCGATCCCGATGGCGCACGCACGACGCGCAGCGGTAGTTGGACCGACAGTTTGGCGTCGGGGCGCGTCGGCACGTCGACCGCGGCGGGCGTATCCCAGGCCACGCTCGCATCGTTGGCCAGCGCGGACAACATTGGCAAAGCACGGGCCATGCCCGCCGCACCAGTCAACGCGCCGGAGCGTCCCTGCACGCGCTGCACGGGGAAATCCACGGCCAGCACCGGTTGTCCCGCGAGCAGCGCGACCTGCGGCGCGCCGAGTTCGATCTGCATCTGGCCGATACGCCGCTGAGCGGCGCCTTGCGCCTGGACCTGCGCGGGATGGGCGCTGAGCAAGGTGAGCTGACGCGTACCGTCCGGCGCAGCAGGCCATTGCCGGTGCATGCGCTTGGCCAGGTGGCTCACGCTGAGGTTCAGCACGGCGTCCCAACCGTTGAGCACCGAGCCCTTCGCGTGCATCTCATCGAACAGCTGCGCCTTGGTGGCGACATTGGTGGCATTCATCGCTTGTCCTCCCTTCCTTTAGGCTCAGTTGCCTGCGCCGCCGAAACCCGGCGGCAGCAGGATCACGGTGGCGGGGTCTTTGTCGGGATCGGGCTGGTCGACTACTACGAACAGAGGCGGAGTGACCGTGCCGGCCTCGATGTCGATGGTGTAGGTGACCATGCCGCCGACCGCCGCATTGATCGGCCCGTACTTGAACTGGAATTGCTTGGGCAGTCCGCTCTGCGTGGCACTGCCGGTGCCCTTCCCGTTCTGGAAGGGCGTGGTGCCGAACACGCCCTGGGCGCCGGTGGCCGCGCTGATGAGCACGTTGTACGTCGTGTTCGTCTTGCGCACCTTGGGCAGGAAGTTGCCGACCACGAGCAGATCGCCCGGCACGCGCGCCTGCTTCATGGTGATCAGCTGCTCGGCCGGGAACAGCAGGTTTTCCAGCGCGAACACCGAGATCGGCTTGAAGCTGATCTTGGCCATGTACTGCTTGAGCGTGGCCGGTACCGAATCGCCCAGGCTCTTGAGCAAGGCGATCTTCAAGTCGTTGTCGTTGCACTCGCACGGACCGGTCGGCTTGAGGTCGGACGACTGCTCGAATTTCACCTCGGGTTGGATGTTGGCAAATTGCACTACCTGCGCGGCGCCGCTACCGGTCACCTGCAGCGGATAGGCACCGGTCATGGTGACGTAGGCGGTAGCGCTGGAGTCCTGCCAATCACCCCAGAAACCAGGGCTGCAGGCGCCTTCTGCGCACACCGGCGGGTTGTAGCGCTGGTACTGGAAGTTGACGTTGGTGCCGCCGCTAGGTGGGCTGGCGGTACCGTTGGTATAGTTCATCACGACGCCCGTGGCGGGCGAGCGCTCGAACTTCGAATTCGTCAGGTCCCAGGTCAGCGCGTTGCCGCTGGCAGACATGCGGAAATTGGTGTCGGTGCCGCGGATCGTGTACGGGTTCTGGAAATTGACCGTGCCAGTGGCGCTGCCCTGCTTGATCCTTGCGCTCCACGACTGGAAATCCTTGCCCGGATCGACCGCCTCCACCTGCAGGTTGGTGCCGCCCTGGTTGAAGCTGGTGACGAAGATGTGTTCGAACATCAGCCTGGTGCTGATCATCAGGCTGACCGAGAAATCGCTCTGGCCGGGAATGGGGTTGCTCGGGTCGTAGGCGATCGGCTCGTTCAGCGTGAGGGTGTGGGCGTGCTGGATGTCGCCGGTGGTGGCGATCAGGATCTGCAGGATGTTGTTGCCCGCATTGGTGGTAGTGGCGTTCAGCACGAACTTGGACGGTTGCAGCGCGGGATCATTGCTGAGATTGCTGTAGTTGATCGTCTGCACCTGGTACTTGATCTCGTTCGTCGCGTAGTAGTTGGCGAGCGCGTTGGAAATCTGGATCGCGTGGTGATCGGGATCCCAGTTCGGCGGATCGACCTCGAATTGGCTCAGGGTGAACGCGCCTTGCGGGAAGTCCAGGATCACCGTATGCGTCTGGCTGGACGAACCCTGCCCCGGTGGCGGCGTGACGATGCCGGAGATCTTGGCCAGCGCCACACTGCCGTTGACGTACGGTTTCTTGGACACGTCCACTTTGACGGGATCGCCCCATTCGATGTCCGGATAGATGGTGTGTGTGCCGCTGCCAGCGTCGGTAAGCGCGATCGGCGTGCCGCCGGCGGTAGCGGACAGCGCCAGGGTGGTCTTGCCACCGCTCTGCGTCCAGCCGACGATCCAGTAGTCGGTGCTGGCCTTGAGCGGCGACGGCAGCGTGCCGGTGGACTTCACCATCACCTGCATGTTGTTCTCGAACACGCCCTGCACCGACAGTGCCAACGTGCCGCTGCCCGCCGCGCCGGTGAAGTTCACGTCCTGGTCGACCAGGTGACAGGCGGTGGGGTCGAAGCCATTTTGGGTCACCACCAGCGTGCCCAGCACGATGGTGCCGCTAAGGATGTTCTGGATCACCGTCACGCTGTCGTTGCCGGGCACGAACTCCAGCAGCGGGTTGCTGAGCTTGATGCTCATCTTGGTGACGTTGGTGAACCACACACCGCGGATCTGCTGTACGTTCTCGCAGTAGTACGCGTTCACCTGCATCAGATTGTCGCTGCTGCCGGGGGTGATCTTCTGGATGTACTGCTGGAATTGCTGGTACAGGAAGGCATTGACCGGCCCGGACAGCACGTTGAACACGGCGTCCCATTTCTGCAGCACGGCCTGGTTCTGGTACATCTGCGCTTCGAGGTTGTCCAGGGTCGGCGCGCTGCCCTGAGTGGGATCGCCCACCATCGCGGCCAGCGAGGCGGGCAGCCCCGCAGGCAGCTTGGCCAAGAAGCGCGACCGGCGCAGCAGGGCTGGATCGTCGTAGTGCGCGGTGACGTAGAAGTCCACCTCGATGCTGACGAACAGGCTTTTGAACAGAAGGTCCTGGTTGTTGCGGACATTCGCCGGCAGACTGATCTCCCACACCGAGAACGGCGTCAGGTGCGTGGTCTGCTGGGCGAACGTGCCGGTGTTGCTGCCGAACTCCGGCTCGCCGGTGGCCAGGTTGTAGACATACGGTCCGAACGCCCGGCGCGAGCTGGCGAACGTATGCGCGTCGCGCTGGTAATCGCGGTCCTGGAACGGCCGCGCCTGGCAGGCGAAGTGGATTTCGCTGTTGCCGCTGCGCGTACTCTTGATGCCGACGATGCGCGGCACCACACGATCGATGCGTACCATGTCGTAGCTGTAGAACTCGGTGCGGCACAGCGCGACCGGGAACTGGAACACGTTGCCGCCGGACAGGCGCGAGGCCAGCACGTTGTCGATGCGGATGGTGATCGGCTTGGTCACCGGCTGCGGCGGCGGGTCGAGCTGCTGCAGTGCCGAGATGATCGCCGCATCCTGGGTGGCGATCACCGCCTGCAGGCTGATCAGGCTGAACGAGGTGATCGGCGTGGGCTGGCCGAAGTATTCGTACTGGATCGCGCCGTCCTGCAGCCCCAGCGTCTGCGCCAGCACCGACAGCACCTGCTTGAGCTGGTACTGCAACTGGCCGGTCAAGCCGATCAGGTCGATGCTGTTGATATCCGGCGCCCGGCTCGAATCACTCAAGTGCAGCGCGTTGGTGAGCGCATCCAGCTGCGCCTGCTGGCCGCCGTTGATGGTCTTCAGGCGATTCTGGTTGATGATCTGCATGGCGATCTGGCTGGCGCGCGTCTGCGCCGTCAGCAGGGCCGTGCCGATGGTGACCAGGGTGTTGACCGCGGCGATCAAGTCAGCCTTGTCCTGATTGAGCTTGCCGCTATCCGGTACATTGGTCAGCGCAGCGCGTACGTTCTCCGACAGCGCCTGCAAGTCGACCTGGCTGGGCAGGTTCAGCGTGCCGGCGGCGCTGGCCGCGGCAATGTCGTTGGACAGCGTATTGAGGTTGTCGATATTGCCGACGGCCTTCTGCACGGCGGAAAGGCTCTTGAGCACCTTCATCACCGCCTGCAGCTTGTCGTAGGCATCCTTGATCGCCTTCAGCGCCTTGAGCACGCCGCCGGCGGCTTCGCCGGGAATGGCCGCCATGCTCAGGCCCAGCGAGAACAGCCCTTCCACCCCAGACACCACGCACTGCGCCACCAGGTCGTTGGCATAGTCCGTATAGTCTTGCTGGAAACGCTGGACGATGCCGGGGTCTTTCGCACTGACGTTGCTGATCACGGTCTGCTGCGCAGTCAGCTTGTTGCCGAGCTCGATGATGTCCTTGGTGTTCTGCTCCTGCTCGCGGGTGAGCTGGGCCAGCACCGAGTCGTAGTAGCTGCCCATCGCGCCGCGGCCGTTGGCCAGCACCTTGAAGTACTGGGTAAGCACACCGCCGATCTGCTTGATGTTGTCGTTCAAGTTCGCGATCGAATCCATCACCTTGAAGCTGTTGACGGTGTCGGTGATCTGGATCTGGTACTGCGCGATCTGCGCGTTGAGGGTCTGCGCCTGGCTGACCATGTCGCCGACGAACTTGTTGTACGAGTCGTAGGTGACGTACGGCACGTAGACCACGTCGGTGTCAAGCTCGGCCACGTTGTTGGCGATGTACAGCGCGCGGGCGCGCGCCTCGGCCAGGTTGTAGTCCTTGGTGTCGGATGGGATCTGCGCGGCCAGCCAATTGAGGTAGCTCACCTCAAGTCCGCGCACCACATCGGCATTGGGTCCGCGCGCATGCAACAGCGATTCGGCGGCGACCAGGGAGAACTGGATGCTCTGGGTCAGCGCCGGCAGCGTGGAGGCGTCGATGCCGCTCTCCAATACGCCGGCGATAGCGACCTTGAAGCGGCCGGTGGCCGGATCGGCCTGGGCGCCGGTCGCGAACAGGATGCCGTCCAACGCCACCTTGCGTTGCAGCTGGCCGGCGTCCTGCGACTCGAACACCAGCGCTCCGTACATGCGGTCGCAAACCACGGTGAGGTTGTCCAGCGCGGTGGCGCTCATGCTGAGCGTGGGCGTCTGCGGCGCCTGGCTCATGTCGATGATCTGCGCGATCAGGGTCACGTTGTCGCTGGGCAGGGCCAGGCTGCCGTCGCCTGGCATGGCGCTGGTGTGCAGCACCTGCGAGAACGAAGTGAACGACTGCATCTTGAAGTTCTGGGCGACGATGCCACCGCCAAGCAGGTTGACCTGCGAAAGATCGACGCGCTCCTGGTAGATGTCCACGGTGGGCGTGATGATGCTGCTGGCGAACGAGGCCACCGACTCGGGAAAGATCTTCGCCCAGTCGTAGTCGATCTCGCGCGCCTGCGGAATACGCACCGCATCGCCATACTTCTGCAGCAGACCGCCCTTGACCAGGCGATCCCAGGGACCGGCCACCAGCGGCTGATCGATCAGGTCGGCCAGCGGCGTAAGGGTGAGCGCGACCGGTACCTGCAGCACCAGTGGCAGCATCACTTTGTACTTGACCGTGGCGGCGAACACGCTGGCGGTGCCTTCCGGCACGTAGTCACTGGCCCAATCGCCCTTGGCGACCGCCGCTTCCAAGGCCGGGTCGCCGCTGAGGCAGCCAAGCACGCCATACTCCGCCACAAAGCCGCGTCCTTGCGCGGCTGCCGAGGTGAGATACGCCCAGCCTGTGGCGTTAGAGCCTGTCACTGCGAAGCTGCCGTCGGGCTGCGCGGTAGCATCCGACTTGAACGCGCCTTGGACCACTTTGTAGTGGGCGGCATCATAGGCGAACACCTGGAACAGCACGTCACCACTGACGATCTGGCTGACGAAGTGGCTACCCAGTTGATACTGCGCGGCCAGGTATTGCTCGGCATCGGCCTTGCTGATTCGAGAGTCGTACAGCACGGAACCCTTGCTTGGCGCCTTGGCTGGCGGCAACGCATCGATGATGGCCAGGGCGGCGTCGGTCAGGTAGTCCGTACGATGCAGCGATGACGGCGACGCGCTGAACGGGTGCGTCCAGCTGGCGTTGTAGCGGCTCATGGTGACCAGCATGTAGCCGCGGGGTTTGCTGAAATCGATGCCGAACAACGCGCTCACCGCGGCCAGTGCGCTAGCCGCGTCGGCATCATCGAGCGCCAACGGGCCGGCCGGCACGCTGATGCCCAGCGGATCGCCGCTCATCGGATTCACACGATAGGCATAGAGTCGATTGAGCAGACTCTCGGGCGAATCGTGGATGGTGATCGTCGGCGTGTTGCCCCAGACCGGATAGGGCTCCAGCACAGGTTGCACATCGACTGGCCTGAGCGCTGCGAGCGGCGGCGCGAAGAACGGTGTGGAGTCCGCGGCGGGCACCCATGTCGGGCGGTAACCATATAGCAGATTCGCAGTCTGTCCCGGCTGCAAACATGTCGGGAGGTAACCATATAGCAGATCCGCCGTCTGTTCCGGCTGCAAAAGCGTTTCCATGCCAACCCCCTGTCAGTAGTTTCGTGTCTGAAAAGAAAGTGCGTTCAATGCCTTTAACGGTTTAGGCCGGCGGCGTCCTGTCATGCATGTTTTCGAAATAGGCGCGACAGGCATTGCCAGCCGGCAGCACTGCAGTCCAATATCGCCGGTCTGTGCCACCACCCGATGACAGCCGATCATGAGCGACATCCCGCAGGACGCACTGACTGACCGTTTGCTGCATTTGATGGCGGACTATCTCGATGTGCCGGTAGAAACCCTGACGCCTGCAACGACGATCGCGTCGCTGCACATCGATTCGCTGGATTTCATCGAGATGGTGTTTCTTATCGAGGAGCAAGTGGGCATCTCGCTCGATGGCGCGCTGGAAGACTTGCGCCAGAAACTGGTGTGCGTGGGCGACGTGATCGATTTCGCGCGGGAACAAGTACAGAACGCTGCTACGCAAGCGCCCTCTTCCCCGGGGCCGACCTAGGCTCTGCCGCACGGCTCGGCAACGGCGCTTCGTCGATCGTTTGCCGCTATCGGCTTGAATGGAGCCACCGGTCGCGCGGCCAACGGCGTCACTTTTGATCGTCCCCAAGCAGCGCATCCTGGCTCCTTCCTTGTTGAAGAGATACAGCTAACAAGCTTTTCTCGACGACCTGCCCGTAGTCGAAGCTCGGCCGACATACGGGCAACAAAAAATAAGCGCGCAAGACTCCGCGGCAATCGAAGCATGTCCGATTACCAACGAAAAACACGACGAAACACACCAGCAAGACGCCAGCGAGGCAAGCCAACCAGATAGAAACACTCAACGCACGTCGGAAAACCAGACGGCTACCTCTGGATGCCGCCTAGACCAACCCTGGCCGACTCAAATGAAATCCCGAATTCCCCGATAGCCCGTCGACGCTATCATGCAGCACGGTGAAAATGATGTGAATAGTGAAGCCGAATTCACCGACATTCCTCAAAAAATGTCTCATCATGACGGCCTGTCCAAGGGTCGAATAGCAAGCCGCCCCTTTATGCTTGGTCCAAGCATCAGACATACCGCCGATGGGATCCGCATTGAAAGCGCCAAATCAAAGCCAGGACGTCATCTCAAGCAAAGCCGGGGCAGCGGCCAGCCACTCCGCCAGTAAAACGACCAGCCACGCTCCAGGCATGTCCGACGATCGCCCCGTGGCCATTACCCAGCAGCGACTCCAGCAAGCGGCCGACGACAGCCCCCAGGTTAGACAGCTGCAGGCCCTGCAACTGATGGCTGACGAGTCGGCTCTACAAATGAAGGCTATCTCCACCACAGTATTGAATGTGGCTGGAGAAGATCACTTTGAAAGCGACGCAAGGCGCAACGAAGAGAAAAAGGTCACCAGTACGGCAACTAATGGAGGATATTGGACCGAGGAGCAGTTCAAACTGACCATTAACGACAAGAAAGTGGACGCGGACCCGAAAGCGCTTCGCTTCCTTAGCCACTTGCAGGTACTGAGCGGCCCATGGAGTTCCTTGGCCAAAGCCCCGCTGGCGCCCGAATTCTTCCTCACGCATGCCAAGAAAACCTGGGATGACTACGGGCGACTCAATAAAAAGATCGAAGACAACTTCATTGACTCATTGGGTGATCGTTATAGTGGCGGAGATGCACTTTCCGAAGAAAAAGGACTGGAACGCGACCGGATAAACTGGGGCCTATATGCCCAATTTGATACTGCGAAACGGGCGCTCCAAGGCATCATCGGGTTGCATCCTTACAACGACACGAAAAAGGTCGCCCTCAACCGATTGCGTGAGCAGTTCCGAACCGCGGTGCCTGCCATGGTCGAGAAAGTACCGGAAAAGGAGGAACTTCATTCCCTTCGCTCGGGCGCCATGCATTGTGCAGCGGAAGCCAAATCCAATTATGCGGGAGTCTGGAAAATCGGTCAGCAGCATGTCGACGAAATCAGTGAAGCCCCGCTAGAAACTCCACTCGCGTACAACCTGATGACGCGCAAGGAGTTCAATGAGGAATATGCCCGTCTCTCCGAGCAACAGGCCCAGAGCAGTGAATCGCCTGCAGCGTGACATGTTGGCCAGTCGATAGGTTGACCATTGATCGCAGAATCCCGGCTTAGGATCGGCGCGTAGGCTGGGATGCTAATCCCAGCTTTCCACATGGCATCCCGATGCTGGGATTATCATCCCAACCTACGTGCTTAAATCGCGAGAGCGACCAGGAATCGGGAGACCATGTTGTAGGCTGCCACGGTGGCAACGGCTTCGACGGTTTTGGTTTCGCCAAACAGCCGTTTGAGTTCATCGATCACACCCGCGTCCACTTCGACCCGCCGGGTAGATTGATCGGTCAGAACGAGCAGCGCGCGCTCGTTCTCGTCAAACTGCCCGGGCGGGATGGCATGGCAACGCAGCGCATTGCACTTTTCCTGCGTACCACCGGCACTTAGATAGACGGGATGGTGCACACGCCATTCAAATTCGGCACCGTTGAGAACGGCCACGCGCAACATGATCAGTTCCAGATGCTGAAGCTCCAGGCTGAATTCGGCCCGTACGCGGCGCAGCAGTTCGTTCCAGCCGGTCGCCAAAGGAAAGCTCTTCAGCAAGACACGGTCGATACCAATCAATTCCCGGTTGGGTCGCCGCGCCTGCATGCCCTGGAGCAGTTTGGCCGGTGCTGGATCGCCATCTTGCCAAGGGGTAATACGTACGTTGCTCATTCAATCGGTCCTGCCTAGGTTTTTTGCCGCGTCCCGCAGTGCCGTTCGCACCCCCTCTTCGACGACGGGGTGGTAGAACGGCATGGCGAGCATGGCGTCGATGGTCAGATTCATCTGCAGGCTCCATGCCAGCAAATGCCCAAGATGTTCGGCCGCGGGAGCCATCATTTCCGCACCGAGAAAACGCCCCGAACCGCGCTCCGCGTAGACGCGCAGGCGTCCGCGGTTATTCAGCATCACCCGGCTGCGGCCTTGATCGACGAAGCTGACCTCCCCGACCACGAAGCTGCCGCCCGGTAAATCGCCGAAGCGCTGGCCGACCAGCGCCATCTGCGGATCGGTAAACACCACGGCAAGCGGTGCACGGCGCACTAGTGATGTTGCCTCGCCGTTTTTGGCGAGGCGAGCTGCGTTACGCCCGGCGACTCGCCCTTCGTCCGCGGCTTCATGCAGAATTTGCAACTTGCCATTCACGTCGCCGGCCATGAAAACCGGCAGCGCGCCGGCCTGCAGTGTCTGCGCATCGAAGTGAGGCACGCCCCTGGCATCCGTTTCGATCGAGGTGTTTTTAAGGCCGATTCGCGTGACGTTGGGCTGCCGTCCGCAGGCTGCCAGCACGTATTCGTAACAGCCTTCGTGCAGGCTGCCATCCGTCCGCCGGTAGCGCAGCAGGACGCCGCTGCCGATGCGTATCGCGCTGACTACGCTACCTTGCGGTTCCAGGTGGAATTCTGTAGCGAGCCGGTTTTTCGCTTCCGCGATGATGGCCGGATCGGTCAACGGACCAACACGACCATGGGAGCCCAATACGCTTACTTTGACGCCTAAGCGTGCCAGCGCCTGGCCCAGTTCGAGGCCGATGACGCCGGCGCCGACGACAGCCACGCTCTTGGGCAAAGTGTTCCAGCTGAACACATCGTCGTTCACCACCAGCCGGTCGCCAAGGCCAAGCAGCACGTCCGGAATGACGGGCGCCGAGCCAGTTGCAATGACGACACTCGCTGCATGGACTCGCATGTCATCGCCAATTCGCAGCCGTCCATCGTCGATGAAACGGGCATGGCCGGAAAGACGGTCGTCATCCGCTATGGCTTCAACACTGTCAATGACAAAACTTACGAAGCGGTCGCGTTCATGTTTCACGCGCGCCATGACTTCGTGCCCATCGATGCACGCCTCCCTGGCATGAACGCCAAAAGCGGCGGCGTGCATCACAGCGTGCGCAGCATCCGCGGCAGCGATGAGCAGTTTCGACGGCATGCATCCAACCCGTGCGCAGGTCGTGCCATGCAGCCCGCCTTCGATCAGCAGAGTGCGCGCACCTTCGGCTTTCGCGGCCCGGTAAGCCGCCAAGCCAGCCGTGCCCGCGCCGATCACCGCAACATCCGCATGGATGGTTCTCACGCAGGTTTCCCGCTGCGATCCATGGTGAGAACCATGCGGAATTTGACCTGGCCGGACTTCATGCGCTGGTAAGCCTCATTGGCCTGTTCCAACGGCATGGTTTCGATTAGCGGGCGCACACCGGCCAGCACGCTGAAATCCAGCGTCCGCTCGTTGTCATAGGGCGTACCCGTAAGCGAGCCCAGTACGCTGCGCTCGCCGCCGACAAGGTGACCGCGCGACACCGGCAAAGGATCCTTGCCGACGCCCAGCACCACTAGCCTGCCCTGCGGCGCCAAGCCCTTCATCAGGGAGGCTACGGTTTCTGCGTGGCCGATGGTCGTCAAAATGACTTGCGCACCGCCCATGGTTTGCAGCTTGGCCGCGGCATCCTGCTGGTGGGTGTCGATGTAATGGTGCGCGCCAAGCGCGAGCGCGTCCTCGGCGATGTCGCTGCCACGGCCCACGGCAACCACGCGAAAGCCCATTTTCCGTGCGTATTGCAAAGCCATGTGGCCCAGGCCGCCGATACCCAATACGACCACGGTATCGCCAGCCTGCGCAGCGGATTTCTTCAAGGCATTGAAGGTGGCCAGCCCGGCGCAAAGGATCGGTGCCGCCTCCTCGGAAGCCAGTTCGTCTGGAATCGAGACCAACCCGGTACCGCGGGCCAGCATCATTTCGGCGTAACCGCCGTCCCAGCCGACGCCGACCGAAGGCTGGTTCTGGCAGAGTTCGAAGTGGCCGCGACGACATTGCACGCATTCGTTGCAATGACCGGCCAGGCGGCCGACGCCGACACGCTGTCCTGTTTTCCAGATCGAGGCGACGCCGGCACCGACAGCAACGATACGGCCAACCACTTCATGGCCGGGCACACGCGGTGGCCGCAAACCTGGATCGGCCCCTTCGATATCGGAGGCGTCGGCACCGCAGATACCACAGGCTTCCACTTCGATCAGCACTTCGCCATGGCCGGGTTGCGGGACCGGGCGCTCCACCAGTTCCAAGCTGCCGGGTGAGCTAATTTGCATGGCGCGATAGGCTGTTTTCATGACCTTTCCTCTTTCATCCATGGTTGCTCGGACGCCAGCCATGCCTTCACCCCGAGGGTCGCCGCATCGATGGCACCTGCTACATAGCCAGGGAATTGCGGCGACCACTCGCTGGCGATGCCTGCCACACGTCCGGACCAGGGACCGGACAACGCGGAAACCGGCGGTGTCGCGACATGTTCACCGACACCCTGCAAATCGGCGGACGTTGCCGTATACGGATCAAGGGCCCAGTCCTTGACGAACTCTGCTACCGGCGTTGCCGCTTGTGGACCGAACAGCTGCGAGAGTTGTACGCGGCAACGGGTTTTCAGCGCGTCGTCGGGAATGCCCTGGCGAACCTCGGCCGGCACACTGAAGAAACCGAACAAAGCCGCGCTGCCATCCGGCATCGACACGTCGTGGATTTCGCCCAGCGGCCCCTGCGTGCTGCGGGCTTCCCCAGACAATCCCTGCTCGCGCCAGAACGGGAGCTGGTAGATGGCGAAATACTTGGCATGCGGCGCCATCCAGGTTGTCGTTGCACGCCAAGACTGTGACAGCCTCCGAGGCAACCCTGGGGAGAACGCAATACTGTCTTCCACCAGGCGCGGAGGCACGGCCAGCAACACGTGCTCCACGTGCCATGTTGAGACGAGCCCCGACGCATTTTCGCTTTTCAATTCGATGTAGCGCTTGCTGCTGTGCAGTTGGCGAACTCGCTGACCCACCATGATGCGCGCGGGGTCCAGGCGACCGTACAAGGCATCGACCAGGGCGCCCATGCCGCCAGCAAGGCGCATCGCAACCGGGCGGTGACCGTATCCGCGCGCGCGCATGGGATGCGCTGCGGGCGGGCGATCTATCAGCATGTCTCCGGACTCGTATTGCGCGAAACTGGTCAAGCCCAGTTCGCGAATCAAGCGATCGAGCTGGGGTTGGAATTCCGGCCAGAACCAGGTTGCCCCGAGATCAAAGCGATCAACATCCGAACTCATGGGCGTGACGGGGCAGGACAGGATGCGTCCGCCTAGCGCGTCACGCGCTTCCAGCAGCACATAGTCCCGGTAGCCGGCCTGCTCGAGCAAGCAGGCCGCATATAGGCCACTCAAGCCACCACCGACAATGGCAATGCGAGCTGTAGACATGGCGTTACACCGGCACGGGTGCGCGGCCAAGGCGGCCGGTTTTCAGATAGAACGTGGCGCCCTGCGCTCCAGCAAGCATGCCGGGATAGTTGCCTGCAGGACAACGCAGCCAGCTGCCGCGCGGACAGGCCCTCGTGTCGGCCAGAACTTCGCCGGCCACCACCAGCACCTCGGCACGTTCCACCGGATTGGCAAAAAGCGCCATGCCTGGATCCAACCGCTGCAAAGAAACCTGTTCGCTGTCATCGGCAAACAAGGGGCACACATCCCGGTCCGCCCAGCGCTGCCAGCAACGCGGATCGTGTGTATCGATGCGTACACGATGATTTTTGTCTGCTGGCATTTGTCCGAGCTTGACGAAAATGATCGCACCCTGGTCGCTGAACGGATGATGGGACGAGCCCGGTGGATTGCGCAGATACCAACCGGCCGGGTAATGCGCAGCCTCGTCTGAAAACGTTCCGGATAGCACCAGGATTTCTTCCCCTCCCGGATGCTGGTGTCGCGGAAAAGTGGACTGCGGCGCGTACCTGACGATGCTAGTCGAGCGCACCTTCTCCCCGCCCAGCCGATCCAGCATGACCCGTTCAACACCAACTTGCGGCGACGCAACCCACTGGTATTGATCGGGCGTGACGGTTGCGCGGCGGGAGAAGTCTGCGTTGATGAGCATGGACGGGTATCCAGGGATGCAAGCTGGGCGATGTACGGCTCCCTCCCCTACCGCAGGTAGGCGAGGGAACGGCTTCAGGCGGCAGGAAGCTGAGCATGTGCTTCAAGCACGCGTGCCGAATAAGTCAGCGCGGCGCCTGCATTCAGCGCAATGGCAACACCCAGCGCCTCGGCGATTTCTTCCCGGGTGGCGCCATGCTCAGCAGCCTTCTTGGTGTGCACGGAAATGCAGCCGTCACAGCGCGTGGTGACCGCCACGGACAGCGCAATCAATTCATGGACTTTGGGCTCAAGGTGGCCGGTTTTGGTAGCCGAGCCTTCCATCGTCTTCAGGCCGTGCAGGACATCGGGGCTGAGGGCGGCGTAGTCGCCGACGCGTGCCAGCAACGAATCACGGTAAGCATTCCAGTCGTTCATCATGGGGTTTTATCCAGGTCAAGTGGAGGTTGCCGGGTGCCTGAGTGGCACATGGCGATGGAATATCAGGCGACTTGATAGATGCGTACGTCCGGCGCTGCTGTCAGCAGAGGCTTCAGCCCAGCCACGACGTCCGCGCTGAAAAGATCGCTCTCAAGATATGCTTTGGCGCTTTGCACGCTGTCGAAGCCATGCAGCACTTGCACGTCTTCGTCACGAACCAGTAGCTCTTTGGACTTCGCACCCGCGATCGTGTTGAGGAAGGCGGCCTTGTATTTCTGGTACACGCCGGCAGCGGCAGCCCGGTCGGCAGCGGCGATCTTCAAGGTGATCTGCAAATAGGCCATCGTCTTTACTCCTAAAAAATTTGTCAGTTGCGGCCAGCCATGACGCCGCCATCCACATCCCAGATCGCGCCGGTTACCCAGCTGGCTTTGTCTGAAAGCAGGAAGGTGACTACTTCGGCGACATCCTGTGGCGTGCCGAAACGGCCGATGGGATGAAAGCCATTGAAGCCCTGCATGGCGCCATGAACGTCGGCCTTGGGGATGAAGCGCTCATAGATGGGCGTCTGCACCACGGCGACGGACACCGCATTGACGCGGATCTGCTCGGGGGCGAGTTCCATCGCAAGGTTCCTGGTCAGCGAATGCAAGCCGGCTTTGGCCATGGAATAAGCCGACGACGGGGTTGCCGCGATGGCCTGCTTGGCCCACATCGAACCGATGTTGACGATCGCACCGGGACGCTTATTGGCAATCATGTTGGCCGCAATCTTCCGCGTGACGAAGAAGAACGCCTTGTTTAACTGCATGTACTGGTCGTAGTCCGCTTCCTGGTGCTCCAGGAACGGTTTGGGGAAGTACACACCGGCGGCGTTGACAAGCAGGTCGATGTCCGAATGGGTGTCGATAGCTTCAAGCAGCGCAGCGACTCCTTCGCCACTGGACAGATTGGTCGTCAGCGCAGTCACCTGCCCCAGCGTGGCCAGCTCCTTGCGCGCCGCCTCGGTCTTGTCCGGGCGTTGGCCCACGATGACCGTGCTACCGCCTTCCTGCAGAACCATCCGGGCTGTTTCCAGCCCCATGCCGCTGGTGCCGCCGACCACCAGCAGCTTCTTGCCTTGGAATGTATTGCTCATGACGAATTCTCTGAATCTGTTGAAGAGTGGGTTCTAAACAAAAGGGGGCGAACCGAGGCTGCCCTACACTTGGCGGGCTGAAAGAAAAGCTTTTAACCGCCAGCGGTGTCCTTCTTTTTGGCCACCCGTTGCATTCACCATGGAATGAATTCTTTGCCGATTCCCTTGGGTCGACAAACGATTTAAAGTGTCAATCACTGAAAGAAAAACTATCCATGTGAAAACGCCGGTACACCTCAATGCGTTGCGCGCCTTCGAGGCCAGCGCCCGCCATCAGAGCTTTTCCGCGGCGGCGGCTGAACTGCACGTCACTCCCGCCGCGGTCGGTCAACTCGTGCGTGCGCTGGAAGACTGGCTGGGCACGCCGCTGTTTCAACGAAGTAGTAGCGGGCGGGCGCGACTTGTGCCCACCGAAGCAGCGGAACGTGCGCTGCCGGATATTCGTGCAGGCTTTGACCGGCTAGGGCTGGGCTTGGAACGGCTCAAGGAAGACTCCACCAGCGGCGTGCTCACGGTGACCATCAGCCCCGCCTTTGCCGCCAAATGGCTGCTGCCGCGCATTGATCGTTTCCAGACCGAGTGGCCCGATCTGGACGTGCGCCTGGATACCAGTCAAAAGCCGGTGGATTTCGTTGCGCAAAGAATCGATATCGGCGTGCGCTACGGCCTGGGAAGCTGGCCGGGACTGGTGGCGGAAAAGCTGATGGACGAGGAGGTGTATCCGGTGTGCTCGCCCCAATGGTTGCGCGAGCACAAGCGTTTGCAAAAGCCGCAGGATCTGGCGCGGGAAACCTTGATCCACGACTTGACGATGGATAGCCACACCGGCTCCCCCACCTGGGACAGCTGGCTGCAAAAAGCCGGTGCAACAGGCGTTGCCACCAAGCGCGGCATGAAAATCAACAACTCCGCCGCGGTCCTACAAGCGGCCATAGACGGTCATGGCATCGCGCTTGCCCGCAGCGTGATGGCACGTGATGACCTGGCAGCGGGACGCCTGGTCCGCTTGTTCCCGAAAGTCGATTTCGCATCGCCATTCGCTTACTACATGGTCTACCGCAGCGAGGCATCGACCTTGCCAAGGCTGATGGCGTTTCGCGATTGGTTGCTCAGCGAAGCTGAGAGGAACTAGTGCGCAGGCTGGGATGGCAATCCCAGCTTCGACACGCTACGTGGAAAGCTGGGATTGCCATCCCAGCCTACGCGCTATCAGCGTCCGGATGATGCAGCGGGCCTTTTCAGCGCTCCCTGCTCTCCGCCAGGCTCCACACCAAAGCCAGCAGTGACATCGCAAGCATCGCCACCCACATGCCGATGGCCGCCATGGACGGCTCTCCTGCCCGCCAGTCCCGCCAACCGGCATGAAGCAGCGGCACGCTGGCCATGCAGATCCAGCATGCCGCAGCCCCGGTCAGCACACCCACCCACAGCGGCCATGTCGCGCGGCGCCGACGCGTTGGCAAACGCTGCATCACCTGGTCGCTGAATCCATTATCGGCAACCGGCCCCTCGAATTGCCGGCGCAATAGTGCTTCGATGCTGTCGTCGTGCGATGGGTTCATGATGTTTCCTCCGTGCCGGCATCGCGCCATTCCGCCAGCCAGGTTTTCAATTTTGCCTTGCCGCGCGTCGCGTGGGTCTTCACAGTGCCGAGCGGCATCGCCAGCACATAAGCGGCTTCCTCATGACTGAGGCCCAGCTGCACACAATGCAGCAATACTGTCTGCTCAGCGGCGGACAAGCGTTGCATGGCGCGATCGAGGTCGAGTTGAAGATCGATCGCGCGCGCTTGTGCCGGCAACTGCTCCATCGTCTCGTCATCGACCCCTTCGTGTCGCGCGGGAGCGCGGTGCGCCTGCAGGAAACAGGTATAGGCAATGCGGTAAAGCCAGCTGGAAAACCGTGCCTCGCCGCGGAACTGGTCCAGCTTGCGCCAAGCCAGCATGAAGGTTTCCTGCGCCAGATCGTCCGCCGCGGCCTCGTCGCCGCGCAGCAGCCGGCGCAATTGCGCACGTACCATGCCTTGGTGCCGGCGCACCAGTTGCTCGAATGCACGACGGTCGCCGTCCAGCCGTACGCGCGTCACCAAGGCCTGGTCGATGCGTGCCTCGGCGGCGCTGTCAGCCACGCATGTCGCCTCGCCGGTTCAACCACCAACTGGCGAGGTAACCCAAGCCCGTCATCAGCGGCAACAAGCCGATACCCCACAACCGGTCGATGCCCAGGCCGTCGTCGAAGTGGCCTGGCAAGGCCAGGAACATGCCGATCAGTCCCAGGCCAACGCCGACCAGCACCAAGCCCCGTCGCCGCTCGCAATAGGCCACCTTCGGTTCCAGTAGCAGTTGGGACGGCAGCTCCACGCCCTTGTCGGCCAATTGCAACAAGGTTTGGTAACGCGCCTGCGTCTGCTGGGCGCGGTAGCGCAGCACGATCAGCACCATGCTTACGGGTGCCAGCATGACGATGAGGGGAATGAAAATATAGTCCATGGTGTTGTTCCAGATGATGTATCGGGGCGGAAAGCTTGCAGGGTGAGGATGATGGGGCAGCGCGATGCACTAGCTCAACGCTTCGCGCCCTCGGCGGCAAGCAAGTCGGCAATCTGCTCGGCGAGCAACCAGTGTTCCGACTGCCCTTCGTTGCTGGTCAGGACGACGGCCGCACCGGTTTCCCAAACCATTTCCAGGTCTGCCGTGGTGCCTTCGATGCCCCCCTGATGGCCACGGATGTGGCGACCGTGCGAGACCCGTTCGTCGATGCCGGCACCAATGGCACCAGGGCCGTTGTTAGGCACTTCGCCGTCGAACATCTTCGCCAGCGTTGCGGCGTTGATCAGCTTGCCTCCGTGCAAGGCCTCGGCGAACCGCAACAGGTCGGCATTGGTGGAATAACCGCCGCCCGCGGGGCTGCCCTTGTAGATGCCCTGCACCCAGTTGGCCTTCCACGCTCGGGAGAACACCCCATCGTCGGGGTAGTAGCCGACCGCTAGCCCGGGCACGATTTCATCCTCACTGTCGAAGCCGCTGGATGTCATCCGTGCAGGTTCGAAGATGTGGTGCTGGATATAGTCGAAGTAGCTTTCGCCGGATGCATTCTCGATGATGCGACCGAGCAGGATGTAGCCGGCGTTGCTGTAGCTCAAGCCTTTGCCCGGCTCGCCCAGCTTGGGCTGGCGGGCGATCAGCCCCAGATAGTCCACCGGGTTGAGGTAGCGTTCGGCGTGCTCGAAATAGTCCGGCACCATGAAATCGCCCAGGCCCGAGGTATGGTGCAGAAGTTCCCACACGGTGATCTTCTTCGCCGTCGCCTGGTCGGGATATTCCGGAACCAGCTTCGCCAACGTGTCGTTCCACGACAGCTTGCCGGCCTCGACCAGTTGCGCGATGGCGACCGCCGTGAATATCTTGCCGACCGAAGCGATGTGGAACTTTGTCTGGTGATCGACCGGCACATGGAAGCTACGTTCGGCCAGGCCACGGCACTCGTCGAACACGGTCTGGCCGCCGTCGAAAACGCTCACGCAACCGGAGAAGTCGGACCCGCTTACCAGTCGATCCAGTACGGCCCGGATCTGCTTTCCCAGTTCCGCATGCGACACCGGCCCTTTGGGCCAATGGTCAAAAAGCGGATTGTCCATCGGGACCAGCGCCGCCTGCGCGAGCTGGTCCGGATGTGCCGGGTCGGCGGTCAACCAGAACAGCGCGGCTCGCGCATTACGCCGCCCTTTGACCGCGACTTCAAGCACGCCCGGCTGGTGCGGATCGGTTTGTACATCGAACACATCCAGTCCACCGCTGTCGCGTGCCGCCGAGGCCAGGCCCGTGACAAACGCCGCCTTGTCGTCGGCAGCGACGGATGCCGACAGGACGGTGGGCGCCCATTGCCGGATTCGCGCGGGACCGTCGACATTGGCATGACGGATCAGCTCGCCGGCGAGCCGGCCCAACGGGGTATCGGGCAGCTGCGTGTGCGCGGGCGTAGTGGCCATGGCCGAGGTAGTGGCGAAAAACAGCGGGATGGAGGCGCACAAGGGAACGATCCGGAGTGCGCGGATCGTGGCCCTGACGAGGGAGCTGCGGTCGATCATGGAGGATGCTCTCTGGGTCACCGGCCGAAATGGCGGTGTTGATCCCTTAGATGCAGCGACCCCACGAATCGGATTCAGCCGACTTCCGTGGCTGAAGTATCCCCACGTTTTTTGCCAGCGCGTAGGCTGGGATGCCAATCCCAGCTTTCCACACGGCATCCCAATGCTGGGATTGTCATCCCAGCCTACACGCTCAGGCGTAACGTAGCCGGCCTTTTTCCGCCGTGATGCAACCTCTCAATTTGCCATCGACATAGCGGATCACGTCTTGCTTATGGCTGTGAATGAAGAAATGTCCGCCATCGTAGCCGACGCTATCGACCGCGCCGTCGATCAGTTCGGACCAGGCCGCTTCATCGCCCTCAGCGTAGGACTCATCCTGCCTGCCATAGAGATAGCTCACCGCAGTCTTCAGGCGCTTGCCTCGCCAGGCATAGGAATAGGTTTCGCCCAGCGCGAAATCGGCGCGCAGGATAGGTAGGAACAAGCGCATCAGTTCCGGGTCGTCGATGAATTCCCTGGGCGTGCCACCGAGGTTACGCAACTCGTGAATGAATGCTTCCTCCGTCAGGTTGTGCAGCGGCTTTCTCCTGCGCGGCAAATGCACCGGCGACTTGCCGGAGATGAAATGGTGCACCGGCCCGGGATGACCCATGCGCTGCAGGGTCAGCGCGAGTTCGAAACTGAGCAGTCCGCCGTTACTGTGCCCGAAAAACGCATAAGGCTTGCTCAGCCAGGGCACGATGCTGGGGACCATGGCCGCCACCATGTTGGCGCAACTGGCGATCAGGGGTTCGCCGAAACGGTAGCCGCGCCCCGGATACTGCACCGCAATCACCTCGACATCGTGCGAGAGCAGTTCCGGCCAATCGTGGAAGACGCTGGCGCTGCCGCCGGCGTAGGGAAAGCAGAACAATCGCAGCGCGGCGTTCGGCGCCGGCGACCTTAGCTGGAACCACGGATTTTTATAGGCACTCATCGGCGAGTCCTCTTAAGATGGATGAGCATGCAACAGTACCCTGTTCCCTGCCCCGCTATGACACCGCCTGTACGCTTCGGATGGTCCTGCTGGTCAATACCGACACCAGCGCAAAGCTGGACAAAAGCATGCCGCCGAGCACAAACAACTGCGGCATCGAGATGTAATGGGTCAGCACACCGGTGAGCAAGGCGGACAAAGGCGAGATGCCGGTCATGATCAGGGTCAGAATGCTGATGATGCGGCCAAGCAGGTGTTTGGGAATGCGATTCTGGATCCATGTGTACAGGCTCACCTGCACGAAGCCCATGCCAACGCCAAGCGTGAGCATCAGTGCAATACTCACTGCCAGCAGGTGGTTAACGCCCATGCCGAACATGGCGAGCCCGGCCGCCAGGTCGATCAGGCACACGGCGATGCCAAGCGGTATGGCTTTGAGCCACTTCAACCCGGATATCACCACGCCGGCCAGCTGGCCGAACCCGTTCACCGAAATCAAGATGCCGAATGCCGCGCTGCCCATGCCTAGCTGCTGTTGCACCAGCACCGGCAAGCCGACTTGCACGGGGCCGCTTGCAATCAGCGCCGCGGTCGCCCAATAGCAGGTCAGCGTACGCAAGGTGCGATCGCCGAACAGCCATTTGATGCCATCGAAAATTGAAGCAAGCAGATGCGTATCCGCCTCTTGCTCCGCCTTTGCGGGCAGCGTCAGGCGGGGCACGTTGAAGGCAGCGATCAGGAAGCAGCTGCCGTCGACCAGAAAGGCGATCGCCAGACCCTTGGGGGTGGAACTCAACAGACCGGCAAGAATGGGCCCGAGCAGAATGGCGCCCTGACTGGCGGCCATCATCATGGAATTGGCCGCCTGCAACTGCGCGGGCTCTACCAGCCTGGGCAGGATCGACATGCGCGCGGGAATGGCGAAGGAACCCACCACACCCATCACCACGGCAAAGGCGTACATCAGGTGCAAGCTCATCGCACCGGCCAGCACCAGGCTGCCGAAAGTAATCAGCACCCCCGATCCGACCACAGATGAAGCGATCAAGCTGCTGCGCGGCGAATAGCGATCCACCAACACGCCAGCCACCATCAGCAGCAACACCCTGGGAAAGCCCACGCAGGCCATCACCGTGCCAAGCACCATGCTGTCGTGCGTAAGTCGAAGAACCAGCCAGGGTATGGCGATCATGGTGAACTGATCGCCCAACAGTGTCGCGGTGGTACCGGCAAGCAGCCGCAGGAATCCAGAGTGACGCAACAAGTTACCACTATTCATGAGTAGCACTGATCCTTGTTGTCGGGACATGACGCGTCTTGCACGTCATAGCTACATATCAGTGTCGCAAAACTTTCGTGTGTGCGTAAAGCATGCATCACGCACGTGACATTGTTGATACAAGCTCGATGCAAGCAAAAACTTGCGTCATGCATGCACGCATCAACATCGCACATGTACGCGCTCATGACATACGCATACGCACGTGCGAACTCAATCACAAAACTTCATGTCACGCAGGTTGCAGTGACATCGATCAAGACAAGCACACAAAGAATTCACATGCGGTTTGTATCCTTCCGTGCGCAAATTGACGAGCCATCTACTCGCGCCGTCACTGCGTTACTGCAACAGCCTTTTTGCAGCATTGAAGCATCCCCGTCATTTTGTTCGCGATATCTTTGCGTCACTCCAGCAAGTAAGCCTGTTTTAATCGTTCCAATGGAGCGCCGAGGATTCGTGCGCCCTGGAAAAAGAAGAAGGCCGATCCGGGCACTGTGTGCAGATTCCAGATTGAACGATTCACCTTGCGGCATCGACTCAAATTTTGGATGTATCACCATGCTGAATTCGCTTGCGCCAAGATCTTTCCCCACCATGTCGATCGTGTCGTTCGTTCCGATAGGCACTGAGTAAGCAGCAAACTTTCGCGCTCCTTGCGAAGCATCGATCCGACGCCGTTGCGCGGCGCCGGATAGGGGTTCTTGCGCCTAATAACGGGATATCACCATGTGCGAAGCCAAAGCCGCCTTGCATGCGTTGTCTGCGCCACAGCTTGAAATGTGGTTTGCGCAGCAGCTGGATCCACACAATCCGCTTTATGACAGCCGCGGCTACGTCGATATGCCAGTTGCACTGGATGCAGCCCTATTCGAACAAGCGCTCAAGCTGTTTATTGGCGAAACAGAAACCTTGCGCCTGCGCTTCGTGGATACGCACGACGGGCCGCGACAATTTGTCGCCGACGCCTCGTCGTTCTCGCTTGAGGTCATCGATGTATCAGATCAAGCGGATCCCCATGCCGCAGCGCACGCGACCATGGCCGATGAAGGCAGTCGCGTCTACGATCTGCTCGGCGACAAGCTCTTCCACTATGCGCTGCTCAAGCTCGGCCCGCAGCGCTATTGGTGGTACAAGCGCTATCACCACATTGCGATGGATGGCGCCAGCATTCCGCATGCCACGCGTCGTGTGGCGACCATTTACACTGCGCTACTGCGCAACGAGCCGGTACCGTCCGCAACGAGCGCACCGATCAGCCTGCTGCTCGAAAGCGACATCGCTTACCGCGCATCTGCGCGCTATCACAGCGACCGCACCTACTGGCAGGACTATGTGCGCAAGCTCGGCGAAGCCGAAGGCATCAGCGGCCGTCCACCCAGCACCAGCAGCGCTTATCGGCGCCATAGCTCGCGTTTTCCTGCCGAACTCGCCGCACGCTTCCTGGCTGCGGAGCGGACCAACGGTAAATGGCCGCAGTTGCTTACCGCCATGGTGGCGGCCTACATGTTCCGCGTCAGCGATGGACGCATCAGCGTGTTCGACTTTCCGGTCGCCGCTCGCAGCAAGGAAACGCGCGACGTCCCCGGCATGTTGGCCAACGTACTGCCGTTCAACCTGGCGATATCCTCCAGCGAGAGCATTACCGAACTGGCCCGGCGCGCCGGCAGCGAAATCCTGCGCCACCTCAAGCACCAGCATTTCCGTGGCAAGGATATCCAGCAACTGCGCGGTGCCGCGGCCTCGCACACTTTCGGGCCGCGCATCAACATCGTCGGCTTCGATGATGACTGCGCCATCGACGGCACGCCGATCACTTCGCATTCGCTCAATAACGGCCTGACGCATGACCTGGCGGTTACGCTGCAAGGCCGACTCGGCACAGCCGCCTGCGAACTGCACGTAGACGCCAACCGCGAACTCTACGAGAGCGCTGACGTCACCCTGCACGCCCGGCGTCTGCTGCACTTCATCGAGCAGGCGATTGCCGATCCGTCGCGGCCGATTGGCGAGATCGCATTATTGGATGCGGAGGAACGCCGGCAGGTCGTACACGACTGGAACGCCACTCGACATGCTGTTGCCGACGCCACCGTCCACGCGCTGTTCTCGCAGCAAGTCGCGCAGACCCCCGATGCCATCGCCACTGTCTTTGAAGATGAGACGCTCAGCTACGCCGAACTGAACACGCGCTCCAATCGCCTCGCCCATCGGCTCATCAAAGACGGCGCAGGACCGGAAAGCATCGTCGCCATCGCGCTGCCGCGTTCGCTCGAACTGGTGGTTGCGCTGCTGGCCGTACTCAAAGCCGGTGCCGCCTATTTGCCGCTGGATACCGACTATCCCGCCGAACGCATGGCCTTCATGCTCGCCGATGCCAAGCCGCGGCGCCTGATCACTCGCAGCGATATCGAGGTGCCGGCGGGTGACGTGCCGCGCATGGATTTGGATGCAGCCTCAGTGCAGACAGCGCTTGCGAATGCACCTGCGCACAATCCAGTTATAGACCTCGATCCGCGGCACCCGGCCTACGTCATCTATACCTCCGGATCCACCGGCAAGCCCAAGGGCGCACCGAACACTCACGCCGGCCTGGTCAATCGCCTGGCCTGGATGCAGCATGCCTACGCCCTGCAGTCCGATGACGTGGTGCTGCAGAAGACGCCCTTCAGCTTCGATGTATCGGTGTGGGAATTTTTTTGGCCTCTGCTGTACGGCGCACGCCTGGTGCTCGCCAAGCCGGGCGGCCATCGCGATCCGGCCTACCTGGCGCAAATCATCCGCTGGCATGGCGTCACCACCCTGCACTTCGTGCCGTCCATGCTGGAAGCCTTCCTGCAGGAGCCGAGCAGCGTCCATTGTCGCAGCGTGCGCCGCGTGATCTGCAGTGGCGAAGCACTCAGCGGCGCCTTGCGCGACCGCTGGCGCCAGCAACTGAATCGGCCACTGCATAATCTGTATGGCCCGACCGAAGCTGCCATCGACGTCACAGCCTGGACCTGCCGCGACGAGACCGCCGGCCAGTCAGTCCCGATCGGCGCACCGATCTGGAACACGCAAACCTACGTCTTGGACGACAGCTTGCAGCCAACGCCGATCGGCGCGCCAGGCGAGCTGTATCTGGCCGGCGCCGGCCTGGCACGTGGCTACCTGCATCGCGCCGGCCTTACCGCCGGGCGTTTCATCGCCAACCCGTTCACACCGGGCACGCGCATGTATCGCACCGGCGACAGCGTGCGCTGGCGGGCGGATGGCCAACTGGAATACCTGGGCCGTACCGATCATCAGGTGAAGCTGCGCGGCCTGCGCATCGAGCTGGGCGAGATCGAGTCCGTACTGGCACAGGTGGGCATGACGCAGAACGTCGTCGTAGCGCGAGCCGACCACGGTGAAGCCTTGCAACTGGTTGCCTACATGGTGGCGTCAGCAGTGGACGCAGCGCAGCTGCGCGCGCAACTCGCCAAGCGACTGCCCGACTACATGGTGCCGGCCGCTTTCGTCGCGCTGGATGCCATGCCGCTCAATCCCAATGGCAAGCTCGATCGCAAGGCCCTGCCTGCGCCCGACTTCACGCCTGTCACGCAGCGCGAGCCGCGCACACCGGAAGAAACCGTGCTGGCGCAACTGTTTGCCGAAGTGCTGGGCATGGAGCGCGTCGGCATTGACGACAACTTCTTCGAACTCGGCGGGCATTCGCTGCTGGCGACGCGATTGATATCGCGCATCCGTGAACAGATGCGGGCGGAGGTATCGATTCGCGACGTGTTCGAGGCACGCAGCGTTGCCCTGCTAGCCCAGAAGTTGCGGAAGGGCAATAACCAGCTCCCCATTCTTACGGCCATGCCGCGTCCCGCGCGCCTGCCGTTGTCCTATGCGCAGCGGCGATTGTGGTTCATGCACCAATTGGAGGGACCTAGCGCCACCTACAACATTCCCTTGGCTAGTCGCCTCGATGGCCCGCTGGATGTGGCGGCCCTGGGGGCCGCATTGAACGATCTTGTTGGTCGCCACGACAGTCTTCGCACACTGTTCCCGGGCGGCGATACGGCTTACCAGCAGGTGCTTGAACAGGCCGACCTCGAACTTACGGTGCTCGACGTCAATGCAGACACCTTGCAAGCATCGCTCGACGCCGCGGTAGCGCATGCCTTCGACCTCAGCCGCGAACTTCCGTTGCGCGCGAGCTTGTTCCGCGTCGACCGCGACCGTCACGTGTTGCTGCTTTTGCTGCATCACATCGCCGCAGATGGCGCGTCACTGATTCCCCTGGCACGCGATCTTGCCCAAGCCTACGCCGCGCGGCTTCAACAGCGGGCACCGGCTTGGTTGCCGCTGCCCGTGCAATACGCCGACTACACCTTGTGGCAGCAAGCACTGCTCGGTGATCCCGCTGACCCGCAAAGCCTGCACGCGCGCGAACTGGGCTATTGGCGGCAAGCGCTGGCCGATTTACCCGAACAACTGAGCCTGCCGTACGATCGCCCGCGTCCCGCCGCCATGAGCTACCGCGGCCAGCACCTGCTGTTCCATATCGACGCGGAGTTGCATGGCCGCCTGCTGGCCCTGGCGCAGCAGCATGACTGTACGCTATTCATGATGCTGCATGCCGCGCTGGCAGCCTTGCTCACCCGCCTCGGCGCGGGCACCGACATTCCGATCGGCAGCTCCGTGGCGGGACGCGAAGAGCGTGCGCTGGACGATCTGATCGGCTTTTGTCTCAACACCCTGGTGCTGCGCGCAGACACCTCGGGCAATCCGCGCTTCGACACCTTGCTGGCGCGCGTGCGCCAGACCGGCCTGGCCGCCTTCGAACATCAGTATCTGCCGTTCGAGCATCTGGTCGATGCCTTAAGCCCCGAACGCTCGCTGTCGCATCACCCGCTGTATCAAGTGATGCTGGTATTGCAGAAAGCGGCCGGAAAGTCGCTGCAACTGGCCCATCTGCATGCCAGCGAGCAGTTGTTCGAGCTACCCACCGCCAAGTTCGACCTTAGTGTCGAGCTTGCCGAGCACGTGCATGACGATGGCCGCCCGGCCGGCTTGCATGGTTTCGTAGAATACGCCACTGACTTGTTCGATGCGACGACGATAGAGGCGGTCGCGCAGCGCTTCGTGCGCTTGCTGCATGCCGTTGCCGACGATGCCAGCCAACCGATCGGCAGCATCGCATTGATCGATGCAGCGGAGCGGCAACAGCTGCTGCAGGGCTGGAATGCCACGCAGCATGCGGTAGTCGAAACCACACTTCCCGCCCTGTTCGAGGCGCAAGTGACGCGCACGCCGACGGCAATCGCCGCCATCTGCGGCGCGCAACAGCTCGACTTCGACCAGCTCAACCAACAGGCGAACCGGCTTGCGCATCGGTTGATCGAGCAAGGCGCCGGCCCCGAGTGCGTGCTCGCCATTGCGTTACCGCCCTCGCTGGACCTGATTGTTGCGCTGCTGGCTGTACTGAAGAGCGGCGCCGCCTATTTGCCGCTCGATCTGGGCTATCCGCCGGAACGCTTGGCGCTGATGCTTGACGACGCCAAGCCGTTGCAGGTAATCACGCTGCAAACCTTCCGCGCACAATTTCCCGCCGAGGCATCCTGCTGCCTGCTGGACGATGCGCAGCTACGGGAGCATCTTGAGCAAAGCCGCCAAGACAACCCGACCGATGCCGACCGGCGTCAGCCACTAAGCCTGGCGCATCCGGCCTACGTGATCTACACCTCCGGCTCCACCGGCAAGCCCAAGGGCGTGGTGGTGACGCATCGCTCCGTGGCGCACTACTTCGCCTGGAGTCGACACGCCTACTTCCACCCGGACGGCAACGGTTCGGCCACCACCTTGTCGGCCACCTTCGACGGCAGCGCCACCACCCTGTTCGGCCCCCTGCTCGCGGGACAGCCGCTTGCCCTGCTTGAAGTCGGCGGCGATTTCTCGCGCCTGGTCGCCGGCATGCCGTCCGGCAGCTACGACATGCTCAAGCTCACGCCAGCGCATTTGAAGCTGCTCAACGCGCAACTCGAAGCCGACGCGCCGGCGCCCGCCGAAACCTTGCTATTGGGTGGCGAAGCCCTGGTGCCGGCTGATCTCGCATTTTGGCAGCAACGCTACCCGCACGTGCGGCTCATCAACGAATACGGCCCCACCGAAGCTACGGTCGGTTGCTGCACGCATGAAATAGTCGAGGACATGCACGAAGCCAGCAGCGTCGCCATCGGCCGGCCGATCTGGAATACCCGGCTGTACGTGCTCGACGCGCAATTGCAGCCGCAACCGACCGGCGTGGCCGGCGAACTGTATATCGCCGGCAGCGGCCTGGCGCGCGGCTATCTGCATCGCCCAGCCCTCAGCGCCGAACGCTTCGTGGCCGATCCGTTCGTGGACGGCGAACGCATGTATCGCACCGGTGACCTGGCGCGATGGCGTGCCGACGGCCAGCTGGAATACCTAGGCCGCATCGACACCCAGGTGAAGATCCGCGGCTACCGCATCGAACTCGGCGAGATCGAAGCGGCACTCGCGCAACTGGGCATGCCGCAGAACGCCGTCATCGCACGCGAAGACCATGCAGGACAGAAGCAACTGGTCGCCTACTTCGTTGCAGATAGCGTGGATGCCGCAGCGCTGCGCGGGGAAATCGCCAAGCGCTTGCCCGACTACATGATTCCCGTTGCGTTCGTTGCGCTGCCGGCGCTCCCGCTTACCACCAACGGCAAGCTGGACCGCCGAGCGCTGCCTGCACCGGATTTCAGTGCGGGTAGCATGCGCGAACCGCGTAACGCGCAGGAACAATTGCTGTGCGAACTGTTCGCCGAAGTACTGGGTTTGCAGACGGTCGGCATCGACGACAGTTTCTTCCAGCTCGGCGGCGACAGCATCGGTGCGATTCGCCTGGTCAGCCGAGCGCGCAAGCACGGCCTGCTGATCGCGCCACGCGATGTCTTCAAATTTCCGAGCGTGGAAGCGCTGGCAGCCAATGCCAACTTCCAGGTTACGCCACCGGCGTCGGCGCCGGTCAACGATGACGCTACCGGTGAACTGCCGCTGCTGCCGATCATGCGCGCCTTCGTCGAGCACGGCGGCCCGCTGTCGCGGCTGTATCAATCGCAACAACTGAGCGTTCCAGCCGGCACTACCCAACGCATCATGCTGGATGCCTTGCAGGCCCTGCTCGACCGCCACGACGCTTTGCGCATGCGCTTGACCGGCAGACAGGGCGAGATCGTCGCGACGATTCCGCCGCCCGGCACGGTCTCTGCCGCAGCGTGTATCACTCGTATCGACCTGCTGGATGCCGAACTCGCGGAACGGCAGCAACGGCTCGATGAAGCCGCCGAGGCGGCGCTGGCCCGGCTCGATCCGCACGCCGGCCTGCTGGTGCAGGCGATCTGGGGGGACTGCGGCACCGAGCAGCCGAGCTGCCTGGTGTTGCTGATCCACCATCTCGCCGTCGACGGCGTGTCGTGGCGCATCCTGTTGCCCGACCTGCAACTGGCGTGGGAATCGGCCGCGCAGGGGCAAGCCATCGCACTGGATCCACCTGTCACCTCGCTGCGCCGTTGGGCGCAACAGCTACAACGGGATGCGCGCGCACCTCGTCGTCAGCAGGAACTTGAGCGATGGCGCGAGATAGCCGCCACGCCCGATCCACTACTGGGGGCTCGCTCACTCGATGCCGCCCATGACACGGTGCAGACACAGCGGCGACTACGCATGCAGCTGCCGAGCGAGATCACCGCTCGCCTGTTGGGGGACGTGCCGGCAGCCTTTCATACCGGCATCCAGGATGTACTGCTTACGGCGTTTGCCGTGGCGTTGGCGACGTGGCGTAAGCAGCGCGACGCCCAGGCTTCAGCTGTCGTGCGCTTCGACGTCGAAGGCCACGGCCGCGAAGATGTCTTCGATGGCGTGGATCTATCGCGCACGGTCGGCTGGTTCACCAGCCTCTATCCGGTGGCGCTCGATCCGGGCTCCGTCGAGTTCAAGCAAGATGTGAGCGGCGACCATCTCGGCCGTGCACTCAAACGCATCAAGGAACAGCTGCGCGCGATTCCGGACCACGGCCTCGGCTATGGCGTGCTGCGTTATCTGGATGACACCGGTCGCACGGCTTTGCAGACGTATCCGGCCTCGCAGGTCGCCTTCAATTACCTGGGTCGCTTTACCGTCTCCGCGCAAAGTGGCCTGCAAGCACTGGGCGGCGGCGACGCGGCAGAGCGCGCGCTATCGCACGCGATTACGCTCAACGCGGCCGTGCTGGATCATGCCGGCGGACCGGAGCTGGGCGCCGAATGGTCCTACGCCGGGCAGTTGTTCGAACAGGCCGAGATCGAACAACTTGGCCGCCACTGGTTCGCGCTGCTGCAAACGCTCGCACTGCACGCGGCCGGCGGCCTCACGCCCTCCGATCTGCCGCTGGTGCAACTGGACCAGCACGCCATCGAGCAACTGGAACACACGCGTCCGCTGGCCGATGTGCTGCCACTGGCGCCGTTGCAGGAAGGCCTGCTGTTCCATGCGCTGTACGACACCCACGCCCCCGATGCCTATCTCACCCAGATGGTGTTTGCGCTGGAAGGACGATGGCGTCCCGATGGACTGCACGCGGCCGTGCGCAGCCTGCTGGCGCGACACCCGCAGCTATGCGCCGCCTTCGTCCAGCAGGAAGACAGCCAGCAATTCCTGCAACTGATTCCCCAGGCAACGCCCGATTGCTGGCAATTCATCGACCTGAGCGAATTGCCCAAGACGCGACGCGAAGCGGCCTTGCAGCAACATCTGCGACGTGATCGGCAAGATCGTTTCGATCCCGCCGAAATCTCGTTGCGCTTCACCCTGATCCAGCTTTCGCCGCAACGCTACCGGCTGGTTTTCACCTATCACCACGTACTGCTCGACGGCTGGTCGATGCCGATCCTGCTGCCTGAGTTGTTCGCCATTTACCACATGGGCGGCGATCAGGCCCTGCCGTACGTACGCCCCTATCGCGACTACCTTGCCTGGCTGGCGAGACAAGACCGAGATGAGATGCGTGCGCTATGGCGCAACGCGCTGGACGGCATGGAGCAACCCTGCTTGCTTGCGCCGCAGGCGCCCGCCCAGCCGTCGATGCCACTGGTGCATCAGCACGAATTCTCCAACGAGCTGAGCCGCGCCCTGGAAAACCAGGCGCGCCGGCACGGGCTTACGCTAAATACGCTGTTGCAGGGCGCGTGGGCGCTGCTGCTGAGCCAGGCCACCGGCAACGCCGACGTCTGCTTTGGCGTCACTGTGTCCGGACGTCCGCCAGAATTGTCCGGCGTGGAACGTATGGTCGGCCTGTTCATCAATACGGTGCCGCTGCGCCTGCGCATCGATCACCGCGTCGGCCTCGGCGCGCTACTGGCGCAGCTGCAGGACGAACAAGCCACACTGATCCGTGCGCAGCACCTGGGCCTTACCGAAATCCTCGCGGCCAGCGGCCAGCGCGAACTGTTCGATACCTTGCTGGTGTTCGAGAACTATCCGTTCGACCCGGCCGATCGCCGTGTCCTCGACGAGCAGCAAGGGCTGCGCGTTGCCATGGCCGACCATCATGGCGGCGACATGACGCACTATCCGCTGAGCCTGGTGTTCGTACCCGGCGAGCACCTGCAAATGCGCATGGGCTATCTTGCCGAGGTGTTTGTCGCCACGCAGATCCAGGCGATGGCCGAGCGTTACGAACGCATACTCGAAGCGCTGGCGGTCGACCTGTCCCGTCCGGTCGCGCGCATGGATTGGCTGGCCAAGGCCGAGCACGAACAATGGCGCGCCTGGAATGCCACCGCGCATCCGGTACCGGACACCACCCTGCCCGCACTGATCGAGCAGCAAGTGGCGCGCACACCCGATGCCATTGCCGCCGTCTTCGAGCAACAATCGCTGCGTTACGCCGAACTCAACGAGCAGGCCAATCGCCTGGCGCATTCGTTGATCGCCGATGGCGCCGGTCCGGAGCGCGTGGTAGCCGTCGCGCTGCCTCGCTCGCTTGAACTGATCGTCGCCCTGCTTGCCGTGCTGAAGACCGGCGCCGCGTACCTGCCGCTGGATACCGATTATCCGGCCGAACGCCTCGCCTTCATGCTGGAGGATGCGCAACCGGCCAGCGTGATCAGCCGCAGCGATGTGCTGAGCACGCTGCCGCCAGGAACACCGGCACTGCAGCTGGACGATATCGGTGTGCAGGCGCAGCTGGGACAAAGCGCCCTGCACAACCCCAGCGATGCCCAACGACATCAAACGTTGCGCGCACTGCATCCGGCGTACGTGATCTACACTTCCGGCTCCACTGGCAAGCCCAAGGGTGTTCCCAATACCCAACAAGGCATCGTCAATCGCCTGCAGTGGATGCAGCATGCCTACGGACTGCAAGCCGACGACGTGGTGCTGCAGAAAACGCCGGCCAGCTTCGACGTGTCGGTGTGGGAATTCTTCTGGCCGCTGCTGGCAGGCGCGCGACTGGTGCTGGCCAAGCCTGAAGGTCATCGCGATCCGGCCTACTTGGCCAAACTGATCCAGCAGCAAGGCGTCACCACGCTGCACTTCGTGCCGTCGATGCTGGAGGCCTTCCTGCATGAGCCGGCCAGCGCGGCCTGCACCAGCCTGCGTCGAATTCTGTGCAGCGGCGAAGCGCTATCGGGCGAGCTGCGCCGCCGCGCACAAGCAAGCCTGAATCGTCCATTGCACAATCTCTACGGCCCCACCGAGGCGGCGATCGACGTCACCGCGTGGGCCTGCCGCGATGACGAACAAGCCAGCAACGTGCCGATCGGTGCGCCGATCTGGAACACGCAGACTTATGTACTGGATGCCGCACTGCGTCCCCTGCCCAGCGGGGTGACCGGCGAGCTGTATCTGGCCGGAACCGGACTGGCGCGCGGCTATTTGCACCGTCCCGGATTGACCGCCGAACGCTTCGTCGCCAATCCTTTCGATAGCGGCCGGCGCATGTATCGCACCGGCGATCTCGCCCGCTGGCGCGCGGACGGACAGCTTGAATACCTGGGACGCGTCGACACCCAAGTGAAGCTGCGCGGCCAGCGCATCGAGCTGGGTGAAATCGAGCACGCGTTGGCACAGTTGGGTTATGTGCAGAACGCCGTGCTGGCGCGCAACGACCATCATGGCCAGATGCAGCTAGTGGCCTACGTCGCCGCAACGCAGCTGGATACCGCGAAGCTTCGCGAACAACTGGCCGAACGCTTGCCCGACTACATGCTGCCCTCGGTCTTCATGGCCCTGGACAGCCTGCCGCTAAGCCTCAACGGCAAGCTCGACCGCAAGGCCTTGCCCGCGCCCGAGTTCACCTCCGCCAGCAAGCGCGAGCCACGCACACCACAGGAAGCGTTACTGTGCGAACAGTTCGCCGAGGTGCTCGGCCTGCCACGCATTGGCATCGATGATGACTTCTTCGAACTGGGCGGCCATTCCCTGCTGGCGGCACGGCTGGCTGGCCGCCTTCGCGCCAGGCTGAAAATCGAACTGCCGATACGCAGCCTGTTCGAAGCGCGCACGGTCGCGGCGCTGGCAGAACGCCTGGCACCAACCATCGCAGTCCGCCCCACGCTTGGAATCATGCCGCGCCCCGTGCAGCTGCCTCTTTCCTACCCGCAGCGGCGCTTGCTGTTCCTGCATCGGCTGGAAGGCCCCAGCGCCACCTACAACATTCCGGCGGCCGCCTGGCTGCATGGAAAGCTGGATGCCGATGCGCTGCAAGCCGCGCTGGACGATCTGGTGACCCGGCATGAAAGCCTGCGCACGGTCTTCCCAGATCTGGAAAATCCTTCGCAGCACGTGCTGCCCGTAGACAAGGCATACGTGCCGCTGATCCGCCACGACACCAGCGCAGTAATGCTGGATACAAGCCTACGCAACGCCGCCCAGCACGCCTTTGATCTGACGCACGAATTGCCGCTACGCGCAGAGTGGTTCCGCCTCGGCGACGACGAACACGTGCTGTTGCTGTTGCTGCATCACATTGCTGCCGACGGCGCTTCGCTGGCTCCGCTGCTCGATGATCTGGCTAACGCGTATGCAGTGCGCGCCAATGGCCAGTCACCACAGTGGACGGGCGACCAGCTGCAATACGCCGACTACACCTTGTGGCAACATCAGGTGCTGGGCAACGATGCCGATCCGCACAGCCTCGCGCATCAACAGATCGCCTACTGGCGCGAACGACTGGCCGGCATTCCCGAGCAAATCGCGCTACCGCTTGACCGCCCGCGTCCCGCGGTGGCCAGCCAGCGCGGCGACAGTGTCACCCTGCGCATCCCGGCCAAGTTGCATGCTCGCCTCAAGCAGCTCGCCGGCCAGCACCGGGCGAGCCTGCATATGCTGTTGCATGCCGCACTGGCCGCCTTGCTGCATCGGCTCGGCGCCGGCGACGACATCGTGCTAGGCACGCCGGTGGCGGCTCGCAACGATGCCGCTCTCGACGGCATGGTGGGTCTATTCCTCAACACCCTGGTGTTGCGCACCGACCTGTCAGGACGGCCAAGCTTTACCGAACTGCTGGCGCGCGTGCGCGAGAACAACTTGCAGGCCTACGCACAGCAGGACCTCCCGTTCGAGCAGCTGGTGGAAGCACTCAACCCGGCCCGTTCGCTTTCGCACCATCCGCTGTACCAGGTGCTGTTCGCTCTGCATAACACCGATACGCCGCAACTGCGCCTGGCGGGAATCGAGGCGCGCGAATACCCGCTGAGCTTGCCGGTCGCCAAGTTCGATCTCACCCTCGACTTCGTTGAACAGCAAGCGCAGGACGGCGCAGCAGCCGGGATCGACGGGCGTCTCGGTTACGCCACCGACCTGTTCGAGCGAGCCAGCATCGAAACGCTGGGCGAACGCTTGCTGCGACTGCTGGAAGCCGTCGCGGCCGACCCGATGCAATTGCTCGCCCGCATCGACCTGCTCACGCAGGACGAACGCAGCCTGTTGCTCAGCGAGCGCAACGACACCGAATACCCGCTGGAAGGCCCCAACTTGCCGCGGCGATTCGAGCAGCAAGTTGCATCTACGCCGGATGCCATCGCCCTGGTGGTCGAACAGCAGCGCCTGAGCTATGCGCAATTGAACGAGCGCGCCAATCGCTTTGCGCACTTGCTGATCGCCCGTGGCATCGGGCCGGAAGATCGTGTGGCGGTGGCGCTGCCGCGTTCGACCGACATGCTGGTGGCTTTGCTTGGGGTGCTGAAGGCTGGCGCGGCCTATCTGCCGCTGGACCTGGACTATCCGATCGATCGCCTGCACTACATGCTGGACGATGCGCGGCCGGCCGCGTTGATTTCCCTGGCATCGCAAGAAGCGCTGTGGCAAGGACGCAACTTCGGTGCCGCAAAAAGCTGCATCGTCATCGACACGCAAGCCTGGCAGGATGGCCTCGCCATCGCGCCTGCGCACAATCCGGACTACGAAGACCGGCGCCGCCTGCTGCGGCCCCAGCATCCGGCCTACGTGATCTATACCTCCGGTTCTACCGGACGGCCCAAGGGCGTCACGATCGAGCATCGCGCGCTGGAGAACTTCCTGCAGTCGATGGCCAACAAGCCTGGCCTGGCTGCCGGCGACGTATTGCTGGCGTTGACGCCGATCTCGTTCGACATCGCGGCACTTGAGCTGTACTTGCCGCTGCTGCAAGGGGGCTGCGTACAGCTGGTGGCTCGCGACGTTGCGACGGATGCACAACTCCTGCGTGCACGCATTGAAGAAGTGTCACCCAACTTGATTCAGGCCACGCCGGCCACCTGGCAGATGCTGTGTGCTTCCGGCTGGCGTCCGTCGCCGACGTTGCGGATCCTGAGCGGTGGTGAAGCGCTGCCGCCCGATCTGGCCGCCGACTTGCACGCCTCGGCCGCTGAGTTGTGGAACATGTACGGGCCGACCGAAACCACAGTGTGGTCATTGCTTGCCCGCGTGGAGCGTCATGATGCGATCACCATCGGCGCACCGCTGGACAACACGCGCATCTACGTCCTGGACGCCGGCCTGCAACCGGTGCCAACCGGCGTGCCTGGCGAGCTGTATATCGCCGGCGCCGGCCTGGCGCGAGGCTACCTTGGCCGCCCCGCACTCAGCGCGGAGCGTTTCGTTGCCCATCCGTTCGAATACGGCGAGCGCATGTACCGCACCGGTGACCTGGTGCGCTGGCGCAAGGACGGCACGCTCGATTACCTGGGTCGCGTCGACAACCAGGTGAAGCTGCGCGGCTTCCGCATCGAACTGGGCGAAATCGAAGCGGCGCTCGGCGCCATCGGCGTGCCACGCCGTGCGGTGGTGGTGCGTGAGGATCGTGGGCACAAGCAACTAGTGGCGTACGTGGTGGGCGTGGATTTGGATGCCGCCACGCTGCGCACACAACTCGCCCAACGCTTGCCCGATTACATGCTTCCCAACGCCTTCGTGATGCTGGAGGCGTTGCCGCTCACACCCAATGGCAAGCTGGATCGCAAGGCCCTGCCGGCGCCGGACCTGTCCGCACGCGCCATGCGCGAACCGCGCAATGCGCAGGAGGCGCTGCTGTGCACCCTGTTCGCCGATGTGCTGGGCATCGGTTGCGCGGGCATCGATGACAACTTCTTCGAACTGGGCGGCCACTCGCTGCTGGCCACCCAACTGGCCAGTCGCATCCGCGCGAGGCTTGGCGTGGAAGTGGCCATTCGCACCCTGTTCGAATCACCCACGGTAGCCGAACTTTCGCCACGCCTGTCGCACACGACGACACGCCCCACACTTTGCCGGCAACAACGCCCGGACGTGTTGCCGCTCTCGCATGCCCAGCGCCGGCTGTGGTTTATCCATCAGTTCGAAGGGCGCAGCGCCACCTACAACATTCCCATGCCGCTGCGCCTGTCGGGCACGCTGGATCCGGCCAGCCTGCGGCAGGCGTTGCACGACCTGATCGAACGTCACGAAAGCCTGCGCACGGTGTTCGTGCAGATCGATGGAGTACCTGCGCAGAAGATTCTCGACGCCCACGACGTCAGTCTGGCGCTCGAAGTGGAAAGCCTGGACGCCGAACAATTGCCCACCGCCCTGGCCGAAGCGGCCGGCTACGGCTTCGACCTTTCGCACGAGATTCCGCTGCGCGCCCGCCTGTTCCGCCTTGGCGCGCAGGAACACGTGCTGATGCTGGTGCTGCATCACATCGCCGGCGACGGTGGCTCGTTCGCACCGATGGCGCGCGATGTGGCGCAAGCCTATGCGTCACGACTTGAAGGTCGCGCGCCAGAGTGGTTGCCACTGCCGGTGCAATATGCGGACTACACCTTGTGGCAGCACGCCTTGCTTGGTAGCGAAGACGATCCGGCTAGCCTGCTGCGTGCGCAATTTAAGTACTGGAAACAGGCACTCGACGGCCTGCCCGAATGCATCGCCCTGCCCACTGATCGCCCGCGTCCCGCAGTGGCCAGTTACCAGGGCCGCCAGGTGGCGGTGCAAATCGATGCAGCGCTGCACGATCGCCTGCTGAAACTTGCCCGGCAGCACCAGGCCACCCTGTTCATGCTGCTGCATGCCAGCCTGGCCGCCCTGTTCACCCGGCTTGGCGCCGGCAACGACATCGCCATCGGCGGCGGCATCGCCGGGCGCACGGACCAGGCGCTGGACGAGCTGATCGGCTTTTTCGTCAACACGCTGGTGTTGCGCACCGACACTTCCGGCAATCCAAGCTTTACCGACCTGCTGCAACAGGTCCGCGAAACCGCATTGGCCGCCTACGCACACCAGGATGCGCCGTTCGAGCGCCTGGTGGAGTTGCTCAATCCCACCCGCTCCACCGCGCATCATCCGCTGTTCCAGGTCGGCATCGTGCTGCAGAACACCGAGCAGGCGCGACTGGAACTACCTGGCTTGAAACTGTCGGCCGAACCGTCCGACTTCCTTACCGCCAAGCTCGACCTGCTGTTCAACATCATCGACGCCCATGCCGAAGACGGCACACCGCAGGGCTTGAAAGGCTTTATCGAATACGCCACCGACCTGTTCGACGCGGATACGGTGGAAACCTTGTTGCGGCGCTGGGTGGCCATGCTCGATGCCTGCACGACGACGCCCAGCCTGCGCATCGGCGAAATCGATCTGCTCGATGCCGATGAGCGGCGGCAACTGCAGGACTGGAATCTCAGTGCTTGCGACTATGCCCAGGCCACGTTGCCCGAACTGTTCGAGCAGCAGGTCGCCGCCACGCCAACTGCCACGGCAGTACGCTTCGGCGACACCAGTCTCACCTACGCGCAACTCAATGCGCGTGCCAATCGCCTGGCGCATCAGCTGATCGAGCAAGGCATCGGCCCGGAAGACCGCGTTGCGCTGGCCTTGCCGCGTTCGCTGGACATGCCGGTGGCGTTGCTCGGCATCCTCAAGGCCGGCGCCGCCTATGTGCCGCTCGATCCGGCCTATCCGGCGGATCGGCTGGCCTACATGCTCGAGGACGCGCAGCCGGAATTGTTGATCACCGACCAGCCCACGCTGCAGCAACTGCCCGAGCACAATGTGCCGGCCTTGCTGATGGATACGGCGCAGACAGCCCAAGCCATGGCGGCGCAGCCGTCCGCCAATGTGCAGCAAGCGCAACGCCGTCGCCACCTGTACACCGGGCACGCAGCCTACGTGATCTATACCTCTGGCTCCACCGGGCGACCCAAGGGTGTGGTGGTGACCCATACTGGCATCGCCAGCCTAGCAGGTGGCCAGATCGAGCGCTTTGAAGTGCAGCCCGACAGCCGCGTGTTGCAATTTGCCTCGCTCAGCTTTGATGCGGCGTTTTCCGAATGCTGCATGGCGCTGCTGGCCGGCGCCACGCTGGTGCTCGCGCCGAAAGAGCAGTTGCTGCCCGGCGACGCCCTGGTCGAACTGATTACCAAGCAAGGCGTTACGCACGTCACGCTGCCACCCTCTGCGCTCAGCGTGATGTCGCCGGATGCCTTGCCCGGCCTGACTCACCTGGTGGTGGCGGGCGAAGCCTGCGCGCCGCACCTGGTCGAGGCCTGGTCGCACGGGCGCTGCATGATCAACGCCTATGGCCCCACCGAAACCACGGTGTGTGCCTCGATGAGCCAGGCGCTCAGCGGCAAGCAGGTCGCCCCCATCGGCCGGCCGATTCAAAACACGCAAGTGCACGTGCTGGATGATCAGTTGCGCGTGGTACCGGTCGGCGTGCCGGGCGAGTTGTATATCGCCGGCGCCGGCCTGGCCCGCGGCTATCTTGGTCGCGCGGAGCTGACCGCCACGCGGTTTGTCGCGCATCCGTTCGAAGCCGGCGCACGCATGTACCGTTCCGGCGACCTGGCGCGCTGGCGCAAGGATGGCCAACTGGAATACCTCGGCCGCACCGACCACCAGGTCAAGGTCCGCGGCTTCCGCATCGAGACCGGAGAAATCGAAGCGGTGCTGCAACAGCATCCGGCGGTGGCCCAGGCGGCAGTGATGGCGCGTGAGGATGTGCGCGGACACAAGCAATTGGTCGGCTACGTAGTGCTTGACCGCGCCGCCGGCCTGGCACGCGACGAGGATCGCGAGCAACGCCAGGTCGGCGAGTGGAAGGCCATCTACGAAAAGCTGCACGGCGAAGCGCAGGACCAGCGCCCGGTCGACGAAACCGTGTTCGGCGAAGATTTCGGCGGCTGGAACAGCAGCTACGACGGCCAGCCGATTCCGCTGCGCGACATGCAGGCATGGCGTGCCGCCGCGGTGGACCGCATCCTCGCGCTCAAGCCGCGCCGCGTGCTGGAAATCGGTGTGGGCAGCGGCCTGATCCTGGCCAAGGTGGCGCCGCATTGCGACAGCTACTGGGGTGTGGACCTGTCCAGCGCCACCATCGAGCTGCTGCGTGGCAAGCTCAGCGAGCATCCGGAGTTGACCGCGCGAGTGCAATTGCGCGCGCAACCGGCGCACGTAACAGACGGCCTGCCGGCCGAAAGCTTCGACGTGATCGTGCTCAACTCGGTGGTGCAGTACTTCCCCAGCGCCGATTACCTGACCGAAGTGCTGCGCCAGGCCACCACCTTGCTGGCCCCGGGTGGGGCGATTTTCCTGGGCGACGTGCGCAACCTGCACTCGCTACGCTGTTTCGCCAGCACGGTGCAGATCCAGCAGGCCGACATCCATGCCGATCCGCACAGCGTCCAGCGGCGCATCGAGCAGACCATGCTGGCCGAGAAGGAGCTGCTGCTTGCACCCGAATTCTTCGCCCGCCTGCCCTCATTGATCGATGGCATCGCGTCGGTGGATATCCAGGTCAAACGCGCTCGTTACGGAAATGAGCTGAGCCGGCACCGCTACGAAGTGGTGCTGCGCAAGGCGCCGTTGCAGACACTATCGCTCGCGCATATTCCGCAGATCGCGCTGGGCGTCGATTTCGTTACGTTACGCGATTTACGCCGCCACCTGCAGAAGCAACGGCCTGCGCAGCTGCGCGTCACCGGCCTGCCCAATCATTTGCTAGCGCCAGAACTTGAGGCGATGCAGGCATTGCAGACGGGCGCGGCATTGGGCGACCTGCAGCAGCGACTGCGCGACCAGACTGCAGGCGAATTCGACACCGACGAGTTGCGCACCCTGGGCGAAGTGCTGGGCTATCGCGTCGCCATCACCTGGTCGAACCAGGCCGATGGCTGGCTCGACGCCGTGTTCGTCAAGGACGCGCAAGCCTCGGCCGCAATTACCGATCTGTATCTACCGCGAGCCGGGCTGCATCACGCGTCACGTTACGCCAATGACCCCACCAGCTTCGAGCGCTTCAACGACGTACGGCGTTATATCGGCACCCAGCTGCCCGAACACATGTTGCCGACCCTGGTGCTGCTGCCGGAGCTGCCGCTGACCCCGAACGGCAAGCTGGACCGCAAGGCGCTGCCGGCGCCGGAGGCAAGTATCGACGCCCGGCGCACACCGCGCACGGCCCAGGAGCAGGTGCTGGCGGAGCTATACGCCGAAGTGCTCGGCTTGCCGCGCGTCGGCGTCACCGACAGTTTCTTCGACCTGGGCGGCGACAGCATCATTTCGATCCAGCTGGTAAGCCGCGCTCGCAAGGCCGGCCTGCTGATCACCCCGCGCGACGTGTTCCAACACCAGAGTGTTGCCGCCCTCGCCCTGGTTGCTCGCAACTTGGAAGACGATATGGCACAGGCGCCGGATATCGCCCATGGCGAACTGGCGCCGACGCCGATCATGCACTGGCTGTTCGAACGCAAACTGGCATTCGATCGCTTCTGCCAATCGGTGCTGTTGCAGGTGCCAGCGTTGCTGCGCGAAGACGATTTGGTCGCCGCCTTGCAGCTGCTACTCGATCATCACCCCGCCCTGCGTATGCAGCTGTCGGCATCCATTACGCCGGAGCGCGCACGACTGCACATCCCCGAGAGCGGCAGCCTCGACGCACGCACACTCCTGCAGCGAGTGGACATCTCGCAGCTTGACGACGAAAGCCTGCAAACCTGCCTGACCGAACAGGCGATTGCAGCCGAGTGTCGTCTCGCACCACGAGACGGCCGGATGTTGCAGGCGGTGTGGTTCGATGCCGGCGAACGCTCCGGCCGCCTGCTGCTGGTGATCCACCACCTGGCGGTCGACGGCGTGTCCTGGCGCATCCTGCTGCCCGATTTGCAGCAGGCGTGGCAGGCGATTGCCGCCGGCCGTACGCCGGCCCTGCAACCCGTCAGCCACTCCTTGCGCCACTGGTCGGCGCACTTGGCCGACGAGGCGCACTCGGCCAGGCGGCAGGCGGAGTTGCCGGTGTGGACGGCCTTGCTTGACGTACCCGATCCACTGTTGTCAGCACGATCGTTCGATCCGACGCGTGACACCGGCCATAGCGTGCGGCAATTCAGCACGCAGCTAACGATCGAGCTGACCCAGGCCCTGCTGAGCGAAGCACCGGCGCGCTTCCATGGGCAGGTGAATGACATTTTGCTCAGCGCCTTCGCCCTGGCCTTGGCCGATTGGCGTCGCCGCCACACCGGTGCATCGACCTCGCAGGTGCTGCTTGACCTGGAAGGACACGGCCGCGAAACCGGCGATACGGGCATCGACCTTACGCGCACGGTCGGCTGGTTCACCAGCCTGCTCCCGCTGCGACTGGATTTGATCGGTATTGACTTGGATGAAGCGCTACGTGGCGGTACGGCGATGGGGCGCACCATCAAGCAAGTGAAGGAACAATTACGCGCCCTGCCCGACCATGGCCTCGGCTACGGCGAGTTGCGTTACTTGGATGCGGAAGCCGGCAAGCAGCTGGCCGCCTTCGGTGAACGGCAAATCAGCTTCAATTACCTTGGCCGCGTACCTGCTGGCCAAACGCAGGACTGGAGTGTCGCCACCGAACAGACCGGCGTGCATGGCGATCCGGCAATGCCGCCGGCGCATCCGATCGAATTGAATGCCCTGACCCGCGAATCGCGCGACGGCGCCCAATTCGTCGCCACCTGGTCATGGGCGGGAGAGCTGTTCAGCCAAGCGCAGATGGAAGATCTTGCGCAAACCTATACACGCGCCTTGCAGGCGATCGGCAGGCACCTGCAACAGCCACTCGCCGGTGGCCTCACGCCTTCGGACCTGCCACTGGTCCGCCTCGACCAGGGACAGATCGAAGCGCTGGAGGCAGACCAGCCGCTGCGTGATGTGCTGCCATTGTCGCCGCTGCAAAAAGGCCTGCTGTTCCACGCCCTGTACGACACCCAGGGCCCCGATGCCTACGTAGTGCAAGTGGGCTTCGAGCTGCAGGGTCAACTCGATCCCGCAGCGCTGCGCCAGGCTGCACATGCACTGTTGCAGCGGCATCCGCAACTAGGCGCCGCCTTCATGCATCCGCACGGCAGCGAGCCGGTGCAATGCCTGCCGAAGGAGGTGCCGCTGGATTGGCGCTGGCATGATTTGAGTGAGCTGGCTGCCGGCGAACAAGATGAGCAGCTAGCACGGCTGGTAGAGCAGGATCGTCACACCCGCTTCGACCTCGCCTGCCCGCCCTTGATGCGCTTCACGCTATTGCGGCTAGCGGACGATCGCTACCGGCTGCTGCTTACCAACCACCACATCCTGCTCGACGGCTGGTCGTTGCCGGTGCTGACGCAGGAACTGTTCCAGCTGTACAAGGCAGCGCGCGGCGCAACGCAATCGTTGTCGCACCCGACGCCGTACCGGCATTACCTGGACTGGCTGGCGCGGCGTGACCGCAACGCTGCGCGGCAGGCATGGCTGGACGCTTTGCACGGCCTGGAACAGCCGACCTTGCTGGCGCCCACGCAACGCACCGGTACCGGCGCGCAACACAATCATGCATGGCAGTTGTCCGAGGCGCTTACGCGCAGCCTCGGCCAGCAGGCACGCAAACTGGGGCTGACGCTCAACAGCGTGTTGCAAAGCGCCTGGGGTTTGCTGCTGGGCCATCTGTGCGGACGCAACGACGTGGTGTTCGGCGGCACGGTATCCGGCCGGCCGGCCGAACTGCCCGACGTGGCCCGCATGATTGGCCTGTTCATCAACACCTTGCCGATCCGCTTGCATTGGCAGTCGTCGCAGACGCTGGCCGAAGTGCTGTTGCAGGCACAGGCACGGCAGGCGGCGCTGATCGAGCATCAGCATCTGGACCTGGCCGAGATCCAGCGGCTGGCCGAACTCGGACCGCTGTTCGACAGCTTATACGTGTTCGAGAACTATCCGATCGACAGCCACGCGCTGGAAAATGCACTTGGCGAACTGCGCGTCACCGGCTTTCATAGCCATGACGCCACACACTATCCGCTCAGCCTGCTGGTCAACCCGGGCACACAGCTGAGCTTGCGGCTCAATTACGATGCGGAGCAATTCGACGACGCGGCGATCCGGCAGATGGCGTCGCGCCTGCACCGCCTGCTTGAGGTGATGGCGGCCGATCCGCAACAGGCTGTCGGCCGCCTCGACCTGCTTAGTGGCGAAGAACGGCAGGAACTACTGGTATCGCGCAACGCCAGCGCGCACGACGTGGCGTTTGCGCTGCAACCTCTGGAATTCACGCAGCAGGCGGCGGCCACGCCGGAAGCTGATGCAGTCATCGGTGAGCACGGCGTGATGAGCTATGCCGAACTCAACCAGCGCGCCAACCGGCTGGCGCACGTGCTGATCGGGCGCGGCATCGGGCCGGAGCATCGCGTGGCACTGGCCTTGCCACGTTCGGCGCAAATGATCGTGGCGTTGCTGGCAATCCTGAAGAGCGGTGCGGCGTATCTGCCGCTGGATCCGGATTATCCGCGCGACCGTCTCGCCTATATGCTGGAAGATGCGCGTCCGCAGCTATTGATTACCGATAGCCACACGGCGCCGCGACTGCCGGGTGAAACGCCTTCGCTATGGCTCGACGACGAGGCGCAGGTAACCGTGCTGGAGCACGCACCCACGCACGATCCGCGCGATGACGAACGCATCCGTCCGTTGCGGGCCGAGCATCCGGCCTACGTGATCTACACCTCCGGCTCGACCGGACGCCCCAAAGGCGTGGTCGTTTCGCATGCAGGCATCACCAGTCTTACCGGCGCGCAAGTGCAGCGCTTCGGTATCCAGGCGCATAGCCGCGTGCTGCAGTTCGCCTCGCTCAGCTTCGACGCCGCCAGCATGGAAATGCTGATGGCATTCGCAGCCGGCGCAGCCTTGGTTACGCCACGTCCAGGCATCTTGCTTGGCGATGAACTTGCCGGCGCGATCGAGCATTACGGCATCACTCACGCATTGATCCCGCCTAGCGCCTTGGCCAGTGTCGATCCTGCACGCGTGCACAGCCTGCGCAGCTTGATCGTGGGCGGTGAAGCCTGTCCGGCGCACCTGGTGCAGCGCTGGTCGAACGATCAGCGCCGGGTGGTGAACGCCTACGGTCCGACCGAAAGCACCATTTGCGCTGCTATGAGCGGCGGCTTGCATGGCCTTATCACGCCACCGCTGGGTCGGCCGGTCTGGAATACGCGCCTGTATGTCTTGAACGACACACTGCAGCCGGTGCCGGAAGGCTGCATCGGCGAGCTGTATATCGCCGGACTTGGCCTCGCCCGCGGCTATCTCGGTCGCGCAGCGCTGACCGCGGGACGCTTTGTCGCCAACCCGTTCGAGCATGGCCAGCGCATGTATCGCTCCGGCGATCTCGCTCGCTGGCGCGCGGACGGGCAGCTCGATTACTGCGGACGCGCCGATAGCCAGGTGAAGCTACGCGGCTTCCGCATCGAGCTGGGTGAAATCGAAGCGGCGCTGGCACTGCTTGGTTTTGCGGCCAATGCGGTGATCGTGCGCGAGGACCTGCCCGGCCAGCAGCAACTGGTCGCCTACCTGGTGACGAACGACAGCGAGATCGATGCCGGCCCGCTGCGCTGCGAACTTGCCGGCCGCCTGCCCGAGCACATGCTGCCGGCCGCCTTCGTGGCGATCGATCGCCTGCCGCTGACACCCAACGGCAAGCTGGACCGGCGTGCTCTCCCCGCCCCCAGCTTCGCTTCTGCCAGCACGCGCGCACCGCGTACCGCGCAGGAGCAACAACTGTGCGCCTTGTTCGCCGAAGTGCTGGGCGTGGAGAAGGTTGGCATCGACGACAACTTCTTCGCCCTGGGCGGCCATTCCTTGCTGGCGACACGATTGATCAGCTACATGCGCGATCGTCTGCAGGTGGAAGTCGGCATCCGCAGCCTGTTCGAAGCACCTACGGTGGAAGCGTTGGCACGTGTGCTGCCGCGCACTCATGGCACGCGCCTGGCACTGCAACCCATGCATCGCCCTGCCTTGCTGCCATTGTCGTTTGCGCAGCGGCGCCTGTGGTTCCTGCATCAGTTGGAGGGACCCAGCGCCACCTACAACATTCCCCTCGCGCTGCATCTGGAAGGACCGATGCGGGTGGAGGCGTTGCAGGCCGCGCTGGACGACCTGGTGGCGCGCCATGAAAGCCTGCGCACCCTGTTTCCACGCAGCGACTTCCCGCACCAGCTGGTGCTGGCGCGAGCCGCGATCACGCTTGCGCTACAGGATATTGCCGACGGGGAGCTGGATCGCGCCCTTGCCGACGCCGCCAACCATGCCTTCGACCTGAGCGAGGAGATCCCGCTGCGCGCCTGCTTGCTGCGCCTGGCGCCACAACATCATGTGCTGGTATTGGTGCTGCATCACATTGCCGGCGACGGCGCCTCGATGGCGCCGATGGCGCGCGATGTGATCCAGGCCTATGTGGCGCGCAGCACCAGCCAAGCCCCGCGCTTCACCGCACTGCCGGTGCAATACGCGGACTACACCCTGTGGCAGCAGGCCTTGCTTGGCGAAGAAGCCGATCCGGAAAGCCTGGTCGCCCGGCAGCTTGCGTATTGGAAGAACGCCCTCGTCGAGCTGCCCGAGCAGATCGCATTGCCGACCGATCGCCCACGCCCCAGCGTGCAGAGCTATCGTGGCCACAAGCTGGATTTCGAAATCGATGCCGCGTTGCATCGCCGGCTGCTCGCCCTTACCCATGAACATGGCGTCACCTTGTTCATGCTGTTGCAAGCAGCGCTTGCCGCGCTGCTGTCGCGGCTCGGCGGCGGCACCGATATCCCGATCGGCAGCCCGATCGCCGGACGCACCGACTCGGCGCTGGAAAACCTGGTCGGCCTGTTCCTCAACACCCTGGTGTTGCGCACCGACACATCCGGCAATCCCAGCTTCGCCACCTTGCTGGCGCGCGTGCGCGACGTGGACCTGGCCGCGTACGAACACCAGGATCTGCCGTTCGAACGACTGGTGGACGAGATCAATCCCGCGCGCTCGCTGGCCCATCAGCCGTTGTTCCAGGTGACGCTGACCCTGCAGAACACCGCGCATGCCTTGCTGGATGTCCCCGGCATGCGTTGCTCGCTGCATTCGCTGCATTGGGCAGCCGCCAAGTTCGACTTGAGCTTCGAAGTCAGCGAGACGCAACATGGCGACGGCACTCCGGCCGGGCTGCGCGCGCACTTGGTGTATGCGACGGATCTGTTCGACGACACCACGGCCCAGGCCCTGGTGCGCCGCTTCATCGGCATGCTGGAGGCGATGGCGAGCGATATCGCGCAGCCGATCGGCCGAGTCGAACTGCTCACGACCGCAGAACGTACGCAATTGCTGGAAAGCTGGAACGACACGGCACGCGAACCCGCCTCGACCAGCTTGCCGGAGTTGTTCGCACTGCAAGCAGCGAGTACACCCGATGCCATTGCCGTGGTATCCGGCGACCGCGGCTTGAGTTACCGCGAACTGGAGCAGCACGCCAATCAGCTCGCCCATCATCTGCGCAGCATGGGTGTGCAGCCGGACACGTTAGTTGGCCTGTGCGTGGAGCGCTCGCCGGAGCTGCTGATCGCCACGCTCGGCATCCTCAAGGCGGGCGGCGCCTATCTGCCGCTGGATCCGGATTACCCGGCCGAGCGCTTGCTGCACATGCTGGATGAAGGCAAGGGGCCGGTGTTGATCGCACAGGCTTCGCTACGCGACCGCCTGCCACAGCACAGCGGCCGTGTGATGTGGCTGGAAGACCAAGCCGCGGCTATTGCGCAATATCCAACCTCGGCACCGGAAGTCGCGCTGCAGCCGGAACATCTGGCTTATGTGATGTACACCTCCGGTTCCACCGGTGTACCCAAGGGTATCGCCGTCACGCATCGCAACGTGGCCGAACTGGCGCTGGACCGGCGTTGGCGCAACGATAGCCAGCAACGCGTGCTGTTGCACTCGCCGCAGGCCTTCGACGCTTCTACCTACGAAATCTGGGCGCCACTGCTGAACGGTGGCCAGATCGTAGTAGCGCCGCCGGGACGGACGGATATCCACGCCTTGGCGCAGGCCATCGCCGAGCATCACGTCACCGGCCTGTGGATGACCGCCGGCCTGTTCCATCTGATGATCGACGAGTGCATCGACGGGTTTGCCGGCTTGCGGCAAGTGATCGCCGGTGGTGATGTGTTGTCGGCTGCACATATCCGGCGCTTGCTTGAACAGCATCCGCAGCTGCGCGTAATCAACGGTTACGGCCCGACCGAAACCACCACCTTCGCCACCAACCACGCGATGCAAGCACCCCCAACGGCTGGCGTGCCGATCGGTGCGCCGCTGGACAACATGCAGGTATACGTATTGGACGAAGCCCTGCGGCCGGTGCCGGCAGGCGTGCCCGGCGAGTTGTATATCGCCGGCAGCGGACTGGCGCGCGGCTACTTGCGTCGCGCAGCGCTCAGCGCCGAGCGCTTTGTCGCCAACCCGTTCGGCCCGCCCGGCAGCCGCATGTACCGCAGCAGCGACGTGGTGCGCTGGCGTGGCGACGGCGTGTTGATGTTCGAAGGCCGCAGCGATCACCAAGTGAAGATCCGCGGTTTCCGCATCGAACTGGGCGAAATCGAAGCGGCACTGTGCCGTCAGCCACATGTGCAACAGGCTGCGGTGATCGCACGGCAGGACCAGGCGCAGCACAAACAACTGGTCGCCTATGTGGTCGCCCATCAGCATGGCCGGCTGGATACCGACGCGTTGCGCCATGCCTTGGCGGCCATGCTGCCCGACTACATGGTGCCGACCGCGGTCATGCAGCTGGAACAACTACCGTTGACCGTCAACGGCAAGCTCGATCGCAAGGCCTTGCCCGCGCCCGACTTTGCATCGACGAGCACACGCGCACCGCAGAACGAACGCGAAGCCCTGCTGTGCCGCTTGTTCGCCGAGGTGCTCGGCGTGGCCGAGGTGGGCGCCGACGACAACTTCTTCAGCCTGGGCGGGGACAGCATCGGCGCGATCCAACTGGTGAGCCGCGCCCGCAAGGCCGGCTTGCAGATGAACGTCAGCGATGTATTCCAGCATCAGTCGGTGCATCTGCTGGCCGCGGTGGTGACACCGTTGCGCGAGGATGCCGATACGGAAGCGCACGCTGCCTGCGGCGACTTGCCAGCCACGCCGGTGATGCACTGGCTGTTCGATCAGCATGGTCCGCTGGACGCTTTCCACCAATCGATGGTGTTGCCGATGCCGGCCTTGTCGCACGCCGACACGGTGACTGCCGTGCAGGCATTGCTCGACTGCCACGATGTCTTGCGCCTGCGCGTCATGGACCAGCGCCAGTTGCATATCGGCGAACCAGGCAGCGTAACGGCAGATACGCTGGTACACAGCGTAAGCCTGCGCGGCCTGGCACCGCCGGCACGCGAGGCATGCATACGCGAACACGCATTGGCCGCGCGCAATCGCCTGAGCTTGCGCGAAGGGCGGCTGCTGCAAGTGGTCAGCTTCGACGACGAAGAGCAATCGCAGCTGTTTGTGCTAATCCATCACCTGGTGGTCGATGGCGTGTCGTGGCGCATCCTGCTGCCCGACCTGCAGACCGCTTGCGAGGCGGTGGCGGCTGGGCGCGCGATTGAACTGGAGCCGCCGGCCACCTCATTCCGGCACTGGGCACTCGAGCTGCACGATGCTGCGGCGGAGCGACGCAACGAACTATCGTTGTGGGAGTCGATGTTCGACGGTGACGATCCACGGCTCGGCCGCCGGCCGCTCGATCCGGCACGCGACACCTTCGGCACGCTGCGCAACCTGCTCGTTCGCCTGGACCCGCAAACCACGCAATGCCTGCTGACCGTCGCACCGCAGCGCATCCGCGGCCAGGTCAACGACGTGCTGCTGACGGCTTTTGCGATGGCCCTGATCGACTGGCGCAAGCGTCAAGGCATGGGCCATGCGCAAAGCGTGCGCTTCGACCTGGAAGGCCATGGCCGGGAAGCCGTCGTTGCCGGGGCGGATCTCTCGCGCACGGTCGGCTGGTTCACCAGCATGTTCCCGCTGCAGCTGGATCTGGCCGAGCTGGATCCCGCCGCGGCCATGCACGACGACGAGGTGATGGAACGTGTGCTCAAGGCGGTCAAGGAACAGTTGCGCCGCCTGCCCGACCACGGCATCGGCCATGGCCTGCTGCGCCATCTCGATCCGGTCGGGCGTGCGGCGCTGACCCCGTATCCGGCCCGCCAGATCGGCTTCAACTACCTGGGCCGTTTCGCCGCCGCGCAGGGTGCAGTTGGCGATGCCAGCCATTTCGGCGGCGGCGCGGATGACGCACAAGCGCTGGCACACGTATTGGATTTGAGTTCGCTAACCGAAGACAGCCCCGACGGCCCGCAGCTGTGTGCCAATTGGATCTGGGCCGGCGAGCTGCTGCACGAAGACGCCGTGCGCGCACTGGCCGAGAGCTGGTTCACCGCACTTCGCCGCGTTGCCGCCTATGCCCTGGCTTCCGACGGCACCGCCATGACGCCTTCCGACGTGCCGATGGTCGCGTTGGATCAAAACGACATCGAATTCCTGGAGTCGCTTTATGCAGAACCAGAAAATTGAAGACATCCTGCCGTTGTCGCCACTGCAGCAAGGCTTTCTGTTCCATGCCTTGTACGACACGCAGGTGCAGGACAGCTATGTCGTGCAGATGGCGTTCGAGCTTACCGGTCCACTACAAGCGGACACGTTGCGGGCGGCCACGGACGCCCTGCTGCGGCGTCATGCCAACCTGCGTGCGGCGTTTGCGCATCGTCAGGTGAAGGAGCCGGTGCAGCTGATCCTCAATGAGGTGGAGCTGCCATGGCAGGAGATCGAGCTTGCCGCCATGCCGGAAGACGAGCGCGAAGCGGCTTATCAGCGCATCCTGCACGACGACCAGCAGCAGCGCTTCGACATGAGCAAGGCACCGCTGCTGCGCTTCATCCTGGTGCGGCTGGGCGAGCGCCGCCATCGGCTGATCTTCACCCATCACCATATCCTGCTCGACGGCTGGTCGATGCCGATCTTCCTGCAGGAACTGTTTACGCTGTATCGCAACGGCAGCCATTACGAGCAGCTGCCGCGCGTCGCCGCCTACAAGGACTACCTGCGCTGGATGCATGCGCGCGACCGGCAAGCCGCACAAGCAGCATGGAAACGCGTGTTCGAAGGCTTCGGCGAACCTGTACGCCTCGCTACCCAGGCCGGCACCGACGCGGTAGAGCCAGCCAGCTTCCAATACAACTTGCCGGAACAGCTCAGTGCAAACCTAACCCAGCTGGCGCGCACGACCGGTGTGACGCCCAACACGGTGGTGCAGGCGGCATGGGGCATCCTGCTAGCGCATTACACCCGGCGTGACGACGTGGTGTTCGGCAATACGGTATCCGGCCGTCCGGCGGACCTACCCGGCGTGGAACACATGCTGGGCCTGTTCATCAACACCTTGCCGGTACGCCTGCGCTGCCGCGCGGGCGATACGCTGCATAGCCTGTTGATGCAGCTGCATCAGCAACAAGCGGCGCTGCTCGATTATCAGTACCTGGGCCTGACCGAGTTGCAGCAGCTGATCGGCGCACCCGAACTGTTCGACACCCTGGTCACGTTCGAGAATTACCCGATCAATCCGGCCGGCGCGCACGCCGCCGGCAGTGGTGACAGCAGCTTGCATAGCCGCATGCACAGCCACTGGGGCGGCAACGTTTCGCATTACCCGCTAGGCCTGGTGATCGCGCCCGGCAGCTGCCTGCATTTGAATTTCAGCTATCGCCCGGATGTATTCGCGGCCGACGACGTGCGGCGCCTCGCGACCCGCTATCAGCGCATCCTGCAGGCCTTTGTCGACGACCTGCAGCAACCCGTGAGCAGTATCGATCTGCTCGATGCCAGCGAACGCCAACTGCTGATGAAAGACTGGAATGACACGGCACAGGCGTTCACTGCCGCCACCCTGCCCGACCTGTTCGAGCAGCAGGTGGCGCGCTCGCCCGAAGCCGTCGCAGCCATCGAAGCTGGATGCCAGCTGAGCTTTGCTCAATTGAACGAACGCGCCAATCGCCTTGCGCATATGCTTCGGGCGGCGCAGGTCGGCCCGGAGTGCCTGGTGGCGATCGCGCTGCCGCACGGCATGGATCTGCTGGTGTCCCTGCTTGCCGTACTCAAGGCCGGTGCGGCTTACCTGCCGTTGGATGTACAGCATCCGGCCGAGCGCATCGCGATGATGCTGGACGACGCGCAGCCGTCGTTGGTGCTGACACGCGGCGATGTCGCTTGTGATCTGCCCGATACGCTTGCGACCTGGCAGCTCGATAGCGCCTACGTCGTCGATGGCATGGCGCAATGCCGCGCCGGCAATCTCACCGATGCCGATCGCCTGCAGCCGTTGAACCTGCAGCATCCGGCCTATGTGATCTATACCTCCGGCTCCACCGGCAAACCCAAGGGCGTGCTGATCGCGCATCGCTCTGCCGCCAATTACTTTGCCTGGTGCAACCACGCCTATTACGGCACGGGCGATGGCGGCTCGCCGACCACCCTATCGGCCACCTTCGATGGCAGTGTCACCGTACTGTTCGGTCCGCTGCTCGCCGGGCAGGCCGTCACACTGGTGCCGGCCGGTGGCGACTTTTCCGCCTGGTCGACGCAGCGTGCCGAGCCGCATGCGCTGATCAAGCTGACCCCGGCGCACCTGAAACTGCTCAACAACAATCTGCCGATCGATGCGTCCTCGCCTACGCAGGCGCTATTGCTCGGTGGCGAAGCATTGGTGCCCGGCGATCTCGCCTACTGGCAGGAACATCATTCACACGTCCGCATCATCAACGAATACGGCCCTACTGAAGCTACCGTGGGCTGCTGCACGCATGAAGTAAGCGAAGACATGCGCAGCGCCACCGGCGTGCCGATTGGCCGCCCGATCTGGAATACCCAGCTCTACGTACTCGACGATACGCTGCAGCCGGTTCCGGTAGGCATGCCCGGCGAGCTTTATATCGCCGGCGAAGGTCTCGCGCGCGGCTACCTGCGCCGCCCCTCGCTCAGCGCGGAACGTTTCGTCGCCAATCCGTTTGCGACGGGCGAGCGCATGTACCGCAGCGGCGACCTGGCGCGCTGGCGCAGCGACGGAAGGCTGGATTACCTGGGGCGCATCGACCAGCAGGTGAAGATCCGCGGTTATCGCATCGAGCTAGGTGAAATCGAAGCCGTGTTGGCGCAGCTGGGGCATGCGCACAACGCGGTGATCGTGCGTGAAGACCAGGCAGATCAAAAGCATCTGGTGGCCTATCTCGTCGGCGACAGCGTGGATGCCGGAGCTTTGCGTGCGCAACTGGCCGAGCGCTTGCCCGACTATATGGTGCCGGCTGCCTTTGTTTGCCTGCATGCGCTGCCGTTGACCCCGAATGGCAAGCTCGATCGCAAGGCACTGCCGACACCCGATTTTGCATCCGCCAAGCAAAGCCGTGAGCCGCGCAATCCACGCGAGACCTGGCTGTGCCAACTCTATGCCCAGGTATTGGGCGTCAAGCGGATCGGCATCGACGACAGTTTCTTCGCCCTCGGCGGGAACTCGCTGCTGGCGATTCGCCTGATCGGGCAGATCCGTGCGCGCCTGAAGATCGAGTTGTCGATCCGCACGCTATTCGATGCGCCGAGCGTGGCGGAACTGGCCACGCAACTGGACCCGGATCGCGTGCGGCGCCCGCCATTACGCAAGCAGCGTCGCCCCGAACAGTTACCGCTTTCGCACGCGCAGCGGCGGTTGTGGTTCCTGCAGCAACTGGAAGGGCCCAACGCCAACTACAACATCCCGTTGACCTTGCGCCTGGTTGGCGCACTGGATGTCGAGGCGCTGCGCCAGGCGCTGAACGACCTGCTGCAGCGCCATGAAAGCTTGCGCACGATTTTCCCGGCCGGCGAAACACCGGTGCAGCACATCCTGGCGCAAGCAGAGCTGGCGCTGGAGCTGCACGATGCTGAAGAGTCGACGCTGCTCGAACAGATCAACGCGGCGGTCGCGCATAAGTTCGATCTGACCACGGACATTCCTCTGCGCGCCACGCTGTTCCGGCTGCCGCCCACGGGGCAAGCCGCTGAACACGTATTGCTGTTGCTGCTGCATCACATCGCCGGCGACGGTGCATCGCTGGCGCCACTCGCGCGTGATCTGTCGCAGGCATACACCGCGCGCCTGCAAGGCGCTGCGCCGGAGTGGCAGCCACTGGCCGTGCAATACGCCGATTACAGCCTGTGGCAGCAACGCCTGCTTGGCGAAGAGGCCGACCCGAACAGCCTGATCGCCAGCCAGCACGGCTATTGGCGGCAAACGCTGGCCGACCTGCCGGAGCAGATCACCCTGCCCGCCGATCGCCCGCGCCCGGCCGTCGCCAGCTATCGCGGCAAGCACCTGCGCTTCGACATCGACCGTGACGTGCATCGCCAATGCCTGGCCTTGGCCAAACAGCATGACGCCACCTTGTTCATGGTGCTGCACGCCGCCCTGGCCGCCCTGTTGACCCGGCTTGGCGCCGGCCACGACATCGTCATCGGCAGCCCGATCGCCGGACGCGTCGATGCGGCGCTGGAAAACCTGGTCGGCCTGTTCCTCAATACCCTGGTGCTGCGCGTGGATACCGCCGGCAACCCCAGTTGCGAAAACTTGCTGGCGCGCGCCCGGCAAGTAGACCTGGCCGCCTACGAACACCAGGACCTGCCGTTCGAACAGCTGGTGGACGTGCTCAACCCGGTGCGTTCGATGGCGCATCACCCCTTGTTCCAGGTGATGCTGGCCCTGCAGAACATGTCGCGCGCGCAACTGAATTTGCCCGGCCTGGAGTGCCGCCGGCAGGCGTTCGACATGCCGGTGGCCAAGTTCGACCTGAGTTTCGACCTCAGCGAACAACACGACGAGCACGACGAACCGGCCGGCTTGGTCGGCCACCTGGAATACGCCACCGATCTGTTCGACGAGGCGACGGCGCAGGCTATCGCGCAACGCTTTGTACGCGCACTGAGCGCCATGGCCGCGAATGTTTCCCAGCGCATCGGCGAGCTTCCGCTGCTGGATGCGGTCGAACGCGAATATCTGCTGACGGCATGGAACCCGGCGACGGAAGACGTGTCGCCCAATACATTGCACGCATGGTTTGAGCGGCAGGCAGCGGCTCGCACAGAGGCCGTTGCCGTGGTGTGCGAAGCTGCGCAGCTGACCTACACGCAATTGAATGAACGAGCCAATCGCCTCGCGCACGAGCTGATCGCACGCGGGGTGCAAGTCGAAGACCGCGTTGCTATCGCGTTGCCGCGCTCGCTGGACCTGGTGGTAGCGGTGCTGGCCGTATTGAAGGCCGGCGCTACGTATCTGCCGCTCGATCCGGATTATCCGCTTGAGCGGCTGACCTATATGCTCGACGACGCCAAGCCGGTGCAACTGATCACGCTGGGCACGCTGCCTGCGCTGCGCGCCGACACACCCGTGATTGCGCTCGATGCGATCGACCTGTCCGCTCGCCCGGCCAGCAACCCGGCCACGCAGGCCAAGCCTGATCACAGCGCCTATGTGATCTACACCTCCGGCTCCACCGGTAAACCCAAGGGCGTACTGGTCTCGCACCAGAACGTGGTGAGCCTGTTCGGCAGTTGCGAAGCGGATTTCGGCTTCTATGCCGATGACGCATGGACGCTGTTCCACTCTTATGCGTTCGATTTTTCGGTGTGGGAAATCTGGGGCGCGCTGCTGTACGGCGGCAAGCTGGTGGTGGTGCCACATGCCGTGTCGCGCTCCTCCTCAGACTTCCTGGCCTTGCTGGTGGAACAGCGCGTCACTGTACTGAACCAGACGCCCTCGGCGTTCTATCAGTTGGTCCAGGCCGATGCCGAGCAGCCGGAGCTGGGTCGCGAACTGGCCTTGCGCTACGTGGTTTTTGGCGGCGAGGCGCTGGACCTGCGGCGCCTCAAGGATTGGTACGCGCGGCACGAAGATCGGTCACCCCGCCTGATCAACATGTATGGCATTACCGAAACCACCGTGCATGCCAGCTACATGCCGCTGGATCGCGCGATGGCCGACGCGGCCGCTGGCAGCCTGATCGGTCGCGCCACACCGGACCTGCGACTGTATGTGCTGGACAATACCCTGCAGCCCGCACCAGTCGGCGTGTCAGGTGAGCTATATGTATCCGGCGCCGGCTTGGCTCGCGGCTATCTGCATCGCGCTGGCCTGACCGCCTCACGCTTTGTCGCCAACCCGTTCGAACCCGGTGCGCGCATGTACCGTTCCGGCGATCTGGCGCGCTGGCGTGCCGATGGCGTGCTGGATTTCCTCGGCCGCGCCGACGAGCAGGTCAAGATCCGCGGCTTCCGCATCGAACTGGGCGAAATCGAAGCTGCACTTTCCGCCTTGCCGGAAGTAGCGCAGGCCCGCGTGATCGTGCGCGAGGACCGACCCGGCTTGAAGCAACTGGTCGGCTACGTCGTCGCCAGCGAAGCTGGCGTGCCGGACAGCGCCGGCATGCGCCAGCGATTGGGCGAGCGCCTGCCCGACTACATGGTGCCGGTGGCGATCGTCACGGTGGCGGCGATTCCGCTGACCAGCAACGGCAAGCTCGATCGCCGTGCCCTGCCCGCGCCGGACTTCGCGCCGAGCAGCGCGCGCGGTCCGCGCAATGCGAAGGAAGGCGCGCTGTGCGCCGCCTTTGCCGAAGTGCTTGGCCTGTCGCAAGTGGCGATCGACGACAGCTTCTTCTCGCTGGGCGGCGACAGCATCAGCTCGATCCAGCTGGTGGCCTGTGTACGCAAGCATGGCCTGGCCATTTCGGCCCGTGATGTGTTCCAGCACCAGACCGTCGCCGCGCTCGCACAAGTTGCCGATACGCCGCGCGCAGCCGACAGCGTGGTGATCGAAGCCGCGCATGGCGAACTGCCGGCAACGCCGATCATGCATTGGCTGCTGGACCAGCCTGGCCCGCTCGACTGCAACCATCAGGCCCTGCTGCTGCAAGTACCTGCATTGCAGGAGGAGCATCTGCTTGCCGCCGTGCAAGCTTTGCTCGATCGCCATGACACGCTGCGCATGCGTCCGCTGGCCGACAGGCGGCTGCATGTCAGCGAAGCGGGCGGTATCGATGCGGCGCAGCTGGTGCAGCGCGTGGACATCAAGCGATTGCCGCAACTACGGCGCATCAGCCGCATGCGCGAGCATACGCGTGCGGCGCGCGACCGGCTGGACCTTGCCGCCGGCCGCCTGATCCAGGTGGTGTGGTTCGATGCGGGCGCGAAGTCGCGCCTGTTGCTGATGATCCATCACCTGGCCGTGGACGGCATTTCCTGGCGCATCCTGCTGCCTGATTTGCAGGCGGCCTACCAGGCTGCATCGCGTGGCGCGCCCATGCTGCTCGATCCGGTTTCCACTTCGTTCCGCCACTGGGCGCTGCAGATGCCTCAGGCGGCCGCACAACGTCGCAACGAACTACCGCTGTGGCAGTCGATGCATGAAGGCGAAGAGCCGCTGCTCGGCGCGCGGCCGCTCGACCCGGCACGCGACACCATCGACACGCAACGCAGCCTTGGCCTGCAGTTGGATACGAAGGTGACGCAATGCCTGCTGACACGTGCGCCGGAACGCATCGGCGGACGCATCAATGACGTGCTGTTGACCGCCTTCGCCCTGGCCGTGATCGAATGGCGCACGCAGCGTGGCATCAGCACTCACTCGCGCGTGCGTTTCGACCTGGAAGGACACGGTCGCGAAGCGATCGTCGAGGGCGCGGATCTGGCGCGCACGATAGGCTGGTTCACCAGCCTCTTCCCAGTACAGCTGGACCTGGGCGATGCACAGGACGCACCAGCATGGGAACGCGCGATGAAGCGCGTGAAAGAGCAGCTCCACAGCCTGCCCGATCAGGGCATCGGCTATGGCCTGTTGCGCTATCTGGACGATCAGGGCCGCGCTACTCTTGGCCAGCAGCACACCCCGCAGCTTGCCTTCAATTACCTGGGCCGCTTCAGTGCGGCCGGCACACAGGACTGGGGGGTTGCCGCCGAAGCGGCGCTCACCGCTGTCGGCGACCATTCGGCACGCCCGCTTTTGCACGTGCTGGAGGTCAATGCCATTACCGAGGACGGCCCGGAAGGCCCGCGCCTGAGCGCCACCTGGAACTGGGCCGACCAGTTGCTGGATGAAGCGGAAGTGCGCAGCCTGGCGGAAACCTGGTTCGCCGTGCTTACGCGCATCGCCCATGAAACCAGCCAGCGCGAGGGCACGCTGCTCACGCCGGCCGACCTGCCGTTGGTGACATTGAACCAGGCACAAATCGAGCAGATCGAAGCACAACAGCCGCCATTGCAGGACATCCTGCCGCTGTCGCCGTTGCAACATGGGTTCCTGTTCCATGCGCTGTACGACCGGCAGGCGCGGGACAATTACGTGCAGCAGCTGGTATTCACCTTCGAAGGCGCACTGGATGCGTCTGCGTTGCGGACTGCCGCTGAAGCCTTGCTGGCACGCCACGCAAATCTACGCGCCGCTTTCGTGTACGAGGGCCTGGAACAGCCGGTGCAGGTGATTCCGCGTTCGGTGGCACTACCGTGGCGCGAGCTGAGCCTGGATGCCCAGGGGCTGGCCATGTGGCTGGATGAAGATCAGCGGCGCCGCTTCGATTGCGCAGCGCCACCGTTGCTACGTTTTGCCCTGCTGCACGAAGGATCGGACAAGCACCACCTGGTGTTTACCCACCACCATATCCTGCTCGACGGCTGGTCGATGCCGATCCTGTTGCAGGAGCTGTTCGAGCTGTATCGCCATCGCGGCGATGGCCGGCAGCTGCCACCGGTTACGCCGTATCGCGACTTCCTGCGCTGGCTGACGTCACGTGACAGGAGCGCCGCACAGGCAGCGTGGCGCGAAGCGCTGGATGGCCTGGAAGAGCCGTGCCGCATTGCCCATGCGCCGGCCGCGGCGGTTGCGTCGAAGGTGCTGCGTGAAAGCCTGCCGGCGGATTTGAGCGCCAAGCTGATGCAACAGGCCAAGCGTCTGGGCGTTACGCTCAATACGTTGGCGCAGGCCGCCTGGGCGATCCTGCTTGCACGCCTGAGCGGCCAGGATGACGTGGTATTCGGCATCACCCTGTCCGATCGCCCGGCGGAGCTGGCCGGTAGCGCGCAGATGGTGGGCCTGTTCATCAACACCTTGCCGCTGCGCCTGCGCCTGGATGCTTCCGAATCGATCGGCGCGCTGCTGCAGCGCCTGCAGCGGCAGCAAGCCGACCTGCTTGAACACGCCTGCCTGAGCCTGAGCGAGATCCAGCGCCTGTCCGGCCACGGCGAGCTATTCGATACCGTAATGGTGTTCGAGAACTACCCGGTCGATGCGCAGATGGTCGAGGCGCAAGGCGCGGCGATGCGCATCGGTTTTCATAGTCACCACGGCGGCGACAGCACGCACTATCCGCTGGGCCTGCTGGTGGCGCCCGGCGAACGGATCAAGCTGGGTTTCAGCTATCGCCCCGATATCTATGACGAGGTCGACATCCGGCAATTCGCAGCCGGCTATGCACGTATCCTGGAAGCGCTGGTGGAACAGCCGGAACGGATGGTGGGCCGCATCGACGTTCTGGAAGACTCGTTGCGCCAACAACTGCTGCACGACTGGAACGCAACGGCGGCCAACGTGCCCGACCTTACTCTCACCCGCCTGCTGGAGCAGCGCGTTGCGCAGGCGGCCGACGCGATTGCCGCTATCTGCGAGACACGCGCGCTCAGCTATGCGGACCTCAACGAGGAGGCCAATCGGCTGGCGCATGAACTGATTGCACGCGGCATTGGCCCGGAAGCCATCGTCGCCGTCGCCCTGCCCCGTTCGCTGGAAAGCGTGGTCGCCCTGCTTGCCGTACTCAAGGCCGGCGCCGCCTATTTGCCGCTGGATCTCAATCATCCCCACGCGCGCCTGCGCAGCATGCTGGACGATGCGCGACCGGCCGCGCTGATCGCCCATGCCGCGATCGCCGCCGAGCTGGGCCAAAGTGACATCGTCATCGCCCTCGACGCCCCCACTCTGCAACAAGCCTTGCTGCAGGCATCCTCGCACGACCCGCGCGATGAGGAACGCCGCCGGCCCTTGCAGACCATGCATCCGGCCTATCTGATCTACACCTCCGGCTCCACCGGCAAGCCGAAGGGCGTGCTGGTCGCGCATCGCCAGATCGTGCATTCCACCCTGGCGCGCGAGGCTTTCTACCCACGCGTGGAAAGCCTGCTGTTGCTGCCGTCGCTCGCCTTCGACGCATCGCTGGGTGCAATTTTGCACACGCTGGCTACGGGTGGAACGCTGGTGCTGCCCGCGCCGGGACTGGAGCGCGATCCGCATGCGCTGGCGACGCTGGTCGAGCAGCACCGTATCGAAGCCTGGCTGAGCGGTCCGGCACTGTATCGCAGCGCGCTGGAAGGCGCCGACACACGCTTGCGCCCGCTCAAGCGCGTAGTGCTGGGTGGCGAACCGATTCCGGCGGGCTTGTTGGAACGGCATGCGGCACTGGGCCTGGAAGCCACCATCTACAACGAATACGGTCCGACCGAAGCCACCGTCTGGTCCACGGTTGCTGAGCTGCCGCGCGGCGCTGCTGGTGGCAGCAACAGTATTGGCAGGCCTATCGCCAACACGCGAGTGTACGTACTCGACAACGCGTTGCAGCCGGTGTGGATCGGCGCGGTCGGTGAACTCTATCTCGCCGGCGAAGGCGTGGCGCGCGGCTATCTGCAGCGCGCTGCACTTACGGCTGACCGATTCGTCGCCAACCCGTTCGAGCCGGGCGCACGCATGTATCGTACCGGTGACGTGGTGCGCTACCGGCGCGACGGGCAACTTGAGTATCTCGGCCGCAGCGACCAGCAGGTGAAGATCCGCGGTCATCGCATCGAACCGGGCGAGATCGAAGCACGCTTGCTGGCACATGCCTGGGTGCGCGAGGCCGCAGTGATCGTGCGCGAAGACATGCCGGGCCACAAACGCCTGGTGGCCTACCTGGCCATGGCATCTTCGGCCGATTCCAGCGAACTGCTTGCAGGCCTGCGCGAGCAACTGGCCGGCGGCCTGCCCGACTACATGCTGCCATCCGCCTACGTGGTGCTTGCTGCCTTGCCACACAGCGTAAATGGCAAGCTCGACCGCAAGGCGCTGCCGGTACCTGCCGATGACGCACTGCTACGTGAGCAATACACCGCGGCACAGGGCGAGATCGAGCAGAGCGTAGCCACGGTATGGCAGGAAGTGCTCGGCCTGGCACAAGTTGGCCGCTTCGACAACTTCTTTGCCCTGGGCGGCGATTCGCTGCTGGCCATGCAGGTGATGGAGCGCCTGCGACGCCAGGGACTGGATGTGGAAGTGCGCGCCCTGTTTGCCGCCTCCAACCTGGCCGAACTGGCGGCAAGCTTGGGCGGGCATGGCGACGTGGCCGTGCCCGCCAACCTGATCACGCCCGATACGCGCCGTATCACGCCCGACATGCTGCCGCTGATCGACCTGGAACAGGCGGACATCGATCGATTGGTGGCGAAGATTCCCGGCGGGGTCGCCAACATCCAGGACGTTTACGCGCTGTCGCCGCTGCAGGACGGCATTCTGTTCCATCATCGCCTGAGCAGCGCAGGCGACACGTATCTGTCGATGTCGCAACTGGCCTTTAGCGGGCGCGGCGTGATGGACCGCTATCTGGATGCGATCCAGCAAGTGGTGGATCGCCATGACATCCTGCGTACGGCTTTCGTGTGGGAGGGCTTGAGCACACCCGCGCAAGTCGTGCTGCGTCGCGCCCGCCTGAAGATCACCGAAGCCAAGGTCGAGGCAGGTACGGCGGCCGAGTATCTCTCCGAGCGCTTCGATCCGGCCGTCTATCGCATCGACCTCACCCAGGCGCCGCTGCTGCAGTTTGCCATTGCTGAAGAACCGGATGGCCGCTGCGTGTTGCTGACGATGATGCATCACCTGCTTGGCGACCATTCCACCGTGGCGGCGATTAGTGCCGAGGTCCAGGCCATTGTCGAAGGAAGCGGCGACACACTGGGTGCGCCACAGCCATTCCGCAACCTGGTGGCGCAGGCGCGGCTCGGCATCAGCCAGGAAGAGCACACCCGTTTCTTCCGCGACATGCTCGCTGATATCGACGCATCCACCACGCCCTTCGGCTTGACTGACGTGCATCGCGACGGTAGCCGCATGGACGAGGCACGCATCAGCCTGCTGCCGTCCTTGAACGATCGCTTGCGCACCCAGGCCCGTCGCTTGGGCGTGAGCGTGGCCAGTCTGTGCCATGTCGCCTGGGGTCAGGTGGTGGCGCTTACCAGCAGTCGCGAGCAAGTGGTGTTCGGCACTGTTTTGTTCGGCCGCATGCATGCCGGCCAGGATGCCGACCGCGCCATGGGTGTATTCATCAACACCTTGCCGCTGCGCCTGGACATGGACCAGACGCCGGTCGAAGCCAGCGTAAAACAGGCGCATGCGCGCCTGGCCGGCCTGCTGCGCCATGAGCATGCGTCGCTGGCGCTGGCGCAACGCTGCAGTGGCGTCGCCGCGCCGGCGCCGTTGTTCAGCGCGCTGCTCAACTATCGCCACAACACCGCGCAGGAGCACACCAATCAAGCGCCGGAAGATATCGAACGCTTGGGCGGCGTAGATCGCAGCAATTACCCGCTGGCGCTGTCGGTGGATGACGATGGCCGTTCGCTCGGGGTAACTGTGCAAGCGCTGCAGCCGGTCGACGCACGGCTTGTTTGCGGCTATATGCAACAAGTGCTGGAACAGCTGGTGCAAGCACTGGAAACGGCGCCGCAGAAACCGGTACGCGAACTCGCCATATTGACGCCAGCGGAGCGTCAACAAGTGCTGCATGAGTGGAACGCCTCGGCACACGCCGTGCCTGCGGCAACGCTACCGGACCTGTTCGAGCAGCGTGTCGCGGCAACGCCCGATGCAATCGCCGTGGTGTTTGGCGACAGCCAGCTCACCTATCGGGAACTGGACCAGCATGCCAATCGCGTTGCACATCACCTGCAGGCCCTGGGCGTAGGTCCGGATGTCCTGGTCGCCTTGTGCGTGTCCCGTTCGCTGGACCTGATCGTCGCCATGCTCGGCATCTTCAAGGCGGGCGCGGCCTACCTGCCGCTGGACCCCGCGCACCCCACCGAACGCCTGGCGCATGTTCTAGGCGAGAGCATGGCGCCGGTGCTGCTCACCGAATCGGCGCTGCTGGACTATCTGCCAACTCACTGGGGCAGCCTGGTGCTGCTGGATGAAGAGGCCGATGTGCTGGCTGACTATCCGGCAGAGGCGCCGGCACGCGCTCTGCAACCGGATCATCTGGCCTATGTGATGTACACCTCCGGTTCCACCGGCCTGCCCAAGGGCGTGGCGGTGACACATCGCGGCGTGCCGAGCCTGCTGTCCAGCCAGACGCACCACTTAGGTATGCACGGTGCGTCACGCGTGTTGCAGTTTGCCTCGGCCAGTTTTGACGCGGCATTCTGGGAAGTATGCATGTCGCTGCTGTCCGGCGCGCAACTGGTGCTGGCGCCAGCCGAGCAACTGATGCCCGGCGGCGGCTTGATCGAGCTGATCGCCAAACACGCCATCACGCACGCCACACTGCCACCAGCCGCTCTGGCTGTGCTGCCGGAACAAAGCCTGCCCGAAGGCATGCACCTGGTGGTGGCAGGCGAAGCTTGTGCACCGGCGCTCGTGGAGCGCTGGTCGTCGCGGCTGCGGATGTTCAACGCCTATGGTCCGACCGAGACCACCGTGTGCGCCACGATCAGTGAACCATTGCAGGGCACACAGCAACCGCCGATCGGCCGGCCAATCCACAACGCCGGCGTGTACGTGCTGGATGCCCGTCTTCGTCCGGTGCCGCCTGGCGTGCCGGGTGAATTGTACGTATCAGGGCCCGGCCTGGCGCGCGGCTATCTTCATCGCGCACCGCTCAGCGCCGAACGTTTTGTCGCCAATCCCTATGGCGCGCCGGGCAGCCGCATGTATCGCACTGGCGACCTCGCCTGCTGGAGCCATGACGGCCAACTCGATTTCGCCGGGCGCGCCGACAAGCAGGTGAAGCTGCGCGGCTTCCGCATCGAGCTGGAAGAAATCGAAACCGTGCTGATGCGCCTTCCGTCGCTACGGCAAGCCAGCGTGATCGTGCGCGAGGACCAGCCTGGTCATGCGCAACTGGTGGCCTACGTAGTGGCCGACGGCGAGCAGGCTGTCGATACGGCAGCGCTGCGCAAGGCCGTCGCCGAGCAATTGCCCGAGTACATGCTGCCGGCCGCCTTCGTGGTGCTGCCAGCGCTGCCCGTCACGCCTAATGGCAAGCTCGACCGCAAGGCCCTGCCCGCGCCGGATTTCGGCAGCGAACAAGGACGCGCGCCGCGCACGCCACGAGAGGCCGCGCTATGCGAACTGTTCGCCGAAGTGCTGGGCGTGGAGCGCCTCGGCATCGACGACAGCTTCTTCGAACTGGGTGGCCATTCACTGCTCGCCACGCAACTGGTGAGCCGCATTCGCGCGCGCCTGGGCGTCGATGTGCCGATTCGCCTGCTGTTCGACATGCCCACGGTGGCGGCGCTGGCGGAACACCTGCCGGCCACCTCCAGCGCGCGTCCGCCGTTGCAGCCGATGCCGCGTCCAGAGCGCTTGCCACTGTCCTTCGCGCAGCGCCGCTTGTGGTTCCTGCACCAGTTCGAAGGACCGAACGCGGTCTACAACATACCGCTGGCCTTGCGCCTGCACGGCGAACTGGACACCGACGCCTTGCAGGCCGCGCTCAACGATCTGGTCGAGCGCCATGAAAGCCTGCGCACCGTGTTCCCGGCCTCGGACGTGCCTTACCAGCAAGTGCTCAAGCACGCGCGCATCCATGGCGAGCCGGCCGATATCGACGAAGGCGAACTGCCTGGCGTGCTGGCTGGTGCCTTGGCGCGACCTTTCGACCTGGCGAATGAGATACCGTTGCGTGCGCAATTGCTCCGCCTGGGCGCGCAGGAGCACGTCCTAGTCCTGGTGCTGGACCACATCGCCGGCGACGGTGCTTCGCTGAAGCCGCTGGCGCGCGACCTGGCGCAAGCCTATGCCGCACGCGTTGAAAAACGTGTGCCAGCTTGGGCGCCGCTGCCGGTGCAGTACGCCGACTACACGTTGTGGCAGCAACACGTTCTGGGCGAGGAAAGCGACCCGGACAGCATGATTTCGCGCCAGCTGCGTTATTGGTGCGAAACGCTGGCGGATCTGCCCGATCAGCTCGATCTGGTCACTGATCGACCACGCCCCGCGGTTCCCACCTATCGCGGGCGAAATCTCAGCTTCACCCTGGACGCCGAACTGCACCGCCAATTGCTGGCACTGACGAAGGCGCATGACGCGACGCTCTTCATGCTGCTGCAGGCTGCGCTCGCCAGCTTGCTCAGCCGCCACGGCGCCGGGACCGACATCCCGATCGGCAGCCTGATCGCCGGCCGCACGGATGCAGCGCTGGATGACCTGGTCGGTTTCTTCCTCAATACGCTGGTGCTGCGCACCGACGTGTCCGGCAATCCGCGCTTCGAAGAACTGCTGGTACGCGTACGCCGCACGGATCTTGCCGCCTACGAACACCAGGAGCTGCCGTTCGAGCAACTGGTGGATGTGCTCAACCCGCCACGCTCGTCTTCGCGCCATCCGCTGTTCCAGGTGATGCTGCTGATGCAGAACAATGCCACGGCCACGCTGGAACTCCCGGGCGTCCGTTGCAGCATGCAGCCGTTCGAACTGGATATGGCGAAGTTCGACCTGAGCCTCAACGTGACCGAGCGATATGCCCAGGACGGCGAGGTGGATGGCATCCAGCTCGACCTGATGTATGCCAGCGATCTGTTCGAGCAGGCCACGGCCATGCAACTGGGGCAGCGGCTCGTGCGCTTGTTGACGGCGGTTGCGACCAACCCCGCCGTACGCATCGGCGAATTGCCATTGCTGGACAGCGACGAACAGCGGCAGCTCGTGCACGATTGGAATGCCACGGAGCATGGCGTGCCCGACACCACAGTGCCTGCGTTGTTCGCGCAGCAAGTCGCACGGACACCTGGCGCCATCGCCGCCGTCTTCGAAGACCAGACGCTCAGCTATGCCGAACTCGATGGGCGCGCCAATCGGCTTGCCCATCAGCTGGTCGCAGCCGGTGCGGAACCGGAAAGCATCGTAGCCATTGCCCTGCCCCGTTCGCTCGAACTGGTCGTCGCCTTGCTGGCCGTGCTGAAGGCCGGAGCCGCGTACCTGCCGCTGGACACGGACTATCCCGCCGAACGCCTGGCTTTCATGCTGGAGGATGCCTCGCCCGTATTGCTGATTACACGTAGCGATATCGACGTGCCGGGTGCTGATGTGACACGGATGGACCTGGATGCGACAGCCATGCAAGCGACGCTGGCGAATGCACCCGCGCACAGTCCGGCAGTAACGATGCATCCGCAGCATCCGGCCTACGTCATCTATACCTCCGGCTCCACCGGCAAACCCAAGGGCGCGCCCAACACCCACGCCGGCCTGGTCAATCGCCTGGCCTGGATGCAAGACGCGTACGCGCTGCAGGCCGACGACGCGGTGCTGCAGAAAACCCCCTTCAGCTTCGACGTATCGGTATGGGAGTTCTTCTGGCCGCTGCTGTACGGCGCACGCCTGGTACTAGCCAAACCGGGTGGCCACCGCGATCCGGCCTACCTGGCCGGGTTGATCCAGCAACAAGGGGTGACGACGCTGCACTTCGTGCCGTCGATGCTGGAAGCCTTCGTGCAGGAGCCAGCCAGCTCGCAGTGCCACAGCGTACGTCGCGTGATCTGCAGTGGTGAAGCCCTTATCGGCGCCTTGCGCGAGCGCTGGCAGCAGACACTGGATCGACCGCTGCACAATCTGTATGGCCCGACCGAAGCCGCCATCGACGTGACCGCCTGGGCCTGCCGGGACGAAACCGCCGGCCAGTCGGTGCCGATCGGCGCACCGATCTGGAACACGCAAACCTATGTCCTGGACGACCGCTTGCAACCAACGCCGATCGGCGTGCCGGGCGAGCTGTATCTGGCTGGTACCGGCCTGGCGCGTGGCTATCTGCATCGCACGGGACTTACTGCCGAGCGCTTCGTCGCCAATCCATTCTTGCCGGGCACTCGCATGTACCGCACCGGCGACCGCGTACGTTGGCGCGCGGACGGCCAGTTGGAATACCTGGGCCGTACCGATCATCAGGTGAAGCTGCGCGGCCTGCGCATCGAACTGGGCGAGATCGAGGCGGCCATCGCACAGGCGGGTTTGACTCAAAACGTGGTGGTAGCGCGGGCCGATCACACCGGCCAGCTGCAATTGGTGGCTTACGTCACGGCGGACGCCGTGGCTGCGGCATCGCTGCGTGCCAAACTGGCTGAGCGTTTGCCCGACTACATGCTGCCGGCTGCCGTGGTCGCCCTTGATGCGCTGCCGCTCAATCCGAACGGCAAGCTCGATCGCAAGGCATTGCCGGCACCACACTTCTCTCCCGCTACGCAACGCGCGCCACGTACGCCGGAAGAATCCGTGCTGGCCGAACTGTTTGCCGAAGCACTCGGCGTGGAAGGCGTCGGCATCGACGACAACTTCTTCGAACTCGGTGGCCATTCGCTGCTGGCGATCCGCCTGGTCGCGCGCATTCGTTCGATGATGCAGAACGATATGCCGATCCAGGCCTTGTTCGAAGCACCAACCGTCGCTGCACTGGCAGCTCGTTTTACCGATCCGGAACAGCGGCCGTCCTTGCTGCCGCTGCGCTCCACCGGCGAGCAGCCGCCACTCTTTTGTGTGCCGCCTGGCGGCAACCTCGCCTGGACTTATGCTGGCCTGATCAGCCATATCGATGCCGACTGCCCGGTCTACGGCTTGCACGCACCGGATCTGCAAGATGCCGACGGCCGGGACGCCAGCCTGGACGAAGTTATCGACCGGCATGTCGCGGATATGCGCGAAGTGCAAGCGAAGGGTCCTTATCGCCTGATGGGCTGGTCGCTGGGAGGATTGATCGCGCACATGATCGCCACACGCCTGCAGGCGGCCGGCGAAGAGGTAAGCCTGCTGGCGATGATCGATGCGTATCCGCGCGGCGTGGAGCACCTCGATACGCAGCCGGATCATGCACAACACGCGGAACTGCAGCGGCTTGGGCAGACCGTGTTCAAGGAGGTTCTCGCCAGCTTCGGCATCGAGTCCTTGCCGGTGGCGCAGGCGGATGAAGATCCGCGGCATGTGCTCGAAACCCTGCGGGCCGAAGGAAAACTTTCCGCCAACGACATGCAGACGATCACGCGCATGCTGCAATCGTTCCGCCGCGGCGAGTCCCTGGCACGCGCATTCAAGCCCGACCGCTTCCATGGCGACATCGTGTTCTTCCGCGCCACCGAAGTAATCGAAGCGCTCAAGACGCCACCGGTCAGCGTGTGGTCGCAACACGTCGCCGGCCGCCTCGACATCCATGACATTCCCACCAACCACTTCAACATGCTCAACCAGGAATTCCGCGTGCCGATCGGCCGTGTGTTGAGCCAGAAGCTGAACATCGACGCAAGCCTGGAGACTGCATGAACGCCCCCGAGATGATCGAGCCCGTGTTCCTCGCCAGCGACACCAAGCTGGAACCGCTGGTGTTTCGCTGGTACGCCTGGAGCCACCTGATTTCGCCGCTGCAGCAGGCCTTGAACCTGGCCTTCCGCCAATTGCCGATGCTGAAGTCCTTCATCGCCAATCCCGCTGTGCATGAGGCAGCGTCGAAAAACCCCAAGATGCTGGGCGGCAATTTCCTGGAGTTGAGCAAGAGCGATGTGCCGGGCGTACGCGAACTTTTGCAGGACATCACCCAGCGCGGCACCCACTTGCTCGGCTTTGCCGACGATTTCATCCAGCTCGACCGCCAGGTGCAGAAGACCGAGACTGGCTTCAGCCTGGACCACCTGTACGACAAGCTGCCCGTTTCGCTGGCCGGCCTGGTGGAGGTGACCTACGATCCGAACAACCATGTATCGCTGCGCCTGCTGGAAGAGCTGGCCTATGAGGACGAGGCGTTCAAACGGCCCGCGCAGGAATTGGCTTTCAGCAAGACCCGCGATACCTCGCGCAACTTTTTTCTCAACACCCCGCGGCTGCCGTCGGATGAACGGATGATCGTTCCGTCCCCGTTCGCCGATGAGCGCTTCGACCTGCTTGCGGCGAGCCGCATCAAGCCAGTCTGCTTCCAGCGCGTGGCCGAGGCCTTTGACGTGCATGACGACGCCGGCAAGGAACGGTTGCGCAGCTATTTCACCACCACGCCACCCGTGCGCAACGAACCGGATTACACCGGCGACGGCGTGCGTGTGCGCTATTTCGGGCATGCCTGCGTACTGGTGCAAAGCGCCGAGGTCAGCGTACTGGTCGATCCTTTCCTTACCTGGGATCGCGACGACGGCGAAGGCCGGCTGACCTTCCACGACCTGCCCGATCATATCGACTACGTCTTCCTGACCCACAACCACCAGGACCACTTCAGTATCGAAGTGCTGCTGCAGTTGCGTAACCGCGTCGGCGCGTTCCTGATTCCGCGCAACAACGCCACCAGCGTGGTCGATCCGTCGATGCGGCTGGTATTGCGCCAGCTCGGCCATCACAACGTGACGGTGATGGATCCGATGGATCGCGTGGCGCTGCCGGACGGCTGGATTGTCAGCCTGCCGTTCTATGGCGAGCACGCCGATCTCAATATCACCAGCAAGCATGGCATGTGCATCGAGCTGAAAGGCCGGCGACTGATGTTCCTGGCCGATTCGGACGGCAAGGACCGCGTGCTGTACCGCCGCCTCGTTCAGCGCCTGGGTAAGGTGGATCATCTGTTCATCGGCATGGAATGCGACGGCGCGCCGCTGACCTGGCTGTACAGCCCCTACCTGAGCAACCCCGTCAACCGCAAGGACGATGATTCGCGCCGGCTGTCCGGTTCCGACAGCGAGCACGCCTGGGCGATCGTGGAGGAGTTCGGTTGCCAGAACATCTATGTCTACGCGATGGGCCAGGAGCCGTGGATGCGCTTCGTCACCGGCCTGGAATATACGCCGCAAAGCAAGCAGATCGTCGAATCGGACAAGTTGCTCGAACGCTGCCGCGGCGCCGGGCTCGGCGCCGAACGGCTACGCGGATGCCGCACCATCACACTTTGACTTCATTCCACTCATCAACACGGAGTAACACCATGAGCAATCCCTTCGAAGACGCCAACGGCAGCTTCCTGGTCCTGGTCAACCACGAAAACCAGCACTCACTGTGGCCGGAATTCGCCGAGGTGCCGGCCGGCTGGAAAGTGGTGCACGGCCCTGGCCCGCGCCAGGAAGCGCTCGACTACGTCGAACAGAATTGGACCGACATGCGCCCGGCCAGCCTGGTGGCGATGGACGGCTGACCAGCATGAGACGAGGGCGAGCTTCGTCGCGATGCTCGCCCTCGGTGCCTGTGAACGTACTTGGCCGCCTTCCATCCCCATCTGGAATCATCAACGATGACTCGTCCAAACGAGGGGCCACTCAGCCCCGACCGCCGCATGCCGTACCTGATCGAGTCCGACGGCAACGCCGGCGCTATCGAAGACTATCTTGCCGCCCACCGCGGCAGCGTCATGCAGCGACTGACCGAACATGGCGCGGTGCTGTTTCGCGGCTTCGGCACGGCTAGCGCGGAAGCCTTCGGCACGTTCATCCAGGCACTGGGCATCGAACCGCTCGAATACGTGTATCGCTCCACGCCACGTACGCGCCAGGGCAAAGGCTTCTACACCGCCACCGAGTATCCCGCCGACCGCGAGATACCCATGCACAACGAAAACTCCTATCAACGCATCTGGCCACGCAAGCTGGCGTTCTGTTGCGTGAAGCCGGCAGAAGCCGGCGGCGCCACGCCGCTGGCAGACATGCTGGAGGTGCAGCGCCAGCTCGATCCCAGCATCGTCGAAAAATTCCAGCAGCTAGGAGTGCGTTACGACCGCGTATTCCACGGCAATATCGACCTGTCCTGGCAGGAGGTGTTCCAGACCGATCAGTTCACGGACGTCGAGGAGTTTTGCGCACTCAACGAAATCCAGTACGAATGGCTGGAAGACGACGTGCTGAAAACCTCGCAAATCAATCCGGGTGTGGTCCGTCACCCGGCGCGCCAGGAAAACTTCCTGTTCAACCAGGCCCACCTGTTCCACCCCTCCGCCCTGGGCGAGGAAACCTTGAACTTCATGCTGGATGCCTTCGGCCCGGACCTGTTGCCACGCAACGCCTACTATGGCAATGGTGAGGCCATCGAACCCGACACGCTGCAACAGATTCGCGCCGCTTTCGACGCGGCGGCCGTGGACATTCATTGGCAGGCAGGCGATATCGCGCTGATCGACAATATCCAGGTTGCGCACGGTCGTCGCACTTATTGCGGAGAGCGCAAACTGCTGGCCTCGCTATTGGAGTCGAACCAGACCCTGCCGCGCAGCGCCGCAGCCGGTGAGGCATTGGCGCAAGCGTAGGCTGGGATGCCAATCCCAGCTTCCCCACGGCACCCCGATGCTGGGATTGTCATCCCAGCCTACGCGCTTCGGCGGACCATCCCTGGTCCGCTTGCGAACGCTTGATCCTTACTGCACGTTCAAGGTCACGTCATCCAACACGAATGAGGTCTGCTTCTGCGCATCCTCAGTGCCGATGAACTGCAAGGTGATCGACTGCCCGATGTAGGCACTCAGGTCGACAGTGTGCTGCTGGTAGCCCGATGCGGCGTCGAGATTGGAGAACTGCGCCACCGTGCCGAGCACAGTGCCGGAACCATCGAGCACCTGCACCTTGAGCGTGTCGTAGGCATTGGTGGTCGAGGTTTCGGCGGTATCGATATGCAGCCAGAACGCCAAGCTTGCGCTAGTCTCGCCGGCAGGAATCGTGACTGCCTGCGACACCGTATCCGTGTGCACGCTGCCATAACCATCCAGCCACGCAAAACCCGTTCCGGTATGCGCCGTTTCGCCGGAGCAAGTGCTGTTGGTGCACATCACGCTGCTGCTCATCGCCCAGGGCGCCGCGGTGCTGCTTTCGAAACTGGTATTGCCCAGCAATTGGGTGCTGCCGCCGGTGCTGCCCGAGGACACCGTCACCGCACTGGTCTTGGTGCCAGTCATGCCTCCATTATCCGTTACGGTCAAGGTCACGTTATAGGTGCCTGCGGCCGCATAGGTATGACTTGGGCTGGTGTCGGTGGCCGTGCTGCCGTCACCAAAATCCCAGGAGCTGGACACTACCGTGCCGTCGCTGTCGGTGGAGCTGTTGGTGAACGATGCGGTCAATCCGTTGGTCGAATCGCTGAAGTTCGCCACTGGCGGAACATCGCCGCCACCACTGGTGGGATTGAAATTGATGTCGAGCACCGCATGCAGCTCGATCGCATTCGGGGCGACGCCAGTCTGGCCGTGATTGAAGTCGAAGAAGCCTACTCCGCGAACTTCCACTGGAATATTTGCCGTCTGGAAGCTGGTCGTAGCGGTATATTTGCCATCGAACTCGCTACGTGCGTTTTGAATGCCCGCAGCGAAGGGACTGCCTGCACCGACGCAGGCCGGATCGGGAATCTCCGCGATCATGGTGTTGCCCTGGGCGTCCTTGAGCACCAGGTGGTAATCCGAATCGCTCTCCAACTTATATTCGACCAAGGTGGCATCGACTACATACAAGGTAGTTTCGGTCGGTTGCACGCGACTATTGGCCGGCGGCGAGCTGGGCGCCGTTAGCGAAGTCAGATAGCTAATGGTTTGCGGAACCGGACTGTTGAGATTGACCAGGCCGGCATCGGGATCGGTACCCGTCTTGACCGACCAGCGCTCCACACCGCAACTGCCGCTGCTGGCATTGGGCGTTGCGATCATTTGCTCGTGTTCGGCTTCGGATTCTTCTTGCGGGCTGGAGGCCGAAGCCACACCGGCCATACCTGCCAACAGGCAGGCAATAAAACACCACAACGCGATCTTGCTCTTCATGAGTATTCCCCGATGCATGCGAGTGCGATGGAAGACGGCACGTGTTCAACTCCTTACCTTCGCTTGTCGCGAAGATGGGAGTACGTATCTTCCGAGCTTGCCCCAAACGTGCCGCAGTCTTGCTTATGAACAGCAAGCCATAGTCCCATAAAACGGATTGCGCTGACACAACCCTACCTGCATTTTTTTGCTTGCGTTGAGCTGCCGCGCACTGTCAACGGTTCGACATTTTTGTCGATGTTTTGTGACGACGCAGAGGCAATCCGTTCTCTGCTCGTACCTGATTCGCGTTATGTCTCCACTGCGCGACATACAGCTCCCTCCCCTGTTTGGCAGGGGAGGGTTGGGGTGGGGTTGTACGAGCTTGCCGTAATGTTTGAGCGCGTAGGCTGGGATGACAATCCCAGCATCCGGATGCCGCATAGAAAGCTGGGATTAGCATCCCAGCCTACGCGCCTCACGTAAGGGAGGGAGCAGATACCCGTTAACTGGGACATGGCCCTAATCGGGTGCTCGCAGGGATACGCGGCGCCCCAAGGAGGCCTTACCTGGCGTTAGCGTGTAAACTATCCGACTTTTGCCTGTAATCATGATGCAAACCACCCCACGCGCGCCCCTCCGTGGACCGACCTTCATCCGCCTGCTTGCTCGCTTGACGGATGCCGTCGACGTGCCCGCGCCTGGCCAGTCGGTGCCGCACCGGCTCAGCCATTGGCTGGATTGGCGCCAGGCGATTGCACTGTCGACGGCACTGGACGACAAGCCGTCCGAGGTGGACTCCGGCGCCCCACACCTTGACAACACCGTAGAAGATGCGTGCGCGCGCGTGCGCATGGGCTTGATCCAAGCCATTGCCGGCGACCAGGCATTGGCGCATGGCCAGGCAAAGGCGGGCAGCAAAGAAAAAGACTTGGGCGTACCCATCGACTACACAGTCTTTCGTCAGCACTACCTCACCCTGCAACGGCGCATGCATACGGCGATCGGCAACCTGCGCAGCCAACTCCGCGGCGTGCTTGCGCAAAGATCGGCGGAAATGGCCCGTCTGGCGGAAGTGGATGCCGTCATGGAGATGGCGTTGAGCCCGCGCGAGCTCAAAGTGATGGCCAGCGTGCCCGCCCTGCTTGGCCAGCGCTTCGAACGCTTGCGTCAATCCAGGCAGGACTCGCCCGCCGACGCACAGCTGTCGGAAAGCGCGTGGCTGGGCGTCTTTCGCAAAGACATGCAGAGCCTGCTGCTCGCCGAACTGGAGGTTCGTTTTCAACCGGTCGATGGCTTGCTTGCAGCGCTTCGCGCCTGCTGAATCGGAAACTATGTCCAGAAATCTTCTTTATCTTGCCGTATTCCTTGCAGGCCTTGTGGCCGTGGGCTGGATCGGCGTGGGTTATGTCGGTTCCAATGCACTGGGCGCCACCGTCGCGATGGCCATTGGAATTTGTTATCTCGCCGGCGGATTCGAGTTGCATCGCTATCGGCGCGCTACGGCCACGCTGCAGCATGCCGTCGCCGGCCTGACCGCACCGCCGACCAGCCTGAACGAGTGGCTCGACGTGCTGCCCCAGCGCCTGCGCACACCGGTGCGCCTGCGCATCGAAGGTGAGCGCGCAACGCTGCCAGGGCCGACGCTAACGCCGTATCTGGTCGGATTGCTGGTCCTGCTCGGCATGCTAGGCACGCTGCTTGGCATGATGGCTACGCTCAGGGGTACCGGCTTGGCGCTGGAAAGCGCAACGGATTTGCAAGCCATCCGCGGGTCTCTCGCTGCTCCGATCAAGGGACTGGGGTTTGCCTTCGGCACCTCCATGGCGGGTGTCGCCAGCTCGGCCATGCTCGGCCTGCTTTCCGCGCTCTACCAGCGCGAGCGGCTCCAGGCGGTGCAACGGCTGGATGTGAAAATCGCGACGACGCTGCGCGTCCATTCGACCGCCCATCGGCGCGAGGAAACGTTCAAGCTGTTGCAACAGCAGACCGAGCTGATGCCTGCCCTCGTCCATCAGTTGCAGGCGATGATGGCGACCATGGAGCAGCAAAGCATCGCCGCGAGCGAGCGGCAACTGGCCAACCAGCAAGCCTTTCACGCCACCACCGAGGCGGCTTATCTACGCCTGGCCACCTCAGTGGAGCAATCCTTGCAGCGCAGCGCCACCGAAAGCGCTCATGCCGTCAGCGCCGTGTTGCAGCCTGCCATGGAGGCCACCATGGCGGGCCTGGTGCGCGAAACGGCTGCCATGCACGGCACCGTTACGCATGCGGTACAGCGTCAATTGGATGAGCTATCCGCTGGCTTTGAGCAAACCACTACGGCCGTGGCGGGCATCTGGAACGAGTCATTGGCGCAACACCGCCAATCGAATGCGGCGCTTGCCGAAGATTTGCGCCTTGCGCAGACTCATCTCACCGAGACCTTCGACCGCCGCTCGCTCGATCTGGTCGAAAACATCGCCACGCGCCTCGACCAGATGACGAACCAGCTGTCGAACGGCTGGAATGAGGCGTTGTCGCGCCAAGAGACAGTCCATGCGGAGCTGACCACTGGACATGAGCAAGCGCTGAGCGCGGCTGCCGTGACCTTCAAAGAGCATGCAACGTCGCTGGTCGATGTCGTGCACCGGTCGCATACGGATTTGCAGGCCGTGCTGGAATCGCGCGACGAGCAGCGCCTGGCCACCTGGAGCGAGACCTTCGCCACGATGACCACGGCCTTGAACCAGCGTTGGGTGCAACAGGACGAGCAAGCCGCGCAGCGGCAAACGGCAGTCTGCGACACGCTGGCCCGGACCATGCACGAGGTGTCGGCACAAATGCAGACACATACCAGCGATACCATCGCTGAGGTTCTGCGTCTCGTACAAGCTGCATCGGAAGCGCCCAAGGTGGCCGCTGACGTCATCGCCGAACTACGCCGTAGTCTTTCTGAAAGCATGGCTCGTGACAACGCCATGCTGGAGGAGCGCAACCGTTTGCTGAGCACACTGCAAACCCTGCTCGATGCCGTCAATCACGCGTCCACCGAACAACGGGTTGCGGTCGACGCGCTGGTGACCACCTCGGCGGACTTGCTGGAGCGGGTCAGTACTCGCTTCTCCGGCCAGATCGAGGCGGAGGTCGGCAAGCTGGACGCGGCGGCGGCACAGGTCACCAGTGGCGCGGTAGAGGTAGCGAGCCTGGGCGAGGCATTCGGGACGGCGGTCCAGCTATTTGGCCAGTCGAACCAGGTCTTGACGGAACACTTGCAGCAGATCGCCGGCGCGCTGGACAAGTCGCTGGTGCGCAGTGACGAACAGCTCGCCTATTACGTGGCGCAAGCCAGGGAAGTGATCGACCTGAGCATGCTTTCGCAAAAGCAGATCATCGAGGATCTGCAACGCATGACCCAGCAGCCCGCGTCGGTCGGAACCCAAAGCGCATGAACGACGACATGGAAGTATCGACGGCGCCGATCTGGGCCGCCTTCGGTGACCTGATGTCGGTGCTGCTTGGCGTGTTCGTGCTGATCCTGGTGGGCGTGATCGGGGTGCAGCTGCAATTGTCCAATCGTTTGGACGACGAGATCAGGCAGCGGCAGGCCGAGGCCCAGCGCAGCAAGGCCCTGGAGCAGGCGTTGGCAGTACCGTTGGCGGCGGGCCGCGTCACCCTTGTTAACGGGCGCATCGGCATTGCCGGCAATGTGCTGTTCGCGCTCAACTCCGATCAACTGCAACCGGAAGGCCGCGAGGTGTTGAAGAGCCTGGCCGGCCCTCTGTCAAACTACCTGAAAGCTCGCGGCGGCATGCTGATGGTGAGCGGCTTCACCGATGACCAGCAAGTGCGCGACGGCAATCGCCAGTTCGCCGACAACTGGGAGTTGTCGGCGGAACGCGCGCTGACCGTTACGCGTACCCTGATTGCCGAAGGCATCCCCGCCTCCGCGATATTCGCCGCTGCATTCGGCTCGCAGCAGCCCGTGGCCCCGAATGCCAATGACGAAGGACGGGCGAGAAACCGGCGCGTTGAAATCGCCCCATTGCCCAGTCCACCATCGGCAACAACGCCCCCCCATGAGCCCTAGCCGAACTCGCGCCAAGCTGACGCTCGATAGGTGGCGCAAGCAGCGCGCCGATCGCATGGATCCGGTCCGCTTTCAATTTATCGCGGCGATGGCGCGGCGTACGGCCGGACATGGCGGAAAAGCACGCGCGATGCTGGACGAAAAACTGGCCAGGCTGCTTGATGCCTATGCCAGTGATCTGGATAAGGCCGCCTTCAACGCCGATGCGACCGACCCTGCGCCAGTACCATCCGCTCCGGAGCGTGGAGCCCTCGGCGCACTGACCAAGCACATCGACAGCCATGTGGCGGCACGCAGCAACGAACTCGGGGCGAATGACGCCCTGCTTCGGCGCGACAGCTTTCCAAGCCTGGGGCTGCTCGACGACTTCAGGAAAACCTGGTCCCGACTACGTGCCGAAAGCCAGTTGCAACAGTCGTTGGAGCAGGTACCCACGGACGCAGGCCCGCTCAATTCAAGCGCGCTCGTCCATCGTTCGATCGCGCTCATGCGCGAAAGCTCACCCGAGTATCTGCGGCACTTCCTGGCATACGTCGATGACCTGTCATGGCTAACGCAGATCGGCGCAAGCGGGATCTTGGCCGATGCGGCCAAAGATACGCCTCCTGGCAGGAGTGCCAGAAAGCGCGCGGGAGACAAATGAGCAGCAAGCATGCCGATCGACTGGCCGCAGCTCATTGGGTAGCCATTGCGGTCTGTCGGCCACGGCTTGACGTGTAACGAACGTTACATGTAACGTTCGTTACATGCAACCTCGCAAAGAAGAACTCACCGCCGCACTGATCGATTACTTGCTGGCACATGGCCTGTCGGAGCTGTCGCTGCGACCACTTGCCGCCGAGCTGGGCACCAGTGCGCGCCTGCTGATCTACCACTTCGGTTCCAAGGAAGGTTTGTTGGCCGCAGCGATGGATGCGATGCATGGACATCTGCGCAGCTCGTTGCAGGCTCTGGCAGATGCCCATGCACCGAAAGGAACCAAGCCGTTGCGCCGGTTCTGGGATTGGGCGATCACAGCAGAGAATTTCCCCTATCTGAAGCTGCTCTATGAGCTACAGATACTGGCGGCCCGCAACCCGGAAACCTACGGCCACCTGTTAAAAAACCACGCGGCGAGCTGGTTAGAGCTGGTCAAGCGCGTGATGCCGGACGACGAGCGCGACGCGGCCATGGCCAGCTTGCCGATCGCCGTATTCGACGGCCTGTTCCTGGAGCTGATGAACACCGGCGACCGCAAGCGCACCACCCATGCGCTCGACCGCTTCATCGGCCTGGTGGAGCAGGCGCGCCTGCATCGTGCGAGCGCCACCCTCAAGCCGCGTAGTACATCCACACGTAAACGGGGAACATGACATGGTCGCAACGATTGCTGCTGCGCCTACACCTGGCAGGCCCACCATGCGCACGCTGGGCGGGCTGTTGCTGGCGCTGGGAGGCATCAGTTTGCTGTCCGGCAACTGGAACGAACTCACCGGACTTGGCCAGCTAATTGGCAAAGAGCTGCTTTATTGGGGCCTGGTTGCCGCATTGCTTGGCTATGTAATCAAAGTGGAGCGACGTCCGCTTGCCTCAGTCGGGTTCCGGCGACCGGGCTGGAAAGATTGGTCGCTGGCGTTTTTTGTCGGCCTGCTGATACTCGCCTGCCTTGGACTGATCTACTACGTTGTGTTTCCGGCTCTCAACTGGTCTGAAAACCAGCACCTGGCCCAGCTGGCGACGATTCCCTACTGGCTCAATGGCTTGATCGTGGTACGCGCAGCAGTATCCGAGGAACTGCTTTTCCGTGGCTATGCTGTCGAGCGACTGCAGGAGCTTACCGGCAGCCGCTTTGTCGCCGGCGCGCTCAGTTGCTCGGTGTTCGCGCTGGATCATGTCGGCAGCTGGGGCTGGCATCACGTTCTGGTGGCCGGCGCGGCCGGCGCGATCTTTACTGTGTTTTACCTGTGGCGCCGAAACCTGTGGGCATGCATGCTGGCCCATTTCATCGTTGACGCGGCTGCTTTTCTGTCGGGCTGAGTGGCGCTTGGTAAAAACAGGTCGCTCTTGCAACTGCGCTCTCTGGAACTCAAGTGAATACATCACCGTCGTCACCCGAAGCTAAACGCACCGATGCGCCATCCATCCGCATCGGCGCACTCGTTCCGCGAAGCCGACCCGGCTGGGTCCAAGCAGGCGAACACCTGCTTGCCGGACTCGAACTGGCTGTTCGAGAAGTGAATGACACAGGCGGAATCCAGGGAAGACCGCTCGAACTGATCGTCCGAGATACCGCGGCGGATCCACAGCGCGCCACAGCGGCCGTGGATGAATTGGCCAGCCTGGGCGTAGTCGCACTAGCGGGGGAATATCACAGCGTCGTTGCTCGCGCTGTAGCTGCCCGCGCCAATGCCCTTGGCCTGCCCTTCGTTTGCTCATCCGCGGTGCTCGACGCACTCACCGAACAGCCGACGGATTGGGTAGCGCGCCTCGCCCCGGCACAGTCCCACGGTTGGCGCATCTACGCCGACTTCCTCCTCAGCGCAGGCTACCGTCGAATCGCCGTAGCCATTCAGCCGAGTGTCTACTGGACAGCAGGGGCGCGCATTCTGCGCGACCACCTTACGCCACGGGGCGGCACGATCACCGAACTCGACATGAGCGTGCTTGCACCCAGGGCCGTGTGCGATGAATTGATCAACCATCGCGTAACAGCCCTCCTCCTTCTGGCCGGCCACTCGGAGCCGGCAGTGTCGATCGTCAGGTCCGTGCGTCGCGACCCGCGTCTCGCCGAACTACTGATGGGCGCTCCAGCAGGCCAACCGGAGTTGACCGAGTGGGCAACGTTGCTGGGCGACGACGGCAACTCGATCCCGTTCTTGCGCTACTTGCCCGAGCGCTTCAGCGCGCTCGGCGCCCGAGTCGAGGTAGCTCTTCGCGAACGACTGAACGAAGCGCCCTCCTTCGTCGCCTTCGAGGGCTACGACACGATCGCGGTGCTTGCCGATGTGCTGCGCCAAGGCTTGGATCTGACGCGCAATAAAGAATGTTGGTCGCGCGTTTCCGTCGAAGGCACCCGCGGGAAGATCCAGTTCTCCCGCGCGCCAGGCATCAGCGTGTGGCAATGGACTTGGCCACCAGTGCAAGTCGTGGATCGCGATCCGAAGGAGCCTCATCGTTTTCGGGTACTGCATACCAGCTGAGTGCCCGACTCACCAGAGCAAGGTTCGCGCTCCAAGTACCCGCAACCGTCCATAGGCCATATGGTCTATGGCTAGTGAATCACTTACATGCGACAAGGCCGTTCCATCTGCCCTCGCTTATTCACCGCGGTTCCAGGATAGAGCATGAAAAAGCCAGCTTCGGTTCGGGCCTTGCTAAGCGTGGCTGCCACGGCATGGGTGGCCAGCCTTCCGGCTGTCGCAGCTTCGCGGCATGGCGATGCCGCGCCGCCGATCGATCAATCCTTCATCTCGTTCTGGCAAGCAGCCAAGGACAAGCCATTCGCCGAACAGGAGGCGCTCTGGGACAAGTACATTGAGCAACCCCGTGAGGCGATTTATCAATCCGTTGTCTGGGAAGTCCGCGACAATCCGGACTGGCGCAAGCAGAAAGACCTTCAATTGAAAGCCCGGTTTGATGAGTACCGCAGCATGGGCAAGGGCATACCGGAAGAAACCCAGGCCATCAATACTGCGCTGGGTGTGCAAGCGAAACGATTCGCCCAGTATTTCGGTGCGTCGGGGCAACCTCGCGCGGTCGTGGTGCTCTCCCCCAATTTCGATGCCAAGAGCGGCATCCTGCCCGACGGCACACCGGTGCTTACACTGGCGGTCGATTCCCTGCTGCTGGAAAAAGCGCAATTGGATGTGCTGCTGCCACACGAGCTGTTCCATTTATGGGATGCCGAACATGCCGGCATCACCAACGATGGCGTGATGCCAAGCACGCATTTGCTGCTACCGCTTTTTGAAGAGGGATTGGCGACTTACGTGAGCACGGTCGTGTCGCCCGGGCACACCGATGGGGAGTACCTTCTTCAGAACGATCTTGGTGCTTTGCCGGATGCGACATTGCCCGCGGTGGCAAAGCGCTTTCTCCTGGACGCGGACGTAATGACCATAGATCCGGCGAAACACAAGACATCGGATACCTATGTGCGCTGGTTTGACTCGGGGCGAACCCAGTTCCAAGCCAAGCTGCCCAATCGCTCGGGATATTGGCTTGGACTGCACGTCATACGCGTCCTGAGCCGCAGCCACAGCTTGAGTGAAATGGCCTCATGGTCGCCACAGAAGGCGGAGACGGAGACCCGCAGTGCGCTAACTGCGCTGGCGGACAGCAACTAGGCCTTTCTTAGGCGTTGGACGGCTCTTAATCATGCGCATAGCTTGTCTGAAACGTAGCGATTCAGACTAATACCCTCTTCTGCTGCGCGAATGGCTAGTGCTTTATGCCGCTCCGGCGGGATGCGCACCTGAAACTTGCCAGAGTAAGATTTGCTGCTGAGAGGCTCCGGCAACGCTTCCCCATTTTTCTGCATGTCGACTACGACATCGCGGACCACATCGAGGATCCCAGCCAGCGCTTTTTGAAGATCTTCGGCCAACCATGAAAGGCTCGGAAACTCGGCGCACAGGCCTATGTATTCCTGATCTTCTTCAGACCACATGACTCGATAGGTGTAATGACGATAATTCATCATTTGATTCCGTTTATTCTTTTTTACCCTGCTCTTGCGTACGCGGAAATAGGAATATGTTTTAAAAACGTGTGCAATCTTGGGTGCACCAATTTTGCGCGCTTTTTTCGCCATTCTGCTCACGTACCTAAAGCCAGGCTGTCAATCAGATAAGCATCCGCTCATCCTCGGACGACTCGCAAGGCATCGACGAGTCGTAGTGCTGGACGGTTTCCGGGTGCGTCAGCAGGTACTGGTCGTCTTCAGGGTAGTAACGGGAGTGCGAAATATCGTCGCCGGCGAATGCCCTGATCGAGGCTTCGTCTTTCCACCAGCTGAGCGTGACGATCTCCGATCGCCTCGCATCGAGATCCCGTACCGCGATCACCGCGCCCAGGTTGCCTTCCGTGCGCCGGTATTCGGCCAGCCCCGTCGCGGTGACGTACTCCACATATTCGTCTTTCAGCTCGCGGCGTATTTCCGCGCGCCATTCTCTCAGGATTGCCATACAACCTCCTCTAATGGATTGTTCTATAAGGCTTTTTCCTAAAAAACGTGCCCTGGAAGCTCAGGTCTCCAGCGCCATTGTCCATCACTTCAAATATCTTGACTATCAAGATATTTGACTGTAGAGTTATTTCACGATCACTGGAGCACCACCGCCTTGAACACCTCAAGCAAGCCCCCCAAACGCGCACCCGCGCCGAGTCGCAAAACCCTCGACGAGCGGGTTGGCCGGGTTGACGTCTTGATCCGCGAGATGGCCGCCCAGACGGTCGTGACCAGCCAGATCGTGGCCAATCATTTCGGACTGCATACCACCGACCTGCGCGTGCTGGACATCATCTATATGCGGAAAAAGGTGCTGGCCGGCGAGCTGGTCAAAGCCACCGGGCTCACCTCCGGTTCCGTCACGGCCCTGGTCGACCGATTGGTCAAGGCGGGCTATGTCGAGCGCCGTGACGACGCCACCGATCGCCGCAAGGTCTGGGTATGCAGTCGCCACGACGCTATTGAGCCAATCAAGGAGATGTTCATGCCCAGTCAGGCTCGCATGTACGAGCTGTGGCGCACGTTCACGGCCGAAGAGCTTGAAACGATCGCGTCTTTTCTGGAGCGCACCACGGCACTCGCCGCCGAATGCGCAGAGGAAATGCGGCGAGGAAATAAATCGACAGGCACCCAACCAACCCACCGATCCAAGGAGAAAGCATCATGACTTCGCTCCAAGCCCGCAGCCAGTTCCCTGCCGTACAAACCTCGACCTCCCCCGCCATGCGCCGCGTGGGTTATGGCTTGACCGCATTCGCCGTACTCTTCCTGCTGCTCGATGCAGGCATGAAGCTGATGGCGCTGCCGGTCGTGCTTCAAGCCAGCGCGCAACTCGGCTACCCAGCCACGGCCGACTTTGCGCACCTGCTGGCCGCGATAATGCTGCTGAGCACCTTGCTCTACGTCATCCCCCGCACGTCCGTACTAGGGGCTGTGCTGCTCACCGCCTACCTCGGCGGAGCGGTCGCAAGCCACATCCGGGTCGGCAACCCGCTTGCTACGCACATTCTATCCGGCGTCTATCTCGCGATCTTTATCTGGGGCGGACTGTATCTACGCAACGCAAGCCTACGGGCCGTGTTCCCCTGGCGCCGTTAAAAGATTCGTCAAGTTTCACTCATCCCGCAAGGGTCACCCGTCGCCATTCACTTGCACCTCGACGAAGTCGATGTGGTGGTTGAGCAACGACACGCTTTCCAAACGGAGGTATGCATCATGTTCAGCATCATTGCCATTGTTGGGCTAGTACTTATCGCGGCTGTAGTGTGTCTTCTGGTTTACGCCGCCACGCGCCCGAATGAATTTCGCATTGCTCGATCGGTAGCGATCGATGCGCCCGCAGAAGCGATCTACCCCCTGATCAACGATCTGCGCCGCTTCAACGAATGGAATCCCTTCGCCAAAGGCGATCCCTCGCTCAAGGTAACCTACGGCGCCTCCACAGAGGGAAAGACTGGAAGCTACGACTGGGACAGCACCGGGCGAGGCGGCAAAGGCCGCATGCAAATCACCGATACCCTGCCCGCCCGGCGCGTCACGATGAGCCTGCAATTCGAAAAGCCGATGAAGGCTACCAACACCGTCCACTTCACTTTACAGCCGCAAGGCGCCGCCACCGAAGTTTCCTGGGAAATGACCGGTGTCTCGACTTACATGCAGAAGCTGTTCGGCGTGTGCTTCAACATGGACAAGATGGTCGGCGGTGAATTCGACAAGGGATTGACCAGCTTGAAGGCACAGGCAGAGGGAACGGGTGCGAAAGGCGCCGTATAGAAATGCTGACTTGCAGGCCCGCCATATCTCCGAAAGAGGCTGGGATTAGCATCCCAGCCTACGGGTTACTTGCCGGACTTGCGTGGTGACGTTGCCTTCTTCGCCTTGGGCATCGGCATCAGCGCTGCGGTTTCCAGAACAAGTTGGCGAATCCGGTCGGAGTCGTCCAGCAGTTCGTCGGCAACCAGGTAGTCCTTGGCGCCGGGGTAAGGGGGACGCCGCGGAAGCTCTAGCGACAACTTGGTGGAAGCCGTGGAAGGTTTTATGAAGAGGCTGTTGTCACAGGCGAAGGCGACGACCTTCCCATCGACGTACAAAGCATACTCGCCAAACATCTTCTTTTGCGTCAAGCGATCGCCAAGCGCCACTTGCTCCATCACGTAGTCGACGAAATCTTGTTGGGTAGCCATTCTGTATGCAATCCAATATTTGCCCCGGGCCGCCGGCCACGAAGCTTGTCGCCGTGGACCCGCGGTACCCCATGATGTTAGCGGCGCGAAATCTTGGGTGCGCTCGCTTTGCCCGCGATCAGCTGATGACGACAATGCTGTTCATGCCGTTATTTAGGCTGCCGCTGCCGCCCCCTGCCCCGAGCACCGCGTAGTAGGCCGTCACTTCGGGCGAAGATACCTGCAGCTCGACCATCAGACTCGCATCGCCTGCATCGCTGGTAAAGCTCGACCACACGATGCTCTGCAAACCGCGGCCACCCACGCCGCCATCGATACTAAAGAACAGCTGCTTGCTGCTCATGCCGAAATTCAATAGCGGCGGCGTATCGTTCCCTAGATAAGGTGCCAGCTGAGCCCTCTGTGATGGGGCGATGAGAAAACTATTGTTGTCCGTGATATCCAGTTCGATGGTTCCTGTGAAGTTCTGCTGGAACATGAACTGAAAAACCACCTGATATTGGGGCGAGTTCGACATGACGATCCTCCGGTTGTCCTCGTCTTAAGTTCACGAGTGCTGCGTAAATATGCGATGACTCAAGGGCTGTTCGTCGGCGGTGGCAGCCATAACTCGATGACATGGTTGCCGGTTGCCATGGAGGATGGAAGCGGGAGCGCTTGGACATCGCCCAAGTGGCCGTGCATCCAAGCCGACAGAGCCTGCGCGCATTGTTGCCCATCCGTACCATAGAGCAGTGTCGGCTTGCTCCAGGGAATCGGTGGTTTGCGTTGATTGCGCTTCGCCGTTGCGGTCACGTTCTCCACGTCCGGAACGACGATGCCGAAGGGACGGATATTGGAAAGCAGCTGTAGCGCGGAAGCCCGCTGCTGTTCGTCGTAGATCTGGGTGTAGAGGGTGAACAAGCGCCCGTCGCTGCGTGCGCATTGCTGGCTTACTTGCGTAGATGCCGAGGCCAAGTCGGTGCTTTTTGCTGCGGTTGCCATCTCATTTCTCGACCTTGCCGCCCCGCCAGCGGGCGATACCATCGATTCGGCCTCGACAAGAACCGGCGCGCGAGCAGCTGCTGGTGTCGATGCCATCGCCATCGGCGGCTCGACCATGGGTGGCGGAGGTGGCGGAGGTGGCGGAACTATGCTGGGAAGAGAAAGCTCAGCCAGCGTACTTGCCGGCTGGGATGCTTCCGTACTCGACCGCGTAGGCCAGTTGGTATAACGCGCGAGAGGGACGCTCCAGTAACTTCTCGCGCTGACGTCGCCGTTTCCCCATTTCGCCGCGATGTCCATGCAATCGCCCTTCAGGCTCGCGTCGGTGTTCTTGTCTGCGCACAAGGCCTGGATCTGTTCGCCGATCTCCTGCATCGTTGCCTGCTGATCGCTGGAAAGCTGATAGCGAACCGCACGGCTATGCAAGGTATTCAATTGGAACTTGAACTCCGGCGTAAAACCGGTGGTAGCCGAACTCAGCTCTTTGAATGCCTCGTCCACGACGGTTTCGAACGCGGAGTCCTGCGTCTGCTTTTGTTTCTGGTAGTCGCTCCACGCCTGCCAGCCGGCCAACAGGCTGGTGATCAAGGCGCCGGCGCCCAAGGATTTGCCAACCGTTGCGGCAACTCGTCTGGGCGCTTTCGCCGCGGCCGGCGTCGGCGAACTCAAACCGGCAGCCGGTGTGGGCGCCACCTGTCCTTGCCAGGCCCATTGGGTCGCTGAATCGAGCACCGAAGCGTCAACCCATCGCCCCAACATCAGGCCCAGGGCGCAATAGGCCTCCCATTCTTCTTCGCTGAAGAACTGATTGAGCGTGCTCTGTTGGGGAAAATCCTGGTTGCGGCTGGCGTATCCTGAGATGTCCAGTTCGAGATCCGGCACCACGCGAGGTTTCACCACCAGCAAAGCACCCTGCTGCCCCTTCGCATAGGTGATGCGGGCAAGCATGAGACAGCCCTCTCCTTCCCCGGGCGCGATCGAGGTAGGCGTTCCGAATCGTGCAGCCAGTGGGCCGACGAACGGCGTGAGGCTGTCGGCATCGACGAATTCGATCAGGGCGTCGTGATCGATGCGCGCCTTGCGCACCAGGTTTTCCACATCGCGAAATAGATAATCCGGATCGGCGCCGCAATCGGCCAGCACGATCAGCGGCAGTCGACGCTTCAGCAGGGCATACACCCCGGTATTATCAAAATGACCGCCGTCGGAGAGATACCAATAAGGCGCATTCAAACCCGGGAAATGGGCAAACATCTCCCGCAGCAGCGAGGCGTACTTGGCCAAGCCTACCCGTGATGCCTCGGCGCTCCTGGTCAGTGAACGCCGCCAATAGCCCAGGCGGAAGCCGCTTAGGAATGTCATCACCGCCACACCGGGCTTGGTGAGCGAGCCCATGCCCGATCCAACCGCCGCCCCGGATATCGCCACCCATTCGGCCAGTGTCGTTTGCTCCAGTACCGCCTGATGGGAGGTGCTCGGAAGCTGAGTGCCAGTTTCCACTCCTAGCGGCCCCACCGTAAGGCTGACGCCTTTGCGATCGGCATTGAACAAGCCGGTGCGATCATCGGTGGTCTGGTTGATGCAGCAATTGATCAGGTGAACGGGGCCGCCCGCTGCGTGCGGACGATATTCACCCAAAAGCACGTCGTCGCCCGGGAGCAGATCGGAGACACGCTGCGTGCCCTCGACCAGGGCAGGACTGTCGGTCTGCAGCGGACAAACCGGAAATCGCGCGGTCGTGGCACCGCTCGCCGCGCCATAATTGCCCACGGCAACATAAGATCGCGCCAGCCGTGAGCGATAGAAATAATGCAGCGACGAGCGATTCAGTTGCTGCACCTCGTTGCCGGTAAAGCATAGGAATAGCGCACCGACGACGACAACGGCCGGGAGGTAAAAATAAGCCGCCGGCACGCCCATGTACGAACCCTCGACACTAGGCAGCAGGATCATCTGGAAGACGCCAAGCCAGAACACCGCCACCAGCAAGATGAGGATCAGGCCCAGCAGGTTGCCCAGGGTCTCCAACGGCAAGCCGGTGGCCGCGACCCGCTCCTTCGACGTCAACAAGGGTGCGATGGCGCGGGCGACTATCAATAGCAGCGAGGTCCAGCCGATGCCCCAAGGCAGGGCGAGTTGCGATTCGCCATTCAACACGGCCAGAAAAATGTCACGCAGCATCCAGCCGCCCATGTCCAGGCAACCCAGCACCAGGCACATGCCAGCCAACAGGAAGCAGTACGCCAGCCGCTTGGTGTAGAGGATGCGGTTGCTCTCCTGCTCGCGCCGCCGATTGCTGACCACCGCACATACCCATCCGGGCACGACTGAAAGGATCGCCAGCGCGGCGACGCGAACAACCCATAGCAAGGAGGCGGACAAGGTCATTGGCGACGCGAAGCCGAGATAGGCCAAGTAGCCGCCGACCGCGATGGCGAGGAGGGAAATACCGAACCCGATACGGGGCGCCAAGCCGAGTATCCAGTAGGCGTCGATGGTGATTAGCGCGAGTATTCCCGCCACCGGCAACCCCCACCACCACAACGTGAAACTCAACAGCGGCACCGCGCTCGGCCCGAGTCGCCAGGAATAGAGCACGTGCGGCAACACCACCAGGCAAGTCAGGAACATGGCAACCACCATGACCTCGAATTGCGTGGCCAGGAAGCCGCGAAACTGGCCCGCGAATGCCTGGAGTATGTCCTTTCCCCCCGAAGGCAGCAGAAAGCGCCCGTTATTGCGAAGCCACCACAACAGCAGCGATCTATCGTCGGCCATGCCGGCCTCGACATGCTTGGCGGCGCCGGAGGACCCGCGATGGAACAGGCGCCCGAGCATCGCACCGATGTAGCCGCCACCGGAGACCGTGGACAGGTAGTCGAAGCGATGCAGGACACCGTTCTTGGCGAGCGCACGGAGCAGGCCGAGGCAAAAGGTGGCGCTGCGGATGCCACCGCCGGAGAGCGCCAGGCCGATGATCGGCGCGTCCGGCGCAAGCTGTGGCGTGCCGTCAGCGTTTTTCAGGGCCGCGCGTCTTTGCCGCACGGCTTCCCGATCGCGATGCGCATCACCGGGTAATACATCCTCTGCTGCCATGGCTGCCTCCTTGTCGTGTGGCGCGCAGCACAAGGCGGCGTACCGAAGATCCCGCATCCGATACATCGAGGCAACAGTACCGCTGGCAGGCGGTCGATACCGTCGCCACGGAACCATGACCGGCGCCACACCGGATCAAACCACTGCTGCCCCTGATTACAAACCATCGTTCTGCAGCGCGACCGCCGTACCTTACAGGCCGCGGGACGCACGGATCTGTTTCGAACGCCCTTCCGGAGAGCGTGCTCCGGTGCTCACCAACCCTGGGCGCGAGATGTACACCTTATGTATCCCGCATGCAAGGAAAAGGTTTTCCTCGTGCGTAGCCGGTAGTTCGCGACGCCGTATGGCAAATGGTTTGATTACGACATCACGTAGAAAATTTGACGCCGATTTACTCCCATCACCTCACCATAGGGCTTTTCCTGCGCAACTGAGGATTAGTCGTATGACCACCATTAAAGACGTCATGACGAGGGACGTGAAAATCGTCAGCCCGGACCAGAGCCTTCGCGACGCGGCCATGGCCATGGCCGCGCACGATATTGGAGCCTTGCCGGTGGGTGATCATGATCGCCTCGTCGGACTCATCACCGACCGCGACATTGCCATCAAGGGCGTAGCAAAAGGCAAATCCGTCGATACGGCGGTGCGCGAGGTGATGTGCGAGGGCATCAAATATTGTTTCGAGGACGAAGATGTCGTGCACGTCGCCGACAATATGGCCGACTTGGGGATCCGGCGGTTGCCGGTAGTCGATCGGCAGAAAAGGCTCGTCGGTATCGTATCTCTGAGCAATATCTGTCACGGCCACGACAACGCACGGAACTCCTTGTTGGAGGGTGTTGCAAGACCCCACTAGGCGTGACTTTCCATGACCCGCGGAAACTCTGGACTTAATTCGTACTCCTGATCCAGCGGGAATACGAAGCATAGGAAAGTTTCCGCGGAAGCATCCAAATAAAAAATCGTAGCCTACTATATGGATTTTTCTAAAAATGCATGACCGATTACAAGCGCACGCCAGCTAAATATAAATAGTCAGCGCAAAATGCACTCGCGCACGAACCGCATTTGCAGGTCATTTGACTCGCAAGAAGTTCGTGTTTTTTCTTTCGCTATGCGTTAATGATCGTGTGAAAATGCTTTTCACCTAACTATCACATAATCAGCGTAAAGATGCTTAGGAAGCTTTTCATCCGGCCAAATCAATCGGAGAGCCGCAAGCCGCTCTCCATGTGAGGGATCACTGCAAGCACTCGAACATGGAACAGCTCGCCGGTCAGCCAATACCACGCAAAAGCGACTACGCCCGGGCAACTCTGAGCCTGCCTGGCAAGCCCCTTGCAACCGAACAGTTTCTTGCACAGCAAGAAGCGCGATGACCGCTTGTCATCAATGCAAACTGGAGGTTATTCCCTATGAATAACGAGAACGTCGAGATCGTACGTCCCTTTGCACGCATGATGGCCAATGAAGTGCCCACCGAAGACGTGGATTCGATGATCAAGAAAGGGGCTTTCGTCAGCGTCCGTTCCGGGCACGTCTTCAACGATTGGCCGGATATCCCCTGAGCCTTGTTCATCCAGTTATCTCGAACTGCCTTGGCGGTTCGCTGCATGACATGCCGCCACGGTGCACCGTGGCGGTCTTATGCGACACGCTTAGGAGCAACCTTGAACGCCTCTGTCCTCTTGTTTTCCGTGGACTACGATCCGCACGCCTCCGCTGTCGCCTGGGCGCTGCGTCGCAACGGTACGCCTTATAGGCTAAATCCGTCCTTGCGCGTCGACGTTGCAACACGCTTCTCCATTCATGTCGACGACGCAGAAGATCACGTTTCGATCGACGACGTAGACAGCGCGCAAATCCGCTCCATTTGGTATCGTCGCCCGCGCCTGCCCGAAGCGGGCTCCTGCCTGGAGGCCGATCGCGGCTTCATCGAGGGTCAGTGGAAGTATTTTCAAAAGGGGGTATTCGACGCCGCGGACGACCTGCTCAATACCCTGTGGGTAAACCGCCCCCGCGCGGCGGACTACGCCGAAAGCAAGCTTGTGCAACTGCAAGCGGCACGTGCAGCCGGGCTGCGCATACCCGACACGATCATTGGCAATCATGCGCCCGATGTCGCAAAGCTGATCGAGCGTTGCGGGAAAGTCGTTTTCAAAACCTTTTATCCGCAAAGCTGGGACGACAGCAGCAAGGGAATTACCTATCAGATGAGCGCGGTGATGCTCGATGCCGCCAGCGACCTTCCCGAACCAGCCATCGCGATGAGCCCCGGCATCTACCAGCGCTACATCGAAAAATCCTACGATATCCGCGTAACCGTCATCGGCTGCCGCCTGTTTGCCGTGCGGATGAGAAACGCATCCGGCCGTGCCTACTTCGACTGGCGCCCGCATTCCCACGACCACGACATGCGGATCGAAGCCTGCGACATAGGCGCCCCGCTGGAAGCCAAGCTACGCAATCTGATGCAACGCTTAGGGATAGTCTTCGGTTGCATCGACCTGGTCGTCGACCAACAGGGCGAGATCTACTTTCTGGAGGTCAACCAGGCCGGCCAGTTCCTGTTTGTGGAAGAACTGATGCCCGAGCTGCGAATCCTGCGCGCCATGGCCGCCATGCTAAGCGCCGGCAGCACGGATTACGGCATCGACGATGGCGCCGACGTCAAATTGAAGGATTACCTTGAAAGCGACGAGTACCGCGAGCTAGGCAGCGTGCGTCGCGACATGGGCCACCAAGTTGCAAAGGAAGTGTCTTGACGATTTTCGGGACGCGAAGCGGCAAGCATAGCCTCGCCTGCCGATGCTTGCGCGCAGCAGGCAAGCCCTGCCTAAGGGCCTGCCATGATCAGCGCTATCGACCTTATCCTTGCGGAGCCGCCGGCGATTGGGAAGTGGCCGGCGCTTGCGTTTGGGCACCGGCAAAATCCACCACCAGGCTGACGCGGCGATTGGGCTCCCCCGCATCACCTGATTTGCCCTTCAGTACCTGGCGATCAGCCTCTTTGCCGTAACTCACCGTGCGAATCTGGTCGGCGGACATGCCGCCATTGTTCACCAGATAATCGCGCACGGCGTCCGCGCGCTTGCGCCCTAGCCGTCGGTTGAACGCCGCACCGCCCGCGGGATCGGTGAAACCTTCCACGGTGATGACGGCTTGTGGGTAATTCTTGGACATGATCTTGGCAAAATCGTCCAGCAAGGGTTTGTCTTGATCGCGCAGCGTGGCGTCGTTGAAGGCGAAGTGGGACACCGTATCGACGCGAATGCGGCCATTCAGCTCGGCGATCTTCGCGTCGTATTGAGCAAAATGTTGCTGCATCTGCTGCGTAAGACTGTCGATTTCCTGCTGCTGCTTTTGTTGGTTGGCGCGCAACTCGCCGATGGCTGCGTCGAAATCGGCCTTCTTGACATAGCCCTGGCATCCGCCAAGGCCTACAGCCAGTACAGCCAGCGACACATAAGCAAAACGTTGATAAGAGCGCATGGAAAAAGCCTCGTTGTCACCACATCAATGGTCTTTTTGCAGTGTCGTGTGTTGTCATGGCGTGAACTTGGTTAGGGAAAATACGCATTCATTCATGAAAATGATCCAGCCGAGTTGAGCAATTCGCGACCGCACCCTAGGCTCAAGGGTGCCTTTTGGCATGAATGCCTTTTGGCAGTGGAGTTTCGATGGCGGACGGGAACAAGCTGCACTGCGAAGCCATGAGGGGACATGTATGCAATCGTCTTTTCGCACATCGGCGTGGTTTTACTTTGGGGCCGCCTTCGGCATCACCTGGGTTTTCTGGCTTTTACCGGTGCTTGCCAACCACGGCGTATTGCAGCTTGGGCAGGCCGCACAGCTAGCATGCCTGTTCGCCGGCTCCTTCGGGCCTTTCATCGCGGCCTTTCTAGCGGTCTATCGCGATGGCGGTTGGCCGGCGGTGCGCGAATTTGCCGGTCGCAGCCTGCGCTACCGCATGGGCCCGATCTATTTTCTGGCCGCCGTGCTGCTGACGCCTGTTGCCGCCGCCCTGTCGATGGCATGGCTGGCTAGTCATGGCGGCCCGCCATTCGCCGTCGGGGTATCGCTTGGCCATTTGCCCTTGCTGTATCTGGAATTGCTTCTGTTCGGCGGTTCGGTCAACGAGGAATTCGGCTGGGCCTATGCGATCGATCGCCTGCGGCAGGGACAGGGACTGCTACGGGCTGCGGCGGTGCTGGGCGTGATCTGGGGCTGCTGGCATATCCCGTTGTTTTTTGTCCCCGGACTGACGCAGTCGTTCATGCCCTTTTGGGTATTCGTACTCTTTACCGTAGCGCTACGCATCGTGATTGTCTGGGGCTATGCCAGCAATCGCCAAAGCATCCTGATTGCGCTGCTCTTTCATACCGCGAGCAACTTGGCCTTCAACCTCTTTGAGGTGGTAGATCGCTCGCCCAAGCACGATGAGCGCGGATTCATCGGCTATGGGCTGATCGTGCTCGTCGTCGCGTTGCTGATCGCGTTTACCGCGCGTTGCTATCGCCGTGTTCCGCCGAATTCGATCGCATCGACGATCGCGTAGGCTGGGATGGCAATCCCAGCTTTGCATGCAGCATCCGATGCTGGGATTGTCATCCCAGCCTACGCGCTTCTATGGCATTGCATTGCTCGCCATAGCGTGTGAAGCGCCATGCTCATGCAGGATTTTCAACACATCCGCAATCGCCCCCGGCCGGTCCGGCACCTTGTGGTCGGAGCGGACGACCAAGGTCGTGGTGGAGCCTGGCAATAGCGCGCTGCTCAAAGGCACGTAGCCGTCGCCGGGCGGTTTTACGCCAGGAAGTACACCGGCAATCGTGTCGTAGCGTACGCCGGCCGCAGGCATCAGCTTTTCATCCGCAAGCGACACCGGCTCGTCGGGCTGCAAGCTGGTGATGCTGGTGATGTGGCCGGTCTGGATCATCGCGCGGATCGCCGGTTGAATCGCTTTCGGGTTCGCGGCGACGATGCGCATAAGCCCTGCCATTTCTTCGATATGCCGCCAGGCCAGCAAACCCACCAGGCGTCCCAGCAAACCATCCGCCGCAGGGCTGCCACGCTGTGGCGCGGCCATGAAGATGATCTCGTCGACGCCGGGATACGGCTGGAACTGGAAAACGTTCTTCAGCGTCGCCAGGTCGTTCGCATTGGCATGCAGGCTGTCCATCGGCTGCAGGAAAGCCGCGCTCCAGACCTCGGGTGTACTTTGCGCGCATAGCAAGCGCGCAATCACGCCGCCCATGCTGTGCCCGATCAACACAACGCCCTGCCGTGCCGGCGCATGACCGTCCGGATCGAGGACGCGCCAGGCCTCATCGATGTAGTGCTGTACACGGTAGCGCTCCACCAGCAGCGGTGCGTTGCTCTGATAGACGATGTGCCAGATCTGGTAGCGCCGATGCAGCTCGGGATCGCCCATGATCGCGTTGCTCAGTCGCGACCAGATCAAAGGGCTTCCGGCCACGCCGTGAATCATGATGATGGGGGTCTTGTGCGGATCGTAGTCATCCAGCAGGAACAGCCCGGCCCGCTTGCCCACCTCTGCACCGCCGATCATGCCCCACCAGGCCAGCCGCTTCAGGCGCGTTCGTTCCAGCAGCTGCGCGAACGGTGCCGATACATCCTCGGCAAGAGCGTAGTGGTTGGCGCCCGTCACGTGTTCCGGTTGCAGCTCGGGATTCTGCAACACCAGCACGGGTGGGTCCTTGTGCGCATCTGTGCCGGATGGCCCTTCCAGCCACATCGTCGTCGGCCGAAAAACACCTTCCGGCGGATAATGACGGCAGATCGGGCGATCGGAGCATGGCAACGCAAACGCCACCAGCGGCACGCCAAAACCTGCACGGTGGTGGCGAACGCCGCCCAATGGGTCCATCGATACCTGGTCGGCTGGTTCCAGGTAGACGCTGCTGCCGAGGCTGTCCGGCATGCCGCGGAATTCGACGCGGATGGCGACACCGCCAAGTAACGATTGCCCTTTTGCAACACCGATCGGGCCGCCCTGCGCGACCAGATCGAAGAAGGCGCGGCTGCATTGCGTCGCGAGCAAGCCGGCAGCCGTTTCGGTAGCCGCCTTGTCGGTACCCATGGCATCGTGCGCTAGCGTCGCGCATTGCAGCCACGCATCGGCTTGAATCCGTTCCGACTGTCCCCGGATCGCCACCGCTTGCCATCCCTGTGCTTTCTCCAGCAGCGCCTCGGTAGAAAGATGGGAAGAACGTCCCGCGCCCGTCGATACACAACCGGACAGCCACGCTGCGCACGCCATCCATGCCATGCACACCAAGGCTCGCCCGGCCGGCAGCCGGCGAGGTGTGCAGGCATGCTTTGCACGATCGGCCCTCATCCGACCTTCCCCGTGCCCGAAGCATATGGGTCCACGATTAGTGCTTGTCGAACGCTCGTAGGCAACCTCCTTCCGGGAGCAAGCTGGCGGCGTTGAGCACGCAGTCTACGCCAGCCGACGGCACCCCGAGTGGCGGCTAAATGCCCGCCTCTACCTGCGTTGCGGATCTCGGCTGCGTCAGTAGTGCCGCCTTGGCGGCTTTGGCGGTGTGATGATTGCCGTCGTGGCTCCAGCCTGGCGGCATGAGCAGGTATAGCAGCTTGTTGCGCAGGCCGGGTGCGCACCAAACGTCTCGCCCGAGCAACCAGAATTCACCCAGGTAGGCATCCAGCACGCTGTAACGTCTTACGGGCCGGGTGATGCCGTATTCGATCCGGATGTCTTCGTGCACCTCCATATAGGTGCCGAAAAGGCGATCCCAGATCGGCAGCAGGTTGCAGAAGTTGGTGTCCATGTAGAGCACGTTGCGTGCATGATGAACTCGATGGTGCGAGGGCGTCAGCACCACGCGATAGAACACACCCAGCTTCCCCGCCGGCAGTACGTTCTCGCCAAGGTGAATGAGCTGCCCCCAGAAACTGTCGATGATCATGATCAGCACCAGCAGCGGCGGGCTTACTCCCAGCAGCATGCAAATGCTGGTGCGCACGAAATCGGCATAGGGTCCCTCCAGAAAAATGTGCGCATAGTTCACCGACAGGTTCATCGCCACGGGCGCATGGTGGGTCGAATGCAAACACCACAGCAGACGCACTTTGTGGGCCAGAAAGTGGTACACGAAATGCGCTAGCTCCCACACGACGTAGCCATACAGCAATCCGTACCAGCTGAGTCCGGCCTGGAACGGGGCAAAGCGGTTGAACAGGCCGATGCAGAAACTCACCATGGCAATGGCGAGAAAGCTGCCGATGAAACGGTTCAGTATCAGCTCCAGCAGTGGAACCTGGTAATCCTCGCGTTTGGTCCGACGCAGGCCCACGCCGCGCACGAGTTCGAATACCAGCAGCAGCGGGACGATAGGCGCGACCACGCTACCGAAGCCATCTACCGTAAGCAGCTTGTGGTAGTCGCCGGAAGCAAACATCGCCAGCGTCGGCGCCAGGCCGAAGAAGTCCGTCAACTGATCACGGATCCAACCCCAGATATCGATGGCAGCTCTCCCCGGCGGTGTCTCTAGGATGGCCTTGGCGGCATCGGGAATATTTATCCCCACGCCAATTTGTCACGATCCAAATGCCACTGCAAGTGCAAGCATTTGACCCTTCACGGCTGCGCGGTTCTCAATCAAAACCGAAAGCAGCGCGGCGATTGGCTCGCCGGCACCCCTCCCACCACAACATGCGGAAGTAGACATGAGCACGGCATTCATAGGTATCGACTACATCGTCGACATCATGCACCCCGACGGCAAGATTGCGCGTTCGGCCGCGCACGCAGCGCAGCGGGACATCATCGGCAAGGCCAACCGGGCCCTGGCCATCGCCCAAAGCAAGGGATGGCTGCGCGTGTTGGTCAAGATAGGTTTCTCGCCGAACTATTTGGAGCAACCCAAGCACTCACCCATGTTCGGGCGTGCCGCGCAGGTAGGCGCCCTGAAGCTGGGTGCGCACGGTACCGAGTTTCATCCCGGGCTGAAGATCAGCGGCGATCACCTGGTGATCGTAAAGCCCCGCGTCAGCGCTTTTTATGCCACCCCGCTCGAAGCAGCCCTGCGTGCCAATGGAGTGCAGCGGCTCGTCATCGCAGGCGTGAGCAGCTCATGGGCGGTGCAAGCCGCAGCACGTGATGCGCATGATCGGGACTACGAAGTCTGCATCGTCGAAGAGGCCTGTGCAGCCGGTGACGAAAGCGAGCATCAGGCTTCGATGAAGCTGATGTCGACAATCGCCCGGATCATCAGCGTCGACGAGATGGAAAACCTGGGATGACGCCGATCGCCTGCTCCCGCCTGCTCGTGTTGCGATGGAAATCAGCGGACGGGCGCGGCAGGTCCACACCAAGTGCCTAGTGCCTCGGCGAGCCCTCTTTGCGTCGAGTCTCCCACCCAGCCCACATAGCCGTCGGGCCGGATCAACACCGCGACGGGCGCGCTCACTTGGCCGAGTACCGGCAGCTCCCATGCCCCCGCATATTGGGCGTCGATCAAGCGGACCCGGTCGGCCCATGGAGCATGTTCGAAGTCGCCGGGTTCGGCGAAGTTGAGTAACACCGGCCTGGCATCGTGCAGGAGTTCGAAAACGCGCTGCCGGCCAACGGTGGTCATCAAGTCCAGATCAGGCATGCGGCGCCCCAGCAGCGGATGTCCCTCACCAAGGTCGTAGCGAATGTCCAGACCGGACATCTCCGCGGCCAGGCGCCGGCGCGGCTCGTCCATGCCCAGCAACTTGGCGACAAATTCACCCAGTGCCTTGCTGCGATCGTCCGGGCGACGTAGCGCGACCTGCGCCATCGTGCTGCGCAGAACGCGGGCGGCAACCGCATGGCGCTCCGCGTGATAACTATCCAGCAGGCTTTCCGGTGCCGTCCGCTTGATCACCTTGGCCAGCTTCCAGCCCAGATTCACTGCATCCTGCACGCCGAGGTTGAGGCCTTGTCCGCCCATCGGCGAATGCACGTGCGCGGCGTCGCCGGCCAACAGGATTCGTCTATCGCGGTAGGCCACCGCCTGACGCGTCATGTCGGTGAATCGTGAGATCCAGCTCGCACCGTGTATCCCGTAGTCGCTGCCATAGACCGCGATCAGCGCCGCTCTGACATCGTGCAGGTTCGGTTCGCCGCCGCGCCCCAGCTCACGTTCGGCGAGTACGATCCGCGCCCTGCCAGGCTCTTCCATCTTGCCGATCGCATGGGTCCCGATGGCATCATGGCGAAAACCCCAGGCGGGCTCCTCGGTCAGCTCGGCTTCGGCGATCAACCAGCTCACCGTGGCATCCCATCCTGCGAACTCGATACCGGCGGCTTTTCGAACCAGGCTGCGGCCACCGTCGCAACCAACGAGATAGTTCGCACGCAGCACACTGCCGTCTGACAGTTCCACGTCGACGCCACTGTCGCCCTGGGTGAAGCCCCTTACTTCGCGCTCTCGATAGATCGGCACCTTCAGCTCGTCGACCCAGCCGGCCAGGATGCGCTCGAACTGGTTCTGCCACAGCCCGAGGCAGTAGTTGTGCCGGGTGGGGAAATCGCTGATGTCCAACGGGACGTGGAAATGCACAGCCCGATGCAGTTGCCCCTGTGACAGGAAGCGATCGGCGATCCCGCGTTGATCGAGGATCTCGATGGTGCGCGCATGCAATCCACTGGCACGCGAACCGGCTAGATCCTGGTTGGCTCGCCGCTCGACGATGGCGACATCGGCCTGCGCCAGCGCCAGCTCACCTGCCAACATCAGCCCCGTCGGGCCGCCTCCAGCAATCACCACGGCATGCTCGATCATCGCCATACTCCCAGGTTGTCGGCCGGCGATGCTGCGCCAGCCCCCTGGCCTTACGGCAAGCCCCCCAGCCCGCTATAATCTGGAAGTGGCAGCAAGCGGGTGTTTTTGTCCCCCTTCGCTGCAAGCGCTCACGGCGACGCCACCCAGCCGAGTCCAAGACTCTTCTGCAGCGACACAAAATCCTTCAACAGTTCCGCCCGGCCCTGCACCAGGTTCTGCTGCGCGCTCAATTGCACACGCTGAGTATCGAGCAAATCGATTAGCGACGAAGCACCTGCGTCATACCGTTGGCGCATCAAAGTGGCGGAACGGTCGGCCGATGCTTCGATCTGTTGCAGGCGCGTCACGTTCTCGCGCTGGTGGCCATAACGGGAAAGTGCGTTGTTGGCATCCTGCAAGGCGGCAAGTACGGCTTGTGTGTAGCGAGCAGCAGCCTCGTCACGACCGGCTTCCGCCTGGCGAATGGCGCTGCGCGTACGCCCGAAATCCAGCACATCCCATTGCAGGTAAGGCGCGCCGAGCCAGGTAAATGCGCTCTTTTGCAGCAAATGGCCGGGGTCGCCGGCGTTGCTACCGATAAACCCCAGCAGCTTCAGCTTGGGAAACAGATCCGCTTCGTGCTGGCCGATTTGCGCGTTGCTGGCCGCAAGGCGGCGCTCGGCGGCGCGGATGTCCGGGCGACGCTTCAAGACGGCAGCCGGATCGTCGACAGGCACGGACGCAGGCATCACCGGTAGCTGCGCCGGTGCGGCAAGCTCGCGATCCAGCGCGCCGGGCGCCTGGCCGGTCAGCACAGCCAACTGGTCGAGCGATTCGGTCACCTGCTCATCCAGCGGAATCAGCGTCGCCTTGGTATTTTCCACTTGCGTGGTCTGCCGTTCGACATCCGCATCCGGCACCACGCCACGCTCGCGCTGCTGTCTGACCAGGTCCAAGGTGTGTTGCTCCAGCTGCGCCGACTGATTGGCCCGCAACAAGCGCTGTTGCTGGCTGCGCAAATCGATATAGGCCTGGGCCACCTCGGCAGCCAGCGAAACCTGGGTATCGGCCAGGTCCGCATCGACGGCCTCCGCTTGCGCCGAAGCCGCTTCGATGGCGCGACGCGTGCCACCGAACAGGTCGATCTCCCAAGAGGCATCGAAGCCGGCGCTATATAGCTGCAACGGTCCACGCCCGTGCGAAGTGCTTGCGCCCTGCCCATTGTTTTGCGAGTTGCCGGAGCCTTGTTGCGAGCTTTGCAAGCCGGATAAATTGGGCTCACGCGTGCGCAACGCAACGGCGTCAGCCGATACGGTGGGCATGTCCGCCGCGCGTTGCTGCTGCAACTGGGCACGCGACTGGCGCAGGCGAGCTTGCGCCGCATGCAGGTCCGGATTGTTTTCCAGTGCGGTATCGATCAGCGCATTCAATTGCCGATCGCCCAGCGCCTCCCACCAGCGGCTAGGCGCATGCTCAGCTGGCGTCATGCCAACTGCTGGCGCGCGCACGAACGCATTTGCCTGCACGGTGGCATGGGCCACATCCGGCGCGCCGCGATAATCGGGCCCTACCGTACAGCCGCAAAGCCCGGCCACTGCCGTAAACAGCGCCACGTTGGAGATGCGCACACCGCGCAAACGAGACATCGACATCACAGGCATCCTCAATGGGCTTCGCTGACCGGCGCGGGATGGCGCGGCGTCCTGAGCAACAACGCCAGCGGCACGCAGCAAAGCAAGGCGATGCCCAACAGGTAGAACACTTCCGAATAGGTCATGACCATGGCCTGCTGTTGGATTTGCCGTGCGAGCTGGCCCAGTGCGCGCATCCGCGCATAAGCCATGTCGCCGGTGCGCGCGAACCAGCCAGCTGCGTTGGCGGCAATGCGCTCCTGTCCCAGCACCGAATTGGCGGTCAGCGATTGGCGGATCGCGGCGACGTGAAAGGTATTGCGCCGGTCGATGACGGTACCGATGATGGCCAGGCCGATCGAGCCGCCGAGATTGCGCGCCATGTTGTAAATGCCGGCCGCATCGCCCGAATCCTCGCGCGACACCGCCGCCATCGCCGCCTGGTTCAGCGGCATCATCGCCAGCATCTGCCCCGCTCCGCGCACCAGCTGCGACCAGAAGAAATCGTGGCCGACGCTCTGCGCGGTCAGATGGATGTCCAGCATGCAGCTGCCGCAGAAGCACACCAGGCCGCTGATCACCAGGATGCGAAAGTCCACCTTGCCAAGCAGGCGCGGCAGGATCGGCATCATCAGGAAAGCCGGTACGCCGGACACCAGCATCACCCAGCCGGATTGCTCGGCGTTGTAGCCTGAGATCAGGCCGAGGAACTGCGGTATCAGGTAGATGACGCCGTACAAGGCCGCGCCGACCACCACCACGATGAAGATGACGCTCGCATAATGCGAATTGCCGAGCAGGCTCAGGCGCATCACCGGCCGTTTAGCGGTGAATTGCGAGATCGCGATCATGATCATGCCGATTGCCGAGACGATGCTTAGCCAGACGATCACGTCCGATTCGAACCAGCGCTCGCGCTGCCCTTCCTCCAGCACCACCGTCAGCGAACTCAGGCCTATCGACAGTCCGGCAATGCCAAGCCAGTCAGCCTGTCTTAGCGCCTCCAGGTGCAGTGGCGCCGATGGCAGACCGGCCAGCAACAAGCTGATCAGGCCGATGCAAACCGGCAGGTTGATGAAGAAGCACCAGCTCCAGCTGATGTTTTCGGTCAACCAGCCACCGAGCACCGGACCCATCAGTGGGCCCAGCAGCACGATCAGGCCGAACACCGTCATGCCGATCGGCAACTGCGATAGCGGCAGGCGGGTGCGAATGATGGTCTGCGCGGTTGGAATCATCGCGCCGCCGGTAAGTCCTTGCCCGATGCGGCCGGCGATCATCACGATCAAGGTGTGCGAAAGCCCGCACATCATCGAAAACAGGATGAACAACACCGCGCAGCCAAGCAGGAAGTTGCGCAGGCCGAACACGCGCGTGAGCCAGGCCGCGAGCGGAATGATCACGATTTCCGACATCAGGTAGCCGGTCGAGATCCAGGTGCCTTCGGTGCCGGTCGCGCCGATCTCACCCTGGATTTGCGGCAAGGCGGAGTTGGTGATCGAGATATCCAGCGTCGCCATCAAGGCGCCGAGCGAGCCCGCCGCCACGGCGATCCAGTCCGCGACGCTGGCATGCTCCGGATGCGGCACCGGGCGGGCGGACGTTTCAGCCATGCTGGCTGCTCACCAGGGCTGGCCGTGAATTGCCAGCTTCCGCACGCGTGTCCACGTCCACCGTTACCGAGAGGCCGGGCATCAGCCGCTTGCGCGTGGACTCATCCGCGTCGATACGAATACGCACCGGCACGCGCTGCACGATCTTGGTGAAGTTGCCGGTGGCGTTTTCCGGTGGCAGCAGGGCGAACTGCGAGCCGGTACCCGGCGCGAAGCTGTCGACCACACCATGCAGATCCGCATCGGGCAGCGCGTCCACATGCAGCTGAACCGGTTGGCCGGCGCGCATGCGGCCGATCTGGGTTTCCTTGAAATTGGCGGTGAGGTAGATGCTCTGCACCGGCACCACCGTCATCAGGCGCGTGCCCGGCTGCGCATACTGCCCCACGCGCACCGTGCGGTCGCCGACGCGACCGGCCAGCGAACTGCGTATCAAGGTATCTTGCAGATCCAGCTGAGCCTGGCTTGCGGATGCCTGCGCGGCCTCCAACTGCGCTTGCGCTTGCGTAATCTGCGCCTGCAGATCAGCGACGTGCGCCCTCGCCTGGTCGAGCGCAGCTTGGTCGGCGGCCAACGTGGCCTGCGCCTGGTCCCGATTGCTGACCAGCACCGACAGCTGGTCGCCGCTTTCCGCGCCGGATTTTGCCAGGGGAGCGTAACGACGCACCTCATCTTGCGCATGCTTCGCGCCGACTTGCGCGACCTGCAGCTGCGCCTTCGCCTGCTCGATCGCCGCCTGTTGTTGCTGGATCGCGGCCCGGGCACGCTCGATATCCGCCCGGCGCGCGTCGACCGTGGCCTTGGCTTGGTCGAGCGCAGCCTGATACTGGCGTCCGTCCAGCCGCACTAGCGGATCGCCCACCTTTACCGTGGCGTTGTCGCCGACGTAGACGTCGGTGACATAGCCGCTGACCTTGGGCGCCACGGTGACGCTATCGGCCTGCAGGTACGCGTCGTCCGTACTCTGGATGAAGCGACCGACCAGCCACCAATAGCCCAGCACCGCGACAGCCGCGATCGCCAGCACGATACCGACCGGCAGCAGAAACCGCGGCAACTTCCGGCGCTTTGGCGCAGCAGTGTTCGGCGCATCGCCCAATGCGCTGGTGGGGGAAGCAGGCATGCCCTATGACCTTGAAATTATTCCAAGTGGAAAATTTATTCCGATCGCTATAATTTTGTCAAATGTTATCCTGGCGTCCAAAAGACGGAGTATCCGCATGACCCAAGCCAAGCGCCTTCGCCGCACCACTGCCGGTGGCTATGCCCGGGGCGACGAAACCCGCCAGCGCATCATCGACGCCGCCATCCAGCTGTTCGGCGAGCACGGCTTCAAGGATGCGTCCACCCGCGACATCGCGGCGGCTGCGGGAGTAAACGCGCCGGCGCTGCAGTACTACTTCGAGAACAAGGAAGGCCTGTACAAGGCTTGCGCGGAATACATCACCGAGGACCTCCGGGGACGCTTCGCGCCCTCCATGCGCCAGGTCAGCGACGCGCTGAAGAACCACGCCGATGCCGACACCCTGATCGAGGCGTACCTCGGCATGCAGTTGGTGACACTCGATAGCGTGCTGACCCCGACACATCTGGTCAAAGGGCGTCTGCTGGGCCGCGAGCTGGCGGGCGAAACCCCGCACCTGGTCTCGGACATGCTGCAGAAGACGATGAAGCGGCCGATCAACAAGCTGCTGTCGGAGTTGCTGGCGCGCATCATGGGCACAGGACCCAACGATGCCATCACCCGTATCCGGCTACTCACCTTGAAGGGTTTGGTGCTGGCGTTCTACTACCCGCCCGGCGCCAGCCTGGAGCTGCTCGGCTGGAAGGAAATCGATGCCGGCAAAAGCGCCTTGATCAAGGATGCCGTGCAAGAGCAGACACGTACGCTGCTGATGAGCTGGCAGAACGCCGGGAAGCGTAAAGGGGTGGCTTAAGGGAACCCATGGCCGGACCACGTAGGCTGGGATGAAAATCCCAGCGCAGGGCAGCCGTTGCAAAGCCGGGATCGCCTTCCCGCTCGGGTCATCTCAATAACCCTTGAAGAAATCTTCAGCTTCGGCCGTGGCTTCATCCACTTTGTCGAATTCCTGGAGCATTTCCGTAATGGCTTCATTGTCAGTGCTCCAATCCCGCAATGCCTGAAATGCCGATTGCACCATCTCGTTATGTGTACCCGTGCTCCGTGAGGCGCGGTTCTTCCATGCAACTGCCAGTGCACTGACCCCTTCTTCCACTCCTGCACCCTTGGACGCGTTCTCGGATCCGGCCATGGGCTGCAAATTGGGTACGTCGTGATAGTACATGCGCGCCGCGTAGACCGTGTATGCATCCTGATCTTCATTGATATAGCCGGCATCTTCCAGGTCTTTCAATTTCGACGTGCTAATCCCGCCCTGTTCGCTTGGATCCACGAGCAGCCTTTGCTCAATTTCAGCCCATGGCGTTTTGTGATCGATTTGGATTGCATTTGTCGGAAGCACAACCTGCGATTTACCCGATGTCGTCACGTGCCAAAGATCCATGGCTTTATTGTATGAACCACCCCATTCATTCTTGACCATGCTCATTTTGAAATTGGTGCTGAAATCAACGGGCCGCCCGCCTCCATAGTCATGGGCCTTAGCGCGATTCTGCGCCTTGTAATAGCCCTTGGTTTCAGCCAGACCATCGTACGGAAGCATCATCTGCATGGGCTTGTCGGCATTGGCACTTACCGTCACATCATTCCCATTTGCTTCCGAGGGCGATCTGCCTGCCTCCCGCAGCTGCGCAGGCAGACTCAAGGCCCGCGCCCCCATCACGTCGGCCTCACGCTCCAAGCCGGGGTTGTCGTTGACCGCAACGCCAGCGAGTTGGGCCGTTGCTTTCACTAGCCCCTTGCGCTGTTGAACCACATGCCACGCTTCATGCGGCAGGTGTTGCTCCTGCCCGGAGCCCAAGTGAATATCATTGCCCTGGGCATAGGCCAACGCATTCAACTGCGCCGGCTTGGTGGAATTTCGATGCACAACGACATCGCCCATATCCATGCCCGACAAAGTCTCAATCCCTCCCCGCAGTTGTGGCGGCAAGCCATTTCGCTTGTGTTCCAATGAGGGCGCCGCGCGCAACTGCGCCAGCCGCTGCTGTTGCGCAGCTTGGCGTGAGCTTGCATCCACCTGCCGTTGCAACGGTGAAACTGCACGCGCACCCGCGCATGATACGGGTGCTGAAATCGCCATCTTCTGCCGCACCGGTGTCGCTAGCTTGGTCATTGGCTACCCCTTGTCATCCGAGTCAAACCCGCTTGATGCACCACGCCGGCTTCCCTGGAAGACGGCAAAGCATGGTCGGCGCTCACGACGTTCCTCCCGCATCATCATCGTCGGCCGACGTGCCATGCTTGCTGGGCTCCCAGTTCGCGATGCCGCCATAGTGCCAGAACGCGCCATGCACGTTCATGTCGATAAGCTCCATATGGCCTTTTGTCCCCTTGTGATGCCAGGTCAGGCTGTTTGTGCGTGTCGGATTGCCATGTGCCTTGTCGCCATGACTGAAGTGAGAACCCCTGGCTCCGTTGACAATCTGGTTGTCGCTCAGTCCATCGACTTTGTCGCCATAGGTCTTGCTCAGGTCATGGTCAGCTACGCTGACGTGCAGCTTCCCAGGATTTTCCGCATCCGAATGCTCGGAAGGTACATCAACGGTACTGGGAACATTGTTCTTACCTATGAAGGTATCGATGTTGTCCCCGTCCATCGGAAAGCGGAATATGCCCTTCTTGCCATTCTTGGGCTTGATCACCTTGGTGGCGGTCCATCCGTCTTCCTTAGCTGTCAATTCGGCCAGCGCTGCATCCTTTTTCATCATCAGCACTCCGGGCATCGACTGCGCCGGCTCATCCGGCTGAGAAGCCGATGCCCGCATTTGTGCCGGAGACCCTGCCCACGCAGAGGCTGAAGCTCCCATCACGTCCGCCTCTCGCTCCAGCGACCGATCGTCATTGACGGGAACCGACTGCATCTGCGTGGTGGCTTTCACCCGACCCTGCCGCTGCTGCACGACGTGCCAGGCCTCGTGTGGGAGGTGCTTGTCCTGTCCCGCGCCAAGGTGAATTTCGTTCCCCTGCGCGTACGCCAAGGCATTCAGTTGCGCCGGCTTGGAGGAATTGCGATGCACGACGACGTTGCCCATATCCATCCCCGACAAAGCCTCGATGCCCGTGCGCAGCTGCGAGGGCAGGCCGTTCGATCTTTCCGGCTTGGACACATCACGCAACTGCGTAATGCGATCGCGCTGGGCGGCCTGCCTTGGACTCTCATCAATCTTTCGCTGCATCGGATGCGAGGCGCCGCCACCGGCGCTGGCTGATGCCGGCTCGACATTTGCCGCATGCTGGTCGGCGGGAATGCTTTGCTTCATGGCGACACCTTCTCGATGGCTTAGTAGCCGGCTAACCAGCCGAGCCCTTTCCACGCGGCACTTCCCACCAGCGCACCCGCCGCTCCTACAGCCGCACCCGCCGCAATGGGGCCTAGTGTCAAACTGCCAAGGCCAATGCCCGCAGCAGCTCCGAGGATGGCACCCGCACCACCGACCAACCCCAGTTTGCTGGGTCCAGGAAAGCATCCGGCCGAGTTGATTTTCTCTTCGCCGTTGACTTCCCCCTTGACGGACACCGGTATCTTTTTGATGCGTTCCTTGTGGGCGGCCTTGTCGCCGCTCAGCGACGCAACGTATTTGTTCGCGGTTCCATCGCTCATATCCTGGGTCTGGACTTTATAAGTAACCTCGTCGCCCACCTCGGCATCTTGCATTTCCTGGTTGAAGCCCTGCTCCATCTTTTCTTCCCACTCGCCACTTTCGAACCTCTGGCTCCACGGCCTGACATTGCTGTTGTTGCCCAAACCTCCGAGCCTTTTGGGGATCATGTGGGCGCTCATGCAACGCCACCTCCAGCCCAAGGCTTCCAAAGTCTCATTGACCTTGCTTGCAATCTCGCTATTGGCGTCTTTGCCCCCGGCACTCAGACTGCCCGGCCAGGCATGCACATCGAAATCGGCCGGCTTTTGCACCGTCTTCTCATAGGTCAGGCATTGAATCGGTGCCGCGGATTTTTGCAGCTGCTTCACCTGTAGCTGCTGCGCCGCTTGCCGGGAGCTGCCATCCACCCGTCGCTGCAGCGGCGATACGGCACGCACGCCGGCACGTGACGCCGGCACCGCATTGAACGTCTCCGGGCCAACCGGCATGGCTTGCCTGGTCATCGCCATAGGATTCTCCTCAGGCTGTTCGACGGCGCATCAGGATGGTGAAATCATCCGCCACGTATCCGGTCACGAGTTCCGCCGCCGGATCGAGCGTTCGGCAAAAGGCCAGGATCTCCCCAGGGTCCTGGCCGCACAGCACAGGGGTAGCTTCGAACACATTGGCGTCAAGCAGATTGAAGGCAAGGCCGCGTGTTGCCGCCTCCCACATCTGGCGAATCAGGTTGTACGGATAAAGCGCGTTGCTGCTGCGATAGCTCAAGGCACCCGATGCGAGTACGTAGTCCACTTCCGGGAGCACCGCGTTGAGTATGTCCGCCTGCACGAATCCAGTGCGGGGCAAGTGTCCGTAGCGCCGGCAAGCTTCTTCGATGAACTCGGGCATATGATCGACCCCGAGGTAGGCGAGTTCTGTGAATTGAGTATCCAGGAACGCTTTCAGATCGCCATAGCCGCAGCCGAGATCCAGCACCTTGCAGCCGCTCATGTCACCGACGCGGCACATTACCTCGAACCGCAAGCGCTGGCTGTCGGGTGAGCGCCAACCCAACGCGCAGCGCTCGGGGTCACCGATACGGCGGCGGTGGTATTGCAGAACGGCAGCCTTTTCAAATAAGTCCATCATGTCTGCAGTCCTTTGTACGCGCTGCTACTTGCCCTTGCCCTTCTTTGGCGGCGGCACCTTCCCCTTCGGCTTGGCGTCGCCCTTGAGCTGCGCGATATGCGCCGCTTCGCTCGCCTGCCTGGGCGTGGCGGCCACTTTGCGCTGGGCGGCGCCAGCACCTTCGCTCTGCCCTGCTGCCGGTTCGGCGGCCATCTTGGTTTGCGTCGGCTTGTTCGTCTTCATGGACTCTCCACCCTTGGTTTGAGCATGTGATAGGCAATCGTGGCGATCAGCGCCACCAGCAGCACGCCCAGCAGCGCGTTGCCCCGGCGTATCTGCACTAGGGCCGGGTCACCGGCAAGCAGTAGCGCACCCAGCCCCAGGAAGGCGATGGCGCCGAGCAGTAGGCCTAATTGGTAAGGAAGGCCGATCTGCCTGATGCGGCAGCTGGAGCGGTAGAACGCGAACGCGATCATCCACAGCAACAACAGCGCTTCGGCGGCCATGCGCAGCGGCCAGCGGTAATCGCAGATCCACGCACTCAATTGTTCCGTGCGCTGGTGGCGTGCCAGATACATGGCGCGTATGCGTCCGGAGATCATCGGGCCCGGCTTCTGGTCCGTGCGCGGCGCAGCCCAGAAACCGGCGCCGCCGAAGTTGTCGGACGCATAAGCCAGGTTTTCGGTCAGCTCTTGTTCGTCGTGAGCACCGCTGGAAACAACCGGGATCACCCGGTGCAGCAACATGCGGGTATCCACCTCATCGAGGTGGTCATCCTTGTCGATGATGGCAATCAGGTCGCGCATGCTGCGCTCCGTGGGCTGCGTCAGCAGCACCAGGTAGCGCAAAGTGAGATTGGTGTTGCTTAGGTAGCGGGCACTGTCGCCAGCTGCATGCTGGCTACGCGAAGACGGTGCTTCGGCCTGCCGCAAATACTGACTCATGCTGCCGACTTGCCAGCTGGCGTCATCGGCGGTCAGATCCGCGTCGCGCAGCACGATGTTGAGCACGTAGTCGCGACCGCGCTGGCGCAGTTCGCTGATCAGCGCCTGGATCTGCCGGTCGCGGTAGCGGATGAACGCCGGACGCAGCGGGTCCTTTGCGTCCGGAATGCGGTCCAGGTAGAGCGTCAGCCCGTTGCCGTAGCGCTCGACGCGTGCAAAGCCCGGCACCCAGGCGTGGCTGCGCGAAGCCAGGTCGGTGAGCCGCGTGTCGATGAAATCGGCCGCCTCGGTGGCCAGCCGTGTGGTGCTGCGCGCGATCTCGTCATCGGTGGCGGTTTTCAGGAATTGCCAGTCATTGTGGTAAAGCGTGAAGTCCAGGGCGGTGCGATGCTGTTGTGCCTCGACGATGAAATCGGTTTGCGGGGAGGCATTCCAACTCGGTTCCACCAGGTCGCCATTGTCCTTGTACCAAAGCGCAAACACGCTGATGCGCGAGAGCAGGCTGAAATCCAGCGGCAACGGCTTGTCCTGGTTGTGCCAGAACGGATAGAAACCGTAGACCTCGCCAGTTAGTTCGCGCACGCAGCCGCAGCCCTTGCCGCTCCATGATGGCGCCTGCGGATTCAACAACGAATGCGATTGCATGGCCTTGTCGATCAGCAGACTGCGCAGGGCCGGACTCATCAACCATTGCGGCAGCTGTTTCCATGGCAGCGGATCGCGCGGCATGTAGTCGTCCTGCTTGGCCAGCTTGGCCCAGTCCGGCGGGCAGTCGCTTGCGTTGAACGCCGGTGGCGGCCGCCCCTGCTTGCTGGCCGCGGCAACGATCAGTGCCGCGGAGAAACGGCACAAACGCGTATCGAGCGCTGCGGCGAACAACTCGCGCCCTGGATACTCCACGCCGATCAGGGGCTGCAGCATGCGTTGGAACTGCGCCTTGGCATCGTCTTCGATCGCGGCATCGCCTGACTGGGCCGCATCGTCAGCCTGATCTCCCTGCTCGTTGTCGTTCGCGTCGTCGGCAGGTGCCTCACCACCTGCCGTTGCGGCATCCGCGGACATTTGCTTTAGCTCATCGAGAACGTCTTTGTCCTTGAAGATCGCGTCGGTGAGGCTGTACGTGTCCATCTCGGATTGGGGCGAGGAAGGTGCCGCCAAGGTGTCGGCCAATGGCAAGGTAGTCAGCGGCTTGGGCGGCGGCGGCTTTTTGGGTGGTGCCGGCTTGGGTGGGGCCGGCGGAGCGACGGGACGCACCGGTGGCGTTGGCTGCCAGGGCGCAATGATCGTCAACCGATAGGTTTGCTGTGCCGTGCAGCCGTGATGGTCGCGCACGCTGGCCATGAATACCGCGATATACGGCAACGAACTGGGTGCTCCGGCCAGGGTGCCGTCCGTGCTCAGCGTAATGCCGGGCGGAAGGCTGCCGGAGTGGTAGGTATACGGCGGCATGCCACCAGTAGCGCGCAAGTTGTAGTGATACGGCTGGCCGATCGTGCCATCCGGCAACGTCGTCACGCTGCTGCCCAGTTGCAACGGATCTACGTTGGTGCAGGAAACGGCCTTTGCCAAGCCAGGCACAAACGCAAGCATCATCAACACTACGCCGCAGCAACACAGCGCAAGCTTGCGCAGAATGCTGCACGAATACAGGAACGGCCTCATCCTACCGTCCTCCCTTCCTTGCTCAATTCCTTGGCCAGCGCCATGCGCAGATGGGAGGCACCGACTTGCGCCGCGCCGCTGCGCGCGGCTTGCAGCACGGCAAAGCGCAACACGTTCACGATCGCGCCGCCCGACAGCACGTGCTGTTCGGCGATCGCTTCCAGATCGACGTCCGGCGCAAGGCGATCGCTCTGTGGCAGCAGGCCGCGCCATAGCCGAAGGCGCTGATCGGCGTCGGGCATCGGGAAGTACACCATCGACTGGAAGCGGCGCGAAAACGCGTCGTCGATGTTGCCGCGCAAATTGCTGGCCAGAATCACCACGCCGGGAAAGTCCTCCACTCGTTGCAACAGGTAGGCGATTTCCTGGTTGGCATGCCGGTCGTTGCTGTTCTGCACGGCGCCGCGCTTGCCGAACAAGGCATCGGCTTCGTCGAAGAACAACACCCAGCGCCGGCTCTGCGCCTGGTCGAACACGCGCGCCAGGTTTTTCTCGGTTTCGCCGATGTACTTGGACACCACCATCGACAGGTCGATGCGATAGACGTCCACGCCAGTGCTTTGGCCCAGCAGCGTCGCGGTCAGCGTCTTGCCGGTGCCGGGCGGTCCGTAGAACAGGCTGCGATAGCCAGGCTTGACCGCGCGGCCCAAGCCCCAGTCTTGCATCAGGTCGGGCCCTCGTTGCATCCAGGTCTGGATCACCATGATTTCGTCCAGCACGTCCGGGGTCAGCACCAGGTCCGGCCAGCCGAGGTCGGTAGTGATGCGCTTGGCCGGAAACTGGATGTTGTAGTCGGGCTTGTGCCATACGCCGGTCTGCAGGCGTTGCAAGGTTTCGGCGCTGACGCTCAGCGCGCCGCTGAGTTGCGGCTCGTTGCTGGCGCCTTCGCAGTCCAGGCGCAGGATGTCGCGCGCCATGAAAGGATGTTGCGGATCGAACAGGTCGAACAGCGCGATGCGCCGTGCGAGATCGTCGCCCGCGACCAGGAACGCCGCCGTCTCGCCGGTGGGCAGGAAACCGCCATGCCGCTGCGCCTTCCAACCGCCGAATTCGGTGAAGCCACGGTCGAGGTTCTGATTACGCACGAACAATAGATCGAGCACGCTTGGCCGCACATGCGGCGCCAAGGCCAGCGCCAGCACCGCGCGCTCGGCCGCGAGCAGGCCCTGCTCGTCGACCAATTGGGCCAGTGCGCTGCCGGCAGGCAGTGACGGAGGCGGTGGTGCGGCATCGAAACCTTGCGGCTGCTGCTGGAAATGTTGTTCCAGGCGCAGGTTGAGCACCGCCTCCAGCCAGTCGAGTTCCTGGCTCAGCGCCATGGCGTGCAGCGCGTAGCGATCGTCAACGCCAGTCGACATGGATCGCTCCTTTCATCCACGGCAACTTGATCGTTGCATAGCGCCACGGCAGACGGTCCAGCAGCACGTCGAACGGGCCGGGCTGCACTTTCATGCGCCAGTGTCCTGCGTGCGCTTCGTGCTCGATCAGCCGGCCGATGCGTTGCAGGAAGGTCTGGCGCAGACCTCGCGCGGTGGTGCTGCCCAAGGCATTCCAATGCGACACCACGGCGGGCAGCAGGCTGTCGAGCGTGGCAATGGCGTCATCCAGCGGCAGCGCCGGTGGCACCGCTTCGTCGATCGATATGCCGCATAACAATTTGTTGAGCACCCACTCGTGCTCTTCGCTCTCGGCGTGGCCATCGCTAAGATAGGCAAGGCAATGCACAGCGCGGTGTTGTGCCGCTTGATCCACGAACGCATCGTCATGGAGCAGGCCAAGCATGCCGAACAGGCGTGGTGCGTAGTTGGCCAGCAGCACCAGGCCAGCGTTGGCGATGTAGATCGCCTCATTGTCCGGATGGTCGTCGGCGGGCGAGATGCTGCCATCGCTGTTGCGGCTATTGCGGATGCTCGGTCGTTCGGCCCGTTCGGCCGACACGCGTGGGGACGACGATGCAGGCCGGCCACTGGCAAGCAGCGGATCGTCTTGCGCCTGCTTTTCTGCCAAGGCCTGCAAGGCTCTTCGCCAGACGGCCTGCCAGGCGACATGGTCCTGCGGCACCCGCTCGACTTCGCTCAAGTAGGCCAGGCTGTAGTCGAGCAGGTAGGCCTGTAAGGGCGAAAGACCCAAGCCGGCTTCGCGCACGCGGGGATCCGCCTGATGCGCCAGGGCGAACTGGCGCAGGGATTCATGCCAGATCGCGCTGAGGATTACCTCCTCCACGGCGTTGCCGGCTGCGCTTTCGCGATGAGCGCTTTTGGCGTCATCGAGTAGCGCTTGTCGGCGCAATTCGGGTTGCGGACCCAGCAAGCGCGATTGCACGCCAAGCAGCAAGCTGCGCCGCAAACCCGACGTTCCCCATTCGGGCGTAGCCGTGTCGATCAAGATGCCGAGCCGTGATGCCTGGCTTTCACCCAATTGCGCGAGCAGCGCGCCGCCCAAGGCGGCCATCAACCGCTGTACGCGTGCAATGCCCAAAGTACTGCCGCCCTGCCCCCACAAGGCATGCAAGCCGGCCACGCGCCAGGCCTGCCGTACTTGCCCAAGCTGATACGTGCTCAAGCGACCTTGCGCACGTAATGGTTCGAGCACGTGGTGATCCAGATCTTCCAACGCATGCGCCAGTTCGGCATGACGCAAGGCCAGCAAGGCCTGCAAGCCGTGGCATGGCGTAATGTGCCCGAGCCGGTGCAGCGTGCGGTCGGCGTGCGGCAAGCGTAGCAGCGCCGGCCATAGACGCAGCGCCTGGCGCCGTGCCAGGCTGGCCAGCCAATCGGCCAGCGCGCCGTTGGCGCGCGGCGCCATCGACCAGTGCAGCCGGCCGTGTTCGAGGTAGTACAGAAAATGTTCCAGCTCGCGATCTTCGGCCTGGCTTGCCGATGGTTTGGCGCGAGCGGCCAGCGGATCGGCCACGCCATGCAGTTGCAGGCGCCGCAAGGCAAGGTCGACGGCCTCCTCCAATCGTCGTCCCCACGCATCGGCATCCGCGGGCACATCGCCCAGGTCGATCTCCAGCTGATCGATGCGCCATACTTCGCCGCGTGCGGACAAACGCTCGAACAGCGCATCCAGCACCCGCCCTCCCGGACCGCGCAGAAACTCGCTCAAGCGCTGCTGTTGCGCGAGACCGGAGTGGCGATCAGGGCTGCCGCACGACCACTGCAAGGTCTCGATCACGTGGCGGCTCATGCGCTGCCCCTCACGTCATCCGTCCGGACCGCATCCAGGTGTCGCCACAGCAGCCAGCGCAGCAGGCGCGTCCAGTCTTCCAGGCGGCGCGCTGCCACTGCGTGCTCGCCGCTAGGCGAAAGCACCGCCGCGCAATGGGTTTGCTTGGCTTCCAGCCATGCCGCATAGCTGCGCTCGAAACGCGTCATCGCCGCGGCGTCCAGCCACAAGGTCTGTACTCGCAAATGGGCCGGCGCGTTCAAGGTCAGCGTCTCCATCGCGACGCGGCGGAACGATGCACTGTGTCCGCGCGCGGTCCATGCCGGGAACACGGCGGTGACGCGGTAGCGGTAGAAATCATCCGGGATGTCCGGGTCGCTACCGCTGAGCGGACGCAGCAAGACATGCTCGATGAGGTGCATGCCTTCGCATTCAAGCTGCAGCCGGCAGGCGAATTCGTGCAGGCAGATCGCGGCGGCTTCCGGTGAGACACGCGTGGAGCGAAGCCGCAGGCGCCAGCAGCCCCCCTTGTCGTCACTGGCGAGCCACACGGCACCCGCATCCATATGCTTGTAGCGCTCGGCATGCACCGCACTACGCAACAGGGCCGGAGGCAGTGCGCGCAGATCCAGCTCTGGAAAGTGCATGGCCAGCACCCGTGCTGCGCTGGCCAGATCCTTGCCCATGCTGTCCACCATGCGATGGCGACGCGGGCTCCACAACACGGGCGGCTGCGTTTTCGACGGCAGCGCCTCGGTGGCGGCGGGGCCATCCGTTTCCGTTGCAAGTCCGATCTGCGCCTCGCTCATTGCGGGCATCAACAGGCGGCTGTGGTGATGCTTGCAGGCCAGCAACAGGCTGGCTCGCTGCTGCAAGGCGGAGGTATTGCCACGTCGCCCGAGCGAACGGCGGCTGTAGTCGATCGCGCCGTGCCGGTCGCGCGTCAGCGTGGCGATACGCAGCAGCATCTGGCGTTTCTGTTCGAACAGGTGCAGGCGCCACGCCTCGGCACCGAAATACCAGCCGAACGGACGAATGCTGCCCTGCCAGCAACCTTCGCCATACAGCGCGAGCAAGTGGTCGAGCACGCGGCCACGCCGCTCCAGCGCATCGTCGGCAGAGGCGAACACGTTGTCGCGCACCTGCTCGCGATTCCCGTTGTAAAGCGCATCGAGTCCGGCGATGTGCTCATCGCCGAGCACTTGCCAGGCGTAGCTCGCCGCCGGTTTGCCGACCACCGTGTAGAGTTTGCGCAGGTGCTGGGTTTGCGCATCGCCATGCGCCAGCCATTGCTCCAGCAGCGCCAGATAGGCATGCCATTGCGCGACTTCCGCCGCATGGATGGGCATGCCGGTCAGGTCGGCACGCTCGCGGTAGATTTGCGGCAACTGGTTAAGCAGCGATACGTACGCCGCCGGCGGCAGATAGTCGCCCTGTGGTCGCGTCAAGGGCGAGCCCGTCGCGCTAGGGGCGCTATCGGCCGCAGCGCGGCCATCGACATTGCGGCGCAGATCGTCCAGGCGCTGCAACAAGGCATCTTGCGCGATCCCGATCGGCACGCCGCGCCGCTTGATCTGCCAGGCCGCCACGGCTTCGGGCTGGTCCGGCCAGCGCAGACGCAATACCCAGGCGTCGCCATGCCGCGGCAGGGCGCCAGCGGAACCATCCAGCCCCTCCGCGCTCAAGCTGATGTCGCCGACTTCGAGCACGCCCTCGACGCTCAACGCAATGCGCGCCAGGTCACCGAAATAGACCCGGCTTTCCAGGTCGCGTTCGAGGCTGTCGGTGTCGATCCAGCCCTGGCGCATGCGTGGCCCGTCCAGCGCATCGGCCAGCGCTACCGCAGCATCTTGTGCAAGCAGGCGAGCCATCAGCGACAGGCGTCGCGGGGCCGCGTCGACGTGCTCGGCGCAGCGCGCGACCAACTCGGCCAGAATATCCTCCGGCGTGCGCGCGCCCTCGATGCTCAGGTTCAATTGCAGCGTGCACCAGCGTGGCTGCAGCACGCTCGGCAAAGCCGCCAGGTCTTCGCCGAGATTGCGCTGCGCCCAATAGGCGCGCGCCGCCGCAGCCGAGGCAGTTTCCGCCAGCGCGGTAAGCGCCTCCAGGTCCATGCGCCACAGGCCATCGCCGTTGGGCGAGGATGCATGCACCTGCAGCGCACCCGGCACGCGATCGAGCAGCCAGCGCATGTAATCCATGCTCGTGCATGGACGGCACGGCAGGATTTCTTCCGCCGCGCGCAGACCCAGCCGGCGGTAATGGATGCGGCCGTCCGGGGCCGCCAGCAAATCCACCAGCGGCTGCTGCGCGCCGAACAGGTTTTCGGTCAGCGCATAACACAGCGCGTCCAGCAGGGTGACGCCAGGATCGTGGTAATTGAAGTCGGTCCACCATTCGCCGCTGAGCGCCTGCAGCGAACTCAGCGCACGATCGCGCAATGCTCCATAAGCAAACGGATCGTCGCCGCGGTGCCGCGCGATCTGCGCGGGCGACGGCCGTGCCGACGGCTTGGCGGGATCCGGTGTGGGCACCGCAGTACCCATGCTAGCATCGATCCGCGCGTTCACCGCTGCCCCTCGTCCATGTGTGGGTCGAACCACAGCTGGGTGACGTGCGCCTTGATCACGATGCCACGGCCGTAATCACAACCCGTGCGTATCTGCAGCCGATACGCCGCATTGCGGCCGCTGCTGCCGCGCCAACGCAATTGCAGGCGGTCGCAGCGGCGTGCGTAGAACGCATCGGTGCTGCGGATGCCGCGCTTGCGGTTGAGAAAATCGAGTATGCCCAGGGTGGGGTTGTAGGTATTGAGTGCGACCGCGTGCATCAGGGCGAATCGTCCTTTGCCCTGGTGCCCGGCGCCGGCTGTCACCTCGAACGCCTGGCAGCCTTCCAGGTCGTCGGTGAGGTCGTACCAACGCCCATCCGCAGGCAGGGGCTTGGGCGTAGCGCGCGCATAACTGCCGTGCCGCCCCTTGCTGCGTAGTACGCCATCGACATCGAGCGTGGCTTCGGGAGTGGCGGTGCGGACACCGATGCGCCCGGCCGGATCGAGGCACCACAACGGCGTGGCGGCATCCGCTTGGGCCTCTTGCGATGGCTCAGTGTTGCTGCGGATCAGCAGCTGGCCCTGCGCGCCGCCGAAACCTACCGACCACAAGGGCTGGTCCGGATCCTGGTCGCGAAAAAAGCTCAGCAGGGCTTCGTAACCCGCTGCGGCCGAAACCTCGAAACCGCGCTCGACCGATTTGCGAAAACCCTCGTCGCTCATGTTGAGCATCGAGTCGATCAAGTCGGCGAAATGCTCCTGCGTCGGCAGCGCGCCGTCGCTGAAGTAGCCGCGCAGCGATTCACGGTTGCGAATGGTCATGGCGCCCCCCGCCCCGTGGCGGGCGGCGCGCTGCCCAGAATGAAGGTTCCGCCGATTTCAAGCTTGCCCACGCCGGTGGCCTGTACGCCACGTGTGGATGGCACGCCGATCAACTCGATCAGGTGTCGCGCGGTCGGCAACACCAGGCTCCACGGTTGCACCGGGCGAACCTGTCGCACCGCTGCACCATCGCGGGAGCGCGCTGTATCCAGTAGCTGGTAGGTATTGCCGTCGCTACGCACGATATGCAGCAGCGACATGGCGCCCACCACATCGACTTCATCAAGTTGGCGCAAGCGCGCCTCGATCGCCTCGGCGCGCACGTCCCAATCGAAGTTGGCGCGGCAACCGTCGGTATGCCATGGCGAGAGGAATTCGACGATCGCCTGGTTGATGCGGATCAACGCCGCGCCCGGATGCACGCCGCGGGCCAGACGCAAGCTGCAGCGCACCTGGATGCGCTCATAGACCGCATTGCGCACCACGATGCGAATACCGGGTGTGCTGCGTTCGCGCAACCGGGCGGCCATTTCCTCCAACACGGCGGCGTCGAAACGCGGTGCCTCGGTGCTGTGGAACAACACGCCCTGACGTGGCGCGGGCACCACCACGACCAACACCCCGCCTGGCTCGCCGGACAAGGCCGCTGTCGGTGCCTCGCCATTGGCAAAGCATTTCACCTTGTACACAGTGGGAAATGCATCCAGCAGCAGGCGCTCGTAATCCCATGGTGTGCTGGCGCGGTTCTTATGGCGTAAACGCTCGGCGCTGCGTACACGCAGCATGTCGGCCGCTTCCGGCTGACCCAGTCCGAATGACGGCCCTACCTGCTGGACCGTGCGCAACCCGCCGATCGGATGCAGCGGGGTGCGAATGGTGCCGGGCGGCAGCGACGTGCACGGTTCGTCGGCGCGACGCGAATGCACCCGCCGCGCCGTCACTGCCTGGGTATACACGCCATACAGACCAGCCAGGCGCTCCAGCACGCCGTCGCCGCTCAGGCGCAGCCAATACAGCCGGCCCGGCAGTTGCGAGCAATCGCACTTCATGCCGTCCGGCAGGTCCAGCAGCACGATGCCGCTGCGCAGGAAACCCAGCGTGCCGTCCGACAGCGTGCGATCGGTTTCCAGCGTGCGCCAACCCTGTTCGCACCATACCGCCCATGATAGTTGCGGCAACGCAGCCTGCCAGCATTCCTCGGCGCTTTCCGGACGCAGATGGAAATACATGCTCAGGGCACCGCTCGGGTCGGAGCCAGACAGCCCGATGTACAAGTTGCCGTCATTGAAATAGCGCGGCAGCAACGGCACCCCGTCCATGCCTGGCCGCGCACGCGGGTTGTCGTGGCCGAATGGGTGCAGGTGGAACAACCGTCCGGGTGAGGACGCCTGCGCCATCTGCTTGAGCGAGATCCGCTGGCTGGCCAGATAGTCGAGCGAAATCTGCTCCACTGCCGGAGTGTAGGGTTCTTGTGGCAGCGGCACTTTCAGCTTGGCGCGCTTCAAGCGTGCGTTGATCGTGAGTGCCTCCGACAGCAGGCGCGGATACAAGGCATGGCCAAAAGCCACGCCCGGCGCGCACAGCTCAAGCCTGAAGAACCCATTGCGCGCGGTGGTGCCGTATACGAACGGCTCGGGAACGCGCATCTGCGGGCGGTGATAGAGCGCCAGGTCGGTTTCCGGCAACGACAGCGTGATGGTGTCTTGCAGATGGCGCTCGCCGCGGAACAAGCCCAGTGAGGCGCTGCTGCCACCACGCCATTGCCCGTCGCGCAACAGCTCAGGCCGAACCTGGAAGCCCGCCGCCGACCACTCGCCCGGATAGCCGTGATAGCGCGTGGCAAAACCGCCTTCTTCGCTCGGCAATTGCCCCCAGCGCAGATTTACGCGCAATGCTCGCAACGGCTTGGCGGCAAGTTCTTCATTGCCGAACAGGCAATACGCGCCCAGCGCCGGAATCGGTCCGAACGGCAGGAACGGCTTGCCCGCATCGAGCCGGCCCAGCTGGTTGTACAGCACGATGTCGCGCACACCGGTGACCTGGGTGGACAACACGATGTCATGCAGGATCAGCTGCTGCAGCAGACTGTAGGCATACAGCCGCGTGCGGTTCTGCAGGGTCAGCCGCAGTGCCGGTTGCGCCGGCCACATGTCGCCGTGAACGGCAGTCTTGCACGGCACGATCGGCGGTTGCTCCTGACCGACGTGCATCAGCAACTCGATGCAACCACCGAAGCCGAATCCTGCATCGCTACGCCGCCGCACCAACACATCGCCAGGCACCAGCCAGCCACCGGCCACGCTGAACTCGGCGCGCCAGACACCGCGAAAGACCCGCTCGAAGATCAGCCCGCGATCGGGCAAGCCGTGGCCTGCCCCGTCGCCATCATCGTGCTCATGCGGATGGATCAGGATCAACGGGTCATCGATCTCAACCGCCGCCGGACCATCGTTACCCGGCAAGCCGGCCGCATGCTTGCGCAAGGCATCTACATCCAGCGGATGCAATTCCTCGCTGCCGGCAATCAGCCATACCGCGAACAGCCGGCCCAGGTTTTCGCGGAACCGCTTTACGTCATCCGTTGCCAGGCAATTGGCCAACAGATAACACAGGCGCACATCGCCGGTCGGACGTGGCGCGCGCGACCAGGCGGCATTCGCCCTTTGCTCCACGCTGGCCGCGTCGGTGGCTGCGCGACGAATGGGATGATGGCGCGCCTCGCTGCGATCAAGCAGCGCAAATACCCGCCCCAGCCACGCCGCATCGCGTTGCTGCTCATTGCAGCGAAGCAAGCTCGCCAAGGCTTCGTCATCATTGGCCGGATGCGACAGGCGCAACAGGACGTTCACGCGACGATCGCCTTCTTTCAGCGCGAGCATCGTCGAGGCCAGCGCAAAACCCAGCGTCGCATTCTGCGCAGTTGCCGCCGAAGCTTTCGCATGGCCGCCCAGCAGCGGCCACCAGGGCGGGTTTTCCACATAGGCCGCATCTGGCGGAAGCAGCGGAATCGCCTGCGCCATCACCCGTGTTGCGTAGGCGAAATCTTTTTCGGGCGAGATCAGCGCATCGCGTTCCAGCCGTACGCTGTAAAGAGCAGCCACTACGCTGTCGGTAACCTCCAGCGCCTGCTCGGCGGCAAATTCGATCATCTTGCCGTCGCTGTCCTTGCCACCGACAAAACACGCGCCGCGCGCCACCTGCACCGCCGTGGCAAATCGCGGATCGCGCTCGAAGCGCAAATACACTCGCTCATGCGCCGGTGGTCGCGGCTGCATGCGCAACAGGTCCAGGTAATAAAAATCGGTGACGCGCTCGGGGAAGCGGTTCACCACCGCGCGCGTATCCTGATACAGCTGCAATGCAGCCAGCAGCAGCCCGATCGCCGGTTCATGCTTGCCGCTAAGCATGCTTGCCGGCAATTGCGCTTGCGCCAACGGACGCAAGCGGGCGATCGCCAGGCACAAGGCGCCCCACAGCCGGCGCAGCAGTTGCATGCGCTGCCGGGCGTCCCCGTCGAGGTCGACCACAACTTCACTGTTTGCATCCATGCGCCAGACCGAATGCAGCCGCCTGGCTTCGACCTGCTCAAGGCCGAAGCAGCGCACCGCTTCCTGCAAGCCATCGCGCAAACCGCTGCCTACGGCGGCCATCATCGCCTGCAATAGCTGTGTGGCTGTCGGCGTCTCGTGGCGGGCAAGCCATTGGCACCAGTCGTCGAAACGGAACAGCAGCTGGCGCACGCGCCACCACAGATGACGCTCGCCGGCCCACGGCCATGCCTGCGCAAAGCCTTCCTGCGCCCCGGCCAACGGGAACGAAGCAATGTCGGCCAGCAAGGCGCTCTCATCACGCCGCAGCGCGTCGTCCCAACAGCCGGCATCGCTGCCGTCGCGCGTGGCAAAACGCAACTGCGCCGCATAACCGAGTGTCAGTCGGATGCGCTCGGCCAGGGTGAACTCGTCCGGCACGATGTAGCCGGGCCGCAGTGCGGCGGCGAGGCGTTGATCCTGTTGCGTTCCTGCGCTCATGACATGACCGGGCTCAGGCACGCACCGGATTGGTGGCCTGGTGCAGGTAGAACGGATAGACCAGGTTGTGCCGCGTATTGGTGCTGCGAATGGTGTAGTCGACCTGGATCTCCAGCCTGCCGTTCATCGCGTCCACCAAGGAGGCGTCGATCCGATTCAAGCTGATGCGCGGCTCGTAGAACAGGATCGCCTTGCGGATCGCTTCCTTGATCTGAGTGACGGTCTGCTCGCTGGCTTCCTCGAACACCATGCGCCGCAAGTCGCTGCCGTACCTGGGCAACATCACCCTTTCGCCCGGATGCGTGGCCAGCAGGATGCGCAGGCTTTCGGCGATGTCCTCGGCATCGGCCACCATCACCACTTCTTTGGTCCGCGGATCGAACCGCGGCGGGAAACTCCAACCACGCCCCAGGAAACCGGCCATGCTCAGCCTCCGATCATGACCGTGGGACAGCCGAGCACGATGCTGCCGCCGTGCGCGGTGGTGTCGCCGATGCGCGCCGCCGGCCGCCCGCTGATCATCACCGTGGCCGAACCTTTGACGATCGAGTCCGGCGGACCGACGCAGGTGGCCAGGTCGCCCACCACCGCCGCCGGCAGCTTGCCGATCATCACGTTCGGCACGCACGGCCCGGTGATCGGGCCGCCGACGTGCGGCACCGGCGGCAGGCCCGGTGTCACCATCGGGCAAGTGTGCATGTCGGTCAGGCGGGCGGCGGGCGGCATCGGTTACCTCAGTTGATCATGACCATCGCGCCCTTGACCGTGGTCTGTCCGGCGGCGGAAAGCTCGGCGGTGGCCGAGCCCTTGCCGGTGAACCCCACCTGGGCTTCGCAAGTGACGTTGAGCCCGGTCGCCTTCAGCTCGGCCTGGGCATTGATGTTGATCGCCGCGTTGGCGGTGATGGTCACCCCGCCCTGCGCGGTGAGCTTGATGTCGGACTGGCTGTTCAAGGCAATCCCTGCACTGGACAGCTTGATGCTGTTGTTGTGCTGGTCCTGCACGGTGATGGACTGGTTCTTGTCGTCGAGCACTACCTGGTTTTTGCCCGGCGTGATCACGGTGATGATCTTGTCTTGTTCGTTGAACTCGATCTTGTGCAGGCAGCGCGTGACGATCGCCTTGGTGTTGTTCTGTGCTTCGAGCGTGTACGGCGGCTTGCGCGAACTGCTGTAAAGCGAGCCGAGCACCACCGGATGGCTGGGATCGCCGTTCAAGTAAGCCAGCAACACTTCGTCGCCGACCTCCGGCAGGAAGAATGCGCCAAACGCATTGGAGGCATAGAACTGCAGTAGCCGCGCCCATACACCCTGGGTCTGCGCCTGCAGCACCGGCACGTTGACCTGGATGCGCTGCTCGCCTTCCGGATCGCCATCGAGCTTGAGCACCACGCCGATCTGCAAGCCGCTCACGCCGGGCAGCAAACCGCCGTTGAGCGGTGCAGTGACGTCTTCGCGTTCCACGTGCCAGGACGGCCGCAAGCCGAATTCGACTTCGGTGGTCCAACTGCCCTTGCTTAGGTTGTGTTCCACCGTCGTCACGTAGACCGTACCGCTAAAACGCGCGCCGACACCTTTCACGTCGATCAAACTGTCGGGCACCGCGCTGGCGTTGCCGCGAAAGCGCATGCGCCCACGAATGCGTGCCAAGGCGGCCTTCTGCTGCGCGGCCTTGGCCCAGTCGGTCAGGGTCGCCATCGGCTGGGTGGCGCCGGTTTGCAGGATATAGGTGGCGGGGCTTGCCACTTGTGCCAGCGTCGCACCGTCCAGGTCGCCTTGCGCATTAAGGCTCACGGGACTGGCCGAACTGCCCTGCACCACCGCCTGTTGCTTCGGATCCCAGGAGACCGCCTGCACCGCGGTGTACTGGGTGCGAGCATCGATGTCCGCTTCGAACGACATCAAGTCGATGCCCCAGGTGGTGGACAGCACCGCCGAGCCGGAGGTCTTGGGCGCGCTTACGCTCACCTTGCCGGTGTCGACGTTGACCAGCAGGCCGTTGGCGTCGGCGCGCGCCAGCATGAAATCCCAATCGCTGCAATAGAACTGCACCAGTTCGTCATACTGGGTGCTGGTGCTCGTCACCTCCGCCGACAGGCCATGGTTGCCGATCAGGCTGCTGATGATGTCGCTGTCCTTGAGCTGCAGATAGTTGGCGTTGTTGCGCCCGATGGTCATCTTGGTGGCCGCGTCGCGGCACTCGATCACCAGGCGCGAACTGCTTTTGCCGTCGATCTTCACGCTATGCCGCACCACGATGCCGGTAAACACCGGCGCCTCGCTGCTACCGTAGCCGGCGCTGATGCTCACCTGCACGCCGGGCGCAAAGGTGGCCGCATCGCTCAGCTTGAACTTCCCGGTAGGCATGTCGCCGTCGGCCAGCACGATCTCGGCCCAGGGAATTCGGTTGACCGCGCGGCGCACGGTAACGGCCACCACTGGCAACGTGGTAAGCACCGAACCGCCGGCACTGACGCTGACGCGGACGGGACCATCGGTCTTGGCGTTGGGAGAATCGGCCATCGTTCAACTCAGTGGCGGAAAGTGCAGCAGCAGCCCAGGCTTGAGCGCGCGGAACGCATGCAGGCCGTTGAAGCGGGCCACATCCACGTAATAGCTGCTGTCGCCATAGATGCGATGGCACAGCAAGGGCAGCGTATCGCCGTCCCTCACCACCACCGCATGACTTAAGTCCGGCGATGACTGGTTGGCCTCCAACGCCGCTTCCTGCGTGGATTTAAAGCCCTGGAACGCCATCGTCGCCTTGGCGCGCAGCGGCATGCCGTTGGGGCGGAACAAACCGTATTCGATACCGAAGGTAGTGAGCCGCCCATAGAACAACAGCGTCCCCCACAAGATCTGCACCACATTGGGTTCGTGCTGCTGGCCGTTATATTTGTAAACGACGCTGTTCAACAGATCGAGCTGGTCTTCGACTTCCTCCGGCAGGCTCACGTTTTTTGGAATCGGCACCACACCGGTGCCATCGAACACCGTGGAAAAATTCAGGTCGCCCGGCTGCATGCGTGCGAAATTCCCACCGCTGCCGGTATCGCCCATCGGCACGCAGCCGCCGTAGTCGGTCTTGCGCGTCAGGCTCAGCTCGGAAGGATTGATCAGCAGCGAAATCGACGCGCCATCCGCCGTTGGCGTATCGCCATCGTTGCTGCACGCGGTCATTTTCAGCTGCGATTTGGCGGCGGAAAGAGAATTTGGCATTCATCGCTCCCGCATTCGCTCGAACTCCGCCGCGATCAGCGCGCGCATGCGCTGGCGCTCCTCGCTACCACCCAGCCCGCCCTCACAGCCGCCGCAATCCTCGCAGTCTTCGTCCTGCGCGGAATTTTTGGGGGCGTCCTTTTTTTGGAGCACAGACGGGCCGGCACCGTTGCCGATGCTCGACTTGATCACCATCTGGCGAATTTCGATAGTCACGGATCGGTTCTCGTCATGTGTCTTGCCTGGTCACTGTCTGATAAGCCAGCTCGATCGTCTCCAGCGCCACCTCGTTCTTGGTGGAGTTGAACGTGTCGATCTCCCAGCGCACCGGGTAGGCATTCGTGAACGACCAGGAGCGCAAGGGAATGGCCTCTTCATCGAGCAACTTCACCGTCAGCGACACCAACTTGATCGACTCCGACAGGTCGCCCTCCAGCGTACGCCGGCACCAACCCACCAGGCCGGACTTGCTCGAAGCGATCCCTCGCTTGAGCGTGAGGCGCTTTTGCTTCACCCCCGTGGGCAGCTGATGCACGAAGCGGTTTTCGCCGCCTTCGCGCACTTCGTCCACCTCCATGCTCAGCTCGATGCCAGATACTTCCTGGAACGAACTGTCCGAGCCCGACGAACTATCACCCAGCTGCACGCTGAAGCAGAACGCCGCCGGCAGCTCGGGCGCATAGGGATCTACAAACTTTTTGTTGCCGGGCGCCACTCGGATTAGCTATTGGCGATAGTCAAGCCTTCATGCGCGATCTCGATGGTCTCGACCGCCACTTCGTTGCCCTGCGCCTTCAGGTCGGTGCCGGTGATCTTGGTCGGCCAGGCGTTGGCCAGCGTCCACACCATGGTCGGCTTGCCCGATTCGTCCAGCAGGCTGATGATGACCGGTACGCGCTTGATCGTGTTCATCTTGATCTGGTTGAACCAGTCCCAGAACTTGTTGTCGGCCTTGAACACGCCTTTTTTCATGGTGATGTTGCTGAATTTCTTCAGCCCCGGCATCTTGATCGTCGAGTAGACGGGGCTGTCGCCGTGGCGATACTCGATCGGCTGGGCTTCGATATCGAGCCCGGACACTTCCTCGAACGACATCACTGTCGAATCCCACTTCACCTGGAAGTAGAACTTCGGCATCGGCCATACGCTAGATGACTGCTGCGAACCATCGTCTGCCATACAAATACTCCGTCAATGCAAGGTTAGGCGATACGCGGCGGGCGTCAGGCAACGCCCGCGCCTGATCACGATTTCTGCATCTGCTGCTGGAAGGTGATCTCGATGAACTCCGCCGGGCGCACCATCGCCACCAGCACAGTGACGCGCAGGATGCCTTCGAGGATGTCGTCCGGGGTCATCGTCTCGCCCAGGCCACAGTGCACGCTGAAGGCGTCTTCCGGCACCGCGCCGGCGAGGCCGCCGCGCTTCCAGATGCTGGTGAGGAAGTTCTGGATCATGCCCTTGATGGTGACCCAGGTGTTGGCTACGTTCGGCTCGAACACCAGCGCCTTGGCCGCCAGCTTGCAGGACTCCTCCAGCATGATCATGGTGCGGCGTACGTTGATGTAGCGCCAATCCAGGCTGTTGCCATCGAGCGTGCGCGCGCCCCACACGAGCACGCCTTCGCCGATGAAGGTGCGGATCGCGTTGATCGATTTACCCTGCGTGGTGACGTTGAGGTCTTCCTGGTCCACCGCCGAGATGGTCACGGCCGGCGACACCACGCCGGACAGGCTGACATTGGCCGGGGCCTTCCAAACACCGCGGCTGTTGTCGACCATGGTGTAGATGCCGGCCATCGCGGGGCTGGGCGCCATCAGGTTGAGCTTGCCCTTGACCAGGTCCATCACCGTGTTGAACAGCGGGCTGATCGTGCTCAAGGTCTTGTTGAGCAGGGCTTTGTTGGCCAGGATCGCATCATCGCTGGGCGCCGGCTCCACCTTGGTCCAGTCCTTGCTGATGTCGGCAATCGCCTGGATCTGCTCCTTGTCCCTGAGCGCAGCTCCATCCGGCGCGGTCTCCGGCAGGCTCAGCTCGTTACGCAGCAGCAGCTGCAGCACATCGGCGGATGCGATGTTTTCGTAGCTCAGCTCCTTGTCGCCCACCACCGTGGTGTTGAGCCATGGATAGTAGGCCGCCGCGAAATTGAGGAAATTGATGCCCAGGCTGTTGCGGAACAGATCGATCGGATCGCCGCCCGGATCGTTGCGCGGCTTGTCGCCACCCCAGACGTCCAGGATCGCCACGCGGTTTTTCATCTTGTCGCCACAGTGCTGCAGCATGCTCTGCTGCAAGGCGATGCACTCGGGCTGCTTGAGCAGCACGGCCTCGGGAATCAGCACCATCGTCGGCTCCTGCTCCTTGAGCAGCTCGTCGATGCCGCGGTTGAACTTGTCCGGGTCCAGGTCCGACTCGTAGTCGCCGACCGAAACAATGTAGCAAGGACCGCCGCCGTTCTGGAAGAAATGGCGCATGGCGTTATACAGCGTGTAGCGGCCGCCATCCTTGCCCGCCGGCTGTTCCAGCACATATTCGGTGGACTTGTTGTCCTTGCCCGCCGCCTTGAAATCCGCCAGCGCCGACGGATCGGTCTTTTCCACGATGTTGAAGCGCGGATTGGGCCCGAAGCCGAAGTACTGGTGGTACTCGGCCATCGAGCTGATGCGCCAGGGCTTGAAGGAAAGTGGCTTGCTGCGGTTGTCGGCCATCTGGGTATGGCCAATGAATGCGGGCACGGCGGTAGCCACTTCCACCACCGAGTTGGGAAACGCATTCTTTTCGACAATATAGACACCCGGTGTCTTCATTGCACCCATCGCGGGGCTCCTGTCAGTGGGTTAACTATGGACAAAGATTTCCGACACGGTGGTCGGTTCGCCGCGCACCGTCTCGCGCCACAGGCGCTGCGGCGTTGCGCCCGGCAATCTCGAAATCAGCACCCGTTCGGGTGCCTCGGTCACATCGCGCAGCTGAAAGCGCTGCGGCGGCCGTTCGCGCAATGCGATCGGCGTGGTGGAATGTACGGCCAGCGCGGACTGCCCGTTCGGCAGGCGTTCCTGGGCCGGCGCGCTGAAGGCGATCTCGCCGCGCTGGTCGACGATAGACAGCGCACGGCCACGCCAGTCGCCGGTCAGCAGGTATTTCCAGATCGTGCTGCGGCTGTGCATGCGCAGGCGATAAGCGCTGCCCAGCGACGACGTCCAGGCGGCAAAATCGCCGTTAGTAACGATGGGTAGCGCGATGATCGCCCAAGGCGCCGCCGCGGTATTCGGCGCGGGCAGCAACGGCGCGGGCAGCGCGCCATCATCTTCCACGCCGGACGGCGAGCTGACCGTTCCGGTGTAGTAGGCACACGCTGCATCGGCCGAACGCACGTCGAAGCACAGCATGCGCGGCTCGTCGCCGTCCATGCGTTCGCTCCAGATGCCCTGCAGCTGCGATTCTGCCACGCTGATCGTGAGGCTGCGTCCATCTGCATACAGCAACATCTCGAAACGGCGCAGGAAGGCCAGAGTTTCAGCGTGCGGCTGGAACAACAGCTGGCGTGCGTCGCCATCGGCAAAATAGTCGTGGCGGACATCGACGCTGGCAAAAGTACGATACCGTTGCATGGTCAGCCCGCCTGCCGCATCAGTGCGTGATCCGTAACGATCATCACGGTGTGGCCTCGGTCTCGATCTGGCGAATCACCGGATCGCGGCTGTGGATGATGTTGCTGTCCAGCGTAATCAGGCGCACACGGAACAGCGCCGACGGCAGATAGCGTCCGCCGTGGATGCTCCACAGGCTGTGCATCTCCTGGCTGCTGAGGTTTTCCATGTTCAGCGCCAGGCGTTCCAGGCGCGGATCCATTCCCGGCGTGTTCTGGTGATCGAACACCCCATTACCCTGGAAGAACGCGATCGCTCCGGCAAGAAATTTCAACGCCTCCGGATAGTGGCTGCCGCTGAAGTTGGCCGCACACATCACCAGCAGGTTCAGGTAAACCGGCGCGGCGTTCTGGATGCGGCTGTTGGAAGCGGTGTTCGAGGCCGTCGAGGCGCGATGCGCCAGGGTGTCGCGCTCGACCCCGCTGAGAAACAGCACCAGCTTGCCCGCTGCCAGCACAACCGGCGCGCCGCCGAGTTCCAGCAGGTTGGACACGACCACAAGATCCTCCGCCACATGGAAGTTTCTCCGAAAGTGGTCGTTGAGGTGTGCCGCTAGATGCTCAAGTGCCCGATCGATCACTACCCGCCCCTGTCCGTCTCCATGACACCCCCTGCGTCATGGTCCCGATAGCGCCCTGGAAAGCCTTGCTGGCTGACAGCAGATCCGGCGCATACCGAAGAGGTTCGGCTAGGTTACGCCGCGACGGCCGCCGCCCCCTATCAGCAAATTGCTGATATTGACTTCCGGTTTGCTGAGCCGCGTTTTTCTCCGTCGGGTGGTCGCTGGGTGTCGCAAGCTGGTGCATGGCCGGCCGGGCTTTCGGCCGCAAGCGACCGAGTCACTTCTCTTTGCCAAGAGAAGCAACCAGTGAAATGGCCTAAACGGATTTGCCGCCGAAAACCCCGCAGGCAATGCAGCCAGATACGAAATGCAGCAAGCGCGTAGGCTGGGATGCTAATCCCAGCTTTCCCCACGGCATCCCGATGCTGGGATTGTCATCCCAGCCTACGCGCTTGCGGATGGTCTGAGCCTTGCCGAGGGTGCTGATACAAGACACGCCCCCTCAATCCAACGATGCCATCCCCTCTTTGACCGCGTACCGCGTCAACTCCGCAACGCTCCGTATATTGAGCTTGCGGAACACATGCGACCGATGTGTGGCAACCGTCTTGGCGCTGATGTGCAGCCTCAGCGCCACCTGTTGGGTGGAGCAGCCTTCGGCCAGCAGCCGCGTGATTTCACGCTCACGCCAGGTCAGCGGCGGCGGCACCCATGCCGCATGGCTGCCGCCAGCCTCCCGGTACGCACTCATGATCGGCGCCACCAATTCGGCGCTCAAAAAAGTCTGCCCGTTGTGCGCATGGCGAATCGCACGCGCCAGTTCGTCGTAGCAGTTTTCCTTCAGCACATAGCCCGACGCACCCGCTTCCATCGCCATCAGCACCTGCTGCGGCTGGGCGCTGGCCGAAAGGCACAGCACCTTGCAAGGCAGCAATTCACTGCGGACGCGCCGGGTCATCTCGATGCCATTCATCACCGGCATGGAGACATCAGCAATCACCACGTCGGGGGCCAAGGTCCTGGCAAGGCGCAGCAGGTCCACGCCATGACCGGCATGCCCGAGCAACTCGATATCAGGCTCGCGCTGCAGCAACGCGGCCAGTCCCTCGCGCAGCATGGCGTGATCGTCGCCAAGTACCACGCGCACCTTCATCGCACGCGCCCCTGACCAGGCAGCCGCACGATGCGCCTGCCCGGCCAGCCCTGCTCCGCAAAGTCGCCCGGCCAACGCATGCACACGTGCACGCCGGCACCCGGGCTAGTGTTCAAGGTGAAGGTCGCATCGACCCGGGCCAGGCGCTCGGGCATCGCGCCGAGGCCAAGCCCGCCGCTGACGCTATGGCGCTGATAGACAGCGACCGGATCAAAGCCAGGACCATCATCGCTCACCGTCAGCTCGAAGCCGTTGGTCAGCGCCGTCAAGGCCAGCTCCACGTTCGCACCCGGTGCATGCTTGCAGGCGTTGAGCAACAATTCCTGCACCGCTTGCAGCACGACTACGCTTACCGGCGGCGGTGGGTCGATGACCGGGTCATCGCAATCGATGCCCAGTGCCAGGCCGGTAAAAGAAGAAAGCCGGCGCCCCAGCTGAATCAGCGAAGTGCCGAACGACATCGCTCTTTCTGCCGCAACCGCACTGCCCCACTCCTCCAACAGCTGCCGCGTGCCACGCAAAGCCTCGCTTGCCAACGCGCGAATACCGTCGAGCATCTGTTGTGCATCGGCGCCACCTTGGGCATGCCTGGCCTGATCCAGCTCAAGCAGCGCCAGGGTCATCAACTGCGCCGGACCGTCATGCAGCCGCTGCATCAGTCGTGCAGCGACTTGCCCCGTCAGGCCGGGCGATAGGCCCCGACGCAGGGGAACCGCCCCTTCGCCGTCCGCTAGCTTATGTGTCAGTGACATTCTCAAATCCCCCCTGTGTCACTCATTGCCCTATTCGGATCGACATCGAACCTGGCGCGCTACGCCCGCGCGCGACGAAACGCCGCACTGGCACGCCATGGCATACGAAACCGGCCCGGAGCCAGGATCGCGCCAACCGACAAGGGCTTACCTCAACCGAACGACGGCAAACCGCATGCGCACGCCGCCTTCCATTCGGGCGTGCGAGCCGTCGATAACAAAGAAATGTTGACCTGCATCCAGCATCCTGGTTTCGCGCATCGAGCGCTCGGCAATTCCCCCCGGAGATACCGATACGCATGTTCGCATTGATGCTTGTCGCGCAGCAACCGAACTTCTGTCACCCAAGCGAAGCGCAGACTTGGCTCTGGGCAAGTCCATCTAGGAAGAAAGTCATTTTCACGGAATCATCACACGGCCCGCGATGGCCCCAAGCATGAGGATCGAGGGCGGGTACTATGATGCGGACCACTCGTTTGGCATGGCCGCGACGAGTGGCCCCTATCCCTCGCACGCTCGCTGATCGAAACACATGGGCTTTCATGCAAGCCAAAGCTTTTTACGCATTTGAAAGGAGCTTACGGAGCATTTCAAAATGCCGGTAGCGAACTATTTCGCGTGCGGATGAATTTGCTCCAGCGTTTTCCCGCATCAGATGCGCTCGAGACAACTCGCTAAAGCGTTTGATGCACGGCCACTGTATCGGAACCCTCGGCCCGCATGCGTTGCTCAATGGAAGCGGCGATCTGCTTGGCCGCATCCTTGACGGCCTTTTGCTGATCACGTCCAGCAAGTACGAACTTCGCAGCGATCATATAGGGATTGAGCGCAATGATCGCTCCGGGCATGTAGCTGCCGCTCCCCTTCGCCACCTCCTGCAGTAGCGGCTGGCTCGGCTTCGCCAAATCATCAATGGCCACCGCAACCTGCAGGCTGCTATGGCCGGCGCCAAAGCCGATCATGGCGCGCCGGGCAGCATTGCCCTGGTCGACGGAGAGAAACATGCCACGGACATTCCAGCCGCTGCGGGGCGGTTCGGATCCGGGCAATACACGACGCGCATCGATACCAGCTTGCTTGAGATCCTTGGTCAGGGTATCGGCCATGAGCAAGCTCAATTGCTGCGCTTGTGCCTGAGGATCTTCGTGCCGCCGCAATAGCCCGCCGCGGAGCGCGCCTCCCAGCAAGCCACGCGAGGCTGCCTGGTCATTCTGCGCTGTCGCTACGTTGAACTCGAAATTTGAAACGTATATGACGGGCACCTTAGCCACGGGTTCAGGCGCCTTCCCTGTTTGGGCGAAGCACATCGAAGAAACGGCTGCCAAGCAACCGGCCAAAACAAGCGGACATAGATATCGGATGTTCATCGTCTGCTCCATGCGACGGCGAGGCAAGCCTATGGACTTAAGTTTCCGGCGAGCTGATGGCTTGCTTAAGCTCCTATGCTCGCCAGCGCAGAATACACTGCGCGAAGAGGCTAGATCATATCGTGACGGGAAGACTTGCATGTGAACCAACGATCAGACACTCCACGAGAGTGAGACAAATCCCATGGATAAATCAGTTTGCTGCCATTGTTCTATGGCTGGATTGAACGTTGAAGGATAGCCTCAAGCAAACCGCGTCATGAACAGAGCAAGGCCGACATATCTCCCTGCGCGTCTTGCTGCGCACCAGCATCTAGCGCGTAGGCCGGGATTAACATCCCGGCCTACGCGCTGCAATGGTCAAGCCGTCATCATGGCTACCACGCCAAAGCTTGGTTCTAATGTATCGAAGGTGAGGTCACCGGCGTGCCGACAGGCGCCGCAACGTTGGTCTGCACGCGCTGCACGACGGCCTGGGCGATCTGCTTGGCTGCGTTTTTAATGGCCTTGTCCTGATCACGTCCGGCAAGCACCACCTTCGCCGCGATGGCGTAGGGATTGAGCATGATGATGGCCCCAGGCATGTGCCCTCCATTGCCCTCGGCAATGGTTTGCAACGGCGCTTGTCCTGGTTTCGCGAGATCGTCGACGGCCGCCGCAACCTGTAGGCTGCTATGGCCCGCGCCAAAGCCGATCATGGCGCGCCGTGCGACATTGCCCTGGTCAACGGAGAGAAACACACCATGGACATTCCAGCCGGTTTTGGGCAATTCGGCTCCAGGCAAGGTGCGACGCGCATCGATACCGGCCTTTTTTAGGTCCTGGGTCAGCGTGTCCGACATCAACGAAACCATTTCCTGCGCTTGCGCCTGGGGATCCTGGTTCCGATGAAGCAAGCCGCCCCTCCCAAGCACGCCGCGTGTAGCTTGGCCAGCCTGTGCCGGCGCTGCATCGAGTTCGAAGTTCGAAACGTACACGACTGGTGCATTCGGCTTAGGCGGCGGCGCAGTCTCCGTTGCCGCAAAGCAAGTAGAGACAACGAATGCCGACCACACAGCCACGATTGACAGATACCGGAAGCGGATCTTCATGGTTTCCTCCATGCAATGACGGGACGAGCACATGGACAGAAGCCATCGGTCCTGGCTTGCCAGGATCAATGGCTTGTGCTCGTACTTTGCTCAATCCGAAACTTGCTGTAACAGCATACTCCGCGTCGCAGAGGCTTTCACGTGACCCGATAGCCAAAGTCGCAGCCAGAACGAGGAATGAGACAAAACCATCGGCAATCGGCGACTCAAGGTATATAGGGAGCAGTTCTAAATTGCCGTACGGGTACTGCCTCCCAACGGTATCTCATTCACCCTCTCCGCAAGCTCCCGGTGGAGTGTCTAGCGTGTAGGCTGGGATGCTAATCCCAGCATCGGGATGCCGTGTGGAAAGCTGGGATTGGCATCCTAGCCTACGCGCAGCCAGAGATGCATACATCATTCAAACCAGTACGCGCTGGTATCAGCTTGATGGGAGGCTGCAACGGTTAGCGCGCGCGGCCGCCGTCAACGCCAAGATCGCATCCTCCAGCGGCTTAATGACGACGCCTGACGTATCTTGCTTGTCCAGTTCTTCCTGGATGGCCGATGCCAACGCGACAATGCCCGTCAGCTTGAACAATCTGGCAACACCGAGAATGCGGTGCACGGCGTTCCAGGCACGCTTCCAGTCCTGGCCGCTTATCGCCCCTGATGCGACCTGCAGTTCCTTTTGAAGATCGGTCAGGATGCGCTCGCGCAACCAGGGCCATTCTTCCGCGGGGATGCTTGCCGGTGGGAGTGCCAGCGGCGACATAAGCGCCGCCGGGCCGAATACCTGCTTCAAAAGCGTACGAAGCTGCTCGACATCCATCGGCTTCAACACGACCGCATCCGCGCCGGCCTCCAGGCAGGCCTTATGTTGTGGCTCCATGGCGTTGGCGGTGAGTGCAACGACATAGGATCGTTTCGCCGTGCCTAACTCGCGCGCCCGGATCTGGCGGATCAAGGTTTCACCATCCATTTCAGGCATGGCGCAATCGGTGATAACCAATGAGTAAGCCTGTTTTTCGCAGGCCTTCCAGGCCTGCAATCCATCGCTGGCTACATCGAAAGCATCAACGCCAAGCGCCTGAAGCTGGCGCTCCAGCAACTCCCGGTTGAGGGCCTGGTCTTCCACCAGGAGGATCGAGCTTGCCGGAATATTCCAGGCCGGGCGGGCGTTCGGTGGCGGCTGTGCGGCATTGGCGCTCGACTGTCCGGTATCGACGGTCATCGTGTACGCCACTTCCTTGGTGTCGTCCAGCGCGCTGCCATTTGCCGGCAGCGCAAGCGTTACTTCCACGCTCGTGCCCTTGCCGCGCGCGCTACGCAATCGAATGTCTCCCCCCATCGCTTGGATCAGCCGCTTGCAGATGACCAGTCCTAACCCGGTCCCACCGCGATGACTGCCTTCCGCCTGCACGAAGGGTTCGAACAAACGCAGCTGTTCCGCTTCATCGATGCCAACACCAGTATCGCGCACCGTAATGACCAGTTCTTGGGTCTGAACGAGCGGATCGATGGGCTGGGCTTGCACTGTTACTTCTATGCTGCCTACATCCGTGAACTTCAGAGCGTTGCCGACGAGGTTCATCAGCACCTGGGTGAGGCGTTGCTCGTCTCCGATATGGCTGGCCGCCACCAGCGAGCTGACCAGGATGTCGAAGCGCAAGCCTTTTTTTCGTATTTCCGGCGCAAACAAGCCAACGACGCCATCAATGACCCTGTGCACCGAAAACGGGCGTGGGTCGATGGTCAATTGATTGGACTGACTCCTTGCAAAATCCAGCACGTCGTTGAGGATGCGCAACAGCGTAACCGCGGCACCGCGAGCCATGTCCAGCAAATGCTGGTCATCCGGGTGCATGCGCGAACGCCCCATCAATTCCAGCACGCCAATCACACCACTCATGGGCGTGCGGATCTCGTGGCTCATGGTGGCCAGGAATACATCCTTGACGCGCGCAGCCTGTTCGGCTTGCTGCTTGGCTTGGGCCAGGGATTCCGCTTGCAGCTTGAACTGGGTTACGTCGCCAAGATAACCGGTATAGATGCATCCCTCTTCCGTGCTCTGATGGCATACCGCCTCCAGGCGAACCCACACCTGCGAGCCATCTTCACGAGTCAGCACCAGCTCCTGCTCCACATCAGCATGATTTCGACGGGCGCGCAGCAGCGCACGCCAAAGACGCCAACGTGCTGCTGGCGTCACCAAGGGCAGCCAGCGCGCCGAATCGGACATCAGTTCCTGTTGAAGGAACCCGGTTAGCGTTTCGGCGTAATGGTTGATAAAGACCGGCGTAAAGCCCACTCCTGGTACATAACGCATCTGAAACAGGACGGCCGGCACCATCTGCGTCAGCTCGATCAGCTGCCGCTTCAAGGCACGCTGCTGACGTTCCATCGCACGCAAGGCGGAAACGTCCACCAGAATGCCGAGCATGGCGCGAGGCCGCTGCTTTTCCTCGTGCACCATCTGCAACCAGTAGATCACATCGTGCAGATCCCCCGAATTGGACCGGTACTGCAGCTCGCCGTGAGCCAGCCTTCCGGTGGAAAGCACCTCGCTGGTAAGCGTTTCCAGCCGGTCGTTACTGGCCGTATGCATGGGATGGACTTCGGTGGCGGTCCTGCCGATGAGTTCTCCTGCCTGGCGGCCCACGATCTTCTGGAACGCGGGATTGACCATGATGTAGCGGCCCTGCAAGTCCTTTACGTACACCGGCACGGGCAAGGTAGCCATCAACGACTCAAGAAAACGATTCTGGTATTGCAGCTCCTGCTGCGCCCGACGGCGCTGGTAAATCTCCCGGCGCAAATAGGCGATGATCAAGCCCAGGACGATGATGGAAACCAGGATCACCACGCCGATCGGCGTCAATACTTCCCATAGCGTTCTGCGTGGTACGCCATATTCCAGTGAAGCGGGCAGCCAGGTATTTTGAATACGCTCACGGTCTTCTTCGGGAATCGCCTTGAGCGCCCGATCCATCAGTAGGCGCAAGGGTTCGTATTGAGGCGCCAGGCCAATGCTCAACGACCGGCTGTAACCGGTGGCACCGGATACATACAGAACACCCGCGTAGTTCTGATGGATAAGGCGCTGCGCCACGCCTAGATTGCCGACGAACGCATCCACCTGGCCGCTTGCTACAAGCCGGAGGCCCTCCTGCACCGACTGGACCAGCATGCGATGGAAACCAACCGACGTATCCAAGCCCGGAGACGGCCCGGTCCCACCATTGTCGACCTGGGCAATCTTCAGGCCATCAAGATCATGGATATCCTCCAGCCTGCGCCCGTTTCTGGCCACGATGACTTCGGGATAGTTGATATAGGCTTGCGTCTGGACAAACGGAGCCGTGAGCTGGCTGCTGCTCGAAACCGCCATCAGCACGTCGATCTGGCCATCATTGGCCGCGCGTACCGTCTCGGACCAGGATTTGGTATCTACGCGCTCAACCTTGATATGCAGGCTCTTGGTGACGTAATTGAGGTAGTTCGCCGAAATGCCATCCAGCTGCCCCTTGCGGTTCACGAAAGCATAGGGCGACCAATTGGGATCCATCCCCACCCGCAGCGTCGGTAAACTGGCCAGATAGGCACGCTCCTGGGCCGTCAACGGAATATGCAGGTCATAATTGGCCGCATGCTGGGGGTCCTCAACAAACTGTGCGCGAGCAAGCGTAGGACCTGCTAGCGCGCAAGCGCATAGCGCCAAAATCCCTGCCCGGCGCAAACGTCTCATCATGTCTTGGAACTTCATAGCTCTACCTTTCGCCGGGACTGGAGCCCGGATCGACGCAACGATCCTGTTCCAGCCGTTCCTGATGAGTAGCCATCCACCAAGGCGATAATGCCATTGATTTCCAAAGCCCGGCGGGCGCCGCGGCGCCTCATGGGGTGTCCATTTGCCAGACTTGGCTTGGGGAGCATCTTTTTTCCACTGTTCATAGCCTTAGTCTTGGCAAAAGGGCCAAGCATCTGACTCAAAGCCGGCCGACATTTGCACCACCCAATGCCGAAAACGATTCCATGACTTGCTTCCAGGACCTGCGCCAACCCAAAAGGCGTAATTCGCACCGATTCACCCTCCGCCCGTCCAAGATCATGACCGATCTCGATCGATCATGGCCGAGCGCATGGATGGACTAATATAGATATGGCCAGCGATCACCTTGTAAACCGCCGCGATCAATTCCGACGCATCGTCGCTCTTTTCCACCCAGCCACGCACGCCCTCGCGCAGAGCCGATTCAAACAACGTGACATCATGCAAGGCTGTGACAACCACTAGCGGAATGCTCGGGTAAACACGCGCAAGGCACCGAATCATGCCGATTCCGTCTGCATGCCTTTCGTCCGGCATGACATAGTCGGACAGCACAACGTCGCATGGCACCTCACTCAGTACGGTGAACAACTCCGCAGCATTTCCCGCCTCCGCCACAACTTCCGCGGCACCCAGGTGAGTGAGAACAATGCGCATGCCGTAGCGGCTGATGGGATGGTCGTCGGCCAGAACCACACGCGGGCAAGTTTTGCTTCGATCGCTAGTCATGGGCCTTCCTTTATGCCGGCACGGCTTGGCTCTTCAATGATGAAAACCCGCCGCACCTTACCATCGAGCTTGCCGTTCGCCACCCGACCATCCAGTCCGTGGATGGGTGAATAAGGGGGCAAGGATCGCAACACCATCATGCTTTGGCGCCGCCGCCTCAACGAGAGAATGAATGATCCATGCGCGATACCGGGTCGCCAGCACAAAACAAACGCTCGCTCTAAATCATAAATGCGACCAACACCGTGAGATAGATCGCAATTATTTCAAGCTGTTACACTACTCAATCGCTTCGAGCCCATAGCCCAAGATCCCAGACGCTTAGCACGAACATCCGGCACGTCGCCATCGATCCAAGCCCAAGCGATGCCGCTCCACATATTTAAGACAACGATCATCGTCAAAATAGAATTGCACAGGCTAAACGATATATTCCGTCACACAAATAATATCAACGAAAATTATCCTTAATTTCTCCAATGCTCATCCACGACTTAGCGGACCTAACCGGAAATACTAAAGAATGAACCTTCACAAATAAATATGAACAACGAGACAATTACAAACCATAAAAAGCAATCAAACCACTTAGAATTTATTATGAAATCCATATAACACCATATGATCGATTACCATGACTCATGTTCTTGCCACATGGAAACGTGACCTTGGCACGACCACAATTTCAAGCAATGCGCCTCGAAATTAGGGTCATTCGCCTCACCCCACTTTGAATGGAGCGCGCGCTGAAAGCGCCGGCTTACGTACTTCTTGCCTTTGCCAGCCGTTCGTACGGCCACTCTCAATTCCGGCACATTGGTGTTTCTTTCGATCAGTCCCGATACGCCGGTTTGCATGATAGCGCCCAAAAGCCCCGCATTCCTAATGCCAACCATTAGCACCATGGATGAGGATGGATAAGCTTTTCGCAAACGCTTTACGCGATCCAGGCCGCGTCCGCCATGGGCATCGAGTATCGCGAAATTGGCAAGGATGACATCGTGACTCATGCTTTCCAATATTTCCAGAAGATCAGCCAACGAGCTGGCTTCGGCAACAACCCTTGCGTCATTATGCGATTCAAGCAACTTACGAATGCCATAACGAGCAATCGGCTGATTATCCGCAAGTACAACTCTTGGTACATCATCATGGTAAAGCATTGTTGCCATCCTTTTTTACACAGGCAGGCAGCACAGATCCATCCACATGCGACGACATGACAATAGCTTTGCCACGAACCTGCTGCCTTCAAACACAGGATCGACGAAGGTCGATCCGCAACGTATGTGAGTATAGGGTGAATATATTTTTAAAGCGTTTCCATACCCTATAAATTTGTTTCAATCGGCTGCAAGGGCCCTGCGCGCCCGACGGCTGCGCAACCTGACTTCAAGACAAGCAAGGCCTGCGTTCCGCCCCCATGCCGGTTCTTCAACTGAAAACTTCCCCCATGGATGCGTACCAATCGGTCCACGATCGCCAGGCCCAGGCCAGTGCCGGCAGCACTCGAACGGCCGACATCGGCGCGGACGAAGGGGCGTATCAGATACCTCGGATCCTGATGGAGCGGCAACCCCGGCCCGCGGTCCAAGACGGCCAGATAGGCAAGTCCATGCGTACACCAGGTTTTTACTTCCAGCCCGGCGCCACCGTATTTGCAGGCATTGTCCATCAGGTTGGTGACGACTCGCGACATCGCCACGGGGCGGAAACGGAACAGGGGCAAATCACCCAGGTTCAATTGAAAGGCATGCCCGCTTTCACTGAACAAGTCCGCCAATTGAAGGATCAAGGCATTCAAATCGCCTTCGACCGGCGCTTCGGAATGATTGTCCCTCATGTAGTCAATGAACTGACTGATAATCGCGTCAATCTGGTCGATATAGCGAACGTAGGTTTCCTCTCCCACGTGCCCGTCCATGGCCAACGCAAGCCGCAACTTCGTCAACGGCGTGCGCAGATCATGTGAGATACCCGCCAGCATCACCGCACGCGTCGACTCCATTTCCTCCAAACTGGCCATCATCATGTTGAACTGCTCGGCGACGTCCGCCAACTCGCAGGTACTGTAGTTGCCCAACCGTTCCGGACGGGCACCGTCCCGCACTTTTCTAGCCGCGGCGGCAATGTCCCGCAGGGGTCTGCTCAGCCGCTGCTGAATCAGGAAAGCCCCCAGCATGGCGAGCAAGGTGATGAGTACGGAAATCATTACCCGAGATGCGGCAACACGCCATTGCAGCGGAGGACCCACTCGCGAAGCGAGCCAATAGTGCTCCCCTCCAACATGGATGTTGGCCAGCAACTGCGGATGCGGTTGATTGCGCCAGCGAATGGCGATATCCGGCTTGACGTTTTTCCGGATGCTATCGAAGAACAAGGCAGCAAGCAGACTCCTGGGGCGAGGTTCCTCCGCGGGTGGATCGCCCCTCAAGATCTTCATCTGTCCGCTCCGGTTGATGCGATCGATACATATTTCCCTTTGCGCGGGATCTACTTTCGAAGTGATTTCATCCAGCAGATTCAGCTGCGAAGCGACCAACACCCCCAACTCGATGACTCGGGGTCGCTGCATGAAGTCGAAGACGAGCATGCTGGACACGTGCACCGTAATCGCCAGAGACACGAGCAAGATCAGGTTTCTCCCCAGCAGGGTGCGAGGCCAGAATCTAGGCATGGTCGCAATCCGGTACAAAAACATACCCGATGCCCCAGACCGTGCGGATATAGCGTGGTTTGCGAGGTTCCTCCTCGATCTTCCGGCGCAGGCGCAGCACCTGCACGTCCAGGCTTCTATCCATCGATTCGTGATCGCGCCCGTGGATCTTTTCCATCAGATGGTCCCGGCTCAACGGTCGATGCGGATTGGCAGCAAAGACCCTGAGCAGTTGAAACTCCGTGCTAGACAGCATGATCGGCTCTTCGCCGCGCATAAGCTTCATTTTCGACACATTCAAGGTGAATGGCCCGAAGCCTTTTATCTCATCGTCATCCCAGGTGGATTCGGCATGCAGCATGCGTTGGCGCCGAAACATGGCGCGCAAGCGTGCTACCAGTTCACGCGGATCGAAAGGCTTGGGCAGATAGTCGTCCGCGCCCATTTCCAGACCGAGGATGCGATCGACCGGATCGCCCCGCGCGGTCAACATCAGGACGGGAATGGTTTGCCCCAGCGCGCGCAAGCGCCGGCAAACGGACAAGCCGTCTTCACCCGGCATCATCAGATCCAATACCAGGGCGTCGTAAGGTTCTCTTTGCAGGTAGCGATCCAGCTGCTCGGGGTTTTCCACCGCGCGCACCTCGAAGCCGTGGTCGCCCAGGTAGCGGCGAAGCATGCTGCGAAGTTCGGCATCGTCGTCCAATACCAAAACTCGATGGGGCCCGTCGTTCAGAGCTAACTCCTTGCTGACCGATCTCAGGGACGCTTGCCATCATGGCAGGCTAAACGAAGCGCCATTTTGGCCTATCAACTGGCAGCTTTTACACACCTGTAATTGTTTGTAACAAACTCCCCTCGCGTCGAACACGCGATAAGTCTCATCAATGCTGCTCCCCCGCGCCTCGCTTAGGCCCGGCTACCGGAAAGAATCAGCTTCAGTCCCAACGCGCAGAAACCGGCGGCAAAGATGCGCCGCAACCATGCCGTGACCTGCGGGCGCGCAAGCACATGCGCCCGCATGAACGATGCAAACACGCCATAGATCGCGAACACCACCAGCGTCATCAGCATGAAGATCGTGCCGAGCGCCAACAAGCGCAGCATCGGCGAGGGATCATTCCTGGCAATGAACTGTGGCAGGAAGGCCAGGAAGAAGATCGGCAATTTGGGATTGAGCAGATTGAGCAGGATGGCCGAGCTGATGATCTTCACGGGTGAGCGTGCCGCGCTGTCCTGGCCAGGATCGAGCGCACTGCGGTCGCGCCAGGTGCTCCAGGCCATGTACAACAGGTAGGCGGCGCCCAGAAATTTCAACAGCTCGAAGGCGAACGCGCTGGTGCGAAAGAGCGCGGCCAGACCCAGCACGGCAACGGCCAAATGGGGCAGCGTTCCAAGCGTGCAGCCAACGGCTGCCAACAGGCTGGCGCGTGCTCCGCGCGACAGTCCGGTCGAAACGGTATAGAGCACTCCGGTCCCCGGGGATACCACGACCAGCAGGGAGGTAAGCAGGAATTCGGCGCTCATGGGCCGGCATCCGTGGATTTCAGGTGTGCGCGCGAAAGAAACCGACCCATCGACATGGCTGCCTCTCCTGGTGAAGGCTGGAAAGACGTGACCATCGCAAAGCCGGGCGCATCCGGTCTTGAAGAATATTGCAGGGCTCCGGAACACGCCGGAGTGGCGCAACTCAACGGATGCGAATAGATGGCTAACCTACTGCGGCCTGATACCGCGCGGGCGTGATGCCGAACTGCCGGACGAAAGCGCGCGTCAAATGGCTCTGGTCGGCAAAGCCACAAAGCAGGGCAGCTTCCGCGGCGCAATGCCCTTGCGCCAGGTACCTGCGCGCCAAGCGAACCCGCAGCTGGATACGGTAGGCGTGCGGTGTCGTACCCAGGTCGCGCATGAAGCCACGAATCAGTTGAAAGCGACTCACGCTGCAGGCAGCTGCCAGCCCGGACAAGGGCGTGGCGGCGTCCGGCTCGGCTTCGATCCATTCGACCGCCCGCGCGATGGCCGGCGATGTCCGCGGCAATGGCGGACCGCTCATACGATGCCGCTGCATGACGCGCACCAGGCAGGCAAGCAGCAGCTCTTCGGCGTCATCGCAACCTGCCCTGCGCGGATCAAGCGCGCCCAGCCATTTCATCACCTCGGCCGCCAGGGCGCGGTCGTGCGCGACGGGCCGAAACATCACGTCGCCAGCGCCAAGCTCAACGGCCAGTTCGCGCGTCACCAGACCAGGGTCGAGATAGAGAATGTGCCACTCGCGCGCACCGCCGATGGGCGAACCGTCATGCATCTCACCCGGATTCACCATGATCACGTCACCCATGGTCGATTCCACCGTCCCTGCCCCGCTCCAGGATTTCTGGGCGCCAGCGGTCATCACACCGATGCCATAGTGATCGTGCGCATGCCGGGGAAACGCGTGCTCGCTGAGCAAGGACAAGGCCTCCACGCCCGGCAAGCAGGATCGGTGCGGGACGACTCGATGAGTTTTCCTGGTCATTTGGGATGCCCTGCCAGCGCGTCTCACTGCATGTAGGCTGGGATGACAATCCCAGCATCGGCCTGGCATGTGGAAGCTGGGATTATCATCCCAGCCTACATGCTGAGGCGCAGCGAGATGCTGTATACCATGCGCGTCCCTAGCTGCCGAACAAGGCCGCTTCCTTCGCGCGGCGATTCACCAGCCCAGGCAGCACATGACCAGCCGCGTAGACATAGTTGCCGAACATGCCTTGGGCAGCGGCGTAGTCACCGCTATTGAGCGTTGCCAGCAGGCTGGAATAACCATTCGGGCCGACGTTGTAGGTAAGGCTCACCAGCGCGTCGAATTGATGCTGCGTCAGCGGCACGCGCACGTTCCGGCGGACTGCATTTTCTGCCGAAGCCAGATCCTGCTTCAGATACGCTTCGGCCTGTGCCTGGCTGATTGTCTGGCCGGGCACCACTGCGCCGGTATGTCCATAGCCTATCGTCCACGGGGCACCGCCGGTGCCCGGGTCCGGATAGGCGGTTGCGCTGAACCCCTCGAAGCCTTCGATCATCTTCACCCCATCCTCGCTGATGCCCAGTTGCGCGGCGGGTTCACCCTGGCCAGGCGCGGAGCTGGGCGCGACGGCATTGTCGGGAATGGTCAACAACTGCCCCGGATAGATCAGGTCGGAATTGGCGATTTGTGGATTGGCCGCCTCCAGTGCCGCCAGCGAAACACCGAAGCGCTGGGCGATCGCCAACAGGCTGTCGCCGTACTGGACGGTGTATGGGTGGCCCAATGTCTGGCCGGAGAAAGACGGAAGACTGGACCCTGTGCCGCTGATTTCAGTCATGGCTGCCTCATCCCTGTCGATGGTTGGGTGCGACGCTGATTGCAACATGCTGCCCCTGGGTCTCCCATGGGGAGTTGCCCCAGGTAAAGATACTCTGATCTTTAATCGCCGCCACCCACCTTCCACAGATACCGCGGCAACTGGCGCCGGCGGAACTCGGCAAAGTCCACGCGCTTGGGGTAAGACACCGCAGCGGCCGGACGCAAATCGCGTCGACTGCCTTGCCAATAACGGCAGCGGCGGCTGCGTGGCCGGCGACGGCGGCGCATCGCGGCGATGGCGGCACGGCGGCGACGACCCTGCTCGCGCTGTTCTTCGGTCTGTTCCATCTCCTCGCCACCTGGCCGGCCGACGCACAACTCCTGCAATCCTTCGCCGGTGCGGCGCGAAGCGGCACGCTGCTCATGGCCGATCGGGTCGATACGCTGCAAGCGATCGCGCACCAGCGAAAATTGCATGCTGCGCCCCGCGCCGAGATCGACCACCTTGGTGGCACGTTGACTGGCCGCAAGTGCAGCGAGCGCCTGTGGATCGACAAAGGGCGATGACGTAGCCGTCCCGGTACCCGAACCACCCGCTTGCGCCAGCAGCACGGCCATGAGCTGCAAGCTCATCGGATGGCCGTCGATAGGCAGACCTGCCGCATTCATCGCGCTGGCGGGCAGAACGATGGCGGTGCCGCTGCTCCCTTGAAGCATTCTTGCGACCGGTGCGGCAAACCGGCTGTCGTCCATCGGTGGAGGCGGCGCCATCCCCGAACCTGGGTTGCGCAACCGATCCTGCCCGACCGGCATCACCCCATTGGCGCTCCGCGTAAAGCTGAAAGCGCCCTCGCTTTCGCTCTCATGCTGGCTCGAGGTAACGGCGATGACTTTGCTTGGCTCCACACTCCATGTCGGAGGCACTGTGGTCGTGGCAGAGGTGGTCGTAGGTACTGAAGTGGATGCCGACGCCTGGTTCGATGTCGTGCTCGGCAGCGGTTCGGATACTGGCATGACCGCGGCCGGCGTATCGAATGACCTGCTGGCATCTACCGACATGTTCGATACGGGAGCGGCCAACACGACGGTGATGGACGTGTCGACAGTATTGCCGCTACCTGGCGCGGGCATGACCGGATTGACGCTCATTACCCAGCGACCTTGGTTTTCCTCCAACGGCAGCGCGAACGGTGCATTCCGCTGCGACAAGTCGAGCACGTCCAGGGCAACCGCGATCGAGCGAGGTATCGGCACGACCACAGTCACGCCATCGTTCGGCATGTAGTCGAACTCCGCTCCGGGTGGAATGCTCGATGCAGACGCCGCATCCGTTGGCGATGCTGGCGGTTGCGCTACATAAGCCTGATTGCCGGCCAGGTTCACGCTCTGCAAGATCTGGTCGATGTGGCCCTCGGGCAGGGCCACGACCTGGCTGAGGTTGAGCGAACTATTGGCCTCAAGACCGGGATTCACGGCAAGTATCGAATCGACCGGAAGATGCAAGGCATTGGCCAGGTCATTCACCGTGCCGCCCAGGGACAGCGGAAACAGGATGGTCAGGCCACCATCGCTCGATCCCAGACCCGGCAGATCCAGTGGGTTGCCGCCTATGATGGCCTGCAGCAGGGAGTCGGACATGGCTGCGAACTCAGGTAAGCAGGCTTGGACAGACTTCCAACTCGCCCAGCTTGCTCTGTGCGAAGCGTTCGATCAATTGCGGCGCCCCTTCGAGCAGGCTGCGATAAGCCGTGCTGGAGCGGGTATCGGCACGCAGCTTCCAGCCACTGCTGGTGCGGCTCAGCCACAGCTCGGTGCCGGGCAGCAGGCCATCCTTCAAGGTGATCATGATCTCGCGCGATTGCGCCGTGCTGCGGCTGCTTGCGTCAGGCACCAGCAGCTGCTTCACATGACGCTCGATCAATTCGGCCAAGGCCGGAGCCATGGCCGCATGCCTCGCTGGCGCCTGCTCCGCGTTCGCGTTGACCGCTTGCTGCGCCAGATGCAGAGTTTGCATGCCGATATTCGCCGCGGCTTGATCACCTCCGCGATGCTCATCCTGCTGATCGCTGTTGCCTTCGTCGTGCTGATCACGCCCAGCGAGCACGGGTGACTGCGCCCTGCCCTCATCCAGCTGCCGCTGCAGCAGATTGCGCAAGGCTTGTTCCTGGTCGGGCGGCAGCTCGTTGGCATCGGCACTTTCATCGGCGCCCATATCGACATCTACAGCGTCGTTCTCGTCCGCTCCGTTTTGCCCGGAGCTGTCCGCCGAGGGCGGCTTGCCATGCATCAGTGTGCGGAAGCGCTGCACGTTTTCGTGCTCGCCATGGAGCGTGGCCTTGCTGTGGGTTTCGCGCGCGCCACGCCGACTGGCCTGGCCCGTCGAAGTGGATGAAGGTGGCGTTGAAGATGGCATATGCATATCGACCTCAGCGTGACGTGGTCCGGCGCAGCAACAGCTCTTCCAAGCTGTGCTCCTCGCGCAGCGCCTGCTGGCTGCGCGACTCCCGCAGCCATTCCTGCTTCATTTCGCCCAAAGCATCGAGCTTGCCGTGCGCCCGCCGCCAGGCGATGGCGGCCAGGTCCAAGGCGGCAGCAGCCTCTGTACACACTTGCGAACGCTGCTCCAGCTCGCCACGCCTTTGCGCGATGATCTGATCCAGCCACGCAAGATGATGTTCATGCCGGCTCATCGCCTCTCCCGTAGCCGGCCCGTGATCGAACAGCTCGTGCCACGAAGCCTCGGCAAAATCCAGCCGCTGCCGCACCGATAATTCCCATTGCTCGGTAGCCTCGACGCGCTGGCGCTCGGCGGCGCTCCAGTGTTCGCGGCAGGCCTTCATTTCCGTCTCCAGCTTGCGCAAGCGCATCCCTCTCACCTTGCACAGGGGTTCGAGCGGGAACTTGTCGGCGCCGTGGCTCATGCGCAAACTCCGATCAGCTTGTTGCGTGTGCCGGTGAACTCCGCATGCTCGTGCGTATCCTGGCGCAGCAATTGATGGATGGCGTCGATCCGCGCGATGGCCGTATCCGCATCGGCATCGCCGCCGGGCTTGTATTCACCCAGTTGCAGCAACATCTCGATCTCGCGGTACTTGGCCAGGTAGCGCCGCAGCGCGCCGGCTGCACGTTGCTGGGTTTGCGGCGTTACGCGCGGCATCAGGCGGCTGGCACTGGCGAGCACGTCGATAGCCGGATAGTGATTGGCCTGCGCCAGGCGGCGTGACAGATAGATGTGTCCATCCAGGATCGAGCGGACTTCCTCGGCAATCGGATCGCTGCCGTCCTCGTCCTCCATCAGCACGGTATAGAAAGCGGTAATCGAACCCTTGTCGTTGGTGCCTGCGCGCTCGAACAGGCGCGGCAAGGCGGAAAACACCGATGGCGTAAAACCGCGCCGCGCCGGCGGCTCGCCCATCGCCAGGCCGACGTCGCGCAGCGCACGCGCAAAACGCGTCACTGAATCCATCATCAGCAGCACATTCTTGCCGCAGTCGCGAAAGTATTCGGCGATAGCGGTACCCAGCCAGGCTACGCGGCTGCGCTCCAAGGCCGGACGATCCGAGGTGGCGACCACCAGCACGCTGCGTTTCAAGCCTTCTTCGCCCAGGCTGTCATGCAGGAATTCGCCAACCTCGCGACCGCGTTCGCCCACCAGCACGATCACATTCACATCCGATTGCGCGTTACGCGCCAGCATGCCAAGCAAGGTGCTCTTGCCACCGCCGGCCACCGCGAAGATGCCGGTGCGTTGGCCACGGCCGATGGTCAACGTCGCGTCGATCGCGCGCACGCCGGTCGGCAGCGGCTCGTCGATCGCTTGCCGGGTGAAGGGATTGGGTGAATCGGCATACAGCGGCACCCTCTCAACATCCAACAACGGGCCTAAGCCATCCAGGGGCTCGCCATGTGCATCGATCACACGACCCAGCAGGCTCTGGCCCGCCGGCGCGGTGGCCTGTTTGCCGGTGGCGGTCACGGTGGTGGCGGTGGAAATGCCCTCCAGCGGACCGAGCGGCGTCAGCAAAGTCTGCTGCTGCGATACACCTACCACTTCGGCGGGCAGGCTGAAGCCGGTATCGCTCTGCTCCAGCAGGCAAAGTTCGCCGATCGCCGCACGCACGCCGGTAGCGCGCACCAAAGTGCCATAGGCTTCCGCAACGCGCCCCACATGTTGCAAGGTGTCGCGCCGGCTGAGGGCGCGCAGCAACGGATCGTCGCTGTCTTGCGACGGCAGCCGTTCGTCAGTCCGCGCGTTCACGCCGCCCTCCGCCCGTCTTCTCCGCGGCGGCAAGGATCACCCTTGCCTGTTCGAGCTGTTCGTTGAAGCCCGCGCGCACGATCCCGCCTGCCGATTCGATGATGCAATCGAAGCGATCCAGGTTCGGATCGCCGATGATTTCGATGTCCGGTGCGGCGGCCGCACCCAACGCGGCCACTTCGCTGCGCGCCTGCGCGACGATGTCCGGATGAATGCGCACCAGCAGATGCGGTTCGAACACCAGCTTTTGCATGGCTTCGGCCACCAGCGCAGCGACCAGCCGCTCGGCACCGATCGCCGGCGCGATATGCTTCACTACGCCGATCGCGACATCCGCAGCACGCTTGCGCAGTTCCGCGGTGGCGGCGGAGCGCGCATCGACCAGCGCCTGCAGGGCTTGAGCGCATTCGCGCAAGCCGGCTTCACGTCCCTCGATCAGACCTTCACGCCTGGCCTGGGCAAAGATCTGCTCGCGCTCGGCCTGAGCCTGGCGCAACAACTCATTGGCCTGCTCGACGATACGTTGCGCTTCACCAAGCGGCGTCCACGCCGCCGCAGGAATCACGCCGGCCGTGACATACAGCTGAAAGCGTTCGTGATCGGTAAGCAATGCGTTCATTCGGTTCGTCCTTCCGCGGCCACCAGTGCGACCGAAGCCTCCTCGTCCAAAGCCTGTTGCTCGACCAGCAGTGCGGGAATCGCCGCGTTTGGCAGCCAGCAATCCCCGCGGCATGGACGTAGCGGCGCTTGTGCATAGGCCAACGCCAGTCGCGCCGCGAGACGCTCATCCCGTCGTTCGGCATGGCCCAGGAATTCGATCATGCCGCGCCCATGGACCGCATCGCTCAATGCTTGCCCGTCGCGGCCACAGCGTTGCAAAACGGCACTGCCCATCTGCCGCACTGCCTCCGGCGCCGAACCCGGCCACGGCTGGGCACTCTGCGCCCGCCGCCAGGTTGCCAAACCCAGTGCATCGCGCACGAACAGCACGGCATTGCGCTCGACCAGCATGCGCAACGCCGGCCCGAGGGAGATCGCGCCCAATTCCCGGGTAAAGGCATACAAACGCGCTTGCGGCCATTGCAGCCAAGGCTCGTCGTCCTGCCAGGCCTGCCATCGTTCGTGATCGGGGGCGAACACATCGGGCGCCTGGCGCAAGACAGTCCGCGCCAGATGCCGTCGGCCGACCGGCGACTGCAGCGCCCGCTGCAACAGTGGCTCAGGAACATTCGCGCAGTGCGCCGGATGCACGGCGTCGAGCAGCGCCCGCGCGTGCCGCTGGCGCTCGCTGCATTCAACGTTCATGCGACACGCCCGAGCGCGCCAGCGAGCGTGGCCGCCCGCCCAGCAATGCGCCGCGATTGCGCCACAGCACCACACCTGCTAGCAACAGCACCAATACCGCCAGCCCGATCATCGCCAAGGACGTCAGCTCGCTACGCAGCAGGCCCGTGTTACTGGCAGCTTGCGGCAATTCGGTCGGCGTGCGCTGGAAGAATTGCACGGTGACACGGCTGGCATCGGTGAGTCCTTCGGTACCGTTCATGACGGCCGCCTTGATATCCGGCGCGCGGCCTTCGATACCGGCATTCGGACGCGTGATGATGACTACCGAGGCGGAGCCGCCGGGCGGTTTGTCATCGATCGGGCTCTTGTCCGGGATCGACAAATACACATAGGCATCGACCACGCCATCGAACTGCCGCAGCGTATGGCCAAGCTGTTGCTCGCGCGCGTAGATGAAGCGCTGCTTGTCTTCCAGCGGCGAGGAAACGAAGCCGTCCTTTTTGAACACCTGGCCGATGTTGTCGATGCTTTGGTGCGGCAGCCCCTGGTCCCGCAGCACCGCCACCGCGGCCGGCATATCGTGGCGATCCAACACCACCTGCCAGCCATCGCCACGCTCGGCCGGACGCTTGTCCGCATCGATGCCATTGTTCAGCAGCGCGGCAATCACTTCGTTGGCCTGCTGTTCATCGAGCTTGTTGTACAAGACCTCGCGCGAACAGCCGACCAGCAGCCCCAATGCAAGCACCAGGGCTGCCAACCGGCAGGCTTTGTAGAACATCCGCTTGGGCATCACGCCAGCACCTCAGGACTGTTGGCGGAACAGCTGCTGCACGCCGTCGGAACTCCGATTGGCGACGTTCGAAGTCATCTCCGCCTGGAACACCATTTCCTGGCAGCGCATCGTCATGTCGATGATCTGGCTAGGTGCCAGGTCGCGGCCGCTGCTGCGCATGCCGTTGGCCAGCTGGCCCAGCTGGCTGGCCTGGCTGTTGAGCGAATCGAACTGGCCCAGCACGGCCTTGACGCTGGCTGAAAGCTCCTGCGGCACCGGCGCCACGGGTTGCGCCTGATTGACATTCGCTGGCGCGGCGTCGGCGAAGGACTGGCGGAACTTCGCGATATCGTCGATATGCGCCGGCGCGGTGGCCGCGCCGGCGCCGGGCGTCGCGGCAAAATCGGCGACGTTGACCATTTGAGTCGGTAGCACATTCATGTGAAGACCTCCTGGCAAAATACGCTCAACCCTGCTTTTGACCCAGGGTGCTCAAGGCCTGGCCGACGGCATTGGTCGAGGTGGATGCACTGGTCGACAGGAACTGCATCTTCAGGCTCTCCGCCGTGAGCTGGGTGAGCGTCGAGGGATTGTCCGATCCGCCGTTCGGGCTGCCGGCCTGGCCGTTCACGCCGGCGTCGGACCCGGCACTGACCTGGTCGGACAAGGCGGTGACCTTGTTGGCCTGCTGGTCCAGCGCGTTGCCCCAAGCCTTGGCCAAGGCTTCGAACCAGCTGTTGGACTGATCGCTGCTGACGCCCTGGCCGGCCGAGGCCGCGCCGTTGGCAATCGTGGTATTGAGGAACTGGCTGTTGCTGTTTGAACTGATCGCGTTGCTGCTCATTGTCGTCTCCTGCCTGGTGGGGGGCTCACTGATGGGCGGGCTCCGGGGAATCGAAGCGGCAGCATCTGGCCACTTCGTATGGCTTGCCACTCAACGATGGTCGGGCGCTTGCGCCTCCTTCGCGGGAGCGGCTTTGGCGGCCGATGGCGCGGCGGCGCCGGAAGCAACTGGGGTTGCACTGCTGCTTGACGCGGCCGGCATCAAACGCTGCATATCGATCGAATTCATGTCACCCAGGGGATGCGGCGTCATGTATTTGTCGTCCCTGTTCAGTTGCATATAAGTGTTGTCGGGCATGCGCAGCAGAATGTTCTGGTCGCTGGTGACGCCGACGAAAATGCCACCCTGCGGCAAACTGCTGCCTGGGTAGTAGCGCGACTGATCACGCGTCACCACGTAGCTGTCCGCGCCACTGCTCACGTGCTGGATGAGCTTGCCCTGGTCCAGCTTGGGCGCCTCAGGTTTGCGCTCGTCGTAATTGCGCAAGGCCAGATTGAGACCCACGTCGCCATTGAGGCTTTGCATGTCGGCCGAACCGAGCACCTCCCGCTTCACGCGCTCGGTAGTGTCCGGATCGCCAAAGTGACCATCGACCTCGATCAGCCCTTGATCCAGCAACTGCGTTTCCACCGTGTAACCATGCATGCCGAAGATATCCTTCACCTGCTTGGCGACACTCGGCCAGTCACGCACTGCCAGCACGGTGGTCAGGCCGGCCGCGGAAAGTTTTCGCTTGAGTTCGGGCAGCTGCGCGGCATTGCCCACCACGCCGTGCACGACCAGCCGGTCGCCGTCGTCGATGTTGGCGACGACATGCTGCAGCGACATCTGATGCAGGATGTTCCGCGTTGTGTCGAGCTGATCGCTAGCGCTGTGTGGATGGACATCCGCAGGGTGGCTCACCTTCCAACTGCCCAGCAGCACCACCAGCGCAAAGGCCAGCAGCAAGCCGGCGATCGCCAGCACCCCGCGCCGCCGGCTCGCCAGCTGCTTTTCCGTCGCGCTGGCCGCCGTATGGTCCACTGCGTTGTCGAAGCTCAGCCAGCGTTCGCTCCAGTGCGGTCCGATAGCGAACTGCACCTTGCCCAGGCGCACCATGGTGAAGGGTTCAAGCGCGACGTTTTCGCCGTCCGCGATCCGCCGCTCCTGGATTTCCACCTCACCGTTCAAGGCGCGCAGCAGCACCTGATCGCCGACTACGGTGAGCACGCAATGATGATCGCCGATCTCGGCATCGCCAAGAATCAGGTCGCAGTCATCCGCCTGGCCGACCATCAGGATGCCGCGTTCGGGCAGGCGGAATTCCGCGCCGGCATGCACGCCGCTGAACACGCGCAAACGCAACTGCACGCGTGGTGCCGGCCGTTCCTTGCTAGGCGTTCGAGGGGCGACTTGGCTGTTCATGGCTTGGCGGTCTGAAATCCGGCTCCATTAGTGAGTGCGTGGCGCGACTGTAGGGGTCACGGGCAGGGGTGGTTGCGGCGGAATCGGCGCGCTGGACGGCTGCGGCTGCGTGGCCGGCTGCGGATTGTCGAACCGCCACCAGCCGGTCTTCTTCGCATCCTGGTCGTCGATCTGCTGCTGCGATTCGATCGTCACCTTCGACGAACTTGGGGTTTCCTGCCCGCTGATCTGATTGAGCGCGATCAGGCGCGGCGTGATCAGAAACAGCCGTTCGGTATGCGCGCGCTGTTTCTGCACCGTCTTGAACAGATAACCGAGCACCGGAATATTGCCGAGTACCGGAATCTTTTGCGTGGCATTGCTGCCGGTGTCCTGGATCAGGCCACCCAGCAGCAGGCCCTGGCCATCCTCGATCACCGCCTGCGTATTCACCGCATTGTTGTTGACGATCGGATACGACACGCCTTGCGAATCGGCCGACGTAAAGGTGATGTTGCCGTCGTCGATCTGCACTGCCAAACGGATGTGCAGCTTGCCGTTCTCTTCGACCAGATGCGGCGTCACACGCAGCGTGGTACCGGCCACGACGTTGTATAAGTCGGAGTTGTAGGCACCCGACACCGGCACGTAGACGGTCTGGTTGCTCTGGATGACCGCCTCGGTATCGTTCATGGTGATCACCTGCGGATGCGTCACGATATGCGTCACGCCATCGGCTTCCAGTGCATCCACGTTCACGATGAAATGCGCGGGATCGCCCAGGATGGCGCCGATCCGACCGCCGCCGCCGAACAAACTGGCCAAGTCCGACAGCGCCGCGCTATTTTTTCCTCCCGCCAAGGCGGCGGCCAGCGCAATTTGGGCCGCGTCCCCCGTCTGCCCAGTGGCGGGGCCGTTGCTGGTGAAGCCACCCGTAATGCCCCGGTTCTTATAGAACCAGTTGACACCCAGCGAGCGCGCCTTCTGCTTGTTCACGTCGATGATGGTCGCTTCGATCTCCACCATTTGCGGCGCGACGTCCAACTGGCGGATCAGCTCGTCATACATGGACATGCGATCGGCTGTGTCGCGCACGATGATCGCGTTGCGAAAACTGTCGGCGACGATACGGCTATCGCCTTGGCCATTGATGGACTGCAATGTGTTCTGCTGCGAGGGTTGCGAAGACGTCGTATTCGACGATGCCGCATCGCTGTCGTCACTATTTTGCGCGGGCACGGTGTAGTTGCCCAATGGCGGTGGCGGCTGCTGACCCATGCCCGCCAGGCCCTGGCCACGCAGCCCCGGCTGGCGCGCCGAAATCAGGCGTTCGTGTGCGCCACCGAACTGATCGTTGCCGGCGGCGCCCACCAATTGCCGCAGCACCGTGGCAACACCGGGCACGGTGACCTGACGATTGCCGACGGTGATCGTCGTATCCGAAGCCCAGGCGTACTTCAGCGGATAGAACTTGAAGCGCAGGCTGGGATTCTGGCCCAGGCCGGCGATGGTCTGCGCCATCTGCTTCACCTGATCGATAAACCGCTTGCTGCCGGTGATCATCACCAGCCCGGTGCTCGGTTCCAGCCGCCAGATGTCGCCACTGGCGGCATCGGACCAGTTCACGCTGGCCATGGCGGCCAGGAACTGCTGCTCCACCGGCAAGGGCACGCTGGTGTAGTCCGTCTGGCGTTCGGTATTGAGATAGACATAGACGGCCGAACCGTCCCAATACGCAAACAGCCCATTGCTGTCGGCAAGCTTGCGCCACACCTGCGCATAGCTGCCCTTGAAGTCGCCGTTGAGCGTGCCGGACCTTGACGCGACCTGCGGGCTCATCACTACCTCCAGCCCCTGGTCATGGAAGAAGTCCGGCAAAAATTCGTGCAAGCTCTTGTCCGCATGAATTTCGACTACGCCTTTCTTGAAAGGAATGGGTGTTGCCGAAGCGCTCGTTGCGCCTAGCATCAACCCCAGAACCAATAGCGAACCTCCGATCCGCGCACCAAGCTTCATGCTCCATCCGCCCCTGATTTTTTTCGTCATGAATGTTTCCGGTTGCAAGGAAATACGCGGCTTCAAGCCACAAGTTGTCCGACCGGTACCAGACGCAGGTCCGGTACCAGCTCCTGATAAGAAAGCACGGGTATGTCGGCGTACTCCGCCTCCGTCAGCTTGCGCAGATGGCGGCGCACGTCGGTCGAACTGATCATCACCAACGAAGCACCATGCTCGCCGCTGACGTAGTCACCGATCTGGGTCAGCAGCCGCGCAGCCAGATCCGGCTCCACCGCCAACTGCGCGCCGGCTGGGCCGTTGTGCACCGAGCGGCGCAGGCGCTCTTCCAATTCCGGGCGTGTGACCAGCACACGCAAGACGTGGTCGTCGTCGGCGTAGCGATAGCTGATATGGCGGCGCAACGACATGCGCACATACTCGGCGACCAGGACGATGTCCTTCTCGCGGCTGGCGGCATCGGTGATCGCCTCGAACACATCGCGCAACTGGCGAATCGGTACACGTTCTTCCACCAGCCGCTTGAGCACATCGGCAACGCGCTGTGGCGACACCACGCGCAGCATCTCGCGGACCAGGTCGGGATAGTCGCGGCTCAGGCCATTGGAAAGATTGGACGTCTCCTGGATACCGACGAACAGCGACAAATGCCGCTCCAAAGCGAGACGGATATGTTCACGTAGCATTTGCGGCGGTTCGAGTGCGCGCGCGCCATGACTGCCGTCGCGCGCCACCCAGCGTCCCGGAAAGCCGACGACGCCCTCCTTTACCAACGCGGCATCGCCCTGGGGCTGGGCCGGCAGTGCCACTCGCCCAGGCAAGAACAATGCTTCCGGTTTCAGCACCCCGTAGCCGATGCGCACCCCGTAGGCGTATAGCGCATAGCCCTGCTCGGGCAAGTTCAAGCCAGCACGTAGCGCAGGCTTGGGCAGCGGCACGCCATATTCCTCGCGCAGACTGCCGACCACCTGGCGGAATAAATTGCGCACCTGGGCACTGCCCAGCGCCTGCAAGGCCGCCATGTTCACTTCCAGCAACAAGGCCGGCGGCGGCATCAGCGCATCGGTGTCGGCCACATCCGGCGGCAGCAGTTCGGCCTGGCTTTCCGGCACCTTGAACAGCTTGCGCAGCACACCAACGCGTTCGCGCATGCGCCATGACGCCATGCCGACCATCGCTACGCCGATCGGAAGAAAGACCACCAGCGGGAAGCCAGGCACCAGCATCATGCCCAGCGCGATGCAGCCGACGATCATCATGACGCGGGGTTCGCTGGAGATCTGCTTGGCGATGATCGCGCCGAGATTTCGTTCTTCCTCGTCGCCGGCGGTACGCGTGACGATCAGGCCGGCCGAAATCGAAGCCAGCAAGGCTGGAATCTGCGCGACCAGGCCGTCGCCGACGGTAAGCACGCTATAAGTGTGCATGGCGTCGTCCAGGCTCATGCCGTGCATCAGCACGCCCACGCCCAGGCCGCCGAGCAAGTTGATGATGATGATCACCATGCCGGCGATCGCATCGCCCTTGACGAATTTCATGGCGCCGTCGAGCGATCCATGCAGCTGGCTTTCCACTTCCAGCAATCGCCGGCGCCGGCGCGCCTCGTCCTTTTCGAGCAAACCCGAACGAAGATCGGAATCGATCGATAGCTGCTTGCCTGGCATCGCATCGAGCGAGAAGCGCGCGGCCACCTCGGCGACGCGTTCGGCGCCCTTGGCGACCACGATGAACTGCACCACGGTGATGATCAGGAACACCACCAGGCCAACGATCAGGTTGCCGCCCACTACCATGTTGCCGAACGTATCGATGATGCGGCCACCGTCGGCATTGAGCAGAATCGAGCGGGTGATCGCAATCGACAGCGCAAGGCGGAACAGTGTAGTCAGCAACAACACGCTGGGAAAACTGGAAAAGGCCACCGGCGCGGGGATGTAGATGGCGACCAGCAGCAGACCCACGCCAATGAGCATGTTCAAGGCTACCAGCGCGTCGATGCCAACCATCGGCAACGGCAGGATCATCAATCCGATGATCGCCACGACCCCGGCCACCAGCACCAGGTCGCTATAGCTGCGCGACCCGCCCCTGCTTGAGCCTAGCCGCGAAAGAATCGACTCCAGCGCCATTACCCGGCGACCTTGCTTGCGTACCGCAAGCTCCGGGCTCGCCGCCGCGGTGCGCAGATGTCGATGTGAAGTGGAACGTGATTGGCCAACACGTGCAGCTCCAGCGGGCGGTAACACGCAAACCGAGCGGCTTGCGCCCCCCGATTTCTCCTTGCCGCCGCCATGGCTTCAAACCTTCCCTACACATGGCCAATGCCCCCTGTCGGCATCAGTGGAGGCGAACCTACCAGCGTTTGCAAAAAGCGAAACCTAGGGGCGACCCTAGGTTCGTTATTCATAAAATTAAATGGATTAAAGATTCGAAGAAAATTTTCTGCAATTGGTTATTGCATCTCAGATGACACGTGATTCGCATCGCATTTGTGCGCCATCACAAAAAATTCATCTGTTTTTTGTAGGCTCGTCCCCAGCGTGCAACTCCGCCAGCAGTTCGATTTTGCTCGGTGTGACGCCAATCACTAATCTCCGCCCTTGTGCATCAAGCACCACAACGCGTTCTCGTGTCCCCACCGCTACCGCTTGCACCACCTTGAGCGGACCGTTGCCGCTGAGCGCCTTGCCACGCTTGAGCCACCACAGCATCGCGAGCATGGCCATAGTCACTGCAATCAACGGCACCAACAGGCTCAACAGCGAACCGTCATGCCCCGCGGCATCCGCCGCGAAGGCGGCACTTGGCAAAAATAGGCCGACCAGCACGTTGCATAGTCGTTTCTTCATGGCATTATCCCGCTCCGCTGAATTTGAACTCGACATTTCACCTGAAACATAACACCGCAAGCTGCTCGATTATCTTTGTGGATGGTTGCACGATGTAGTGGTGCACGAAAAAAGACGGCCGTGATCGAGGCCGCATAAGTCAAATAGCTAATGTCGCGCCGCCACCACCGGAGCGACACCCAAGTTATTCAAGGATAGGCGACTATGCCTGTGGCGCGACTCGACCGCAAACAGATCCACGCAGCGGATGTATCCGGCATGGAGGGACCAGGCTATGCGCTGATCGACGCATTGCCTTGGCCATGCATCGTATTTCGGCGCGAACCTGACGCCACGCTGACATGCAATGCCGCCTTCCGCGCGGAATTTCCCAAACTTGCCGGCATGCCAACGCGCGAAGCTTTTGAAAACACGTTCGAAACGACGGACGGCAAGAGCGGCGCGCGCATCTACTTCGCACCCGATACCCGCCGCTGGTATCGCATGGAGCGCCGCGAGCTGGTGCTGGGCGATCGCGCCGACGCCGTGTTCCTGATCAACATCAGCGAGTGCGTCGAAGTGCTGCGCCGGCATCGCGAGCAGCATGAGCAACTGCTTTCCACCTCGCGCATGATGAGCGTGGGTGAAATGGCCACCACCTTGGCGCACGAACTCAACCAGCCGCTGTCCGCGGCGATCAACTACCTGTCGGGCTGCGAGCAGATCGTCGACGGCGAATCGGAAGACCAGCGCCTGCGCCAGGGCATTCATCTGGCCAAACGCCAGACCGAGCGCGCGGCACAGATCATCGGCAGCATCCGTGAATTCGTGCGCAGTCGCGAACCCCACCGGCAGAACCTGGATGCCCGCGCGCTGATCCGGGGGGTTATCGAGCTGCTGCGCCTGGAAGCGGAGCAGTACCAAGTGCACATCGTCAGCAGCATCCCGCAAGACCTGCCGCCGATCTTCGCCGACCGCGTAATGATCGAGCAGGTGCTGTTGAACCTGATCAAGAACGCCATCGAAGCGATGCACGGTACCGCGCCCGCGCACCGGCGCATTCACTTGTCGGCGCGACTGGACGATGAGGACATGGTCGAAATTCGCGTTATCGACCAGGGCTGCGGCATCGACGAGAACGGCATGCGACAGCTGTTCACGCCCATGTACACCACCAAGCCGGACGGCCTGGGGATAGGACTGGCGATCTGCCGTTCCATCATCGAATACCACGAAGGCCGGTTGTTCGCCGAGCCGAACCACGAGAACGGGCAAGGTGCCGCGCTGGTGTTCACCGTGCCACGAGGGCTGGCTTGATGACGACTGCGCTCGATACCCGCGTCTACCTGGTCGACGACCACCAGGAATTTCGTCAATCCTGTACTTGGATACTCGAGCAAGCCAGCTTCCAGGTCCGCGATTTTCCCAGTGCCTCAGCACTGCTGAAAGACTTGGCGCGGGAGGCTCCGCCCTCAAGGAGCTGCATAGTCAGCGACATCCGCATGCCGGGCATGAGCGGCCTGGAATTGCAGGGGGAGCTGGTTCATCGCGGCTTGTCGATACCGTTGATTTTCGTCACCGGCCACGGCGACGTGCCGCTGGCGGTCGATGCGATGCGCCACGGTGCCGCCAATTTCATCGAAAAGCCGTTCGACGCGCCGCTGTTGATCGACGCCATCCATACCGCACTGGCCAATCATGCGCCGCAGGCGGCGTCCGGTGCGTTGTCCAAGCTCACCCGCCGCGAACGGCAGGTGCTGGACGGCATCATGAGCGGCAAGCTCAACAAGGTGATCGCCGACGAATTGAACATCAGCCCCAAGACCGTGGAGCTGCATCGCTCCAACATGATGGCCAAGCTGGGAGCCCATAATGTGGTGGAGCTTACCCGCGTCGTATTGGGGCAAAGCTGAATGCTGCGCGACACGACGCTCATGATCGATCGCGGCCAGGTGGCGGACGAAGCCGGCGAAGCGCTAAGCGAAGCCGCACGCGTGTTGTTGTCACGCGGCAATGCGCTTAAGGATCACGGCGCACTTCAATTGCACGCCGGCGTTGGCCAGCGCCACGCCGCAACGCTGGCACGCGTCTGCCTCGACGGCCCGCACGGACGGCTGCTGGTTGCACTGGAGCGGGAGCAGACCGCCAATCCATTGGGTGATGCGCAATGGCAGGACTATGCCGGCGACGCGCGCCTGTTAGCTTGGTCGCTTGCCCATGAGCCGATGCTTGAGGCACTCGGCCGCGTGTTTGGCGGTGGTTTCGTGGCTAGCCGATTCATGGCTGCCGGCGCGGACAGCGTTTCCCTGTGGCTGGCGCTCAGTTGGCAAGGCGAAGAGGGTCAATCGGTGCAAGGCTGGCTAGGCCTGGGAGTGGCCGAGATCCGCCTGCTGGCCGCCTGCGCCGATTGGAAGCGCGATCCATCCAGACTGTCGATGCTCGGCGACGCGACGGTGCTGACGTTCGATCTGCTGCTGCAGGGTCGCGCGCTAGATCTGGCAACCGCTGCGGAACTGTCGCTGGGCGACGTGCTGTTCGTCAGCGAAGGAGCAGACTGCGACGCGCAATTGCTGCCCGACCGAGATACCTCGCGCAGCATGTTCGGCCTTCCCCCCGGCTGGCTGGTGCAACGCCGGAACGGACAATGGACGATAGCGGCCCGACCGCTGCTGTCGAGCGCCGTCGATGCCCGTCGGCCACGCTTTCGCTTGACCCGGCTCAGCCTAAGCCCCGAACAAGCAGGCGCCCTGCAAGCGGGCAGCGTGCTCAGCTACGACAGCTCGCTGCTCGGCAACACGGTCGAGATTTTTCTCGGCGAGCGTCGCTGTGGCGAAGGCGTGATCGTTGCGCTGGGCGAATGGCTGGGCGTACGCATGACCCATCGCGGCAACCCATAGAAGGGCACGACACGTGGATTTCAGCAGCTTTTCGCCGGCCCTGATCATTACCGTTGTCGTCGCCCTGGCCTTGGCGCCGTTCGTGGCGGTGATGGTCACCTCCTTCACCAAGATCGTGGTCGTGCTCAGCCTGTTGCGCAACGCGCTGGGGCTGCAGCAAGTGCCGCCTAACGTAGTGCTCAACGGCCTGGCGATCATACTTTCCGTCTACGTGATGAACCCGGTAATCATGGACACCTACCAGAGCGTGCAAACACAAATGAGCACGCAGGCGCCGGGGCCGATGAACATGGATAAGCTGGGCACCCTGGTGCAAACGGGCAAGGAACCGCTGCGGCAATTCCTGATCAAGCATAGCCATCAGGTTGAACGCAACTTTTTCCTGCAAAGCGCGAAGCGGCTGCTGCCGCCGGAGCGACAGAAGGAACTGAGTGCCGACGACTTCATCGTGATCATGCCCGCCTTCACGGTCAGCGAGTTGACGCAAGCGTTCCAGATCGGCTTCCTGCTGTTCCTGCCGTTCCTGGTGATCGACCTGGTGGTTTCCAACATCCTGTTGGCGATGGGCATGATCATGCTCTCGCCCACCATGGTGTCGCTGCCGTTCAAGCTGCTGCTGTTCATCCTGCTCAGCGGCTGGGCCAAGCTGATCCATGGCCTTGTACTCACCTATCAATAGAGGCGGCGCATGTACGATCAGGAAGTCCAGCTCGCACGCGAAGCCTTATGGCTGGTGCTGGCCTTGTCGGCGCCGCCCATCCTCGCCGCGGCCATCGCCGGCCTGATTGTCGCGTTCCTGCAGGCCGCCACGCAGATCCAGGAGCAGACCTTGCCGTACGCGGTGAAATTCGTAGTGGTGGTGCTGGCCTTGCTGGCAACCGCGGCGATGCTCGGCGGCACCTTGTTCAAGTTCGCCGACCGGCTGTTCACCGATTTTCCCGGCATGCTGAGCTGACCACCCACCGATGGCTCCTTTTTCGGTTGACGATCTCGGCAATCAGCTCGACGGCATCGCACTGACTTTGCCGCGCATCGTCGCGGCGTTCCTGGTGCTGCCGTTGATGACCTCCGAGACGATGCCTGCCCTGGTGCGCAACAGCTTCTACGTGAGCCTGGCGATCCTGGTCTATCCGCTCGCGGCAGCCGCCCATCCAAGCACGACGATCATGCAAGGGGCCACCTGGGTAATGGTGCTCGGCAAGGAAGTGTTCGTAGGTCTGCTGATCGGTTTCTGCTTCGGCACCGTCTTCTGGGCCTTGGGTGCCGCCGGCAGCGTGATCGACACCAAGGCCGGTACGTCGATGTCGATGGAGATGGACCCACTTGCCGGCCAGCAGAGCACGATCACCGGCGTCTTCCTGATGCAGGTGGCGACCTGGCTGTTCATGGTCAGCGGCGCCTTCATGGTGTTTCTGGACCTGCTGATGTCGAGCTATGCGATCTGGCCGGTAGCCAGCCTGCTGCCACCCTTGCGTCCGGGCGGGATGGAATTCTTCGTCGGGCAGTTCAACTATCTGATGACGGCAGTGCTGGTGTTCTCCGCACCGATGCTGGTGGTGATGTCCCTGGTCGATATCGCCATGGGCCTGGTCAACCGCTATGCGCAGCAGCTCAATGTCTTTTCCTTGGCGATGCCGATCAAGTCGTGGCTGTCGACCTGGGTACTGCTGCTGGCGCTGGGGGCCATGATCGAGGTGGTGATGCGCAAGCTGTACGAGAACCGGGACTTGCTGGTGGCGCTCAAGCGTATTTTGTAGGCGCGCGCGATATGTAGCTCCCTCCCCTGCTTGGCAGGGGAGGGTTGGGGTGGGGTTGCACGCGCTTGCCGCATTGTTGAAGTTCATCGCGAGCTTGCTTCACCCCACCCCAGCCCTCCCCTACTACACGTAGGGGAGGGAGCAAGTAGTAGCTCCCTCCCCTGCTTGGCAGGGGAGGGTTGGGGTGGGGTTGCACGAGCTTGCCGCATTGTTGAAGTTCGCCGCGAGGTTGCTTCACCCCACCCCAACCCTCCCCTACACGTACGGGAGGGAGCAGATATTCGCGAATTGAAACTTGTCGTTACTTGCCGTCGCGCGACTCGCGAATCGACTCTGCCCAACGCAGCAACTCCGCCACCGCCTCGAAGAAATCGCCAGGCAGATAGTCGTCCACTTCCACCTTCTCATAGAGACCGCGCGCCAGGCTCACGTTGCGCATGATCGGCACACCGGCCTCTTCCGCCGCCTGGCGGATCAGCGCCGCTTCGTGATCCTCCCCTTTCGCGACGATCACCGGCAGATCGTCTTCGCCTTGTTCGTAGCGGATCGCAATCGCCAGATGGGTGGGATTGGTGACCACCACGCTGGCCTTGCGTACCGCCGCGAGGGTGTTTTGCTGCGACCATTCCTGATGCAGCTGGCGGCGGCGGGACTTGATCATCGGATCGCCTTCGTTCTCCTTCAACTCTTGCTTGATTTCGCGCCGGCTCATCTTCATCTTTTTGGTGAAGGCATAACGCTGGTAGAACACGTCCAGCGCAGAGACAAAAAAGAACACGAAGATCACGCCGGTAGCAAAGCGTTTCACGGCGACCCACAGCGCCTCGCCCGTCGCCTGCGGCGGCACATAAGGCAGATTCACGAATTGGCCGATCAGGGCGAACAACACCCACGCGAACAAGCCGATCAGCAAGCTGCTCTTGACGATCGCCTTGATCACCTCCACCAGGTTCTCCTGCGAGAACAGGCGCTTGATGCCTTCGGCGGGATTCATCCGGCTGGCATCGGGCTTGATCTTCTTGGGCGCGAAGACCGGACCGACCTGCAGGAATTCGACCATCACGGCGACCACTGCCGCGCAGAGCAAAAGCGGCACCGTCAACCACAAGAAGGCGACGCACGCAGCCCAACCGACGTTGTGCAAGGCCTGGTCGAACGGTTGATGCACGCCTTGTACGACCGTATCGAACAAACCGCTCAAGCGCGCGCGGATCAGCGGCATGCCCATCATCAACAGCAACAGCCAGGCCACTACCAGCACCGTGCTGGTCAGCTCACGGCTCTTGGGAACATCGCCGTCCTTGCGCGCATCGCGCAGCCGTTTGGCGGTCGGTTTTTCGGTGCGATCGCCACTATCCTGGTTCTGCCCCGCCATGCCTCACCTGATTGCGCGGTTCAAGCCCAACGTTGCGCAGTGTGCGCCGGTCCGAGGATAGCCACCACCTAGGGATTCCCCCAGCTGGCGTGATGCGGTATCGGACCTAGACTCGCTACAGACATCGCATCGTATCCAGACGCCATGAACCCTACCGAGCTTCCATCACGTCTGCTGCCGCTGGCCGGCGCGGACGCGGTCCAGGCACCGGCCGGCCTGAGCGTTTCCGCGCAGCTGCGCACGGCCACCGGCAATCAGTTGCTAGGACTGGATGTATGGGCCGGCACCAGCGCCGCCGAGCGTTTGCTGAATGCGCGCACCGACCTTTACGCTCCCTCCGCCACCCAGCTCGATCAACTGGTCAACCATATCCTGGCGCCACTCGGCTGAAACGGGCCGTAGACCGCGCGCATGCCCGCCGATCTGCAAACCTTGGCCGAACCGCTGCTGGAAACGACGCGGCGCTTGGTGGGCGCGCTGCAGCAAGAGTCATCGATGGAGCTGCGCCTTACGCTGGCCAAGCGCATCGTGCGCCAGTTGGGCGATGAGGCCTACCCTCTGTTTTTGAAGATGCTGCTGATCATTGCCGAGAGCGAAGACGCGGCCGCCAAGCAATGCGTCGCCGACCTGCTGGCTGCCGCGGCACAGCGCATGGACCTTCCGGCCGGCCAGCTGAGCGCATGGGGCGGTTCCTGCCGCAGCGCTGCCGAGGATGCAAACTGCTACAGCCAGGGTTCGATGAATCGCCGCCGCCTGCTTGGTCCGATCGAATACCTCACCGTGTGGTATTGCCAACAGACCCAGCGCCCGATGCTGGAGCTGGCACTCTACGCCGATGCGATGCGCAAACTGCTGGCCTTGTTCGAACTCAATCCGCAGTTGCGCATGGTCTACGCCAGCAAGCTGGGCGCCGATGTCGGAACCGAGCTTGAGGGCACCTATACCCGAGACACGCGCGACATCCTTGGCCGCCTCGCGCAACGCTGGCAGCAAGCCGACAGTACCCCAGAAGATGTCGTGCAGGCCGCCATTCGCGGCACCGCGCCGGTCGCGCCCATGCCAGCGGGCTGGATCGTGCATCAACTCTGAACCAACCTGTAGGCTGGGATGATAATCCCAGCACCCATGCGGCATCCCGGAGCTGGGATTGCCATCCCAGCCTACGCATCGCCAGACGCACTTAATGTGCGGTAACGGACACGATCAGAGCATCCTTAACGCCTTCAATGCGCAACAATAGCGCTGCGCTCCCGCCACGTTTCCGCATCCAGCTCATAACAATGGGCGATTTGACGGCGATGCTCGCACAATCCTCGATCACGAAAACCGAAGTGCTCCATGATCCGCCGTACTCGCTGTTGATCCGGGTGGCAATAGCCGAATAAACGCGGCAACCCCACCACCTCGAACGCTTGCCGACATAACAGCTGCGTTCCTTCGATCGCATACCAGCGACCCCAGGCTTCCGGTTTCAGCCGCACATGAATTTCCACATCGGCTGATCCTTCGATAGGCAGCAGGGAAAACAGGCCAACGAACGCGCCATCCAGCGTCTCCGCCAGCCAGGCTCCAAGCCCCTGCGACGTGGCGTAAAGCCGATGGACACAAGCTACGACCGCGGCAACATCGATGAAACGCGTAGGACTGTCCAACAGCAAGGGATGCATTTTGGTTTGCGCGAAGAGGCTACTCAGCCGGGGGATATCTTCATAGCCGAGTTCGCATAGCCGCATCCTTCGCGACTGCGGCAACGCGAGGCGCGTGGACTTACCGGCTGCGGCGCTTGACGCTACATGGCTGTGTGTCTCACTGACGGCGGATGATCGAGGAGGGTCGAGCATCCCCAAAGGAGGTTCTGCTTGGGATGGTTCCGACATGATGGCCCTTGCTCCCCCAGCGTAGCGGAATGGCAAATGGATGCGCTCAGACGAGTATGAGCATGCAGCCTGCTGCTGCCGCTATCGCATCGCGGAAAAGTTTTTGTCCCCTGCCCCTTGGTACGCATTACTACTCCTGCGGAGGGGTTTGGCTAGCTGGGGGTTTCCCTAGGGGCGGTGGTGTGTAGGTTGAGGTGTTCCCCAACTTCCCCGCTTTGGAAGGAAGCGGACGTTTCAATGAGGTGCGACCCTCACGGCTCTCACGTCGGCCTTGTCCACTTTGTAGACTGCTCCCTCGTCAATTACTGGTCGTCCGTGAAAAGGCTTGAGCCCAAAGTAGAAGGTGTAGGAGTCGCGACTCTCTTTAACGACAAACGTATAGTTATTTGGGGAGGCGGCAAATCGCTGAAAGTCGTTCTCAGGGTGCTGCGCTTGCAAGTCCTTAGCAAACTGCGCGAGGGCTGCGCAAGCTGCATGAAGCTCTTGCACGGGTCGTGCGCCAAGAGGTGCAGGGGCATCGGCCCCCTTACAAGATGCAAGGCAAACGCCGATGACCATCGGTAACAGCCAGGCAGCTGGTGCTATTCGGATCTCAACCACTCCATCTCTCCGATCGTGACTAGTCCGCCTTGGGTGGCGGACACTCAGTGCCCACCTTACCAGCGCTGCGAACTATCGCCGGCTTGAAAGAACAGCTAGCTCCGTAGTCATTTGGCTTGCCTCAAGTCGAAGTACCCCAGCGGAGTGGTTCCTCCAAGTCCTAGACGGAAGTAGTCGCCCCTCACCGAGACTCCTCCAAGTGCGCCTTGGAGCCAAAGGTATGCATCGCATACCTCGTTTCGACCAATCGTCAGTTTCCCGCCCTCAATTTGATAGGAGAGTGGATCTGCCGCTGGGAAGAAATTCTTGTCTTTCGTCATCGCGGAAATGACTTTCAGGACTTTCCACTCGCCACCCATGCAAGATGCTGCTTTCTCGTTCGTGAACTCCACCTTGAGAGTGGCAACGATATGGTGTTCGGGATTCTCGACGGACAGCGCCCACTGGCCGGAAAAGTCGGCGCTGCACGCTGCACTAGAAGCCAAGAGAATGGCCAGAATGAAAATTGATCGATGAAGTGATTTCATCAGGAAGCTCTCCATTTTCAGTCAAGATCAGTTGCGATCCACGGTATGGGCAATACATACGGGCTCCATCCTCAGTCCAAATCTCACCTGGCAGGCAAGGGTCAGTGGCAGACTTTAGCCCGAAGCTATTCCACTCCGCCTGGCGGCCCATTCGCGAACCTTAGTCCAATTCGCTTTCGCGCTTTTAGACGCCTCAATTGAACGCAGCACGCTCGGGTGTTCAGAAGCGCCCAACCGCATCAGCGCCAGACCAGCCTCGTAGGGTAGCTCTAGCTCAAATCGCGCAGCAGCAGGCGGATCCAAACTGATCGCAAGTGCCTCCACTGTCGTCTCGCCTGCCTGCCCTAAGGCGGTAGCCGCTACCGCCTTGCCGGCGTGAAGCTCTTTCACTAGAAGGCCTTCCAATGGCCTGGCTTCGGGACCTAGCCGGCTAGCGACCTCCAAAGCGCAATGAAGGGGCAAGCCAAGATTGCGGTAGGCGACGCCATTGGCGTTCTTGGCGGTTCCGTCCAGGAGGTCCCGGAGCAGCGGGATCGCTTCGCTCTTCATGCCAAGAAGTGATTGCTCGCCGTCCAGCATCGTAGACGGGCTTAGCAACTTCTCAAAGACTTCAATGGTCACCTTGCAACCCCCTCGTCGACCGTCACAGCTAGTGAATCAAAGTATTCGCTTCGGGTCGGAAGCGGATGTTTCAAACTCGAGCACGTCTCGCCGGATTTCGGTCAGCCAACGGCGGGCTTCATCCTGCGTTCTAAACTCGTTGCCGCTAAGACGGTTGATCTCTACGACCGGAATTGCCGGGTAGCTCATGATGCATTCCGCCAGTTCCTTTTTAAACAACTCGACGTCGAACTTAGCATCGCCACTAGCAATGAGCACCCTCAATTCCTTCACTTCGTACCATTCGACATGGCAAAAGTCTCGAAGGATGCGAGTCATCAGGGAAGGAACCAACTTCATGATCCAAGCCTCTTCTCAGTTGCGCAGTGTCAGCTTCGGGTCGGAAGCGGACGCTTTGCGCCCAAGCGACCTTAACCACAAGGAGCATAGGCGATCACCAACGACGCATGCACGCAAGACATCTTTCATTCGCTTATTTGCGTAGCACCTGAAATCGGCACAAGCACAACCCAATCCGCGTGCTTTTTTGATCTTGCCAAGATGGATTGAACGCGAAAAGCTCCATAGCCCGGCAAATTCAAGAGATCCATCTCCCTAAGGCTCCCCGAGGTACTTTCGGATTCGCGACACGATCCAGGGTAGCCATTGTAATTTTTGTCTTCGTGCCATTCCAATTTCACTACTGACGTTTGATCGTCCTTGGTTTCCAGGGACGCGACCGAAACCTCCAAACTGCATGGCCTATTTCCGACGGAAAGGTAAGCGGGCAACACGATACCGTCTTCATCTTCCACAGGAAGCTTTTGATTCTCATCTCGGACGGATGCACCTGAATCATTTTCAACACAACCACTACCGATCATCCCGGGTCGATAGGGCGCCACTGGCTTTGGCGCAGTTACAAATATGGAAGAGACATGGTATATCGATCCTCTTATTAAGAACTCGTCACCAATATGCAAGGCGGTAAACCTAGACGCCCAACGCAACCCGGAAGGTGACTCTTCATTCACTGTGATACTTATGCCTGGCCCTTCCGAGCCTGAACCCGCTGATACTCCGTGAGCTATAACTACTGCGTCGCGTCCCGTCGAGAGTCTTCCACACTGCCGTACGGTCAAATTCCAACCGATATCCAGATCCGATGCGCTAACGCAAGGAGCGTAGTAGCAGGCTATCAAGCCGAAAATTACTGCGCCCAAAAAGTTTAAAATACTCGCAAAACGCATTCTGATGAACTCCAACGGTACGGGTACAAGATCTTCCTGGTCAGCGACCGGCTGAATCCGCAGTCGAAAGCGGACTTAGGCCCATCTTCCAATATGCGATGTAGCTCCACCTATAGAACTCATGTTTCGTCTGTTCAAGCTTGCTTCCCTTTCGTCACTGCGCGATAAATGCCAATGACAAGACATATGAGTCCAAGCGGACTCAAGCTGTAAACTCCCGCCATGATCAGCGGTGGCGTCGAACTAGCAAGTGCTTTTGCAAGTGGCTCTGTGGTCATCATAAGTACTATGCCTATGAAGATAAGAACTGAAGCCTTTGCCTGACGATTAGTCATTAATTTCCCCTTTTGAACACGAATGATTAGATAATTTCGTTGAGCTATAGCTCAACCATCCGCTTCGGATCGGAAGCGGATATCTGAGCGACTACCCGGCGACTTGTGGACACCCATCAAAGGCGATTTGGCGGGCGTCCCGAATCGTCTGGTTGAACGGCACGTCAGTCTTCCACTGCTTTCCACCGCACGATTTTTCGCATGTAGCGAGCCAAGGCATGTTGGCCGCAAAAGAAACCCACTATCGCGAATGGCCAGAGGACGGCATTCTGGTGTTCGCGCACAGGAACTCCCATGGCGATTAGCAGTTTGATGTAACCGGCAGTCCCCACTACGGCCCCTATAGATCCCATGACAATAAGCTTGATTCGCGATCGAAGATCTATAGTGAGCCAAGCGCCACAGTGCACACAGCGATATTGCTTGAATGTTCCAGGCTTTGGCATATAGTCCATTGTCTTCGGATAAATAGATTGACCGCAACATGGACACGTCACGCGCGGGTCGTTCGCACGTGACACCTCTGAACTAAATGATTGTGTAAGCGCGTCAGATTGAGCCCTCTTCCTCGCCAAGCGGGTGGCCCATCGTTGTTGTTGTCGAGTAGGTGACATTGGCGCAGGCAACCCCTGAAGCGAGTGCTAAATGTATCTCCGAATGGCCGCTACAGGTCGAAAGCAGGAACCTCAACTAGCCCAGCTCCCTACCACGGAACCAAAGGGGACCGGAACCAAAGGGGACGGAGTGGGCGGTTAAGAGCCGATCCTTAGCCCCATTTAACTGCGCCCGCTTCCCTATCAGTCACTTTAACCCTGCCTTGTGTAAGGCTGCATTGGCGCGGAAGCGAATCCGACCGCATCGATCTCGCTCGGCTTCCGAGGTTGAATCACCGCAGTCACAGTGCATAGCCAGCCATCGTAGATCGTCGACATCCAGCCAAAGTGCCACTCTGCCAAGACCAGTCTCTCGATTTGGGTCGGTCGCTGAGATTTCTCCTTCGCTCATAATTTTCCACCTCAACACATCAAACAAGAGAATGGCGTCTTCAGATCGGCAGCCCATATCCGTGCGCCTATTGAGTTAGATCACAAACGCCCATTCATGGTTGCCCAGATGGGCAAGGCGACTTCGGACCCATCAAAGGCGACTTGGAAGGTGTACTGAATCACCCCTTCTTCTCGTGCCGCTGAGTCCGATAGAAGTTGTATTGGGTTTTGCATTGAGGGCAGACGGTCGGGTGGTCCATACGCCGAGGATAGGAGAGATGGAACAGCCTATGATCGGCTTGCCAGCAACGCATACAATAGGCCTCACCGGTAGGCTTGCCGTCCGCATCGATGTCGAAGTAGGCGTCCCCGTCCTTCACGATGATGCTCTTGATCTGCAACGCCTCGTTTAGCCTCTTTATCTCGGCGTCCCGTTGACGTGCCGCGTCCTCGGCGTCCGCAAGGGTACCTCTAGCCGTCGCCAGCTCACCCATGAGCTCCGCAATCTTCAAGCGAAGGTCCGCCTGTTCATAGGCGCCCTTTGCATCGAGCATTGCCTTGCCGATGTCCATCGCTGTCTTAAGTGAAGCTGTTGCTGCTGCGAACTCACCGACCATTGCCGTCCTCCTACTTCTTGATGCTGGCGTAAAAATGGGGAGAGCTACGAAGATCGCTTCTCCTGCCTCAAATACTGTGTTCTGCCCCTTTCGCCCGGCATCAGTCTCAAATAAAGGGGATCCTCAATTGCCCCCTTAGAGGCAATTGAGTGGCCCCGTCGATGCCACCCGCAAAGGCGACATTTTTTAGGGATTCTGACCTCGCCGTTTCTATCGGCGAACTTTATTCTCGTTGCTCGCCGGAAGGACCAAGTGTTTCAGAAGAGCGCGAGTCCCGGCAGCCCTGCTGCGTAACCGTGGCTCAATCTGTGCGACATGATCCAGATGGCCCACCAGGCTCTTCGCTAATGTGGCCGCCTCCTGTCCATCCTTCGCTATGGCAAGCTCAGCGTGGCGCTTGCGAATAAGGTGATGTTGGCTGACGGGGGCTTTCAGCTCACCCCGGCGTATATCCACACCGGTAATCGTTTTCAGCCCATGCTTAGGCAATACCGTCGACTTGCCTGGATGAATGGTCATCCGGTGGCCTGCAAAAAGGCGCCGTGCCCATTCGAGGTCCGTCAAAGAAGCCCCAGGCATCGTGAGCATGATGTCATCCACGTAGATGGTCATCACTCCACCGCGTGACTTGGCTCGTTGATAGAGCTGCTCGAACATTTTCCGGTGACAATAAAAAGCAAGAACTTCGCTATGAACCCCTCCCGTCGGAAGATGGCGGCGCTGATAGCAGCAGAGCTTTGCCAAAAGAAACGCCACATCCCCAGCGCACTTCATTTCCTGCGTAAAGAAGCGCCGAACGTGGGCAAAAGAGGTGCTTGGATAGAAATGTTTGATGTCGAGCTTGATGGAAGGCTCATCCAAGGAATGGAACTTGGCATTGGTCAGGAATGACCTATCACGCACCCCGGAGTGCCGATACTCCGGTGGCACGACCCGACGGAGAAGGACGGCGATGCGCGCCTGAATCTTACGCATGTCCGGCCCAGCTGCCTGGATGAGCCTTCCCTTTTCATTTTCCCAAACCTTATAGCTGCCCCTAATTTGGTCGAAACCTTCAAGTTCAGCGCGGGTGCTGCACCATCGCAGCACCCGCATCAGCTGACCGACGCCCTTGATCCCAAAAAGCGCGCATTGATCAAGTGCGTATTGCTTTTTGGGTCGTTCTAGGCGTTCTTTCTTTTTTCGCGCCGTGGGCTTCATCGTCGGCCTCCTGATTGAGGACCCAATCAAAAAACTTGAGGAGCTTTTCGGCCTTTGAGGCCTTTCCGTCTCCTGCCTTTCCGTTCGATCGTTCCTCAAACAAAAGAAATGTGGAAGCCGGAACACCGAAGATCCTGGCGTAACCATCTAGGATGTCCAATGAAGGACGCTTCTTTCCGTTCTCGATCTCCGACAAATATGAAGCCGAGATATCAAGCCGTGCTGCCAGGTCTGCCTGGGTCAATCGATGAAACTCCCGAGCCATTCGAAGCGCTTGGTTCAACATGACAATCTCCAAAAGCTTGGAGAAGAAGAGCGTTGCGCAAGCATCATGACCACCAACGGCGAATTTCTTCGAGCACCCGCAGGCCAAACATGCACCAGCGGAATACCTGGGGGTTTTGAAGCCCCGCCTTTAGGTGACGCAATATCCACTTACGCCAAGGATGCGGTCGAGCAACTGCGTCTTTCATGGTGTTCTCCTGGTTTCCTTCAGCGACTGATTCGGACCATCCGAATCAATCCCGTCGGACCCTCGCAACCCAGAGAACGGGTCAGACAGCACGCTTCGCCCTTCTTTCCACGGTGACGACGAGACCCTCGCTCGTCGTCACCTAACCGCGCGACGTCGAGCCCGTCTCATCATCGTCCCGGTCGCGACCGTGCTCCCGGGAAGGACAGAGGTAAGAAACCTCCACGAACCTCAACAGCAGGTTCCACATTTGCGAGGGTAGCAACCAGCGACCCATCAGTGCCCGGGGCCATTCTATTCCCTTGCGAACAAACTTCGCAATAGGCGAAGTTTGTTCGCCCTGATTCGTTGCCCGGGCCGACCAGCTTGGTCGCAGTAACCACCCCAAAAGAGATTGAGAAGCCCGGGAATGTCCGGGCTTCTTATTTACAGTCGCCTGCGATACGCATACTCAATCAAATCGCGAACGATCTCCAACAGCCCCGGCCAGCTCAGTCCGTCAAAGGGATCTCCATGCGCAAGACCGTTTCGGATACGCGCCAGAGTATTCGGTTCTAGGGCGCCCATCTTCTTGCGCGCCTCGATCGCGGCATCTGTCTCATACAGATATTGCACAACGGGCTGGCCACATCGCAGGGCGATCGGTAGCACTTTGTCAGTGAGCCCATCATGCTCGGCCATGTATTCGACCCATGCTGCAAGACCCGATTTCTTTAACTTTCCCTCATAATTTTCTTTCAGGGCGCGTTCGAGCGCACTGAGCGCCACCAGCTCACCCGCTTTGATCAAGTCGCAGTCGAACCACGCAAATGCATAGAGCTTTTGCGCCCGCAGATACTTCAAAGCGACCGTCTGCGGAATGGATGGCGATAGATTGAAGCTATGCACGAAGGCCAACCAATCTTCAGCCATCGAAAACGCATGAAAATGCGCTGGATTTCCGGGCTCAGTCCAAGGGACCACTAAAGGCCCTTCTTGTGCGGGCCATGCGGAAACATCCAACGACAATCCCATCATCAATCTCCAACATGAGGCACAATCAGACAGATCAATGCATCAATACAATGAAAGGGGGCAGCGCCTTCCCTACCCCAAAAATGTGCCCTTTCTCGGCAGGCCAAGAAAAGCGTCCCCTTTGCCAACTTCAGAGCCCTTTGATCTATTTTTTGCCATCAGGAATAGGAACACTAATCGGAATCTCACAGGCCAGAAATTTCTCAATAGCGTCGTCCACTGCTTTTATTGCACTCTCTAATCCAATGCTTCCATTTGAAAGACCAGCTTCCTTTCGCCCCATCATCATGTCGCGAATTGACAAAGCTGCTTTCAGCGCTCTTTGAGCCCGAGCGAATTCGAACAGCATTTCTTGTTCGTCCCCAAAGAGCGCATTCATGTCCGAAACTGCTTTCTTTCGCAAAAGAAACAACCGTTCCGTTTCACCTGGCGCTAGTGAAATTCTTAGTGCGTTTTCCGGTCCAGCCTGTATCGTCCCGCCCGGGCTTCCATCCGGTCGCTCGGAAGAGATGGACGCTTTCTCAACGGCTACAGCGAAGAAGCTCTCGCTGGAAGATGAAAATTGATGCGCGTTAATCACCGAGGCAGGTAGCTCTAAACACACTATCGAGTCGGGTGGCAGGCTGGAAGCAATCTCGACAAGCTCACCAGCCATCAGTACTGGATCCATGATCTTGCTCCTACGGTCGATGTATCGGGTTCTTCACTAGAATGCCAGACGGTCACAATTGGGTAATTGGAGAGCTCGCGAAGTATGGACTTGCTTACCAGCTTCGGACCGCAATCTAACTTTGGCGTCTAGGTTAGCAACCCTTCGGCCGTCCCTCTAAAGCTCTTACGTGCCAGCGCACCCTCATCCGTGCGTTTTCGATTCCGCCTCTTTCAAGACCTCCCACATCTTGCACTTCAGCCCAGCACATATGCGCTGAAGTGTGTCGAGCTGGAGGTTCTTTTCCCCTCTCTCTACGGCGCTGTAGTAGGTACGGTGCATGCCTATGGCGTCCGCATAGCTCTCTTGGCTGTAGCCAGAAGCTTCACGCCTCGCTCTGAGCGCCTTTCCAAGATTGCGGAGCAAGTGTTCGGTCATAGCCGACACCCTATGAGCAGTCCCCTTTTGGCTCTACAGATTTAAAAGTAGACCTCTTTTATATAGACTACTTTAAAGTTCCATGTCATGCTCTGGCCTCAAGGCACCAGTTGGTCCTATACGCCTCGCGCCGTGTGCTACGTGCGGCGTGACCACTTTGGAGTATTCGTGATGAACGCATCTCCCAACCTCATCTCTTACGCTTATCGCCAAGCTGAGCGGTTTATGCATTTGGCAGTTAGAGAACCCACCGCGGTGTACGACGCGCGCCCCAAGGCGCCTGCACGCATCCTGGTGGTAGCCAAGGATCGCCAGGGCCGCACCGTGCTGGCTGACCAACTCAAGTCGCTTGGCCTGGACCCTCTCCCAGTGGCTGACAGCCTGGCGGCGTTGAATGCCATCGATCGTGAGGCGCCCGACGTGATCCTAATGGCCTTGGAAGGGCCGGACGCAACCGTCTACCAAGCCCTGCTGCGTTTGGCGGTGGCCAAGCTCGCAAAGCGCACTCGCATTCCCCTCGTCGCCATCATGGAGCAAGGCGGCGAGAACAGGCGTCGCGCCTTGGATAGCTGGCTGGATGGCGTCTTGCACCAGCCCCTGCGCCCCGAGGCGCTGTATGCCACCCTCGCGCGATGGCTCGACCTACCGCCTCCCGCCGGTCAAGCGCCGGATGAACCCCTTCCACCCCCATGGTGCCGCGCCTGTATCGATGTGGACATCCAGGAGTATGAGCGAGCCCTGGCAAGGCAGGACACGCTCAACATGGTGCACTTTGCGCATCGCGCGAAGGGCGCTGCGTTGGTGCTGCGTGCAAATCAGGCAGCTGCGCTGGCGGATCGGCTGGAACTCGCGGCTAGAGGCTATGCGCCGCTTCCGCCCGAGGAAATACAACGCACGCTCGCGGCGTTGAAAGTGGCTATCGCCCGCCACTTTGACTAGGCAGACCATGCGGTCGACGAGAAAGGAAAAGGGAACGCCAGACTCATCTGAAAAGGAAGTAGGCCATGTCCGACACCCTGTCGCCGCGCTTGCGCGTGATGTTGCTCGAAGACCACATACTGGTACGCCGTGGCATGGAGCTGGTGCTCAAGCATGATTACAGCGTGGACGTGGCCGGTAGCTTTTGCACGCCTCGGCAGCTCTTCGAGGCGCTAAAGCAAGACCAACCCGACGTGATCGTGACGGACTACGCCCTGGGGGCGACGGAGACCGATGGCGCCAAGTTGCTACGCTCGTTACATCTGCATCATCCGCATATACCGATCTTGGTGGTGTCTTCCCACTGCAACGCCGCGACGATGGCTGTAGCGCAGCGGGCCGGCGCCCACGGTTTCATTGGCAAGACGGAGCACGAGTCCGAACTGTACGTGGCCATCCGTGCGGTGGCCGCGGGCCGAACCTATTTCAGCCGGCAGCTAAGCGACCTTGCAGGGCCTATCAACCCCATCGATCGAAGTGACGAGTCCGACAAGGATCTCAGCGATGAGTTGCTGGACACCGCCAAGCTATCCGCACGGGAGCATGAGGTGCTGCGCTGCATCCTCGATGGCATGTCCATCAAGGCCATCGCCCAAAAATTTTCCCGCTCGGTCACCACGATCAGCGCGCAGAAGCATTCGGCCTTTCGCAAGCTGGGACTATGTAACGACCACGAGTTGTTCAAGGTGCGGTATCAGCGGGGGTGAGTGGGCCCAGCGCCGGGTCAAAATCGGGATCAGATGAACGGATGGTAGTATTAACCGCCTGTGCCCTATTGCTCTATTGCTGTCGGTTTATCTGAATGGTGAGCTTGCAATCCTCGCCTTTAGTCGCTATCTTTGGAAGTGGAGATTCTGTCGCCAAGCGGCTCTTGTAGTGGCTTGACGTGCTTTATCTCCTTTTTTATGCCTGTCTGTCGCCATCGCCATATGGGTTTGGGACGAACGTGATTCCATATGAATCAAACTGTCGTCCCCCATTCGTGGTCACGTGCTGTTGATACTGCAGCTCTCTTAGCCACGGGCCAAATTGTTCTGCTATTTCTTCCCGAACAGGTTCATCCAGTCCAAGCGTGGGAAGGCGAAAACCCCAATTGATGCAGTAGATTGCCAAGTCAGCAGCCTGAACGGCAAGGCTCATTTCGGACGCCACAAATAGAGGAACAGGGACGATCCAGTTGCTACGGTAGAGCCCCGTAGCCGTCTTGGTGAAATATCGCTCCATTTGCCGAACAAATTTTTGGTCAGCCCCCTTATCGACCGCATCGAATACGAGGAGACCATGTTCTTTTTTGCTTTCCAAAAAGTAAAAAAATCTTTCCAGCAAAAATACGTGATCCTTGCGAAGGTATTCATCAGCTTCAAATGATGCAGGCTTTTTAATCGTTCTCGGCACAATGGAAGCGAACACAAGCGCCCCGTTGTTTCGAAGACTTTCAAAAACAGACCGAGCCATCTCGATAGATGCCTGCCCATAAGCCGTAAACTCATCCCTGGATGGCGGCTTCTTTTCCAGACCTTTTGTCAGAAAGGCACGTGCATGTTTGCGACGCGCATTGTCGGGCATTCTTTCCGACTGCCGGGCCCATTTGAAGCGATCCCTGTCGAGCAACTTCGCCCCTTTTAGCTCCTTGCTATATTCACGAAGATTCGCCCCGAAAGCATTGACTTCTGCATTAAGCAGTTGCTTGACGAAAGGCCAGAGCTTGCTTGCGTGAATGGCAATGCCCCCGCGGACCTCGTAGGGGCAGTTCTTGTGATCATGTCCTGATTCGTCGAGGAATAGCAGCCAACTCACGAGCAGTCCCTATATGCTTTGTGCTTGAAGTCCTATAAGCCGCCGCGAGGGGCGCTCCCAAGGAGGCAACCTCAACGCTTCGAAGGCCAGATTATTGATGCAGTTTCATTGAGCATCAACAGGCAAGAAAATTTCCCGCTCGGTCACCACGATCAGCGCGCAGAAGCATTCGGGCTTCTGCAAGCTGGACTAGCCTTGAATTTAGGGGCTTTTCCATACGCTGCCGCTCATGGGAGTGCTAGTAAGGGTCTGATTCATAAGAACTTGTCAATCGACACCCTAGTTCGTTACGATGGATCTCGACAGGTAAGTCCTAGGTAAACCGCGATACTCTGAAGAAGACGTCGTAAGCGCGATCTAAGCGCGCCGGCCTTAGGGTCTGTCACCAAATGTAAGGGTCCCGCGAGGGACCCTTTTTTCTTGGCTGAAAGGGACTTCTCTGCCAATGAGCCAAATCTACTACGCTGATGAAAGTAGCCAGCAGCTTCACGCCTCGCTCTGAGTGCCTTTCCAAGATTGCGCAGCAAGTGTTCGGTCATGGCCGACACCCAAAGTAACTCGGTCGCTTGCGACCAAAAGCGCTGCGGTCAACGCAGCAAGTCGGCGACATGCAAAACGTGGCAATAGATCAAGGCGCAAACCCAGCCCTATCAATCACCCGCCGGCACAAAATCCTCATCCCCAATATGCAACAGCCGATCGCCATCGGCATAGAAAAACAGTTGCGCCTCGCTACCATCTTCGTAGCGCAGATCGATCGAGTAATCGTGAATCCGGTAGTGCCCGGTCTTCCCGGCGTCCTCCACATCCGTCGATGCGCCCGGCGAAATCAACCCGCTGTTGCTGCCGCTACTGAAGCGGCCATCGGCATAAAAGCGATAGCTGTCACTGCGCATGAAGGAGGCATGTCCACCGCTGATGGTGTTGCCGCCACCGCCCACATGTTTGTAGCTGCCTTGTATCGACATTCCCGCTGTCGCCGGAGGCAGGCATTGGGCGCTCGACATCGCACCCTGGCCGGGCATGCTCAGCGTCTTGTCACTGCCCTGCTGCGACCAGCTGCCCCATCGGTCGGCTTCGTCTTGACGCGATTGCTCCGGATCGAGCGTATCGGGTGCCAGTTTCGGATTCGCATAGGCGCTGCCGTCCTTCAGCAATAGATACGGCCGCCAAACCGGCAGACGCATGCCGCCTACGCCGGTGCGGAAGGTTTTTACCAGGCAGACGCCTTCCATGTCGCTTGCACCAAGACCGGCAGCTTTTGCATGCTGGAATGGCAAGCCGAGCACGATGGCCGTCATCAACGCAAAACCGTGCGGACGAACAGTATGCATGATGCTTTGCACCCATGAATGCATAAAAGAAAGCCGGGACACGCGGCGTGTCCCGGCCCCTGATAGCACGTGGCTGCTTACTGCTTGCGTACCATGGTGTCGAGCGCTTCGCCCAGCGTCTTGATGACGTTGTTGAACGCATCCATCATCTGGCTGAATTCTTCCGCTTCCGCGCTCAACTCGGTGGTCTGGCCCGGATCGGCCGAATTCACGTGGGCGGCGTCGTACTTGAGCTTGTCGGCTTGCGTATTCAGTTTGTCGCCCAGCACCCTGGCCAGGACTTCAAGATAGCCTTCCGAATTGTTGCCGCAATTGCACAGCACATCGGCCAGCTGCGGGGAAACCTGGTTCTGGAATTCGTTCAGCGCGTTACGGACACGCTCATTGGCTTCTGCGCGGCTGATGCCACCGTTAGCGACAGCGCCGGCCGCGTGGACATAGCCGGAGGAAATGGGATGCGCACTCATGATTTTGTCCTCTTCAAGGATGGGGGTCGCAAATCAGCCGGGTTTGCTTCGCTACGCCAGCTGCCCAGCATTGGCGTAGATCGGCAATGCAGCAGTGCTTTAGCTGCAAGACCTGGGCGAAGTATGAAAACCCGCCATCTCCCCTCCAACTAGGCCATTCCCTAGCTAGGGTTTTCCCCATGGTCGCCGTGCTAGGGCGCCTCTGATCGATTCCTACGCGCCCGGCATGACGTCCAGAAGGCCCGCAGCGTGTAGGCTAGGATGCTAATCCCAGCTTGCTTGGCAGCATCCCGATGCTGGGATTGGCATCCCAGCCTACGAACCGCGAGGCGCGCTAGGGTTTTCACCATGGTCGCAGGAGTTTCCGCCTTACTCGATGACGGGCCACTGGTAGCGGGCAACGGTCCCGTTGGCCGCTGGCGGTGATGAAGCACCCCGCTTGCGCGCCTGCTTGACGGCAGCCATCGCCGCCTCGGCTTGGTTCAGCAGTGCCTGCGCGTTGCTGCAATCGGGCTCGGCCACAACGGCGCCGACGCTAGCGCCGTCATAGTCGACCAGCACGGAGTCCAGCTTGAAACGCCCTTGGGTGGCGCCCTCCAATCGCCGGGACAAGGCGACGGCGGCGGCTTGAGCCTTCGCATGCTGCTCTACCGCCAGCACCACGAATTCATCGCCGCCCATGCGTGCCGCCATGTCGCTATCGCGCAGCATCCGCCTGAGTCGCTTCGCCACCGTCTGCAGGAACTGATCGCCGATCTCATAGCCGAACCGCTCGTTGATCGGCTTGAAACCATCCAGGTCGATGAAAGCCACGATTAGGGCCCGATCTTCCTGGGGGGCTGCCAGACGCCGTTGCATTTCCTCCAGCACGGCCTGCCGGTTGGGCAGCTGGGTCACGGCATCCGTCAGCGCCATCGCCGCCAGCGAACTATTGGCCTGTTGCAAGGCGGCCAGCAGCCGCTCGCGCTCCATCTGCTGGCTGATCAATTGGGCGAATAGCGCCAGCACGTGGCTGGCCGACTCCGCCAGCGGTTTGCGCTCGCCACTGGCGGCGCACAAGCTGCCAAAAAGCTCACCGCCCTTGCCGCGGACCGGGGTGCTCAAATAGGTGACCACACCCAGGGATTTGGCTATTTCGCTGTCTTCCCAGCAGCCGCCCACGTCATCCGTATAGAACTGGCCTTCCTGCACCGCGCGCTGGCTGAGGCTGCTTCCCCAGGGCACTCTCAGCCCCTCCGGAAGGGTCAGGCGCTGGGTGTTGCGGGCGTACAGGATCTGCAGCATGCCCTCCGGCTCGTCCAGCCGGGTCAGGTAGGTCGATTCCAGGCCAGTGGCCGTCTGCAGGAGTTCAAGCAAGGGCCTGACCAGGGCCTCCAGCGTATGCGCATGGCTGATCGCGGCGACTAGGGCGCCGAGGAGATGGGATGGAACGGTACGGGAAAGCGAGTTCATATGCCCGCAATATCGGCCGCCGCGGGTAGCTTCTTAAGCCCACCCGTCCGGCTGCTGCCCTCGCTACGGCGCCAAGCGCAAGCCGGCACGTGTAGCATGGGGGTTCTATCGGAGCCCGCGATGAGACTGACCTATCAGACCGACTACGCCCTGCGCCTGTTGATGTACCTGGCCGTGCAAGGCGATCGTCGCTCGTCCATCCATGAAGTCGCCACGCAATACCGGATCTCCGAAAACCACCTGATGAAGGTCACCCAGCGCCTGGCGGCACTCGGCTATGTCGATGCGCTACGTGGACGCAGTGGCGGGCTGAAGCTGGCCGGCACGCCGGAGCAGATCCGCATCGGCGAGGTGGTCCGCGCGATGGAACCGGATCTGGCGCTGGTGGAATGCTTCGGCTCGGAAAACACCTGCAGCATTACGCCCGCCTGCGCGCTGCGCCACGTGCTGGACGAAGCGCGCCAAAGTTTTCTGGGTGTGCTGGACAACTGCACGTTGAAGCAGTTGGTGGCGCGACCGGCCAAACTGCGGATCGCGCTCAACATCGTGGCCTGAGTTTAGCCGCTCAACTCAACGACGCGCCGAAAAATTCGGCATGGATACGCGCGTCCGGAATGCCCGCCTGCTTCAACGAATCGATCTGCGCACTCATGAAACCGCGCGGGCCGCAGATGTAATAGTCCGCATTGCTCAGGTGATCCTGTACTGCAATCTGCCCGGCATCGATGCGGCCTTGCTTGTCGTAATGCCGTCCGGGCACGTCGGCGGCATCGACTTCCTCGTAGTAGATCTCCACATCCAGCTTGGCATGCCGGTCAGCCATGCTCCTGAGCCAGTCGTTCATGGCGTGCACTTCGCGATTGCGCGCCGCGTGAGCGAAATGAATCGCACGCTGCGGCTGCTCCTTGGCGATATGACCCACGATACCAAGCATGGGTGTGATGCCTACGCCGCCGCTCAACAGCACCAGGGGCGTATCCTTGGCCTGGTCCACCACGAAATGGCCTTGTGGGAAGGACAACTCGATGACATCGCCTTCGCGCACATCCAGATGCAACGCCGTGGAAACAATGCCTGCTGGCGCGCTGCCGCTGGCATCCTGACGCTTGACGGTAAGGCGCAGATATTCCTGATGCGGCGCATCCGACAGACTGTACTGGCGGATATGCGTCATGCCGCTCTCATCCACCGTGCGCACCGAGACGAATTGTCCCGGCTGAAACGGCGGCAGCGATCCGTCATCGGTCGGCTTCAGGTAGAAGGAGGCGATTTCGCTGCTTTCGCGCACCGCATTCGTCACCCGGAACGGACGCCAGCCGGACCAGCCCCCCTCCGCCAAGGCGGCGTGTGTGTACAAGGCCTGCTCCGCTTCGATCAGAATGTCCGCCAGCTGCCCGTACGCGGCAGCCCACGCTTCCAGCACTTCAGCCGTTGCGGCATCGCCCATCACTTCGGCGATCGCCGCGAGCAGATGACGCCCAACGATGGGATAGTGCTCGGCGCGAATGCCCATGCTGACATGCTTGGCCACGATCACCTTGATCACCGGTGTTAGCACCGACGGATCATCAATGTTTTCCGCATAGCCCAGCACCGCCAGCGCGAGCGCCTGCTGCTGTTCGCCGGTGGCCTGGTGGCTCATGTTGAACAAGTGCTTGAGTTCGGGATTGGCCTGGAACATGCGTGCATAGAAGTTCTTGGTGAGCGCCAAGCCATGGGCTTTCAGCGCTGGCACGCAGCTTTTGACGATGTTGCGTTGGGTCGGGGTAAGCATGGGGGAGTGCCTGTCGTCCATAAAGATGCATATAGAATACATCTTATAAAACGCAGCTTGCTGCACTGCGGCACCCTGCCGCGCCCCGTAGGCATGAACGGAATTGCTGGGTTTCGCAACCCAGCCTACCTACACCCCGTAGCCTTGTAGGCTGGGATGCAATCCCAGCATCGCGATGCATGCACGCATCGCGATGCTGGGTTTTACAAGCCAACCTACATACTGTTGCTCAGAACCGCCACGACAGGCCGGCGTTGAGGAAGTCGTCGTGCAGGTGGCCGGTCACCGCGCCCTGGTAGCTCACATCTAGCAGCACCGACTTACCGATGCTCATCTGCACGCCGGCCTGCGCCTTCAGCCATGAACTCGGCACGCTGTTACCGCGGACCAGGAAGCTGGTGCCGGGCGCACCGATGAAAGTCACCTGCGTTTGCGGCTTGAGGTCGCCCCAGGCAGCCGCTTCGGCCACGCCCACGTACGGCTTGATCGTTGTCTTGCCGGCCTGGAACGTAGCGCCCAGCCTCACACCCAGGTCGCCGTCGTAGCGGGTCTGGTCGATGTGACCGTAACTCAGGGCGAACGCATTGTCGGCGGACTCGCTGTAGGACTGCTGCCAGGATCGGGACGCTGCCAAATCGGCATACGGCTGCACGAACCAGCCATGCGCGAGCCGGATGTCGAAGCCCGTATCGAGTTGCAAGGCCATGGCGTTGGCATCCGGCTTGCCGCTCACTGACTGCGTGCCGCCGCTGCCGAGGACCACGCTACGGTCGGCACGGCTCCAGCCGTTGGCGTAGCTCAGCACACCGCCGATGAACCAGGAGCCGCGCTGGTAGGCCCCGTAGGCCGCGAGCATGTTGAAGTCCGAGTGCACGCTGGAGGATAGCGCCGGGGTGCGAGTGTCGACGTTGCTGTGGCCCAACGCGAAACCCAGCTTGGCCTGTTCGCCCAACGCGACTTCTCCGCCCAAAGCGATGCCGTTGCCGTCAAAGCGGTTGCTTTGGAACTCGCCATCCAAGCGCGTGCCGATATCGGTGGCCTGCACCCATAGGCGATGGTCGCCCACATCCTTGCCGAGGTTGCGACAACCGGCCGGGTCGGCCTGCCCGTCCAGGCAGCCTGGCGCGTCCAGCATCTGCTCGTCAACGGCAGACTGGAAGCGATCGCCAGCCAGGTTGATCGCGCGTGCCGAAGCTACGCTGCTTTCGCCGGATAGTGCCTCCAGGTTCATCGGCACATTGCCGCTGGCGGCGTTGCCCAGTGCGGCCAGCATGCTTGCCGAGGCGGTGTATTGCAGGCTGTTCAGTGCCTGGCCCACCGCGTACTGGTTGCGGTTGCCCGCTACTGCCGTCCAGTTTTGCGGGTTGAGGATTTCCAGCGACACGTTGCCGAGATATTCCAGTCGCGCCATCAGCGAGGGCTGCACGGAGGCAGGCACCGGCTGGGACTGACTGGCGGTTGGCTGCATCGAAGCGAGGTTCACCCAGGCGGTAGGGCCCGATGCGCTGCTGGCGTTTACGAACTGGCCCACCAGGCTGCCGGCGCTCAACAAGTTGTAGCTGCTGAAGAACGGCGCCGGCGTGGAGGTCGGGGCCAGCAGCAGTTTCATGCCGCCGATATTGGCTTGGCCGCTTACGCTCAAATGCGTGTTCTGCCCGCTGGCCCCATACGAGAACAACAGAGTGCCGCCCTGGTTGGCCAGGCTCCCCACGGTCAGCGTATTGCCGCTGGCGCTGCCGGGCGCCACCAATCCGCCCAGCACGTTGAGCTGGCCGGAGGCCGAGCCCGCGCCGGTCAGTGTCGCAGCGGAGTTCAGCGTGACATTGTTGAGCACCGAACCGTTCAAGACCACGGAGCCGGCATTGATGGTGGTGCCGCCGGTGTAGCTGGCGTTGCCGGTGAGGGTAAGCGTGCCGGTGCCGTATTTGATCAGCGGGCGGTTACCCGTAAGCAAGGATGCATCCGGGCTGGAGTCGTTGTTGGCCAGGCCGAACTGCAGCACCGTGGCGCTGGCGTAGTTGCTGGTGACGTCGTACAGCATCCAGGCACCGCGGCCGTAGGTGCCGATGGCCATCGCGTCCAGGCCGGGCTCATAGTCGATCTGGGTGATCTGCACATTGGGCAGGCCGTTGCCCAGCCTGCGCCAGTTGCTGAGGTTGCCGTTAGCGTCGCTTTCGGCCGACACCAGCGGATTGCCGGCGTTGGCCGCCGAATTCATGCCACCGACCAGCAGTGCGTTGACGCCGTTGCTGTTGATGAAGGCCAGCGCATCCGGGCGAATGAAGTTTGCCGGCAAGTTCGCGGTGAGGTCCTTGCCCGTAGCACCACCGTCGACCGTGCCCCACAGGAAGCCGTTGCCGTCCGTGCCCGGTGCCGCGGCGAAGAAGCGGTTCTGTGTGCGCGGATCGAACAACACTGCATTGGGTGCATGCATTGCCACCGGATACGAGAACACCGGCTGCAGGTTGATGCTGCTGAGCGAAGTACCGGTGCTGACAAACAAGCGTGAGTTGTTGCCGCTTACTGGATCCTGGTACAGATAGGTTCCCGCCAGCAGGGCGTAGGTGTTGTCGCTGGTGCCGAAGTCCAGCGCCGAGACGAAGCCGGTAGTCCCCGCGAAGTACGACGGCAAGATCTGATAGCAGCCCTGTGCGCAGGCGTTGTCACCGGCGACGTAAGGCGTCGGCGCGACATTGAAGTTGTCCTGCGACACCAACACGCCCGGCGTCACGCCGGTAGCCATCAGGCTGTGGTCGACGTGGTTGAGTACGAACGGATTGACGAAGTTGATCGTGTTGTTGTTCAGCGCGACGACGTTGGCGCCGACGTTCTGGTTCGCCACCGTGGCGAACTGGCCGGTGCTGTCCGGCGCGAAATACAAGTCCGTGCTCACCGGCAAGTTGGTGATCAGGTTGCCGTTGGCATCGTTCCACGGCACGGTGTTGACGTAATTGCCATTGGCGTCGGTCTTGTAGCGCGTCAGGCCGCCGAGGTACTGGCTGGCCACGTAGGTGTAGCTGTAGCCGGGCGTGCTTTGGCCATTGATCAGGGCCAGGGTGCCGTCACCGCCGCCGATCTGCTGGTAGATGGAAGAATGACCGGGCATTTGCCGCGCCGCGCCGTTGTCCTGCGCGGCCAGCGCGATCTGTCCGGTGTTGGGATCCAGCGCCATGCTGTAGATCTCCAGCGCCTGGCGGCCGTTGTTCAATCCGCGCCAGACGCCATTGTCGCTGGAGGGATTGGTACGCCAGTACAGACCGCCGTCCGTGCTCATCAGCAGGTTGCCCTGGCCGTCGAAGGCGAAGGCGCGCGCATCCGGGTGAACGGTGGAATGGTCGCTGGTGAAGTTGTCGGTGAGCGGCGCGTAAGTGATCGAGCCGTCCGCGTTCACCACCACGCGAAGCGCGGAAACGCCCTCGAAAGTGCTGCCGGTGACATTGTCGTAGCGACCATCACCGGCGATGTAGACCACGTTCGGATGTTGCGGATCGATCGCCACCAGCGAGTTGGTCATCGCCTGGCCGCCCTGGTTGATCGCCAGGCCGGGAATCACTTCGTGGTAGCGCGAGAGCTGGTAGGCAGCGGCGCGCGAAACGCCTCCCGTGCTCTCATTGGATACCGTGCCGGTGGCCAGCGAGGGGCTGAGATCCACCCAGCTCTTGCCGCCATTCGACGACAGGAAGGCATTGTTGAGCTGGCCCAGGGCCATGTTGACCACGCCGACCACCACCGAGCCGTTCGGACCGGCAGCCACGCGCAGCATGGTGGGCGTACTGGCGTTGATGGAACCATTGGCGTTGGCGGCGCTGAAGATCGAACTCCAGGTCTTGCCGCCGTCATCGCTGGTATACACGGCCGTGTTGCTGGTGCCGGCCACGCCGACATAGAAGCGGTTCGGATCGTGGGGATCGCCGACCAGCGCCGAGGTCGGGCCCGGCGGCAGGCCAGAGCCCGCCACCTGATCCACGCGGGCAAACGTTTTGCCGCCGTCGGTGCTGCGATACAGCCCGGTGTTGGGCCCGTTGGGTTTTTCGCCTTCCTCCTCGAAGCCCGCCGCCATGATCACCTGGCCACGTGCCACCACATTGAGCATGCTGATGTTGGGCAGCGAACTTTGACCGATCGCGCTCCAGCTCTTGCCGCCGTCGGTGGAATACAGCAGGCCCTGGTTGGTCAGGCCGCCGCGATCAAAATGCGTGCCGGTGGCGCCATTGGTGGTGCTGCCGATGCTGGCCACGAGCGTGTTGCCGCTGGCATCGGTGGTATCGAAGCTGATCTGGGAAACGGCCAACGAGCCCAGGCTGTCGGTCATCGCGGCCCAGCTTTTGCCGCCGTCCGTGCTGCGGAAGATACCGCCACTGGGCGAGCTGACCAGTACCACCTGCGTGTTGAACGGATCCACGGCGATCGATTGGACCGCGCCCGACTGCGTGGCGTAGTACGGCACCGTGTTGGTGGGCTGGCCCGGCTGCGGATTATCGGCGCCATTCATGAGGAAGGACGGCCCGGACTCCACGCCCGGCCCGGCCGGCACGAAAGTCTGCGCGTGCAAGGACAAGGGCGCGGCAAGCGCCATGACGATCATCGCCGTCAGCAGTTTCGGCGAATTCGAATGGCCGGCTTGGCGCCGGGTATTACGTGTTTTCATGACTCCCCCTCATGGATCTACCGCTTGATGGAATGGTCGATACGTACGCGGACCACCTGGTGGCGCATGCATGCGCCACGCCCCGCCCTCCCCGGCGAACCGCGCAAATGCTTGGAAATTAAGGGCCCACCCGCCGATTCGACGAAGTGATGCCTGTTTGCTGGCGCCGCCGAATTAAAACGCCGTGTTTGCGCTGTCCGGCCGCGGGCTGCTGCCCCGTGGAATGGCGCCTGTTACCGCACCAGCATGCCGTCGCGGTATGTCATTGAACTTTTTCATTTGTCCCCACCGAGTAGCGAAATACGCACTCCCCGGGTTAATGACGAAACGCAGATGAAAAACCCTACCTCGCCGTACTCGCCATGCGTAGAGCGTGCGGCGGTATTGCACGTCGCCGCCAGGGCACAACCACCTTGTCAGTTTTGCGAAAGCATGACGCACACGCAATCATCGTAGGCTGGGATGGCAATCCCAGCATGGCGAGGCTTGCATGAATAGCAAAGCTGGGATTGTCATCCCAGCCTACGCGCGCGGCTAATACAACACCCGCATGCTCAGCTGCAGCTGCGTATCGATCACATGCGCGGGCAACCCATACTGGGCACGCAGCGTAGACGTGCTGTCGATGTGCAGCACTTCCGCCGTAAGGCGCAGATAATCACGCGGCCGCCAATTGAGCGCCGCCGTCACTGCGTTGCCGTGTTCGCCGGGATGCGAGAAAAGTTCACTGGATGGTTTGCGCGTGCTGAAGTGCTCGACGCGCAACGCCGGACGCCATGCGCCGCGGTTCCACCCTGCCAACACAAAAGCGGAACGGAAGCGGGTGAGACGATAGCGGCCTTCCACTGGCTCGACCGTGGTATCGCCATCCATGGCCTGGGCAATCCAGGTGATGGCGCCGGTTTCGGTACGCGCGCCCGCGCTCCAGAAACGGGTACGCCAGGCGGCCTGTTCATCGTTGCCGGCATAGGGCGCGGTTGCCCCCGGATCGGCACGGTTGTCGTAGTGCATAAGGCTCACTCGCGTTGCACCTGGCGCATGCCAGCTGAGGGCCACGTAGTCGCCCCAATGCGATGACCCAATGTTCCGAAACGGATCGTAGTAGCGCGGCAGCGTGCCTCCCTCATAACTCACTACGGCATCAGGTTCGCGCAAGCGGCTGCCGATGCCGGCAACCAGGTCGCCGATCGACCAGCCTCGCTCGGCCAACACGGTGCCGGAAGGGTCGTCCCGGCGGAATAAGGCGGCACGCAGATCCCAGCTGTTGGCCTCGCCGCGATGCTCCAGTGCAAACTCGCCACCAACCGCACGCAACTCTTCACCGGTCCAGGTGTTGATCGCCGAAGAACTGAGCGTCCAGGGACTGGTCCAGCCAACGCCATCGTTTTCCATCGATACCGGCGGAAAAAACGCACCGGCTCGCACGTACCAGCGCCAAGGCGTAGTGGATACGGGGCGATAGCGCACCCACGCCTCCAGCACGCTCAAGCCGCTGTGACCGCTGGTCTGGTATTGCAGCTGGGCCAGTGCAAGCAGTCCCGGAGTGATTTGCGCCGCGCCGTACACCGCGGCGCCCCCAAAATGAAACTTGGTTTGGCCATCGCCGTAGCGCGTCTTGCCAAAACCGCCGCGCGTCCAGCTGCTGTCGTCCGGCGCCGCCACCAGTCGCTCGTCGGCATAGGCATGCAAAGTGAAATCCTGCGCATGCCCCGCCATGGCGGCACCCCATAACGCAATGATCGAGCACAGTCGATAGTTCATGCGTGGCTCTGATGCAAGGCAGTAGTGGTGAGTTGGACCAGCGCGTCGGCACTCATCGGCCGCGCAACGAAAAATCCCTGGGCGTGGTCACAGCCAATCGAGGCGAGATAGTCGAGCGTGGCCTCGTTCTCCACCCCCTCGGCAGTGACTTTGTAGCCAAGGCCGTGACTGAGTTCGACGATCGAACGCACGATCACACGGTCATTGGCATCATCCATCAGATGCTTGATGAAGCTCTGGTCGATCTTCAGCTCATCGACGGGAAGCTTGTGCAGATAGGCCAGCGATGACTGCCCCACGCCGAAATCGTCGATGGTGATGCGAAAGCCCTGTTCCCTCAGCTGGTGCAGCACGCGCAAGGCCGCTTCGAATTCGCCGATCACCGCGCGCTCGGTGATTTCCAGCGTCAACTGCTCATGCGGCAATCGATACATGGCGGCCAGCCCCAGGATGTAGCGAGGCAGGTCGGCGTCGCCCAGATCGCGAGCCGACAGGTTCACCGCCATCCCCAGCTGCAGACCGTTTACACGCCATTGGCTGGCCTGTGCGATGGCCGCCTCCAGCACCCAGCGGGTCAGGCGCTGGATATTGCCGGTATCTTCGGCCATGCCGATGAACGCGTCCGGCATGATCGTTCCGCGCAAGGGATGCTGCCAGCGCACCAGCGATTCTGCGCCGTCCAGGCGGCGGCTTGCCAGAGCCAGCTTGGGTTGATAGTGCAGTTGCAACTGATCCTGTGCGAGCGCATCGCGCAATTGCCCCATCAGTGAAAGCCGCTCGGGACGGTGCGGATCGATCGCAGCCTGATAGAACGCCCAGGCTTTGGACGAGCCGACCGCCGCGAATTGCGCCGTCTCCGCATAGCGCAGCAACGCAACGGCTTTGATCGCATGCTCCGGATAAGCGGCGATGCCAACCGCGGGGACCATATCGATGCTTACATCGGCTTCCGTATAAGGCGTGGCAAGCGCGTCGAGTATGCGGATCGCCACCTGCACCGCACCGTCGCGGTCGGTCCCAGCAAGCCACACGACGAAATTGCTGTCGGTAGCGCGCGCCACCTCAGCGCCGTCTGCTACACGCTGGATGCGCTCGCCGGCGTCGCGCATCAGCCGATCGCAAAGGCCATGCCCCACGGTTTTGATGATGTCCGGCACACGCGTAAGGCCGATCATCAGCAAACTGCCAAGTGCCACGCCATCATCCAGGCTTCGCGTGATGGCTGCCTCTATCGCCATGCGATTGGGCAGGCCGGTCACCGCATCATGCGTGGCCTGATAGGAAATGCGTTCCTCACGTTGCTGGACGGCTGCCGCCATGGTGCCGATGGCGTTGGCCAGCGCACCGATCTCGTCATGGCGATGCAAGCGCGGTGGCATGCGGTAATCACCCTGCTCGATGCGCTTGGCGACGGTGGCCAGCCACTCCACTGGGCGCGACACGTTGCGTGCGATCATCCAGGCGCCGAACAGGCCGGCGGCAAGGCCGAGCGCAAGCAGCGCCGACCAGGCCAACGCCAGGTTGTGATAAGGCCGCAAGGCATCATCGAGCGAATAACCGAACAACACGACCACGGGTGCGCTGTTGTACGGATGCTGCAGTGGCTGCGCCAGCACGATGTAATCACTCTGCGCGATACGCCGCAGGCTGGGCTGCACGGGAAAATCTCCCGCGACATGCTGCAAACCACGCGCAAAAGGTGTCGAGCGGTCACCTTGCGCCACGGCTTGCCATTGCGACGGCGCCAGCTGCACTTCCAGCACGAGGTCGCGCCGCAGGGTACTCAGCTCCTGCATATGGGCGAGCAGTTGGTCGTCAACTTGCACGTATACCACCACCAGCCCCACGGGTTGCGGCGCGTAGATGGGTACAACGATGATCCAGTACACATGCCCCTGCACGGCGGCCATGACGGCGGTTTGCTGATAGAAGGCGCGCTGGATCAATTCGGCAAACTGAAACGCCTGGCCATTGGCGTGCGTGTCAGCGGTATCGGCGACGATGGTGCCGTCAAGGTTGATCAGCTGCATACGCGAGGCCCCTACCCTGCGTCCGTGGTTGTGCAGCACCGAGAGCACGGTGCCACGGTCCCCTTGGGCAATGGCCTGACGCAATGCAAAGTCCAGCGCCATGACGCGCACGTTGCCGGCAATGCGTGCGGCAACATCATCCATTTGCGCGTCGAAGGCCTTGGCATTGGCGGCAAGCTGCCGCTCGCCGTCCACCACCAGCGCGTGACGCGTCACACCATAGACGAGCGCTCCGGTGATCAATTGCACGGCCACCAGCATGCCCACGAAGAACAGCGCAAGGCGAAGGCGGAAGCCGATGACTAGGCGCATGGCGCTAATAATCCAGCTGTTCGCGATCGGCGCTGCCGCGCGGATCGGGCAGCAGCCGCAACGTAAACGGCAGCGCGGGCGCTGCCCCCTCGGCCGGCACGTCGACGGTCACGCTCGCCGGCGCATGACCTGGCGACAGCTGCGGATGCCAGATCCTGACGGTGTAGCGGCCGGGCGGCAGCCCATCGAAACGAGCCTTACCCTGCTTGCTGGTCACCTGCGACTGATCGGCAGTGACCACCAGGTACGCGATCATGCGGTCGTGGATGTTACAGCCCACCGCGATAATCCCGGTGTGGTCCAGCAGCACCGGCGCCGAGCTTTCACCCGGACTCAGGATGAACTGGAACGCTGCGAGCGGGGAGAACGAATAGACGTGATGACGCGTGTTGTCGCTGTTGCGGAACACCACGCTGTCGCCGGGGTGCATCACTTCCACGTAGGGGATGAAGGTTTCAGCCTTCTGGTCGACGTAATGCGTGCTTGCCGCAGCCGGCGGATTGGCGCGGTCGATGCTGATCACCGCATCGCCGACAGCGTGGCCGTGGCTGTCGATCGCGCTTACCGTCAAGGTTCCGGCCTGGGCCGCCATGGCAGCGCCCCAAACGAACACGCACAGCAGTCGTGAACCCCAGCGCTTCATCGACAGAAGTCCCCTGCTTGCTGGATGGCTTGGAGGATACTACATCGTCGGCTGGCCGCTGCCTGCACCTGATTAGCGCCATGTCTCAGCTGCGCGATATGCAACTCCCTCCCCTGCTTGCAGGGGAGGGTTGGGGTGGGGTTGTACGAGCTTGCCGCACCGTTCAAGTTCACCGCGAGGTTGCTTCACCCCACCCCAGCCCTCCCCTACTACACGTAGGGGAGGGAGTAAGTACTCACCAGCTAAGACATGGCGCTAATCAGGTGCCTGTAGGCCTTGCCCCGGTCCGCTCACATCACCCGCGCATTGAACGGAAAGACGCCGTCTTAGTCTTGCCCGCGGCAAGCATCGCCAGTTGTTCGACGCTGCCGGGACGGCCCAGCCAATGGCCTTGCATTTCATGGCAGCCCAAGGCGGCCAGCTGCGAGGCCTGCTGCATGGTTTCCACGCCCTCGGCCACCACTCGCTTGCCCAGGCTGATGGCCAGGGCAATGATGGCGTGGATCACCGAAGCGTCCTCCGGATCCTCGGTCATGTGCATGACGAAACTGCGGTCGATCTTCAACGTATCGATCGCGAATCGGCGCAGGTACGCCAGGCTGGAAAAACCGGTACCGAAGTCGTCGATGGAGAGCTTCACGCCAAGCGCGCTCAAGCCCGCGATGCGCTGCTGGATCGCTTCGCTCGGTTCCATCAGCATGCTTTCGGTCAGTTCAAGTTCGAGCAGGTGCGGCGGCAGGCCGGTCTCGCGCAGCGACTCCATCACGAAACCGAGGAAGTTGTCGCGTACGAACTGCACCTGCGAAATGTTGACACTGACGCTCACGCCCTGCAGCGGGCCGTTCTGCCACGCCTTGCATGCGCGGCAGGCCTCCTTCAGCGCCCAGCTGCCCATCGCGAGAATCAACCCGCTGGCTTCGGCGATGGGAATGAACTCATCCGGCAGGCAAACCTCGCCATCCGGCCGGCGCCAGCGCATCAAGGCTTCGGTTGAAATGATCTTCCTCGAACTCATGTCCACGCGCGGCTGGAACGCCAGGAACAGCTCCGAACGCATGACTGCGAAACGCAGAGCGTTTTCCAGGTCGAATTCCTTCTGCGCGCTGGCCTCCATCGCCGCGGTATAGAAGCGATGGTCGTTGCGGCCTTGGCGTTTGGCCGCGTACATGGCGATGTCCGCGTGGCGAATCAGCAAATCGGCATCGTCGCCATCGTCCGGAAACAGGCTGACGCCGATACTCGCCGAGAGCTGCAGTTCCCTTCGCCCGATCCGTATGGGTTGGCTCAGCAGCTCCAAGGCCTTGCTCGCTGCCACGGCAGCATCCGCCTTGCCGGACAGCTCCGGCAACAGCACGACGAACTCATCGCCGCCGAGGCGCGCCACGGTGTCCCCGCTCTTCACCACCGACTGCAAGCGATCGGCGACTTGCTGCAGCAGCTCATCGCCCGGCCCATGGCCAAGCGTGTCGTTGATCTGCTTGAAGCGATCCAGATCGATGAACAGCACCGCCAGATGATGCGCGGTCTGCTTGGCCCTGGCCAAGGCGATATCCAGCCGCTCAAGCAGCAGCGCTCGATTGGGCAGCCCCGTCAAGGCGTCGAAGTGCGCCAGATGCGCCATGCGTTCGGACAGTTCCAGCACCGCACTGACATCGCGAAACACCAAGACGGCGCCGATCACTTTGCCGGCGCTGGAGTGAATCGGCGTAGCCGAGCATTCGATGGAATGGCGTGTTCCGTCTTTCAACTCCAGCGCGCACAGATAGGGACCTTCCGGCATGCCGGTCTTGCGCACCATGCAAGCCGGATGCAGGTCAGTCATCTGCCGCCCTTCGCGCCATAGCGGAAGCTGTTGCTCCAGCGTCGCCTCATCGGGCGCAACAGAGCGATCAAGCAGCGCCTTGCCGGCCGGGTTGGCGAATTCGAGCTTGCCATGGCGGTCCAGCGTGAATACCGCATCCCCGATGGCCTGCAGTGTCACGTCCGTCATCAGGCGTTCCTGACGCAACGCCTCCTCAGCGGCGATGCGCGCCGTTACATCGCGCAAGGTAAGCACGACGCGGTCGGGCTCTTCATCGATGAGCCCGCCGGTAGCCTCCATGATGCGATAAGTGCCATTGGCATGCCGCATGCGCAGCAACGCCGTCGCGGGAGGCTGGCCTTGCAGCAGTTGCATCCACAGGTCACGAGCCGTGGCCTGGCTGTCATCGTCAACGAGGCTCTGCAGCGAGCTTTCGAACATCTTGCCGGCCGGGTAGCCCAGCATGTCCTGGATGGCCGGCGACACGTATTTGCAATAGCCATCGGCGTCGAGCAGCAGCACGATATCGTGCGAGTGTTCGGCCAGCATGCGGTAGCGTGCCTCGCTTCCCCGCAAGGTGCGGCTGAGCTTGCGCCGCTGCTCCATGGAAGCGGTCAACGGCAGCACGACTGCCATGCAGGAGAGTATGAACAATTGCAGCAGCAGCGCGTTCCAGGTGGGGAAATGCGCCTGATGGTGGATGGGCCCAAGCCCTGCCAAGGTCATGGCGGCCCCCACCGCCGCCACGGCAACCATGCCGGCTAGCACCCAGCGGCGGTTTCCCGTCATGGCCAGCAGCATCAGTGGCGGAAAAATAATGAACAGCACCGGCAGCATGGGCTGGGCGAATGCCACTGCCGAAGCGGCAATCAGGCCCACCAGGGCTTGCATGCACCGGCGCGTGCGGCGTCTCGACAAAGCAGGCGCGCCACGCCAGCGCAGCACCTCCATCGTGCAGGGCACGGCAAGCGCATTCCCCAAGGCGTGCGACACGAACCGTAGCCCACCCGTTCCCCAGGGATGGGCTTGCCCAATCAAGACAAGCCAGCTCAATACGACCAGTGACGACAGCAAAGGCGCAACCAGCAGCGCCCAGATGATGAAGCGCTTGGTGCCATAAGGGGTTTCCAGGTGCGTCGCATGGTCCTTTTTCGACAGGGCCCACAGCGCAACCCCTATTTCCAGGGCGTCGCTCAAGGCCTGAACCAGACTGTCCCCTAGCGACAACCCCATCGCCAGCCCCGCGAGCCAGATCGTGCAGCAGGCGCCCGTCACCAACGCGGCAGCCCCGCTCCGCCCTCGATACATCAGGATCGCCAGGCATACGCCGTCCGCCAGCCACACGGCCGGCGACGACGTGATGACCTCATGCTGGCGCAGCCACAAGGCCATCAGAGTCACCGCCGCGATCGCTGCCAACGGCCACAGCAAGCTTTGGATCTGGCGCCTGATGGTGTTCATGCTGAAGGTTCAAACCCTCCTCAGCCGAGGGTGTTGCAATCCTTGTGCCAAGGGTTGGGTAGGGCCAGGACCGCCCGCCACATGACGAGGTGCCCCTGTTGGGTACATGTATGCCGCAGGCGCGCGGCATGTAGCTCCCACCCGTGCTACACGTAGGGAAGGGAGCAAGTACTCGCCTCAGTGCGTAGGCTGGGATGGCAATCCCAGCTTCCCTTGCCACGTCCTGGAAGCTGGGATTGCCATCCCAGCCTACGAGGCGATTCTGGGCGAAACATCGCGCAAGAGTGGCCCCCTCACCTCCGCACGCTCGCTACGGTTGACCGGGACGGTGACAGTGAACGTGGTGCCGTGACCGGGCCGGCTTTCGACCTCGATGCGCCCACGGTGATGCTCGATGATGCCGTGCGAAATCGACAGCCCCAGCCCCGTGCCCTGCCCAAGCGGCTTGGTGGTGAAAAACGGATCGAAGATCCGCCCGATCACGTGGTCGGGTATGCCAGCCCCGGTGTCCGTAATAGCGACCGAAGCGCTGTCGCCCTGACAGTCGGTCCGGATGGTAATCGTGCCCTGCTCCCGAATCGCCTGGGCGGCATTCACCAATAGGTTCATGAACACCTGATTGAGCTGCGCCGCATTGCACTCGATCGGCGGCAGCTCGCCGTATTCGCGTACGACGCTGGCTTTGTATTTGATCTCGTTGCACACCACATTCAACGTGCTCTCCAAGCCGGCGTGCAGATCGGCCAGCGCCCACTCATCGCCACTGGGACGGGAGAAGTCGCGCAGGTCGCGCACGATCTGGCGCACCCGCAAGGCTCCTTCGATCGACTCCTCGACCAGCATCATGATGTCGTTGCGCACGTAGTCGAGGTCGAGGTCTCCGGCCATACTGGAGACCGGCGCAAGCATGCTGGCGGCAGGGGCGCCGGTTACCGCCTCCTGCGCAACGATCACCTGCAGCAGCTGCCCCACCCAGCTCTTCAAGGTGTTGAGGTTGGCATGCACGAAGCTGATCGGATTATTGATTTCATGCGCCACACCCGCGGCAAGCTGGCCGATCGACGCAAGCTTTTCGCTCTGCAGCAGCTGCCGATGAGTCTCTTCCAACTCTCGAATCAGCCGGTATTGCTGCTCCTTTTCGATTTCCAGGCGACGCTGCACCGCTTTGCGCTGTTCGATCTCCTCTTCCATCATTTTGCGCGCCTGCTCCAGCGCCAGCACGGTGCGCTCGTACTGGTGCAGCACACCCTCAAGCTCGCCGGTACGCCTTCTCACTTGCGCTTCGAGCGCGTTGTTTCTTCCACGCAAAAAAGCAGTGCGCGCGTCGAAGCGCGACACCACCAGGGTGGCCGTCAGGATGGTGACGGTAAACAAGGCAATGGTCCCGCCCAACCACGGCCCGCGGATGCCATTGACCGTGGTGCAGATGGCCCCTGGCATGAAGTGCGCAGCAGCCATGCCGGTGTAATGCATGCCGGTAATCGCCACCCCCATGACACCCGCCGCATAAATCCGTTTGGCGATAACGCGGGACGTGCTCTCAAGGCTCAGCCGATGCACTATCCACAGTGCGGCGGTGGATACCGCGATGGCAATCAAGATCGAAGCGGTGAACAGCACCGGGTCATAACTGATCGGCGGACTCATCTGCAAGGCAGCCATGCCGACATAGTGCATGCCGGCTATGCCAAGCCCCATCAACACACCGCCCACCACGAGCCGCTCACGCTTCAACCGGGGCCGGGTAATCGCGTTGAGCGCGAAATAGGACACGATCATCGCAATGGCGAGCGAAAGGAAGGTCATCCGGAAGTCATAGCCCAGCGGAACCGGCAAGGAGAACGCCAGCATGCCGATAAAATGCATGGCCCAGATGCCGGTGCCCATCGCGGCGGCGCCCGCGGCCAGCCAACCGAAACGCAGGCGCCGTTCGAGCAGCGAGATCAGCCCGCTCAAGTCCAGCGCGGTATAGGACGCCAGCGTGGCGACCACCAGGGACAGCGCAACGAGCGAAAGATCATAGGTTCCGTGCATCGCGTTGCCCACCTCGCTCGCGCAGCCGGCTAGGCGGCGTCCTGCCGGGTGACGGGATGGGCATCGGACGTCTCGATCAGTATGGTGAATGGCGTCTCTTCCTGGGCTTCGTAACGCCTGACGACCGATACCTGATAGTCCGAAACCACGCTCCCCTTCGTCATCAGCAGCACACCCCGGCCAGTCCGCAGGTCATCGGCAAGACGCATGCCCGACTTCAATTGCCCGCTGGCGACCTGCTGGAACGGCGTTGAACCACCCAGCAGGGACGGATCCTTCAACAGCTCCAGGAATTGCTCCACCACCTGCGGGTCATAGCGCAAGCCCGACTGCATCTTGATCAGCTCGGCAGCCTGTTCGGCAAGCAGGCGCTCTCTCGTGATCGCACCGCTTTGCAGCCCTTCAAAATCGCGCGCCACCGCCAGGATTCTCGAACCGAGGGGGATGTTTCCTTCGGCCAGGCCATCGGGTATGCCGCGTCCATTGAAGCGCTCGTACTGGTGCCGGATGATGTGCGCGACCGGGTTGAGTTGCGCAACCGGCGTAAGCAGCATTTGCGCGCGCAGCGGGTGGCGGTAATAGGTGTTCGCTTCCGCCGGCGTCATCCGATCGATGGATTTGTGCAGGATTTCATCCGGCAGCGACAGCTTGCCGATGCCATGCAGCAGCCCCGCAAAATAAAGATCCTGCGCATCCAGGCCATCCAGCCCGAGCGCTAGCGCCAGGTGCTTGGCCAACTGCCCCACTCGATGCGATTCGCCGCCGATGGCGCCGCAGCGCAGCTCGATCATGCTGGCGCCGACCTGCACCATCGTCATGAAGCCGCGCTTCAAATCGCGCTGGGCGTCCTCCAGGAACATCACGGTCTGGCGGATTTCCTCGGTCCTGGACTTCACCTTGGCTTCCAGCTCGGCATTGAATGCCGCCAACTGATCGTTCTGTTGTTGCGTAAGCAGCAACAGCCTGGCCGTCTCGCTGCGCAAACGCCGTTGTTCGAGCGCCTGCCGGATGGTGAGCAACAGATCGTGCTCATCCCAGGGCTTGTTCAGGTAACGGTAGATGCCGCCTTCATTGACGGCTCGGGCCACCGCGTCGATTTCCGAATAACCGGTCAGCAAGATGCGCATGCAATCCGGGTACAGCGCCTGCGCACGCGACAACAGCTCCGCGCCGGACATGCCCGGCATGCGCATGTCCGAAATGATCAGATCCACTTCGTGGGCGACAAGCACTTCCAGCGCGGCCGCGCCGCTGTTGGCCGTCAGGATCTGATAAGGCGCGCTGTGCAACAGGCGCCGGAGTGCCGAGAGCACATTCGGTTCGTCATCGACAAGCAGGATCGCCGGTCTCTTCGGCATCCCTTCGCCCTCGTCGCAGGCAGGTGCCGAAGCACAGGCCTCCATTACCGAGGAAAGACTCGTATCGTCAGCTGCATTCACAAAATAGGCCTCACCATGGCTTGGTGAGGTTATCGACGGCTGACGGACGATCCTTTAGCGCGACGTTTCAGCCTTGCGAACGCCATCAATATTCACATTATCATCACGCTCAACCGCTGCCGTTACGCCAACCGCCGCTCGTGGTCCGCGCTGAAAAACTGGTCCAGCTCGGCATGGGAGATACAGCTTTTCAAGCTGTCGAACCGGCCCCGGGTGGCGATTTCGGTAGCAGTGCGGATAAAGGCGTCGATCGCCACACGCGCCAGTGCACCGCCCACGCTGATACGGCGCACGCCCATCGCCGCGAGGTCATCGACGCTGAAACTCGGCACCCCTGAATTGAGTACATTCACCGGCAAGGGCGCAACCGCCTTCACCACCGCCTCGATCTGCTCGCGCGTGGTCAGGCCAGGCGCGTACAGACAATCGGCACCGGCCTCACCATAGGCTTGCAAACGCCGGATCACCTCGTCGAGATCGGGAACGCCATGCAGGAAGCCTTCGGCGCGCGCGGTAAGCACCACTTCGCCATCGATGCGATCGATCGCTGCACGGGCCGCCCTGATCCGCGCCACGGAAAGATCAAAATCGTAAAGCGGCTTGACCCCGTCATTGGGCGAATCTTCAATGGACAGTCCCGCCACGCCGGTCTCCACGCAACGGCTCACGTTTTCGGCAACGGCCGCGGGCTCGTCAGCGTAGCCGTTCTCGAAATCGGCATTGAGCGGAATGTCGGTGGCTTCCGCCAGTTCGCGGAAATGCGCCAACACCTCATCCAGGCTTTGTGCGCCGTCGGCATAACCCAACGCATGCGCGTGGCCGGCACTGGTCGTAGCGATCGCTTCGAACCCCAGCCCCTGCAGATAGCGCGCGGTGCCGACGTTCCAGGGATTGGGGATCACGAAGCAGCCGGAGACATGGAAGTCACGGAACGCCTTGCGCTTATCGGACACGGACGGTCTAGCCAGGGGCATACGGGACTCCAAGTGGAAGCTGCCGGTGTGGAGAGATTCTGCGTCCAAACCCCACCACTGGGCAATGACAAACGAAACTTCACTACCCTTTTTTGTCGCGCGTCCTGCCAACTCGCCGATCCTCAAATTCAGCCGCCGCTCCATTGACCAATAGCGCGCAAGCACCAATAAGAAACCCCGTCCAAAAATTCAGATGGGCGACATAGACCGCGCCGAGGCCTGCCAGGCAACTGATGGCCAAAAAAATGAAGAAATAGGAAAGCTTCATTTCCGACAACCACACCCAGAATGATTAAAGAGGAAGTCGGCAGATACATCTGCGCCGATCGAATCAAACAAAGGACTATTCCATGGCGCTGGTCCAGATCGGCCTGATGCGTGTTAGCGAAGGACTAGTCCAGGGTGACCCCGATTGCCTCTATGACTTATGCCCCATCCTTACGCGATGGGCTATGCATATAGCAATCGACACAACCATCGAAACAAAGCACAGTCCAGTTACAACCAACAACAAGCCCATCCTAGAGTCAAACGCTGCTTGGCTTTTTGAGAAAAAGCTAGCCAGCCAAATAGTTTGAATCGTCCAGCCGGAAAAAAACACAAAAGCGACAAGGGACAAGAGGAAAACAACCATCCAGAATCGCATAGCAATACCCTCTACAACATTGGCATAGTTCTCATTATTTTGTGCTTATAGCAGCGCTGTAGAACCTGCTGAGAGCAATATTCACCACTGCAGCCACAACCCGCCGAGCTTGTGCCGGCTCGTTGGCCGTTTCACCGTACCTTTACCATTTTTTGTTAGCGACTCTTGGTCTTAGCCTTGGACTTGTTTAGCGCCACGGCTGCACGAATCAGCGTCCTCAACGCTTTTTCGTTGATCTTCCCACCTTCGTGGAAGTCGATGGCACGACGCGTATTCCCTTCCAGGCTGGAATTGAAGAGGCTCGCGGGGTCGTCCAGCGACGCGCCCTTGGCGAAGGTCATCTTCACGTGACTCTTGTAAGTCTCGCCGGTGCAGATTATGCCGTCGTGCGACCAGGTCGGAACCCCGCGCCACTTCCACTCCTCGACCACCTCCGGGTCCGTTTCCTTGACTAGGGTACGCAGCTGGGCGAGCAGCTTGCCACGCCAGTCGCCCAGCTCCTTGATCCGAGCGTCGATCAGTTGAGAGGGCGATGGGCTTTGCTGCGACTCGCTCTTGGTCATACCGGCTTTCCCTCTCTAGCGTGGAGACTTTGGGCTTGTTGTTGAAAGGAGACTATATCCGGTTTGGCGCGGTGTAGGCTGGGATGCCAATCCCAGCATCGCGTGCGGCGTGCATGGCAATACTGGGATTGGCATCCCAGCCTACGCAGCATGGCTTTATCTATTTATGCCGATTTCCACATCGGTCCGTGGCAAGTTTTTCTAGACGCCCTGGCCTGAGGAAAGCCAGTATGCGTGATTCCGCTAAGCGGCAGCGACGATTTGCAGGAGTGACCAGGAAATGAAACAGATCGGTGGTTTGGAGATCGCCCAGGCGAGGGCTTCACTGGCGCCTTGGGCCACGCCTGCTCAAAGAATCACCACCGAGGAATACGTTCAGCGCATCGAGCGCGCACGCGCGCTGTTGCATACGTTGGACATCGATGCCGTACTGATCACCGCCGGCACTTCCCTGCGCTACTTCACTGGCATCGGCTGGGGCGCCACCGAACGCCTGGTCGCCATGCTGCTGACACGCCGTGGCGATCCCATCATGATCTGCCCGGGGTTCGAGGTGGGCTCGCTTTCGCATGAGCTGCGCATCCAGGCCGATGTGCGTCTATGGGAGGAGCATGAAAACCCGCAACAGCTCGTGGCCAACGCATTGAATGAACGCGGCGCGGGCCAGCTGGCGCTGGACCCAGCCGCAGCTTACGTTGTGGGCGAACGCCTGCGCGCCGTACTTGGCGGCAAGCCCTTGTTCGATGCCAGCGCCATCGTCGATGGTTGCCGCATGTGCAAATCCCCGGCCGAACTGGCGCTGATGAAACAGGCTACTGCTATGACCCTGCAGGTGCATCGCCTGGCAGCTGGCATCCTGCACGAAGGTATTCGCCGTAGCGAGATCATCCGCTTTATCGATGAGGCGCATCGCACCATGGGCGCGGACAACGGCTCCACCTTCTGTGTGGTGCAGTTTGGCCAGGCCACTGCTTATCCGCATGGCATTCCCGGTGAACAGACGCTGGCAGAGAACCACATTGTATTGATCGATACCGGCTGCACGGTGCAGGGTTATCATTCCGACATCACGCGCACCTACGTGTTTGGTCAAGCCAGCGATGAGCAACGCCGCATCTGGGATCTTGAGCAGGCCGCGCAACAGGCCGCTTTCGATGCGATCCGCCCCGGCGTGCACTGCGAGGATGCCGATTACGCCGCCCGCCGCGTGGTCGAACAGGCTGGGCTGGGGCCGGATTACCAGCTGCCCGGCATTCCGCATCGCACCGGCCATGGCTGCGGCATGAGCATTCACGAAACACCTTACCTGGTGCGCGGCGACCGCACCGCCTTGCAACCCGGCATGTGTTGCAGCAACGAGCCGATGATCGTGGTGCCCGACCGTTTTGGTGTGCGCCTGGAGGATCATTTCTACGTCACCGAAGAAGGTGCCGCCTGGTTTACCCCACCCTCGCCCGCCATCGATCAGCCCTTCGCCTGATGCCGCCGGCGCAAGGATGCGCCGTTTGGTTTGACATCCGTCAAAATCAGCCGCTATCGTTTGCCCGCGGTACAAGCCGCTACCGGACCCGCGGAAAGGGTTGAACCCACTTGTTTGCTAGCCAACCAGGCCAACCTTTGTGCAGCCGAGTTTGCGGGTCATCGGCGCTTTCTGCACGGAGGTTTTCGTATGAAGCGGCTTCCTGAGCGCCCGCAGCTCGACCATCTGAAGAAACAGGCCAAGGATCTGCTTGCTGGGTACCAGCAAGGCGATCCGGTAGCGTTTGCGCGTCTACGCGCATGCCTGCCGGCGGCTGCCGGCAAGGACGATCAAGCCATGACAGAACTCGGCTTGCGCCTGCATGATGCGCAATCGTGCCTGGCACGCGAATACGCTTTCCCGTCGTGGACCGAACTGAAGCATTTCGTGCTTGCGCGCAACGCGCAGGCGGTCGATCGCAACGAAACAATACGCAACTGGTTGAGCTTGGTCTATGCGGGCCACATCAGTGGCGGCATGCATCAGGCAAGCCCAGCCGCCGCAGCACGCATGCTGGCGGAAAACCCAAGCCTGCCCGCTGACGATCCCTATCTGGCTTGTGCGATCGGTGAACTGGCGACGCTGCAAAAGACGCACAGCCAGGATCCTCGGTGGATTCATCGACCGGGCGGCCCGCTGCAATTACCGCCACTGGTGGCGATATGCCATTCGAGCTTGCTGCGGCTGCCCGAGTTCGCCGAACGCCTGCGCGCCTGTGCCAGCTTCCTGCTGGCCGCCGGTATCGACCCGAACCAGTCCGTCGCCAATCGTTGGGGGCAAGATTGGCCGGACCAGGCGTCCACGGCCGAACCGCTTTCCGCCTTGTACGGCGCAGCCGGTCAACATCACGACCCGCTACTGACCCAGCTGCTGCTCGATGCAGGCGCTAATCCCAACGATGGCGAATCGCTCTATCACTCACTGGAAAATCCCGCCTGCACTCGCCTATTGCTGAGCGCTGGTGCGCGCGTTACCGGCTCGAACGCACTCTATCGCGTGCTGGACATGGACAATCTCGAAGCCTTGCAACTGTTGCTTGCAGCGGGTGGCAATGCGAACGAACCGGCCGGCAGCAAGCCCACCTCCGACTGGGGTACCCCGCTGTTGTGGGCGATTCGCAGGCGTCGCTCCGCCGCCCATGTCCAAGCGTTGCTCGCCGCGGGTGCCAATCCTGCAGTGCGTACACCCGATGGCATCAGTGCATACGTCTTAGCACTGCGCTTTGGTCTCATGGATGTCGCCACGCTGCTACGGCAAACCGAAAGCGGCGCATCGCTATCGATGAGCGAACGCTTTGTCGCAGCCTGCGCTGCCAACGATGCCGCTACGGCACGTCAGCTGCTCGCCAAACAGCCAGACCTGCTCCAGACCTTGTCCGACACGCAACAGCGACTGTTGCCGGAGCTGGCGGCGCAAGCTTGCAATGACGCCGTGAAGCTCATGATCCAATTGGGCTGGCCCATTACTGTACGCGGTGGCGATTGGGACGCTTCGGCGCTCAATCACGCAGTGTTCCGCGGCGACACCGAACTCACCCGCTTCCTGCTCGAACACGGTGCCAGCTGGCAAGAGCAACAGGGTTTCGGCGACAACGCTTGCGGAACCCTGGCCTGGGCCTCAACCAATCTGCCCGAAGGCGCCGGTGACTGGCTGGGGTGCGCTGCCATCTTGCGCGCCCATGGCATGCCGGCAGCAGCAGCAGCGAGTCCTTCCGGCAAGGATGGCGTGACGGTCGCCGGCAGCCCCTACTGGTTCTCCGATGAGGTCACAGACTTTCTGCTTGGTCCGGCGGACGAGACAAGCTAGCGAAGCAACACGTCAGGAACCCCGAGCCGAGCGAATGATGCTTGGCCCGGGTTATATTTTGGGACGTCCCCGGGGTGCGCATCCGCAAGTGAAAAGCCTGTCAATGAAGCCAAGAAGCTTGGCCAAGCCCCGCCTCCAGGACACAGCCATGACTCAGCGCCATGTTCATCGCAAGCTCGCGTTACCTGCCATAACCGCAATTGCGCTGCTCGTTTCGCAGTCGGCCAGCAGCGGTACCGCCAAGGGCCATTTGCCGTTGACGACGGTGGCCGATGTGCCCCTGACCGGCGGGACTACACGCTGGGACTACGCAAGTCTGGACCGGAGCACTCACCGCCTTTACCTGGCACACCTCGGGGACAGCGTAGTCACCGTCTTCGACACGCACAACCGCAAGGTCGTCGCGGACGTGGCCAACGTCAGCGATGTGCACGGCGTGTTATTCGTGCCTCAACTGCACCGCCTCTACGCTTCGGCCACAGGCACTGATGAGGTGGTAGCGATCGATCCGGATACCTTGAAGATTACCGCACGCGTGCCGGCGGGCAACTATCCCGATGGCATGGCATACGCTCCTGAGGTACATAAGCTCTACGTATCCGATGAGCACGGTCGGACCGATACGGTGATCGATGTGCGCACGAACAAGCGCGTGGCCACGATTCCCCTGGGCGGCGAAGTAGGCAACACTCAATACGATTCGGTGTCCAGGCATATTTTTGCGAACGTGCAGACCCGTGAACAGCTAGTGGAGATTGATCCGACCACCGATCAAGTGATCAGCCGGATCGACTTGCCTGGTGCGGAGGGCAACCACGGGCTATATATCGACCCGTCCACGCGGCTTGCGTTCATCGCCTGCGAGGACAACGACAAGCTGATCGTGCTGGATCTTGCCACGCGGCGCATTCTGTCGAGCTTCGATGTAGCCAAGGATCCGGATGTGCTGGCCTTCGACTCCGCGCTAGGTTGGCTCTACGTCGCGGGGGAATCCGGCGAGGTTTCGGTGTTCCGCGTGCAAGGCCATTCGGTCAGCCTGTTGGGCACCTCCATGCTGGGCCCCAATGCCCACGTCGTCGCTGTGGACGAAACCACCCATCAGGCTTATTTTCCGCTCAAGTCCGTGGCAGGCAGACCTCAGCTGCGAATCACCAAGCCCAGCCAGGCTACCCCCTAATCCCATCGGCCCCGCCCAAAGCCTGCCCATGCCCTGGATCATCACCAAGTATCTGATCACTGCCGCGATCGTGGTCGCGGTATCCGAAGTGGCCAAGCGCAGCGATCGCCTGGGTGCGCTGCTGGCATCGCTGCCGCTGGTCACGCTGCTGGCCCTGACCTGGCTGCATGTCGAAAAGCAGCCCGCCTCGAAAATCACCAACCATGCCTGGTATACGTTCTGGTATGTGGTACCCACACTGCCGATGTTCCTGGCCTTTCCGTCCTTGTACACCCGCTTCGGCTTCTGGCCGGCGCTGGGGCTGAGCGCGCTGATCACCATCATCTCGTTCGTGCTGTTCGCCTTCGCGGTCAAACCCTTCGGCATCAAATTGCTTTGATCGCCCTGGCCAAGGGCGCACCCATTAGCCGTCAAGGAATGTGAACACCGCCAAAAGTTGATCCCGTTTATGCGGATCGGCCATAAGTACGATTAATCACACAAGTCAGACATGACCTTCACGGCCACGGTCCAGGCTATTCGTGCTTGAGCTTCACAAAACCCATCGCAACGATTCGCCTTATTTTGCAGATCTCCCGGCGTCGACGTCGCTGCTGCGCGACCTCCCTCAAAAGACACCGCTTCGACAAACCATTGACGGCCCGGTGTGAGCTTGCGTTGCCGTCGATTCGTGACAACCGCTTTATAAGTTTTTCATAGCCGCCCTAAGAGTCTTCATGGCCGAGCTCGCACGTTCATGAATATCCACGTGACTAGGAACCGGCATGGCCAAGCAAGCAATGACTTTGATCGGTGGTGGTCCAGTGGGAGCCTTGCTCGCCCGGCTGTTGGCGATGCGCGGTTTTGCGGTGCAAGTGTTCGAAAAGCGCGCCGATCCGCGACGCGTTACAGGCTTCTCGCGTGGCCGCACGATCAACCTGGCCATTGCCGAGCGCGGTTTGCAGGCGTTACGCGTGGCCGAACTTGCCGAACATGCGCTGCAGCGATCGGTGATGATGCGTGGCCGCATGGTGCATCCGCTGCACGGAGCTTCCGGACTGCAGCGTTATGGCGTGGACGACAGCGAAGTGATCTGGTCGATTTCACGCAATGGCCTCAATACGTTGCTGCTCGATGCTGCGGAAGCGGCCGGCGCCAAGTTCCACTTTGGCCAGATGCTGGCGGCTGCCGATATCGATGCGCAACGCATCACGCTGGCCGATGAGACTGGCATGATGCGCGAGCATGACGCAGGCGTGCTGATCGGCGCTGACGGCGCTGGCTCCGCCTTGCGGGCCAGCATGAATCTGCACCGGCCGCTCGGCATTCGGGTCGAGCCACTGGGCCATGGCTACAAAGAGCTGGAAATTCCGCCCAGCGCCGGCGCCTATCCTTTCGCCATCGAACCCCATGCGCTGCACATCTGGCCTCGCGGCCGTCACATGTGCATCGCAACGCCGAATATCAGCGGCAGCTTCAACGTCACGCTGTTCCTGCCCACGCATGGGCCTCATCCCAGCTTCGATACGGCACCCGACGCTGCGGCCGCCGCAGCCCTGTTCCAGCAGGAGTTCCCCGATCTGTTGCCGCGGATGCCGCGATTTGCGGAGGATTACGATGGCCATCCGGTCGGCAAGCTTTCCACGCTCTATCTCGATCGCTGGCATATCGATGGCCGCGCCCTGCTGGTCGGCGACGCGGCACATGCCATCGCACCTTTTCATGGCCAGGGCATGAACTGCGGCTTCGAAGACACCCTGGCTCTGGCCGACCTGCTGGCGAACTCCCACCGCGATACGGCCGATGCCTTTGCGCAGTTCCAGCACCTGCGCAAGCCCAATGCCGATGCCATTGCGGCCATGACGCTGGAAAACTACGTTGAAATGCGCGACTCGGTCGCCGATCCGCACTATGTGGCGAAGCTTGAACTCGGTGCACGGCTGACTCGATGGGCGCCACAGCATTTCATGTCGCGCTACCGCATGGTCACCTTTACCCAGCTTCCCTACGCTTACGCCTATGAGCGTGGTCGCGCGCAGGATCAATTGCTGGAACGCTTGCTGCGCGATGCCCCCAATCCTGCCGCTGTATCGATGGATACGGCGGTATCCGCCCTGCGAGCCACTCTTTCGCCACTCTCCTTGCCTTGCCTGGGTGCAGGCCCCATGGGCGCAGAGCGCGCCGCACGTCCGCACCCCATGCTGCCCCTGCCTACGCGTACGCTTGAGTCGACTGCGGGTCTAGCATGAATACCTGGCTTTTTGGGTGGCCGCCAGAGACGCCCAGAACCAGCAGGAAGACTTATCTTCAGACCAGCCCCTATGCCGGTGCCGCCGATTTTTCCTGCCTGGCATCGCGCTGCGCCAACCGCAGCTCCATCGATCATGTCTCGCTCGCCGATCTTTTGCGCAATGCCTTCGTTTATCCGCCGCACACCATCTATCGGGATGTAAAGAACGTTGCCACCGGCTTCGCCTTGCCGCACGGCATGGAAGACGAGCTGCGTTTTCACTTTGCCTATCAGTCGACTTCGGCCCTGTCGCGGCCGCCTTCGGGTGCGGTAAGTGACGAGATCCTGTTGAACACTTACCACCAGCTCCTTGTTCGTGCAGTGGAACAAAGCACGGCCAACATGCGCAACCCTTGGCATTTGCAAAGCGGCGGCAAGGATTCCACCTCGCTGGCCATCGCCCTCGCGGACGCGCGCCCGGATACCACCTGCATCACTTATCTGGGCGGCAAGGAGGAGAACGAAATCGAATCCGCGCGATTCGTGGCCAACCAGCTTGGCCTGCGCCATGAAGGCTTGGTATGCGACCCGGTGCGGGCTTACGACCGTTACCTGGCCATGGCGCCACGCATGCCGCTGCTCACCGCCGACTTTGCGACCTTGTCTTACGCGGATCTCGCCGCCGAGATCAGTCATCAGCAAGGCGATGGCATCATCGATGGCTTGGGCGTGGACCCGTACATTGGCTCGCCCTTGCACCTCAAGGACCACCTGCTTGGGCTGATTGCCAGAGGCGTGCGCATGCCTGGCGCATGGCTCAAGCACCCGCTCGTCCGTCGCAGTTTCAGGCTGTGCTTTACACTCGGCACGCTGCAGATGAACGCGTTCGAACGCCATTTTCCGGGCTCCCGTTTCAGCGACGACGAAGTGGATGAACTGCTCGGCTGGCATGTATCCAGCTATTCGCGCAAGCGCATGGAAGCGTTCCAGGAGGACATGCAATCGGCGCGGTCGGCCGAAGCCGTGCGCCGGATCGTGCTGGTCGTGCTGGAGGCGGCCGGTTTCGCCAAGGGCATGTATCCGGCGCAAGCCATGGGCTTGAAGCTGGCCTACCCGTATTGCGATCGGCTGCTTTGCGACTGGATTTTCAACGACGTCCCGGACGATCGCCTTATCGGCCCCCGCGGCGAGAGCAAGGTCTTGATGCGCCGACACATCGCGCGCCACTTTGACCGGCTGCCTTACGTAAAAGCCAAGGGCTCGTTCCGCTTCGATGTGCAGGGTTTGGCCAAGCGGCGCTTCGAGCAGGTCCACGCTTTCGCCTTGCAGGCATGCGAACTTCTACCTGGCGCACCGAAATGGCTGGAACAGCACCGGCATTGCCTGGACAACAAGTTTTTCGCGTCCAAGTTCTATCTGCTGGCGGTGACGCTGCCGTGGCTGATAGCTCATCTGGATGACCCCACAGGGGGGGATGCGCCCTCCTCCCCTCGCTAGCTTTTTTATCGGCTCACACCGCCTAGGGCTTGGACGGTGCGATCCTCAGCAAGGTCCCATTGCGGTCTTCGGTAACCAACAGGCTTCCGTCCTGCATTTCCACCAGCGATACGGGCGCCCCCATGGGATGATCGCCCGGCGCGCTGCTCCAGCCCCAAACCAGGTCCTGCGGCTCGCCGCGCGGACGAAGCTTTTCATCCAGCGCCAGACTGACGACGCGGTGCCCCAGGTTGCGGTAGCCGTGATAGCCGATGATCAAATGGCGCTGCTGACCCGGCAGGGCATGACCGTGGTAGATCAGCATGCCCAGCGGCGCGGCATGCGGTGGTAACAAGCGCGCCGGCACCGCTTTCTTGCTGCAGTCGTACTGTGCGTATTCGGGGCTCGGGCGATCGTTGTCGAAGCAATACGGCCAACCGTAGTCAGCCCCGGCGACCAGGTAATCAAGTGTATCGTGAGGAAGTTCCTCGTCTGAAAGCCTGGGGTCGATCGCGTTGATGGCGTCGCGTGCGTTGACGGCATCGATGACTTGCCCGTTTTCGCCTACCGCCAGCGCCATGCTGTTGCGCAAGCCCCGCGCGAATACCGGCAACCGCACGGCATCCAGTGGCTCTCCTGTCCCCAGCTTCGCACTCAACACGGCTCCGCGTGGCGGCGTTTCCTGGGTCTCGGGACACACCGCCGGCCGGGACGGCTTGCCCAGATCCTGGTCGCAATTGTCGCTGGCGCTACCTACGTTGATATACAGCGTCCCATCCGGCGCCAGCGCCATCGCCGGCAGCGGATGGCGGCCGGTAATGGGAAGATTCACCACCACGTCGCGTACGCTTGCAGCCGGGTTGGCCGCCTCGGGGTCGACGCTGATGATGCGGCCGGCCAGGCCAATCAGCAGCCGTTTGTCCGGCGTCAGCAAGATCGCATTGGGCCGGTCTAGCCGATCGAGCAGCACTTCAGGGGGCTGATGGCCACGCAGCCGCAACAGCCTGCCTTTGTCGGCAACCCAGTCTCCGTTGTCGACTACGTAAATATCGTTGCCCAGCGTGGCCACGCCACGTGGAAAACCCAGATGCTGCGCCACCAGGCCAACACAGACCCCCGGGGCGGTCTGCAGGTTGACGCGCGGGTAATCGCCACAGTGGCCCGTAGTCTGATAGCCCTGGCGGGCTTGCGCCGCAGGCGCGGCACCGAGCGCGAATACGGCGCAAACGGCAAGACCGCCAAGAAGATGGCGCCAACGACTGTCATCATGACGACTCATAGCATTCCCCATTTCATCCCTAAATGCGCTGCGCCCCCCGGCGCCTACGCATACTAGTTCAATCCACCGCTTGAACCCCATCCCTGGCGGCGAGTTCCTGAGCAAACTCCCGCGACTCGGCGCCGCGCTGCGCGAAACGGCGGCGCAACCATCGATTCAGCGGATCGCCACAGAACCGGGCAGCAACCCAGGCCAGCATCGCGGACAAAATGAAAAACATCGCAAGCACAGGCAGCTTGTGCCCTGCCGTCATTGCAGCCCTCGGCACCAGTTCCGCGATGATGCCTAGCACCACGATATGGAACAGGTACAGTTCGTAGCTGTGTGCGCCTAGCCATGCCATGGGGCCTCCCCATCGACGGGAGTAGCGGCCAGCGGGAAGCCGGGACACGGCGATTAGAAACAGCGCCGTTGCGATACCCAGGAATGTGGCTCCGAGCGCCTCATGGCCGTTGATGCCTTGCATATAGATCGAAGCCATCGCCACGCAGGCCAAAACGGCAAGGCTCCAGCGCAGCGCGTTCGGCCACTGCAGGTTTTTTGCGACGACAGCCGCCACGCAGCCGTAGGCCAGCATATCGACGCAAGCCACGTTGCCATACATGAAAAACAGTTCGTCGTCCTGGTGCAGGCCACGGTAGATCGGCGCCACCATCACACAAAGACTTGCCAGGGCAATCAGTTGCCAACGTCGCCGTGCGATCACCAGCACCAACGGAAACAGCAGATAGAACACTTCTTCCACCGACAGCGACCAGTAGATGTTCATCGCATAGTTGAAGTAGCCCACCCCTTGCATAAGCATGTTATGCCAGAACGTAAGCACCGACAGGTCCGCGATCAGGAAGAACCCGTTGCCCAGGTTGGTGCCGCGATGGATGTTGGAGAAATGAGATAGCCCAGCCAGACCCAGCGCAGTGATGATCGCCAAGGCCACGACGACCAATGGGTAGAGTCTGAAAAAGCGCAGCTTATAGAAATGTACGCTGTCGATGCCGGCGAGCGAGCTATAGCGACCTAGGATGTTGGACGTGATCAGGAAGCCCGAAATCACGAAGAACATGTCGACGCCGTAATTGCCGTTATAGAAGATGGCCCGCAAGGTTGGGATCGAAATCCACGCCTGCAGCGGACTGGTCTGCAGATGATAGGCCAGGCTGTAATGCAGCAACATCACCAGCATGATGGAGATGCCGCGCAAGATGTCGATATAAAGATTGCGTCCCGCGTTTTCGGCAGTCGAAATTGCGGAAGAACTCACCCGGTGGTTGCCATTGGACCGGACAACGTCGCTGGAACCACCAAATGCGTCAGGCATGCACGTTCCTTGTGAAGATGGCCAACGGCGACTACCTGGATGATAGTCCAAAGAAGAGCTGGGATTACCATCCCAGCCTACTCAAGTCGGCGGTACGCTCGCGGGACTACATGCTTGGTGCGGCGCTGCCATCGGACCATTGGCCGACCGCTATCATCAGCACGTTGACCGGCTCGGGCTCGCCATGGAACTGCGGATTCAACATCACGGGCGATCCGGTCTGGTCCGCCCCCCAGTTCGCATTCGTGGCGGTGTAGAACATCAGGTGCGACTTCCAGTGCCCGTACTGGTCGTCGAGATAGCCTTGCTTGGACATCATGTAGGACATCGCGCCGGGTTCCAGCGGCGGCAATTGCTTGGCCGCATAGGCCGCTTCGATGGCCTTCTTCACTTCTTCCCTGGACTTCCCGCCCAGCACCAGCGAGGTCCGCTTATACGTGATGGGCAGGATCGACTTGACCGCCTCGGGGTTGAAGCAGATCGGCCCGCGCAGTTTTGGATTCCAGAACTGCGGGGCGTCGAAAGGCGACATCCACGAGCGCTCGACCGCGCAAACGAAGCCGTTGTTGCCTTCAACCGCCGTCACATAACCATGCGGCTGAAGGACCAGGACCGTGGCATGGTCGGAGATCGCCGCTGGAGCCGCGCTGCGCGCCAGGGCGATTTCCGCCGCCCGGTCGGCCATCAGGTATTGGGAAAGTGGCGCCATGCGGGGGTAGCTGGTCGGTGGCTGCTGCGCCGCAGCGGCAGCGGCGATCAGGGCGAAGCACATCGGCAAGCAGCTGAAAAAGCGGGCATTTGTCTTCATCTTTCGGCTCCCCTCAGGTGGACCCCATGCAGATGGTCAAAGCGCACTCGGGCTATCTGGTCGGGACTTATGTGCAGCCCAACTCAAGCCGTGCCCTTGAACGACGAGCAAGCAGGCGGCGGATCGACATCCGCCCAGGCCGACATTACCGCCAGCCGCCGCCCAGGGCCAGGAAGATCGCGACCTGATCGTGATTGAGCGTCGCCTCACCGGTGGCGAGCAGCTGCTCCGCGGCCCAGCGGTCACGCTCCGCGGCCAGCAGGGTCAGGCTGTCGATGCGCCCGCCTTTTTGCAGCTCTTCCATCTGCTCGGTACGATGCGCCGCATTGTCGCGCGCAAGCTGCAGCTGGTGCTGCTTATCGAGATCGGCGGCGTAGTTGTTCAAGCTGGTTTCAACTTCGCGCAAGGCCTCCAGCACCGTGCCATCGAAAGCCGCGAGGCTGGCGCGGGTTTGCGCGTTGGCTTGCTCGATGCGCGCGCGCACGACGTTACGATTGAGGTTCCAGCTGATTTGCGGGCCGATGGCAAAACGGTTGGTGTATCCGGTCAACGCATCCACGGCCTTGCCAGTGGAGCCCACCGAAACGCCGAATTTGATATCTGGATACAACGCCGCGGTCGCCACGCCAATGCGCGCGGTGGCCGCCGCGAGGTGTCGCTCTGCCGCGCGCACATCCGGCCGCCGCTTGAGCATGGCTTGTCCATTGCCAACCGGCAGCAGCTGATCCAACTGCAAGGGCGCATCGCAGGCCAGCAGTGCCCGATCGAAATTCGCTGGCGGCTGCCCGGCCAAGGTCGCCAGGCGGAACAGCGCATTGCGCTGCGCCGCTTCCAGCGCTGGCAACTGGGCCTGCACGGTTGCCATTGTGTCCTGTTGCCGCGCAACCTCGACCGGCGACGTGCGTCCGTGCGAGACCATCAACTGGGTGAGCCGAACGTCATTCTGCTCGACGCCGATGCGCTGTCGCATCAGCGAAATTTCATGGCCCGCATTGCAGACATCGGCATAGGCGCGCACCGTCTCGGCAACTACGTTGATGCGCACCAGATCGCGTGCGGCTTCGGCCGCTTCGTCGTTCGCACGGGCGGCCTCTTCACCGCGACGTATCGCCCCAAACAGGTCAAGGTCATAATTGACCGAAACGCCGCCGTTGTAATTCTGATAAGGCGTGACGCCAACATGCTTCAATACCGCTTCTTCCGATGGATGGTTCCATGCGGTGGCGGCGTCCACGCTGCCGGAGAAGTGCTGTGAATCCGCTTCGGTGCGCAAGGCATCGCTGTATTGAAGATTCGCTTCAGCCACGCGCAGCTGGGTATTGGCGGCTAGCGTTTGCCCGATCAGGCGATCCAGCGCGGGATCATCGTACAGTTTCCACCAATGCTCCGGCAGCGCCGAGATACTCGTTCCATTGGAAGCGGAAACAAAGCCGCCCTGCGCCGCCGGCGCATTCACCGTGGCCTGCGCAGGAAGATGGTAGTCAGGACCGACCGCGGCACAACCGGCAACGAGGGTACAAACACACAATGCCAGCGCAATTCGATGCATTACCACGACAACAGATCCTGCTTGGCGCCGGGCGAATGCACCACTACCGTAGCCGTTTGGCCGGCCACCAGGCGAATGCCCGCCGGCACCTTGTCGATGGCAACGCGCACCGGGATGCGCTGCGCCAATCGCACCCAGGTGAACGCCGGGTTGACGTTGGCAAGCTTGGCTTCGTCGCCGGTACGCTCGCGATCCTCGATCGCCGAGGCAATACTTTGGACGTGTCCGCGAATGGTTCCGGATACGCCCATCAGCTGCACGCTCACCGGATCGCCGATGTGGACGCGCTGCAGCTTGGTCTCTTCGAAATAACCCTCCACCCGCAAGGACGGCGTATCGACCAGGGCCAGCGCCGCCTTCCCCACCGTGAGGTAGATGCCCGGCCGCAAAGTCATATTGACCACCTGCCCGCTCACCGGCGCCCTGATCACGGTGCGGTCCAGGTTGAGCTGCGCCAGATCGCGTGCGGCCACTGCCTGGGCCACGGCCATGCGTAACTGCTCCACTTTGGTCTGGCCTTGCTCGATCACTTCGCTCGCCACGACATTGGTCATCGAGCGGTTGCGTCGGTCTTCGCGGATCGCCTGGGCCAACTCGGCGCGCAGGTTACCGAGGCTGGCCTGCGCCTGCTGCAAGGCGAACGTGTAGCGCGACGGGTCGACCACCAGCAGCACCTGGCCTTGCTGCACGGTCTGATTGTCATGCACGCAAACCTGGGTAATCAGGCCAGCCACGTCTGTCGCTACCGGCACGATGTCCGCCACCACCTTGCCGTCGCGCGTCACCGGCTCGACCTGATCGCGCAGCCACAAGGCGTGCACGGCGAGCAACAACGCGCCGATCACCAACACCGTGGCAAGGGTGCGCACAGCCGTTATCGCCAATCGCTTGATCACGTCATAGTCCTTGATTGAAGAAGGCATCGGCACCCACCGTCAGGCCCAGCCACAGCAATGCAAACAGCGCCAGCTCAAAAATGCCGGCAGGCCCGAACAGCTTGAACCACGCCCAGCGCTGGAACAGTCCACGCAACATATGCGCGCTGACACCGGCGATCACGGCCCACACCAGGGCTGCGGGCAGGTACACGCCGAACACATGCAGTTCCTCAAGCATCGCGGCTGACCCTCGCAGGCAAGGCAGCGGGAAACAGGTTGCAGCGCATGCCGACCAGGGCAAGCAGGGCCGGATGCGTCGGCAGCAATAGCGAGTCCGCGCATATCGCGGCAATGGCCCTGTCGATACGTGCCAGCAGGGAAACCGGCGCCGGCAGCAAGACGCCTTGGCGTCCACGCAACTGGAACAAAGTGGCAACACCATCCAGTACGTCGTGCAGTGCGGCTTGCGCCGGTGTGACCAGCGTCGGCAATGCGCGGCGGATCGCGATCACATTGCGGCCCAGGCGCAAATCCGCCAGGCCATCGGCCGCATGCAGCGCATCATCGCCTTCGGCAACCGCCATGCGCGCGGCGACCTGGCCCAGTCGATCGACCGCCATGCCGGTCCAGTGCGCGGCACGGAAGCGGCTTGCCGGTGCGGCCATCTGGCTGATCTCGGTCCAGTGACTGCGCAGCATGCGCCGCGCCGTCCAACGCACATTGACCGAACGGAACAACTTGGCCACGGCGATGGTCGCGATGATGCCACCCACTTGCGCCATGCCCACATTGATAAAGGTGGCAAAGTCGGCAATGAAACGATCCAGAAAGCCCAGCGCAACGATCAGGCAGGAAAACATCGGCAAGGCGCGAGCCGACAGCGAAGGGCTGGCCTGGATATAGCCGATCGTCAACAAGGCTGGTGCCAGCGTGACGATCATCATCAGGGCGCCGTCGACGCGCGGCAACACCGCAAACAGATAGAACGCGGCCAGCGGAAAAGTGATCAGCGTTGCACCAAGATAGCGGCCGAGCACCGGCGCAGGATCATCCTGGGTGGCGAACGAACAGGTGATCAAGGCCGCGAACGCAGCGGTGGCCGAACCGCTGGGCCACGCGAGCAGGATCCACACGGTGCAATACAGGATGATCGCCGTCCCGGTCGCCAAACCCGCCAGCAAGGCCAGACCGTGATCGCGGGCCAGCGGAAATTCCTCGCGCCGCCTTTTCCCGCGCCTCTCATCCGATTGCACCGGCACGCTGCCCATCTGTTGCGCGAGCCGACGGCCTTCAACGTGGGCTTCGATGAATTCGGCCGAGCGTATGCACAAGCTGGCGATCAGCAAGTCGCTCCATGTCGGCGGCACATTGCGCTCTTCGGCCAGGTGACGGCAGCGAACCGCCAGCAGATGGCCGCTTGCATAGGTCATCTGCTCGGGCCTTGCCAACCAGGCGCGAATATCGTCGACCAGTTGCTTAAGCGCCGGCTCCAGCGGCGCCAAGGCGCTGAGCGTGTCCAAGCGGTTCGCCGCAGCGGAAGCCAACGGCAAGATGGTGGCCAGTTGCTTCTGCAAAGCCAGCACCATCTTTTGGCTGGCACTGGCCGGACGCTGGTCGAACGGCAAATGGATCGCCATCATGCCAAGCTCGGCCACGTCCGCGGCCAGCTTGCGACGATGCTCGTATTCCAAGGGTGTGTGACGTCGGCCAAGCGCATCGCGCGTCCAGCGGGCGGCGTCGGCCAGAAAGGCCTGCGCGCGAGCATGGATCACCGGCGTCACGCTCCAGGGCTGCAGCAGGCCATGGATCAGACTGACGCTGACGATCGCCACCGTCATTTCCTCGACCCGGGAAATGGTGGTGGTGAAAACGTCGGCCGGATCATCCAGATACGGAAAGCTGATCACGGCAGAGCTGAAGGCCGCCATCTGGAATAGAAAGGCACGTGGCGTGCGATCGAGCACGGCGAGGTAAATACAAAACCCCGTCCAGGCCGCCATGACGATCACCAACAGCTCCGGCGCGTGCTGCAGGTTGGGCACGACCAGGATGGAGACGGTCGCCCCCGTCAAGATGCCGCCGAGCCGGTAGAGGATCTTGGGCCGAAACGCTCCCGCCATCGGCTGGGCCGTCACGTACACGGTCAGCAGCGCCCACCAGGGACGTGGCAGGCTGGCCTCGAACGAGATGCCGAGCGTGATCGCCGCAGCGATGAAACTGCTCAGGGAAAACAGCAGCTTCTGCGAATCGAACAGAAACAGCGAGCGCGGCAAGGAGGTCGCCGGGTGGGTGGCGGACATGGACGAAAGGGGAATAGTCGCGGGATGAAGCCGGCGTCAAGCAAGGCGGCTGGGGCCGCCCGGCCAGCGGGCGGCGGTATTGTGCCCGATAAGGCGCACGCTGCTCAGCTCAAAATATTGTTGGCTGCCAGCAATAAAAATGCAGCAAAAGCCGGCAAGCGGTCCGGGCATTCAGTAAATGCCAGAAAAATATTAGAATTTATCAATAGTTCAAATCTAAAATTTTGCTAGATGGACGTCAGCGCCGCCCGCACCTTCCTGGAAATCGTCAAGACCGGCAGCTTTGTCAGCGCCGCGTCCAACCTCAACCTCACCCAGACCGCGGTGAGCGCCCGGATCCGGGTGCTGGAAGAGCAGCTCGACCGCCCCCTCTTCGTGCGCAACAAGGCCGGCGCGCGCCTGACCCCGGCCGGTGAGCAATTCCTGCGCTTTGCCGCCACCATGGTCCAGGCGTGGGAGCACGCGCGCAAATCGGTGGCTTTGCCACCGGGGCGCGAGGTGGTGGTGACGGTGGGTGCCGAACTCAGCCTGTGGGATCCCTTGCTACGCGACTGGCTGCTGTGGGTGCGCGATGCCTGTCCCGAGTTTGCCGTCAACGCGCGGATCGACGACGCCGACCGACTGGTGGATCGCGTGCAGGAGGGTCTGTTGGATGTCGCCATCGTGTACGCCGCCCCGCAACGCCCAGGCGTGATCGCGGAACTGCTGTTCGAGGAAAAGCTGGTGATGGTCAGCGCCATGCCGGCGGATCGCAAGCAGCCGCTGCGCGCTGAGGACCACGTTCGCATCGACTGGGGCGATGCGTTCGCCGCCAGTTACCAGGCCGCCTTTCCGGAGCAGCCGAACCCAGTGGTGTCGGTCAGTTATGGACCGCTGGCGCTCGACTACATTCTTGCGCGGGGCGGCAGCGGCTATTTCCGCAAAGGCTTCGTACGCCGCTATCTCGACGATGGGCGCCTGGCCCTGGTGCCCGACGCGCCGGAATTTTCCTATTCGGCGTACGCGGTGCACTCGGCCAAGGCCGACAAAGGAGTGATGGGGCGTATTCGCGCTGGCCTGCGGGCGGTGGCACCCAAAATCACGTAGGTTGAGGTGCAAACCCTGAGATATCCCCACGTTTTTCCTTTACCTGCATACGTGCCCCAAATGCCGTCATTCCGGCGAAAGCGGGAATCCATTTTCAGGATGCATCAGAGCGCGATGGATTCCCGCTTTCGCGGGAATGACGGCCCGTTTCTTTGGATGTCAGCGGGCTAAAACGCAGCTGCCTGATTTTTACGGGATCCAAGAGCAAAAAACGTGGGGATACCTCAGGATTTACACCCCGGCCGGTAAAAAACGGGGCACTTTCTGCTGAAGCAGCTGGACGAGTACGGGATCCATGAACTCATAGTCATCCGGTATATCCAAGCAAATCACGCGCTTGCCATTCAAGTAGCGCCCGAACTTCTTCGCTAGCTTGTTGCGATGGGCCTTTTCCATCACGAAGATCATGTCCGACCAGGCGAGCAGCTCTGGAGAAACCGGCGTGTTGGCGTCATTGCCCAAGCCGGCCGATTGCGTCTCGATGCCGGGCCAATCGGCAAAAACCTGTTCGGCAGTCGGGCTGCGAAGACGGTTTTGCGAGCAGACGAAAAGAACGTGGCGCAGCACGGATAGCCTCATGCGTTACGTGGCGACGGCTGGAATGACAGTCCCGGCCCACACGCCCGGCTGATCATGGCACGAAGCCATTTCTGCAGATAGACTGCGGCAACAAGGACCCATCCTTAGGGGAGGATGACCATGAATTGCAGGGGATGCGGGCAAGAGTTCCAGGGCAATGCCGCTTATTGCCCTCGCTGTGAAATGAAGCAGCTGATCGATCTGGCCGACCCTTCGCCGGCGCCGAACACCTCGACGGCATCCGGTCCGTCCACCCGGGATTTCGACCAGCTCTATTACCAGCCGAAACGTTTCTCCCAACGCGAGTCCGATGCCGACAAAGGCGGAACGCCGCTGTTCTTGGTCTGGTTCAGTGCGCTGTTCGTGCTCAATCTCGCCCTGTCCAGATTCAGCTTTGCAAAGTTCGATCTGGCGACGGGTATCGGCTATGCCCTGGGCATAGCCCTGGTGGCGCTCATCATTGCCGGCATACGGCGCATCTTCACCGCCAACGCCTTCGGCAAGGCCTATCTCATCAGCATGGCCATTTTGACCGTGCTCTACTTCGGCGGCGGTTTGTTGAAAAGCGTGGAAGTGGCCAATTCGCGCCAGCAGGCGTTCCAGCATCTGGCGGATGTCGCCAGCGCCACTGCTGCTTCATCTTCCAGCGCACGGTCAACGGTACCCACGAACCAGACTTACGTGGAAGCTAATGGGGACGCTCTTACCAACACCGTCAACCAACTGAGCGCCAATCTGAGCCAATACAACCAGCACATCATCGCGCTCAAGAAACAGAAAGAGGCGCTCGATCTGGAAGCGGTGCTTGCGCCCCGCAACCTGGTGAGCACGGCAGGCATACAGAACGGGCGAGACACGATTGCCAGCTACGGCAGGCTGCTGGACGATTACGAATCCAGTTTCAACGATTACGAAAACAAAGTGATGCAGATCGTTTCCACGGCACCGTCGGCATCGCGCGAACATATCACGGCGGGTGTCCAGCAGCGCCTCGCTCAAGCCCGGGATGCGGTATCAGGTTTCGTCGGCGTCGAGCGCCAGCTGATAGCCACCATCAACGACATATTGGACCTGGCCCAGGCCAACGTCGGCACCTCGCATGCCAAGGGCAACGTCATCTATCTGCCCAAACCCGCACTGCTTCAATACCAGCGTGATATTGCCGTGCTACGCACCGAGGCCGCTCAGGAACAGCAGGCCTCCGAACGCTTGGCCCAGATCCGAAGCACGGCCATCTCCGAACTCACCACGGCAAGCCAGGCCTACGGCAATCGATGAGCGCAGGACCGCGCGGACCTGTCCCGAATTCCGGGACAGGTTTGCACACGCTGGGAGATGCTTTACGGCGCCTTGCCAGCTTGCAGTTTCTGCACGATCGCCAGTGATTTCTTCACATGGTCTTGCGGATGCAGATGGTCCGCTTCGGAGGAAAGCGTGGCGATGATCTTGCCGTCGCGGCCGATGACGAACGTGGTGCGCTCGATAAAGCCGTGATTGATGGCGACACCGCGTACGTCGGTCAAACCCGGTTGCGCCGCTTCGGTCTTGAGCTCGTAGGAAGCGGCAATCTTGCTGCCGGAATCGGAGGCGACCGGGAATTTGCCGGCGCAGTACTTCGGATCGGACGAGAAACTGTTGAGACGATCGATGCTGTCGGCCGATACGCCGATGATGGTGGCGCCGGCCGCATCGAACTTGGATTTGTCGGTGGCGAAGGTGTGCGCTTCGATATCACAGCCGCCGGTATAGGCCGAGGGATAGAAATACACCACCACCGGTCCTTTCTTCAGCGCCTCCTTCAGCGAGAAGGTGAAGTCCTTGCCCGCCAGGCTGGCCTGGGCGGTGAAATCGGGTGCGTCGGCGCCCGGGGCGAGCGCGGCGGAAACCGGCATGGCGAACAACAGGGTGGCCATCGCGCTGGCGGCGACGGATACGGCGAGGTGCTTTTTCATTGCTGCCTTCCTCTGTTATGGAAACCTGGGGTGGTGGGGTGCGTGGCACGCCGGCATCCTACTCCACCGGCAAGCTGCTCGCCGTACCGGTCGGGACGTAAAACCTATCCCTCACGCATAAACCTGTTCGCATGCATGGACGGTGGTGATGAAATCAGCGCCGATGGTCAGGCACTGATCGGCGATCGCCGCCACGCTGCTGCGATGCGAAACCACCAGCAAAATCGTGCGCGGCAGGCGGCGCTTCAACGCCGACAACACGGCGACTTCGGCAGCAACGTCCAGCGCGCTGGTGGCCTCGTCCAACAAAGCAAGCAGGGGCTGCCGCAGAATGACCTGGGCCAGCAACAACCGTTGCAGCTCGCCACCCGAAAGCCGGCTGGATGAACTGCTCAAGGCCGTATCCAGCCCGTGCTGCGAATCGGCCAGGCGCTGGTCAAGGCCCACATCGGCCAGCGCACGCTGCAGGCTTTCCTCGTCCGCATCCGGCGCGGCCCATAGCAGGCATTCGCGTACCGAATGCTGCCAAGGCCGCACGCTTTGACTGATGTAGGCGCCATGGCGCACCAGTTCGCAATAGTCGTCAAATCCGAGGCGACGTTGACCTATCCGCGCGCTGAAGACACCTGGTGGCATCATGCCCGCCAGCACATCGACCAGGCTGGTTTTGCCGATGCCGGAGTTGCCGCAAATCAGCGTCAGTGTGCCTGCCCTCAATGAGAGGTCTCGAATGCCTAGGGCAACCAACGGCGCTGCCAGCTGCACGTGTTCGATATGCAAGCTGCCGTTGACCTGGACTCCGTGCAACGCCACCTTTTGTGGTCGCGCCGGATCGAGGCGCATATAGCGTTGCCACAATTGGAAAGCCGGCACCGCCGAATGCAGCTGCTGCAGGCTTTGTCGCGTCGATACCAGATAAGGCAACAAACGCCCCAGCAGCAGACCTACGGCGATCAGCGAGGCCTGGTCGACGCCGTGCAGGCGATCGGCAAGCACGAACATGGCGGCGACACCGGCGGCCGCCAGCAGTTCCAGCGTCAATCTTCCGGTAGCAATGAGGTCCAGCTGGTGGCGATAGCCTTTGCTCAATTTCGCCGAAATCTCACCGTAGCTCGCCTTTTCAGCATCTTCCCGTTCAAACGAACGGACGTGGCGCAAACGCCGCGGAAAATCTTCGCTGTGCCAGAACAAGCCGGTCAGGTCGAGCACATACTGGCGACTGATTTTGGCCTGCTCGCGGCCATTGATGCGCGATGCCGCCAAGGCAAGCACGCCGAGCAACGGCGCCCCCAATGCCAAGGGCGGCGAGATCCATAGCGCCAGGCCCAGACTGACGACCGCGGTGATACCGGCCACCAGCAGTTGCAGGAGCGCGCTGAATCCCTGGGTGACGATTTCGATGTTGTAGGTGAGTACCTGGGCAATTTCCGCAGAACTGGCATCGGCCAGGGATGGCAGCGACGCGTCGATCAGGCGCGCATGCACGGCGCCACGCAAATTCATGCCGTAGCGGCTGGCCAGGTGGGCAGCCAGGCGCGCGGCTTGCCAGCGCAGGAATGCAAAGACCGCAGTGATGGCCGCGAACAGGATGGCATGGCTTTCGATGCCCCCGTGCAGGTCGATCGCTTTGCCGCCAAGCACCAGCGGGTGATGGGGCTGGACCAGGGGTATGAGCAAGACCGCAGCTGCGCTGCCGGCCAGCGCACAGGCCAGGGACAACAGCACATAGGCCATCGTTTCGGCCCGATCGATACCTTTGAGCGTAGCGAAAAATGGGCTCAGTGGCAGCCGAGTTCGCTGTCCGGGCTGACTCATGGCCTCCCCTGCTTCATTTCCCGCCGCATGCGGGGAAATGGACCAGGCCACGGCAGGACGTCAAACATCATCAGCATGCTTCCGGTCGGTCGAGCAACGCATGCAGTGTCTCAACCGCCGCTCGCGGATGCGCACCGCGCCGCAATTCATGCATTTGGGTCTGCACCAGCTTTTGCTGAAAGGGCAACCAGCCGGCTTGTTCCGACGCATACGGCTGATTCGCGCGCAAGCGCGCGACAAACTCTTCCTTCGGTATGGGCCGCAATAAGGCACTGGGATCATCCGCCAGCTCGGCCGATGCAAATACCGCACCCACCAGCTTCAACGGTGCTGCGGCGAGGCGCCCACCACCCCTGCGCAGATCCGCTTCGAACTTGGCCACTCCGCTACGCCGCCGAATGACTGCGGAGCCACCGATCCACCGTCGCGCCGGTTCGCTGTCGAGTAGCGACAAGCCATCGGCTTTCACGTGCACGTAATTGGCAATGCCAGTTGCCAGCAAGCTTTCCGGCTGCACGAACACGGCATCCTCGGCAAGAAAATCCAGCCCCTGTAGCAAGCCATGCAAAGCGAGAGTCGACTTTCCCGCGCCGCTGTCGCCCAACAAGAGAATGCCGCGCCCTTCCCTGCCGACACAGGCGCCATGCAAAGGCACCAGTCCCAGGCAGCGGGTCGCCAGCACATAGACGGCGAACTCGATCAGTTCGTAGCGCAGGTGGTAGGGAAACTCGAGCATGTCCTGCGAAACCACGATCAGCGCCTGCCGCTGTGCTGGCGATATCACTACGTAGTTGGCCGCATTGATCACGCCCAGCAGCAGCCCCAACCCCGATTGCATCTGTACCGGCGGCGGTTCGGCCGCATTCGGCAAGTGCCGCTCCGGCACCAGCCGCAGTTCAATCCGCAGTTCGGGAACGCTGCCGGGCAACCGGTGCGAAGGCAGTTCGCCAAACGCGGCGACGACCAGGTCAAGCAAGGCCTGGCTATCGCTCTCGAAGCGGAAGCGCCCGCCCAGCAACTGCTGGTGCACGGACAGGTGCCGCGGGTAACGCTCGCTGAAGGGGTCGGCGCAAAGGTCGCGTGCGACGGGCTGGAGAGTGGAGGCCATGCGGATCGGACGGAACCATTGCATTCAATGCGGTCCGGCGTGAGTGCGCCTTGCTCGGCAAAAGGTTGCCTGGGAAACGGCGCAACCGAATACCCGTCATGGCGCACTCACGGTCACGCAGCATTGCAGGCTGCGGCGTTCCCCCACGGCTAGAACAAGGCGCCAAAGCGATGCTAAAGATTCAGGTCGGCCACTCCTATTTCCTGCGGTACGACCGGAAACAATGGGAACGTGGCAAGCCCTATCCCCCGCTTGCGACGATCCAGATTGCCGCCTTGCTGCGGCAGATGGGGCATGCGATCAGCCTGTTCGATGCCATGCTGGCCGAGGGCGCGGAAGATTACACCGCCTCATTGCAGGCCGCGGCACCCGACGTGGTGGTCTTCTACGAAGACAATTTCAACTTCCTCACCAAGATGTGCCTGGGTGTGATGCGCGACGCGGCCTGCCGCATGATCGGCGAGGCGCGGGCACGCGGCGTGCGCATCATCGTCGCCGGCTCCGACGCGTCCGACCAGCCGGAAGCATTCCTTGCCGCCGGCGCACACGCGGTACTGATCGGCGAAGGCATTGCCGCCCTGATCGAATTGATCGGCCGCCTGGAGTGCAATCGCGACATCGACCATGCGAGCTGGATAGCCGGTATCCCCGGCATAGCCACCCAAGTCACCGAAAAGACGCAGATGACGCGCATCGGCGCGGTGCCGCCGGATCCGCGACTCACGCTGCGTCCAGCCTGGGATCTGCTCGACATCGAGCGCTATCGCGCCATGTGGCAGGAACGGCATGGCTACTTCAGCCTCAACATGGCCGCATCGCGAGGCTGCCCCTTCCGTTGCAACTGGTGCGCCAAGCCGATCTGGGGCAACCACTACAACCAGCGCAGCGCGCGGGACATGGCGGCGGAGATGACGTATCTGAAGCAGACCTTCCAGCCCGACCATATCTGGATGGCCGACGACATCTTCGGCTTCCACGTCGACTGGGTCACCGAGTTCGCCGAGCACTTGGAAAGCTCCCACGGTTCGGTGCCCTTCACCATCCAGACGCGCGCCGACTTGATCAGCGAACGCATGGCCGATGCACTCAAGCAGGCAGGCTGCGCCGAAACATGGATCGGCGCCGAAAGCGGCAGCCAGCGCGTGCTCGATGCGATGAACAAAGGCACGCAGGTGCCGGAACTGATCGCCGCACGCGAACGCCTGGGAAGCCGCGGCATACGCGTCGGCTTTTTCATCCAGCTGGGCTACCAGGGCGAGCAATTGAACGATCTCATCGCCACCCGCGAACTGGTAACGCAGGCCGCACCGGACGATATCGGCGTGAGCGTTTCCTATCCGTTGCCCGGCACCAAGTTCTATGAGCAGGTGAAGGCGCAACTCGGCAGGAAAACCCATTGGGATGACAGCGACGATCTGGCGATGATGTTTCGCGGCGCCTACGACTCGGAGTTCTATCGCCTCGTCCGCGACCTGTTGCATGAGCAGGTCACGCTGCGGCAGGCGCAGCCTGAGGAAACCGCAGAGCATTACAGCCAGGCCTGCGCCGCCCTGGATACCCGGTGGAGTGCGCTGATCGCCAGCGAATCGATCCACCGCACCGAACACGCCACCTCACCCCTTGCCACCACCCGCCATGCTGCCGCCGCTCAAAACTGTTAAAGACGGCCTGCGCCGTACCACCGAAACGCTCGCCGCGGAGTTGGCGCGTCCCGGCAGCGATGCGCCCGAGTGGAACGAACTGGAATGGCGCCTGGCTTCGGCTGCCGCGGCTGCGCACGGCATATCGCCCTTGCTAAGCCGCTTGTCGCCTTGGCAAAACCTGGCGTGGCGGCGGTTTCTGGAAGATCAGTACCAGCACGTCGAGCAACGTCATCAGCGCATCACCGCTTTGCTCGGTCGTATCGATGCGCAGGCCCGCTCCGCCGGCATTGCGATGGTCGCCTTGAAAGGCTCCGCCCTGCATGCCATTGGACTGTACGCGCCGGGCGAACGCCCGATGGCCGACATCGATCTGCTGGTGCGCGAGGAAGATCTGCAGCGAACCGGCGAGCTGCTGCAATCGCTGGCTTATGTGGAATCCTTCACGCAGTGGAAGCATCGATCGTTCAAGCCCGCCGTCGGCGAACCGATAATGGGACTGGGCGAGCACCGCGATACGCCGATCAATATCGAGCTGCATACGCGAATTCAGGAGCGGCTGCCGATTTCCACCGTCGACATCACCAGCCGCATCTATCCGCGCCAGCCGCAGCCGGGCTTGAATCCCTACCCTTCCACCGGCGCCTTGATGAGCCACTTGCTGCTGCACGTCGCCGGCAATATCTGCGGGCGCAGCCTGCGCATGATGCATCTGAATGACATCTCGCTGTTGGCCACGCGCATGAGCATCGGTGATTGGGATGCGCTGTGGGATGGGCAAGTGCCCGCGTGGTGGGCATTGCCGCCACTGCACATGGTGGCACGCTATTACGCCAACGCCGTTCCTCGCGCCGTGCTCGATCGCCTGGAGCCGGCGTGTCCCCCCGTGTTGCGCAACTTGTCGCGACATCAGACGCTGACCCAGCTTTCCTGCTCAGCGCTATGGCTTAGCCCGCTGCCCGGCATCGAATGGTCGCGTTCGCTGGGAGAAGCCGGTCGCTGCCTATTGAATCGCATCAGGCCCACCGAAGAAGCCCGCCAGGAACGTGTCGACATGCTGCGTACGCAGCTTTGGCTGCAAGGGCAGCCATGGGTCCGGCTGAAACAGGGGCGACGGATACTGACCTGGCTGACCCGGCCGGTGCCGCGGATGGATACGCTGTACGTAGTACGGGCAGCGTTGGACGAGTTCGCTTCCGTGTAGGCTGGGATGACAATCCCAGCATCGGGATGTCGTGTGGAAAGCTGGGATTGGCATCCCAGCCTACGCGCGCTGCCTGAAGCAGTCTCTCTACCTAGGGATGCTCTGATCTATTCCACGTACCCGTCACCGCACTGTATGCGCGCCTCGCAGCGA
>NZ_BSOA01000013.1 GCF_030160275.1 Dyella flagellata
CGCGCCGTCGGTGCCTGCGCGAACGGATCGCGCACGAACCGCTCCGCCGTCAGCTGCGGGCGATTCCAGTACCCCCGCGCCACGCCCGCGCCACCGATATACAGCTCGCCGGTCACGCCTACCGGTACCGGTTCGCGCTGCGCGTCCAGGACATACATGCGCTGGTTGGCCAGGGGCGTGCCATAGGGCACGGTGGTGCGGGCGGGATCCAGCTTGGCGAGCGCAAAGGAGATCGACCAGATGGATGCCTCGGTCGCACCGCCCAGGCTATGGATGGCTGCGTTCGGGCACAGCAACCTCAGCTGTTCTATCAAGCGTACTGGTACCCAGTCACCGCTCAGCATGATGAGGCGGATGGAATCGAGCGATGCGACGCCTTGCTGGCGGGCGGACTCCACGAGAAGTTGCATCAGCGCCGGCACCGAGTTCCAGATGGTGATGCGCTGCTCTCTCACGATGCGCAGCCACACGGCTGCATCAGGCAACTTTTCCGGCGGCGGCACGACTACCGTGCCACCTTGCATCAGGACGCCGAAAACATCGAACACGGACAGGTCGAAAGCCGCGGATGACAGCGCCAGCACGCGGTCAGATCGATCCACTGCAAACCTTTGAGCGATGTCCTGCAAGGTATTCAAGGCAGCCTGGTGCTCGATCGCCACCCCCTTGGGCACGCCGGTGGAGCCGGAGGTATAGATGAGGTAGGCCAGGTGGTGGGAGGCCAGGCCGACCGCCACCGGGGATGGATCGTGCTCGCCATGCTGCCCCCAGGGCGGCGCAGCCTGCCCCAGGTCCAGCTGCGCCACGCCTTCGATCGCGTCCGCCAGGCCGTCGCGGCTCAACACCAGCACCGGGGCGGCGTCGGCCACCATCGCCTGCAACCGCTCGGCCGGATACGCCGGGTCCAGCGGCACATACGCACCGCCCGCCTTGAGCACCGCCAACAGCGCCACCACCAACTCGATGCCGCGCGGCAGGCATAGCCCCACCCGCGCATCCGGGCCCACGCCCTGCTCGCGCAGGTAATGCGCCAGCCGGTTGGCCCGTGCGTTCAAACCGGCGTAATCCAGCTGCGTCGCCCCGCACACCACCGCGATGGCTGCCGGCGTGGCCCGCACCTGCGCTTCGAACGGTGCATGCATGAAAGCGACCTGCGCAAACTCCTGTCGCGTGTCGTTCCACGTGTGGACCAGCAAGTGCCGCTCAGCTTCGCCGATGAACGGCAGGCGGTCGACGATGGCGGCATCGTCCGTGACCATGGCGGCAAGCAGATTGCGCAGATAGCCGAGATAACGCTCGATGGTCGCAGGCTCAAACAGGGAAGTGGCGTATTCAACGCCGCCGGTAATGAGATTGCCCTGTTCTTTCATCGACAAGGCCATGTCGAAACGCGCCGTGACGCGCGGCGCGGAAGAGCGCAACCGGCGCGGACGCAAGCCGGCAAGCGGCAACTCGTTGCCTTTGGGGATGTTCTGCCAGGCGAACATAACCTGGAACAGCGGACTGGCCCCCAGATTGCGAACGGGCTGCACCAGCTCCACCACCTGCTCGAAAGGGATGTCCTGGTTCTGTTGCGCGTTCAAAGCCTGAGTGCGCGTGTGTTCGAGCAGCTCGCTCACGGACGGCGAACCGGACAGGTTCAGGCGTAGCGCCAGATTGTTGGCGAAGAAACCGATCAGGCCTTCGGTTTCCATGCGCACGCGGTTTGCCACCGGCACTCCAATCACGATGTCGTGCTGTCCGGAGAGCCGGGCAAACAACGCGCTCAACCCCGCCAGTACGGTCATGAACAAGGTGGCGCCATGCCGGCGACTCAAGGCCTTCAATTGCGCGGACAGTGCTTCGTCCAATACCAACTGCGCCACCGCCCCGCGATATTGTTGCAACGCCGGACGCGGGTGATCGGCGGGCAACTCCAGCAATGCAGGACTGCCGATCAATGTCGTTTTCCAGTATTCGGCCTGTCGCCGCAGTACGTCACCGTCCATCCATTTGCGCTGCCAGACGGCGAAATCGGCAAGCTGGATGGGCAAGGCCGGCAACGGGTCAGGACGGCCGTGGCGAAACGCGGTGTACAGCGCGGTGAACTCCTTGCGCAACACACCCACCGACCAACCGTCGGAGACGATATGGTGCATGGTGATGCGCAGAATATGGTTATGTTCCTGCAGCTTGATCAGGCGACCGCGGACCAGCGGGCCTCTGGCTAAATCGAACGGCGTGAGCGCTTCTTCGGCCGTCAGCGCCAAGACCTTTTCCTTCCAGTGCGTATCCCCTTGCAGATCGTGTTCGAGCAGATGGAAGCGGCTGCCTTCCGCCGGGGCGATGCGTTGCGTCGGCTCGCCATCGACCTCGACGAAGGTGGTACGCAAGGATTCATGCCGGGCCACGATCCGATCGAGCGCACGCCGCAGCGCGACGGCATCCAGCTCACCGTCCAGGCGCATGCCCATCGCCACGTGATAGGCCTCGCTGCCGCTGGCCATCTGGGCGAGGAACCATAGGCGTTGCTGCGCAAACGACAAGGGAATGCGCTGTCCGCGTTCCGATCGGGTGATGGGGGGAAGCATCGCGCGCGAACTGCCTTCCAGCACGCGCGCCAGGTCGACCAGCACCGGATAGACGAACACATCCTCCAGCCGGGCATTGATCCCGTGTTGCTGCTGCAATTGCGCAACCAGTTCGACGATCTGCAGCGAACGCCCACCAAGCGCAAAGAAGTCGTCGTTCCGGCTGATGTGTTCGACTTGCAGCAGCCGCGACCAGATCGTCGCAATGGCGGTTTCGGTGGGAGTTTGCGGCGATTCGTAGCCGGCGTTGGTCTCCTTGGCGCCCGCTGTGGCCAGCGCCGCTTCGGTAACATGACGATGGGCGCCGCGCAGAGCATACGCATGCTCTTCCCACATCGGCACGCTCAGCTGCCCCAGCGGCAGTTCGGGATGGCTCAACATGGCCCCGATCAGCTCGTGCAGACACGCCACGAGGTGCCCGATGGTGTGCTGCTCGAACAGCGCACTGGCGTATGCGACATCACCGACGATACGAGCACCCTCGGCACGAAGCCTGAGGATCAGGTCGAACGGAACGCTACGTTGCAGGGACCCGCTGCAGCGCTCGACGCGCAAGCCGGCAAGTGCCGGCGGCTCGTCGGACGAGTCCTGCCATTCGAACATCACCTGGAACAAGGGTGCATGCGCCAGGCTGCGCGCAGGCTGCAGCAAATCGAGCACCTGTTCGAACGGAATGTCCTGGCGCAGCATGGCCTCCGTCCAATGCTTGGCCAGGCGCCGAACCAGACTGCTGCCGGAGGGATTGCCGCTGAGGTCGATGCGTAACGCGAGCGGATTGGCAAAACAGCCGATCATTGCTGCCGTTTCCGGCCGGCGGTTTGCCACGGACGTGCCGATCACCAGGTCTTCCTGTCCGGACAGGCGCGACAACAGCGCCCCCCACGCGGCCAACAGCACCATTTGCGGCGCAATGCCCCCTCGCTGCGCAAAATGTCTGAGCCGGTCCGTCAGCGCCGGTTCGAACTCCAGCTCGACCAGGCCGCCGGCGAAGCGCTGGCGCGCCGGCCGTGGATGGTCCGAAGGCAGTCGCAGCAAGGCCGGCGCACCCGCCAAGGCAGCCTGCCAATATTCGCCCTGCTGGCGCAGCGCCGCCTCTCCCATCCATTGCCGTTGCCAAGCGGCATAGTCGGCGTACTGCAAGCCGAGTTCGGGCAGGGGATCTTCCCTGTTTGCGCGGAACGCGCCGTACAGGCTGCCCAGCTCCTGCTGGAACACGCTTAGCGACCGCACATCGGCAACCAAGCGATGCAGCGTGACCAGCAATACGTGTTCTTCTTCGTCCACTTGCAACAGGCGTCCGCGGATCAGCGTTTCGCGTTCGAGATCGAAACCATTCTGCAGCTCGCGCTTCATCAACCGACTCAGTTCCGCCGGCGTGGAATCCTTGCCACACCAGTCCTCCTCGGCCAGGCGGAAGGCGCAATACTCCGGGTCTGCAATGCGCTGTACCGGACGCCCATCTACCTGGGTGAAGCAGGTGCGCAGGCTTTCGTGGCGGTAGACGATACGATCCAAGGCGCGCCGCAGTGCTGTCTTGTCCAGCAAGCCATGCAGCCTCAGCGCCAGGAACAAGTGATAGGTATCGCCGAATCCCCGCAACTGGGCCAGAAACCACAGCCGCTCCTGGGCCTGCGACAGCAGCAATTCCTCGTCCGCGATAATTTCCTCGCCGGTATCCAGACCAAACTCGGTGGACGATGATCCTGGGGAAGTTGCCATGTCCTTCATGCCTGTCAGTTGGGGAGGTTTTTGCTGCATCAGGACTCGGAGCCGTTTCGCGCATCTTGCGATGCAACGACATTGCCTGTTTCCACGTCGTACCAGCTCACCCCGTTGTCGCGGGAAGCGATGTTGCGTCCCGTGCTTGAGACTGCCATCAGCATCGGCGACGACAGCGATACCTGGGCACGCTTGCGCCTGGCGAGTTTCACCGTTTGCAGCGAAGGCTCCTGCACTTCCTCCAGGCTTTTCGCCAGTTCGGCGAGCACCGGACGCAGGAATACATCGTCGATCTTTATTTTCATGCCCTGGGTCTGTTGCAGGCGCATCACGGCTCTTACCACCAACAGCGAATCGCCGCCCAGCGCAAAAAAATCATCGGTACGTCCGACTCGCTCCACCTGCAATATGTCCGCCCAGACTTTGGCAAGGGCCGTCTCGATAGCACCCTGCGGCGGTTCATAGTGAGCGTTGATCAAGGCATCCGCCTCGGGCACTGGCAAGGCACGCCGATCGAGCTTGCCATTGGGCATGCGCGGCAAGCTTTCGAGCCGCAGGTAGATCGCCGGCACCATGTGCGGAGGCAGTACCGTGGCCAGGTGTTCCTGCAATTGCTTGGCGCCGACGTCGTCCGCGAACTCGCTTAGCAGACTGTAGTACGCCACCAGGCGCTTGAGGCCAGGCTGGTCTTCACGCACAAGCACGACGGCCTCGCGCACGGCGGCATGCTCATACAGGCGCACTTCGATTTCGCCAAGCTCGATGCGAAAGCCGCGCAACTTGACCTGGGCATCGCCGCGTCCGCGAAATTCGATGCGGCCATCGTCCAGTCGACGCGCCAGGTCGCCCGTGCGATAGAGCCGCGTCCCAGGTTCAAAGGGGTTGCAGGCGAATTTCAGTGCGGTAAAGGACGGCTGATTCATATAACCGCGCGCGAGCTGCCGGCCGCCGATGCACAACTCGCCAACCACCCCCGTGGGTACCGGTTCACCATGTGCATCCAGGATGTACAGCTGAGTATTGTCGACCGGCATGCCGAGCGGCACGAAGCCGGTGTCCTGTTCCGGCCGACAATCCCACAGCGTGACATCGATGGTTGCTTCGGTAGGCCCATAGGAGTTGTACAGGGTGGCGCGCGGCAGGATTCGCTTGAACTGGCGCAGCAGCGCCGGGCTCACCGTTTCGCCGCCGGCGATCACGTGGCGCAATAGCGGCAGCGGCGTGTCTTCCTCGATCTGCTCCAGCAGCAATTGCAGCGCCGAGGGCACGAACTCGACAAGTGCTACGCCATGCTCGCGCATCAGCTCCAGGAGATAGTTCGGATCCCTGTCGCCGTGCGGACGCGCGATGACCATGCGCGCCCCGCTCAGCAATGGCAGCAGAATTTCGCCAACCGAAGTATCGAAGCTGAAGGCGGCCTTGTGCAGCGTGGCACTGCGCGCGTCCAGGCGATAATTGGCGACCAGCCAGCGCATATGGCCCGACAGTGCATGATGATCCGTCATCACGCCCTTGGGGCGACCGGTGGAGCCAGAGGTGTAGATCACGTACGCCAAGTGCGACGGCTGCAATCCGGTCTCGCGTCGATCCAGGTTGCTCCGCGAGTGGCGGTTCCAGGCGACGGCTCCGGTCATTTGTATGACCGGAATCGGAGTATCGGTGCCGACGAAAAATCCCTCGAAATCGCTATGCGAAAGCAGGACGGCCGGCGCGGCGTCTTCGAGCATGTGGCGAAGCCGCTCCACCGGGTAACTCGGATCGAGCGGAACGTAGGCGCCGCCCGCCTTCAATACGGCCAGCACGGCGATGATTGTTTCGCAACTGCGCTCCAGGCAGATCGCCACCCGCGTATCGGGGCGCACGCCGTGTTCACGCAAGGCTCGCGCAAGCTGGTTGGCCTGCGCGTTCAACTCACCATAGCTCAGCACATATTCGCCAAACTCACCGGATACCAGGGCCACTGCGTCCGGCGTACGACGCGCTTGAGCTTCAAACCATTCGTGTACGCAAAGCTCATCAGGATAGATGACGTCGGTGGCGTTCCAGCCGTACAGCAATTGCTGTCGCTCGTTCGCCCCAACCAATGGCAGGCGATCGATGCGTTGGCGGTCATCGGCGAGCATTGCGGCAAGCAAGCCGAGGAAATAGTCCCGGTAACGCTCGATGGTATCGCGCTCGAACAACGCGGATGCATATTCGATGCCGCCAGCAATCCGGCCCCCCGTTTCTTGCAGGAACAGCGTCAAATCCAGTTTCGACGCAACCCCAGCCTGGTCAAGCGCCAACGGCTCCAAGGCCAGGCCTTGCAAGCTGTGCGCCGCATCCGTCCGCGGGCCATCTTGCCAGGCAAACATCACCTGAAAAACCGGGCTGTAATTGAGCGGCCGCCGGGGCCGCAACTGATTGACCACCTCGTCGGGGAGATAGCGGTGCTGCTGTGCGCCGATTACTTGCGCCCGGACCCGGTGAAGCAAATCGGCAACCGTAGGTGCGCCGCCCAAATCCAAGTGCAGCGCAACCGTGTCCACGAAGAAGCCGACTACTTGCTCCACTTCAGGATGGCTGCGATCGGCCATGGGCACGCCGACCACCACGTCCGGTTGACGGGCCAGGCGCGACAGCAAGGCGCCCCAGGCTGCCAGCAGGACCATATAGAGCGTCGCATGATGGCGCAGGCCCAGGGCGCGCAGACCTGCGGTCAGCTGCCCGTCGATCTCCAGCGGCACGAATCCACCCGCGTAGTCCTGAAGGGTCGGCCGCGGGTGATCAGTGGGCAGGTCCAGCAGCTCGGGGATACCGGCCAGCGCAGCCTTCCAGTAGTCGGCATGCTGCCGCAAGCAGTCATCCAGATGCCTTTGCTGCCACAGCGCATAATCGGCGTATTGCACCGGCAGTGGCGCGAGTTGCGGCTCATCGCCCGACAGCGCGGCACGATATGCCTCAGTAACGTCGTTGAACATGATGCCTTGCGACCAGCCGTCGGCAATCAAGTGGTGCATGGTGACCAGCAGCGCATGGCGCTCATCGGCCAGCTGGATCAGGCGGCCGCGGACCAGCACCCCCTGCTGCAGATCGAACGGCGTCTGCGCTTCCACTGTGACCAGCTGAAGCAACGCCCCGTGCGGATCGGCATGTTCGCGCAAATCGTGTTCCAACCACGGGAAATGGCTAGCTGCCGCTGGCGCGATGTGCTGTTCGGGCAAATCGTTGGTAAAGCCAAAGCCGGTACGTAGGGATTCATGGCGGTGCAGCAAGTGATCAAACGCATCGCGTAGCGCACGGCGATCCAGCTTGCCGACCAACTGCATGCCTTTGGCGATATGAAACGCCTCACTCACGCCCTCCATCTGCACCAGCAGCCACAGGCGATGCTGGGCGAACGACAGGGGCAAGCGGCCACTGCGTTGCTGTGGCCGCAAGGGTTCGCGAAGCGGCTCCGACGCATCCGCGAGCACGCCGGCCAGCTCAGCGAGCACCGGGCGATCAAAAACCTGTCCGATTTTCAATTCAAGTTTGAGCCGCTGCTGTGCACGAGAAACCATGCGCATCGCTAACAACGAATGCCCGCCCAGGGCAAAAAAATCGTCATGCCGCCCGACGCGCTCCACGCCCAGGGTTTCCTCCCAGGCAGCCGCCAATTCGGTTTCAATCCAGCCCTGCGGTGGCACGTAGCCCGACTGAGTAGAGATCGCTTCGTCCGGCGCCGGCAGGGCGCGGCTATCCAGCTTGCCGTTGGGCGTACGCGGCATGGCATCGAGCCGCACATAAGCGGCGGGCACCATGTACTCCGGCAGCGACGCCATCAGATGGCGCCGCAACTGTTCGGCCGTTATGAGGTCTTCGGGGGATTCGGTAATGAAGTAGGCAACCAGCCGCTGCTCGCTGGACGCTTGGGCACGCACCATGACCACGGCTTCCCGCACCCGCTCATGCTGCAGCAGGCGCATCTGGATCTCCTCCAGCTCGATGCGGTAGCCGCGGAGTTTCACTTGCGCATCGTTGCGACCCACGAATGCGATGTCGCCATTGTTCAACCAACGCACCAGATCGCCGGTGCGATACAGGTGCTGACCGGGACCGTCTCCGAACGGATTGGGCACAAACCGTTCCGCACTCAGGCGCGCACGACCCAAATAGCCATGGGCCAGGCCGGCGCCGCCGATATACAGCTCGCCGATGACGCCGACCGGCGCCGGCATGCCCTGCGCGTCCAACACATACAGTTGGGTGTTCGCGAGCGGGCGACCGATCGACGGCGCTTCGGACACCGGCCCGAGGGCCTTGAGCGTAGACCAGATGGTCGTTTCGGTAGGACCGTAGACGTTCCACACGCACGAGGCGCGCGCGGTCAAGGCTTGCGCCAGCGCTTGATCCAATGCCTCGCCACCGCACACGATCTTCAGTTGTGGCGTGCCGGGCCAGTTCGCCTCAAGCAGTAGCCTCCAGGTGGCAGGTGTGGCCTGCATCAGCGTGATGCCGCGATCCAGTTCGGCGCGCAGACGCACGCCGTCCAGGCTGGCTTCGCGACTCAGCACCACCACCGTTGCGCCGCAGATCAGAGGCAGGAAGATTTCCAGCGCGGCAATATCGAAGCCGAAGGTGGTGACTGCCAGCAGCAAGTCACCGGGTTCGACAACGAGATTCGTCCGCATCGACTGCAGCAGGTTCACCACTGCGCCGTGCTTCACCATCACGCCCTTCGGCTGCCCGGTAGAACCCGATGTATACAGGATGTAAGCCGGCAAGCCACCGACTGCACCGGCCGCTTGCATCGGATGGTTGGCTGGCGAGGTGTCCGCCCATAGTGGCTGCTCCGACAGCTTGTCCATCGCCAGCCAAAGATGGCGACTCACTCCGGCGGCAAGGCGCTGTAGCAAATGCTGCTGCGCCAACACGACCTTGGGTGCTGCGTCTTCGAGCATGAAATCCAGCCGGTCGCGTGGATAGGCCGGATCGAGCGGTACATAGGCCGCCCCCGTCTTGAGCACGGCCAGCAAGGCCACGACCATTCCCGCGTCACGCTCAACGCATATCGCCACCCGGTCGCCATGTCCTACGCCAAGCCCGCGCAAATAATGCGCCAGACGATTGGCATGGGCATTGAGCGTCGCGTAGCTCAATGCTGCATCCTCGAATACCACAGCGATGGCATCGGGCGTCGCGGCCGCTTGTCTCTCAACCAGCGCATGCACACTCGTCTCGTGCTGCACGCAGGCGGGTCCGGCTCCAAACTCCTGCAACAGACGCTGCTGCTCTTTCGCGCCCAGCAGCGGCAGGCGATCGATGCGCTGCTGGTCATTGGCGACCATCGCTTCCAGCACCACGTGCAGGCAATCGGCAATGCGCGCCGCCGTTTCCGGCAGGAACAAGGCCGTGGCGTATTCCATACCGCCGGAGATGCATTCGTCGTGTTCGTACAGGGACAGGGTCAGATCGAACTTGGATGCTCGATACGAATCCGGCGCGCGGACCTCCTCAACCAGCAGTCCAGGCAAGCTCAGCTCGTCCTTGGGGATGCTCTGCCACTCGAACATCGCCTGGAAGATCGGGCTGTGCGCGGTGCTGCGTGGAGGCCGCACCAACTCGACCACCTGCTCGAAGGGCAGGTCCTGGTATTGCAGCGCCGACAGTACCTGCGTGCGTGCCTGCGCAAGGCATTCTGCGACGGACTGTACGCCGGACAGGTCCAATCGCAGGGCCAGTGTGTTGACGAACAAGCCAATCATCGCCTGCAGTTCGCTGCGGCCGCGATTGGCCACCGGGGTCCCGACCACGACGTCTACTTGCCCCGACAGCCGTCCAAGCAGAATCGCCCATGCGGTCAGCATGGTCATGTATAGCGTCGCACCGTGGCGCCGACTCAGTTCCTTCAGCTGTTTGGTCAGCCTTGCATCGAACTTGAGCTGCACCAGCGCTCCGTCGAACGATTGACGCGCTGGGCGTGGAAAGTCCGTCGGCAACTCCAGCAAGACCGGCGCCCCATCCAAGCATTGCCGCCAGTAATCCTCGTGCCGGCGCAGTTTGCGGCCCTCGATGGAACGCCGCTGCCAGAGTGCATAGCCCGCGTACTGCAGCGCCAGCGGGGCTAGCGGATCAGCTTGACCCGCGCCAAAAGCCGCGTATAGCGCGCAAAATTCATTGATCAGCACGCCTTTGGACCAGCCATCGGAAATGCTGTGGTGCATGCTGATCAGCAACAGGTGTTCGGCATCGGCGACCCGCGCCAAATGACCGCGGATCAACGGGCCGTGCAGCAGATTGAACGGACGGGCGGGTTCGTCCCTTGCCAATTCACGCAGTCTCGCTTCCAAGTCCGGATCGACGCGCCAGTCCAGCTCAGTCAGTTCAAACCGGCTCTCTTCAGCCGCGGCAACCCGCTGTACCGGCACGCCGTCCACCAACGGAAATGTGGTGCGTAGCGTCTCGTGGCGCGCGATGATGCGATCCAGTGCGCGACGCAGCGCCTGCGCATCCAGGCTGCCTCGCAAGCGTATCGCGCTGGAAAGATTATAGGCCTGGCTGCCGCCCTCGATCTGCGCCAACAGCCACAAGCGTTGCTGCGCAAACGACAGCGGACCGCGGTCCACGCCGGATACCGGCTTCGCCGCTTCGGCCTCCAAAGTCTGCTCCGGCAACGCTTGCGCAGCGTGCTCGCCGACGGTGACCTCGTTCATCGGCTTTGCGCCTCCTCGCAATCCTTCAGTGCCGGTTCGGTTTGTTCGCGACCGATGACGATGTCATCCAACAGTGGCAGCGGACATGGCCCCACCTCAAGTACCTGGTGATGAAACGCGCGCAGATCGAACGCCATGCCGGCCTTCGCCTTGGCCAATTCTCGCAGCCGCAACAACGCAAGTTCGCCGCATTTGTAAGCGGCGCCTGCGGCTGGCTCGATGCAGACCCGCTCGATTTCCTCATCCAGCCAGCTAAGCTCCCCCAGCATGGCCTTGGCTTGCGCTCCGGCTTCGTCGACCGACCACCCGTGATAGTGGATGCCGGTGTCCAGCAACAATCGCACCGAACGCCGCAATGCCGTTTCCAGCCGGCCCAGGTCGCCGTATGAGTCGTTCTCGTAGAAGCCCAGCTCCGCAAGCAGTCCCTCGGCATAGACCGCCCAGCCCTCCGTATAGCCGCGGAACGGCAGCGCACCACGAAATGGCGGCAACACCGGATCACGGTTGTACAGATAGACCGACTGCAGATGGTGTCCGGGAATTGTCTCGTGCGCGGTCAGGGTTGGCAGAACCGCCTCATCACGCATGAGCTTGTCGAGATTGAGATGGAACACGCCAAAACCACCGGTCAGACAAGAAGGTGCTTCGTAATAGCCCTGCCCGGCATGAGCCCGCATCCAGCCCAGCATCGGTGCGGCTTTCACAGGTTTGGCCAGCGGACGCGGCACCACCTGATCCAGGTACCGGCCGGCGCGCTGAATGCAGGACTGCGCAAAGTCCAGCAATGATTCCTGGCTGGACGTCCTGGCACGATGTTGCTGCCAGCCACCCAAATCCACGCTACCAATCCGGCTGCGCATGGCCTCGCATAGGCGCAGTGTCTCGTCATGAGCGAGCGCGTGCAGAACTTCCGGCGGAGTGCTCAGTGTGGTGTGCTTCCTGAGCAGATAGCGGTAGTAGTCCGCGCCGCGTTCACGCGCGCTCAGTGAGCACGCTGCAGGGGCGCGCTCAAGCAATCCACGGCAAGCCTCGATCAGCCGCCGGTAGGCCGGATAGACGCTGTCTGTCATCGCCGCAGCGACCATCTGGGTCAGCGCGCCACGCTGAGCATCGCCGACATCCTTGATGACCGGGAGCTTGGCGCGAAAATTCACCAGCAGCAGATGCTCGTGTGGCGGCACAGCAATGCCGGCCTCCATCGCCTCAATCGCCTTGCGCAGTACCAGCGCGGGGGCGCCATGACCTTGCCGGTCGCGCTCCAGCATTGCGCTTTGCAATTGTTCGAACTTGCCGCTGACGGCATGCAGGCGCGACAAGTAGTTGTAGGCATCCTGGCGCGTATAGAGCGGATGGCCGTGAACCATGAGCAACGGCCATTGCTGTGGGATGCCGCTCAGGAACAGATCGCTGAGCCCACCGCGCGAGTGAACCGGATAGCTGTGCCGGCTGTAAGGCTCACCATCGACCACGCTTTGAAGATACCAGCGCAGGATCTGTTTGGACTGGCTTTCGTCGCGACTGAGCTGCTCCCCGTCGAAGGCTTGCAGATCCTGCAGGCATTGCCTCGCCTTGGCGATGCGCCGGGAAACGAAATGCTCGGTGGCATCCGACAACAGGCCGTCGGCGGTATTCAGGCCGAACGCGGTCAGCAACTCCGGGTCGTCCGCCAGATAAGTCGGCAGAAAATTTTGAAAATAGCCGGCCGGTGAGATCGTCACGCTGATCCTTTGCGGGGAGAGGGAGACGAGGCAGGTGCGGAACTCGCCTGGCTCAGATATTCGGCATCGGTATCGCCCAGCGCAGCAATACGCTGCAGCAGTTGTGCGGCGCGTTCGAAGTCGGATCGGCTGCCGCTCTCGGGCATGGTTTGGTCGGCATGAGGGTCGATCGCGCCACCGACGAACGAATGCAGCAGTAGATGCCGATCATCGAGGCCGAGCACCTGGCGCACCCGCGCAAAATCCAAGGTGCCGATGCTGCAGATGCCCAGTCCCAGCGGTGCCGCCGCATCACGCAACACCTGGGCGATCGAGCCCGCTTCGAACATCGCCAGGTCGTAACCCCATTCCCCATAGTGCGTTTCGACCAGGTCGACCGGACAGACCAGCAGGACGCACAGAGCCGCATGGTCGAAGATGACGCGATTCTGTTCGCCGTACACTTGCCTGTCCCACGCCACCCCGTCGCCCAGCTCGAACAACCGGTGCTGCTCAGGGTGGTAGTAGTAGTGACCGCCGAGCAGCCCATGGATCCTGCCGGGCTTCACGTAGAGATAGGCCTGCACGGGATACAAGCCGCCGGCTGACGCATAGCGATAGCGCGGCCTGCCATGCTCGGCGAACGATGCCAGGGATTGCAGCCATTCGCCGAATAAGCGAAAGGGGATCGGCTGCAAGGCATAGCGGCGGTGCGAACGACGCCTTTCGCGCAGTGCCGCTTCGTTTTCGCTTTCAGGGCCGCGTAGCAATTGCACCGCGGCACCGGTCGGCAGCCGATGCGCGCCGCCGGGAGCGATGGACAGTGCTGGTTCGAGCGATGCCCTTGTCATGGCAAGCGTTTGCCTGGACGGGCGATCGGGCGTTTGTACGCGCGGCTCGTCGACAAAGGCCGTAAGCAACGTGTCGAGCGAGGGGGCCGCGAAATAATCTTCCACCCGCAATCGCGCCGGGGCATACGAACGCGCCAGATTGCCAATGCGGACGATCTCCAGTGAACTGGCCCCCAATTCGATCAGGCTCTTGCGCGTATCCAGCGTGTCGATCTTGAGCACCTGGCGGACATCATCGAGCAGCCGTTCGGCGCGCGCGCTGCGCGCCGGAGATTCGCTTGTGCGGCCCTGCTCGGTCGCCAGCATGCCAAGCAGCGCAACCTGATCGACCTTGCCGTTGCCGGTCAGAGGCAAGGCATCCAGTGGCTGAATCTGCGCCGGCACCATGTAAGCGGGCAAACATGCCGCCAGAAAGGCCTTCAAATCCTCGGCCGCGAGCGCAGCGTCATTGCGGGGCACAACGAAGGCGTGCAATTGGCCGGCTGCATTCTTCAGCACGATCGCACGCTCCGTCGCAGGATGCCGGCTCAGCGCCGATTCGATCTCATCCAACTCGATGCGATAGCCGTTGATCTTGACCTGCCGATCCTCGCGCCCCAGGAATTCAATCAGCCCACCGGGCAAATAACGTCCCCAATCGCCGGTGTCATACAGGCGCACACCGCTGCCTGCGCGGTGCCGAAACCGGCGTTCTGTCTGGGCTGGATCTCGCCAGTAACCCGCCGCAACGCCGGTTCCCTCGATACACAATCGTCCGGCCACCCAGGTCGGGCAGTCCTGATCCTGCGCATCCAGTACATGGAACCGTTGATTGGCGAGCGGGGTGCCGTAGGGAATGCTCACCCATCTGTCGTCCACCTGTTCGATCGGATAGGCGATGGACCAGATGGCAGCTTCGGTCGCGCCACCGAGGCTGATGATCTGCGCATGGCCGCACAAGGCACGGATGCGCTCCGGCAGGCTCACCGGGATCCAATCGCCGCTCAACATCACTAGGCGCAATGTGGATGGCAAGCGCGCACCGGTGTCCTGGGCATATTGCACCACCATTTCCATCAAGGCCGGCACGGAGTTCCACACCGTGACACCCTGCTCATGCATGAGATTCAACAGATAAGCCGGATCACGCGTTTTCCGCCCCGAAGGCAGTACCAGACAAGCACCGACGGCACGAGTGCCGAAAATGTCATACACGGACAAATCGAAATTCAGCGCCGAAATCCCCAACACGCGATCGTCTGCGCCAAGCTTGAAACGCGTGTTGATGTCATGCACGGTATTGACGGCGCTTTGATGCGTGATCATCACTCCCTTTGGCGCGCCGGTGGATCCCGAGGTAAAGATGACGTAAGCGAGGTCATTTGCCGATGGGGTGGAAGGCGGCATGGCATCCACCGACATTCGCGGCGCATCCACCAGGAGGTAAGACCTGCGCTCGGCATCCACCCCCGGATCATGCCCAGCTTGGGTCAGCACTAGCCGCACCGCCGCTTGTTCGAGCAGCTGCTGCCTGTAGTCTGCGGGCAGATCCATCGCCACCGGCAAATAAGCGGCTCCGGCTTTGAGCACCGCGTGCGCGGCGACCACTTGCCGCCAGCCCTTGTCGGCCAAAATGGCCACCAGTTCGTTCGGCCTGACCTGCTCGTGCTGGAGCCGCAGCGCAAGCTGATCCGATAAGGACTCCAGCTCGCCGTGGCTGAGCGTGCGCTCATCGTCGATCACCGCTGGCGCCGCTGGCACGGCACCGCCGCCGAAGTCATTCAGTCTCCCGTCAATGACTGGCGTATCGGTGGCATTGGCGCGCTCGCGTTCCAGGCGTTGTTCGTCTGGCAACCCGACCGGATGCGACGCCTCCAGCAATGCCGGATCGATCGCCAGGTTGCGCAACAGCGTGCCATACGCCGAAAACAGCGTTTGCATGAGCCCTGGCGGAAACAATTCGTCGATGACATCCCAGTTGAAATTGAGGGCTTGCTGCATTTCCGCCGCCTGGTGGTCGAGATACACCTGGGGCGTCTGCGTGATGCCATACAGCACGCCGGCCGACTCGTTCTTTCCTGTCGCTGGGGTGCCCTGCGAATCACGCAGGTTCGAGGCCATGGTGAACACGACGGGCATCTGCACCGCCGCCGTGGTTTTCCGGTGCATCATCAGTTCGCGCAGGATGCGCACCCCGCTCACCTGGCTGTGATTCAGTCCTTCCCACAAATGCTGCTGGATGGTTCGTATCCGTGCCAGGAAAGTGCCAGAGGTGGCGCCGTCATTGCCGATCAGGATGAATGAACTGAAATCACCGACGATGTCATGGATATCCGGATGCAACGGCGGCCGATTCAGGGTAGGAACACTCACCGTCAGTTGCGGCGACTTGCTCCAGCGGCGCAATACCTCCATGAAGCATGAAAGAAGCAAGCCTGCCGTGGTGATCTTGTGCGCCAGGCACAATTGCTTCAATCGCTCCCAGCTGTCCGGATCGAGCCGGTCCTGATAGCGCGTGAAGCGCACCCCGGTGGTGGCCTTGAGCCCCTTTGGCATCGGCAGCTCCGGCGCAGCCGCCAGGCGGGTGATCCGCTCGCGCCAATACTCCAATGCCAGCCGATAGCTTTCCGATTCGCGCTGCGCGCGCTCGGCCAGAACGTATTCGCGGAAGGAAAAGCCCAGCGGCGGCAAGCTGGTTCCCGGATACAGGTACAGCTTGAACCATTCGCGTATCAATATCTGATAGCTGCGGTCGTCGATGAGGATGCCGTCGAAGCTGATATGCAGGCGGGTCCGGCGCTCATCCAGCCGGGTCGCGCGAATTTCCCAATGCGGCCAGGTGTCAAGGGGATACAGCCGGTGCGACATGTCATGGCGGACCGCCAGCAACTGCTGTTCGGCGTCCGCCGGCTTCTGCTCGCGCAGATCCGTCAGCGCGATGTGGTATGCGGGCACATCCTCGACGATGCGCTGGGTGCCCGACTCGGTGACGACCGTGCGCAAGGCGGCGTGCCGCTGCACCAATTGCATCCAGGCATCGTTCAAGCGGCTGAGGTCGAGATCTTCGAGTTCGCTTTCCCGATAGCTGTGCAAGGATGTGCCACCCAGCTCGAAGGCTGCCTGCCGGCCCACCCAGTAGGCTTCTTGCGTATCGGTCAATGGGAAGGGCTGGAAAAGATCCGGATCGTGTACCGGTCCCGCGGGAGCAGGCGTGCTGCCGCTGGCGCTTTTCACCAGCGCAGCAATGCCCTCGCTCAGGCGTTGCTCCAGCAAGCTGCGCTTGCCGGCGGACGTCTTGGGTATTCCGCGCTGTTCCGTCATGCCTGTTCCCTTGTTGTCACATTCATCCGGCCGGGTCCGCGATCGCTTCATCTTCCAGCTCGGCCGCCAATCGCTGCTCCAGGAAGGCGGCCAACTGCTCCACCGTGGTTGCGGCAAGCACATCGCGTAGAGGCAGCTCGATGCCGAACGAGGCTTTCAGGCGATTCATCAGCTGGATGGCCAGGATGGAATCGCCGCCGAGCTGGAAAAAGTCGTCGCGCAAGCCGACCTGCGGCACGCCCAGCACCTCCGACCACAGGCCGGCCAGGGCTTTTTGCAGGGGCGTATCCGGCTCCACATAGCCACCGAATGCTTCGGCCTCCAGTTCCAGCGCTTGCAAGGCCGTGCGATCGAGCTTGCCGTTGGCGTTCATAGGCAAGCGATCGACCACGGCGAAGCGGTCGGGCACCATGTGCCGCGGCAAGCGTTGTTGCAGGAACTGCGCGAAGTCTTTCGCACCGCCCCCATCCGTCGGTTGCGACCATTTCTTGGAGGCATCGGTCAGGTAAAGCTTGGGATCGCTGAACTCGCCTTCCGCTACGGCACCGCCAAGAAAGGCGTGCAACAGCACATGACGGTCATGCAACACCAGCCGCGCCTGCAATGACGAGAAGTCCATCGTGCCCACAGGACATAGACCGAGCGCGAAATCGGGCGCACGCGACATCAGCAGTTGACTAGCGTAGCCGGTTTCCAGGAGCGCGAAATCCTTGCCAAGCTTGCCGTACAGCGGGCGCATGGCGTCCATGTCACAGATCACGAACAGGGAAAACGCCGCCTGCTGCGACACCGGTGCGTTGTTGGCAGCATGAATGCCATCGTTCCAGTCGCCGTCCGCCGACAACCGCACCAAACGATGTTCGCGCGGATGGTAGTAGTAGGCGCCTCCCTGCACACCTTCAATCCGATTCTCCTTGATCAGCAGATAGAACTGCAAAGGATAGGCATTGCCAGCCGAAGGGTACTGATATTTCGGCATCGCGAAGCCTTGCGGCATGACCTGCATGAGCAGACTCACGAAGCCGCTGAAGCTGCTGAATTCAATCGCCGTTTCGATGAAATGCCGCTGGCTTCGCCGCCGCATCAAAGCTTGCAGATACTCGTCCGAAAGCGTGGGCCTGAGCAGGTCGACATGAGATGCATCCGCAGGAAGATCGTGGCGAATGCCACGCTGGTCCATCTTGAATTGAATGCGTTCTATGGCGTTGAGCAGCATGCCGTCCGTATCCACGCTGCCTGGCGGCACGTCGACGGCGTCTTCCCCACCGTCCGCCACTTCAACGTAGGCCGCCAGAAACGGACCCCGGGCCGGATCGTGCTTGACGGCCACTGCCGCGGCCCGTATTGCCGGATGTTGCTGCAGCGCCAGTTCGATCTCTTCCAATTCGATGCGCTGCCCCTGGATCTTCACTTGCAGATCGATTCGACCGAGGATGTCCAGTTCGCCGTTCGTGCGCAGACAGCCCAGGTCGCCGCTACGGTAAAGCCGTTCGCCGGTCTGCTCGTGCAGGACGAATTTCGCCGCGGTTTTATCCGCATCGCTCCAGTAGCCGCGAGCCAATCCTTCGCCGGCCATGCATAGTTCGCCAGGCACGTCGAACGGGCATAGCCGATCGGCTTCGTTCAGTACGTAGTAGCGCGCGTTGCTCAAGGGCCTGCCGTAAGGCAAGCGTTGCGCATAGGATTGGAGCGCACCGATGGGATGCCAGATGTCCCACACGGTGGTTTCCGTCGGGCCGCCAAGACTGTAGAAGCGAGCTTGCGGCAACTGTTGACGGGCCCGCTCGATCAGCGGCAACGGCACTTTGTCACCCGAGAGGAGAATGCGTAGCGCCGCCCCTCCCTCCGGCAGCAGGCCATCTTGCCCGGCATGGCATTCCAGCAGCATCGCCAGGAACGCCGGCACCGAATTCCATAAGCTGACCTTGCCGCGTACCAGCCATTCCAGCCAATGTTGCGGATCGTGCTGCAGTTCCGCGGCAGGCAGCACCAATGCGCCACCTGCGCCGAGCACGCCGAAGATATCGAACACCGACAGGTCGTGATGCAGTGCGGTAAGGCCGATGGCGCGATCGGCCGCGGTCACCGCGAAACGCTCCCGGATATCCAGCATGCGATTGACGATGCTGTGGTGCTCGATCATGACCGCCTTGGGACGTCCGGTGGAACCGGACGTGTAGATCATGTAAGCCAAATCCTGTGCCGATTGCAGGAACTCCAAAGGCGTGTCCGGCTGCGTGAGGAACCACGTCGGCTCATCCCACAGCAAATAATGCGCCTCGCGTGTCAGGTTGCGCCGGAGTCGGCTGTGCGTGATCAGGAGATCCAGTTGCGCATCCGCCATGAGGTATTCAATGCGGTCCACCGGCGCCTGCGGATCGATTGGCAGATACGCGGCCCCGGACAGCAGCACGGCAAGTACGGTGACGATCTGCTCCCAGCCCTTTTCAAGCAGCACTCCGACGATACGGTTCGGCGCCGCCCCGCGCTGGCGCAGTGCATGCGCCATCTGCCAGGCCATCGGCAATAGTTCACCATAGCTCAGCTCGCGTTCCGGCGTAATCAGCGCAAGGCGTTCTGGATGCTGTGCCGCATGCCGCAGGATCGGCTCGAATGCCAGGCCGGGCGGAACGGGCGCCGCCGTATCGTTCAAGGCGCGATACGCGTCACGCACCGTAGACGGCAACAGGTCCGGCACGCTCTGCCAGGTCTGCTCATCGGCCAGCGCGTCGACAAACGCACAATAGCGTTCGAACATGATGTCAAGCATATCCGCGGGAAACAGCTCGTCCACGCTGTCCCAGTTGAATTGCAGTTCGCCGTTCTGCTCCACCAGTTGATGGTCGAGATAGACCTGCGGCGTCTGGTTGATGCCCATGGCCTCGACCTGCTGGTCCTTCAGGAATGCCGCCTCCTCGGTGCGCTTGTGGGTCAACGTGCTGGTGAAGACCACCGGCATCAACGGCGTGGACTTGTCGGCGCGCATCCGCGCCAGCTCCCGCAAGACGCGCACACCGCTGAAATAGCGGTGTTCCAGACGTTCCATCAGCAATTTCTGCACGGCATGGACGCGTTGTTGGAACGGCAATACGGAAGGATGGAAGTCGAGCAGCACCAGCGAGGTGAAGTCGCCCATGATGTCATCGATGTCCGGATGCAACGGCGGCCGATTGAAGACGGTCAGCACCAGGGTGAAGCTTTGGCTCTTGCTCCACAGCCCGAGCACTTCTGCAAAGGCAGTCAGCATCAGAGCCGAAGGTGTTGCACCACAGGCCGCCGCGCGCTTCTTGATGAGGCTCCAGCGCTCCTGCGAAACGATATGGCGGCGGCGGCCGAACTTGGGGGCGCGGATGTCGCGCAGCTGCTTGACCATCGGCAGCTGCGGAGCAGGCGGCAAGCTGCCGATCCGCTCCTTCCAATAAGCCTGCGCGCGCAGGAACAACGGCGCATCGGGACGTCCGGCAGTAGCCATCACGTAGTCGCGGAACTGCAGCTGCAAAGGCGGCAGCGCCTGTTCCGGCTGCATGTATAGCTTGGAGAAATCGCGCAACAGGATTTCGAAGCTCCAGGCATCGGCGATCAGCGCATCGAAGCTCAGGTGCAGGCGAACGTGCCGGTCGTCCAGCACGCAGGCGGTTACCTCGAACAGCGGCCAGGTCGAAAGTTCGAACACCTGGTGCGACATGCGTTCACGCATTTCCGCGACGAATGCCCGTTGCGCTTCGCTGCTGCGATCACGCAGATCGAATACCGCCATCGCATAGGCGGGAACCTGTTCCAGCACTTGCTGGCGGCCATCCGGCATGATCACCGCGCGCAACATGTCGTGGCGCTCAATCAGTTTGCGGAACGACTCCTGCAGGCGTTCCAGATTCAGCCCGGCGAACTGCGTTTCCTGGTAGACGTGCGCACCGACGTTGCCCAGCGCGTATGCATCTGTCTGTCCTACCCAATAGGCTTGCTGCACATCGGTCAGCAAAAAGGGTTCGTAGCGGGCGGCCCGATCTGGAACGATCTGCGCCGGCAAGGCGGGAATGGCGGAGGCATCGTCCTGCGTGCCGCGCTGGCGGATGCGTACTGCCAGCGCCTCGATCGTCGGCTGGTCGAAGATATCGGCCAGGTCAAGCGCGCTCTTGAGACGCGCACGGATGTCGAACAGGATGCGGATGGCCAGCATGGAATGGCCGCCCAGATCAAAGAAATTGTCGGTCACGCCGATCCGGTTGCGCCCGAGATGCGCTTCCCATATCGCCGCCAGCGCCTGCTCCAGCTCGTCGCGGGGCGCAACATGGGCCGCCTCAGGCTGCGCCACTGACGACGCTTGCGCCAGGCCAAGCCGGTCGATCTTGCCACTGGCCGTCAATGGCAGTCGCTCCAGCAGCACGAAGTCGCCGGGTAGCATGTGTGCCGGAAGCCGATCCTTTATTTCATCGCGCAGTGTACGGGCGTTGAGCATGGCACCGGGTTTCGGCGCGACATAGGCCATGATCCTTGGTTCAGCTTCGCTGCTCAGTTCGACGGCGACAGCACCTACCCCCGCATGCTGCCGCAGTGCCGCCTCGATTTCCCCAAGCTCGATGCGGTGGCCACGCACCTTCACCTGGCGATCCAGGCGGCCGAGGTACTCCAGCTGCCGGTCTTGATTTAGCACCACGCTGTCGCCACTGCGATACAGGCGTGCCCCCGGCATAGTTGAAAACGGGTCGGGAATGAACGCCAGCGCCGTCGCAGCCGGCTTGTCGCGGTAGCCGGTGGCCAGCCCGGGCCCGCCGATCAGCAATTCGCCGGGTACGCCGCCAGGCAGCGGATGCAACGCGGCATCGAGCACATGCAGTTGCGCACCCGCGATCGGTCTGCCAATGGGTACGCGGCCATGCCTTATCCCTGAATCGGCCTCGAAAGCCGCACAGGCTACCGTGGCCTCGGTAGGTCCGTATTCGTTGATGACCCGCACATGTTCGCCCGGTGCCAGCCAGCGATTGATCTGCTCATAGCGCAGATCCTCGCCGCCGATCACCATGGCGTCGAATTTCTCGCCGGCACATTCCTGGGCGGTCAGATGCGCGACCAACATGGAGGCATGGGTCGGCGTCATCTTCAATACACCGAGGTGGTCCGCCCCCTGCAAAAGGCGGAACAGTCCGTCGATGCCTTCGTCATCGTGGACGATTTGGACACAACCACCCACCATCAACGGTGCCAGCAAGGCGGTAAGGCTCAGGTCCACCGCCGGTGACGTATGCGCCACCGAGCATCGGCTTCCTTTTCGCAGGTAATGTTGCCCGGCCCATTGCAAGTAGTGGGTCAGCGCAGCATGGCTGACCGTCACACCCTTGGGCTGCCCGGTCGAGCCGGAGGTATATAGGATATAGGCAGGACTCTCCAACGACATAGCCGCCATGACGCCCGGCCAGTTCCCTTCCTCAGGTTTCTCGGCATCGATGTACAAGGCCGGGAGATCGTCTGCGCGCAAGGCAAAGCTGCGCCGGCTGACAACCATCTTGGCGCGAGCATCGCGCAGGATGGCGGCGGTACGCGTCTGTGGCTGTTGCACATCGGTGAGCAGATAACAGGCACCTAGCGTGTGTACGGCGAGCATGCAGGCCAGCAGTTCGATCGATCGCGGCAAATGGATGGCAACCACATCCCACGCGCCCACGCCCTGGTCACGCAACCGCGCGGCGATCCATCCACTGCGCGCCGCCAGCGCGCGATAGCTTATGCAGGTGTTTCCTTCACGTACGGCGATGGCGTCAGGATGCCGCTGCACGCAGGCGGCGAACAACTCGTGCATGCACTGCGGATGCGACGACCACGACGTGTCGTCACTCAGGCTGGCGGCGGCCTGCCCTGCCCCGCCGGCCAGTCCGGTCTGCAGCAGCGGCGCTTCGCCAGTCAGCACGGTTTCCAGCCATGCCATCAGCAGCTTGGCCATCGCCATGCCGGCCGCTTCGCTGAAAGTGGCACGGCGCAACACCAGGCTCACTGCCGTCGCGCCGGCGTCCGCGTGAATTAGCAGTTTCAAGTCCGTGGCATCGTGCACGGCAGTACACGCCATGTTGCGCAACAGCGCATCCCCATGCATCCGCTTGTCTTCAAGATATTCGAAGGCAACGAGATGGCTGGCTGCCGGCTTGGCAATACCGGGCTCCAGCACGTTGAAGGTGTCCTGCCAATCCAGCGCCGTCTCGATCAGAGTTTTGGCGTAACGCGCCTGCTCGGCCAGCATCGCCGTACCGCGCAAGCTGACCTGTAGTGGCATGGATTTGGCCAGCAGTCCGAGGCATGACTCCAGTTCATCCAGCGATCGGCCATTGGCGACATAGTCGACCCGCAGCGAGCGGCTGCCGGTGAGCTTGGCGACGAAGCCCTGGAAGGCCGCGAACAATACGCTCTGCGTGTCCAGTTTCTCGCGGCGGCAGAAATCGTCGAGCTGCTGGCGCAAGGCGCCGGACAGCACCGCGCACTGCACCCAGTGCCCGGATTCGGCAGCCGCCATGTCGTACGCGTACGGCAAACGCGTTGCAGGCAGGGACGCCCAGTCGATACGCCTCCAGTACGGCACCTCCGGTTCATCGTCATCGCTGCCGACCACCTCATGCTGCCATCGGCTGTAAGCCGAGTAGGATTGAGCCGTTGCCGCCGGCGACCCGCCGGCGGCCAGCTCCCGCGCCAGCAGCTGCCAACTGGAGCCGTCGAGCAGGAGCGCCGGCGCGGTAAGCACCAGCCAAGTGTCGTCGCCGTGATACCGCATGACTGCACGCAATAGCACGTGTCCGTCGGAGCCGGCGCTCCGCGCGCATTCGGCCCCGGCCAGATCCAACGGCGGCGAGTCTGTTTCCCCGATGTCATCCAGCGCAATCGTGACCTGCTCCTTGATCGTCACCACCGGCATGCCGCCGCCGCCCGACTCGAACACCGCGCGCAAGATCTCATGCCTGGCTGCCAGGCCCTGCAAGGCGCTGAACACATGCATTCGCGGCCAGCGTCCGGCGAGCTGCAGGATGCATTGCGTCACCGGTAGCGAATCGCCCCCGAACGCGCGCCAAAGAGCCTGTTGTTGCAGTGAGAGCGGTATGCCGGGTGTAGTGCCGTCCATATTCTGTCGTCTTCGCCTTCGGTGGAATGCCCAAACTTGGGTCCGTGGATCAGACCGCCGCCGTTGCCGGCTCGTCGGGTCGAAAGGTGTCGCCCAGCGCCACCAACAACTCACGTTCGCCGCGATACGGATTGCGGCCGTGCGCAACAAGCATGTTGTCGACCAACAGCACGTCGCCTTGCTGCCAGGGGAAACTCACTTCCAGGCCGGCGTACACGTCGAGAATGTCCTGCATGACGGCATCCGGAATGGGTGTGCCGTCACCGAAATAGCAAGCGCGGGGATAACGGGCTGCCTCGGTGGCTGCAACGATATAGGCGCGTGTCGTGGCATCCAGGCAGGCTATGTGCCAGTGCTGGGCCTGATTGCACCAGCACCAGTCGCCACTCTCGGGGTGGCGCCACACTGCCGGCCGTACCGCCATCGTGCGCAGGCTACCGTCATCCAGCCATTGGTAACGGAATCCCGCCGCCCGGCATTGCGCTTCCACCTGCTCCCGGCTCTCGCTGCCGAACACCTTCGACCATGGCAGGCCAAGCCGCTGTCCGTAATAGCGCACATACATCACGCCCTTGCGGACGAAAGCTTCGCGGATGGCCGGCGGCAACCGATTGAACACCTCGCGACTGTCCACCAGCGGCGTTTCCCCGCCGCTCGGCGCAGGCCGGCGGCAGGCAAACAGGATGCGACGCGGCCAGCGGTCGTTGAATGTATTTTCGTTGTGCCATAGCAGCTTCGATTCCGGTGCATAAAACACCGGCGTTTGCACACCGCCGCCATCGGGAACAGCGACATGTTCGCCGTTTTCAGCCAGGATCTGCTCCATCAGCGCTCCCGCAACACCACGCATTGCTGCAGCGCTATCGATGCCAAATCCGCGAAACAGGATGGCGCCGTGCTGTGCCAGTTCACGGTCAACATCGTGCCGGTGGGCACGAATCCATTTGTCCAGGGCGAAATTTCCACCGCGCAATTGGAACAGCAGCGGCAATCGCGTCATGCCCGGCAGAAGACTGCGACGGATGCCATCCGCTTGCTCGCCATCGACCTGCACCTTCCCTGCCGATCGACTGAATGCTGCCGACAGCCGTTGCTGGCGCCGGTTGTGCCGTGCCTCCGGCGATGCGCCCGGCGGTGTCACTGCAAGCTGCTCCAGTGTTAGCCGAGTGTCGCGCAGCACATCCTGCACGATGTGCTGGAAGCGAGCCAGCAGCGCGTCGGTTTCCTCTGCGGTGCACAGGCGAGCGTCGGTCTCCAGTACACCGCGCAGTCCCTGTGGCGTTTCCTGCAATTGCAGCGAGATGGCGTATTTGGCGAAGCCATTGCTGATGTCCACCACCTCAAGCTCGAGGCCGGGCAGCGTCATGGACGGGTTCGGCGCGTTGTGCAATTCGAATAGGGCGTGAAAAAGCGGACGATCCCTGCCGACCCTGGCCGGGTTGGCGATGCGCACCAACTCTTCAAATGGGACGTGTTGATGCTCCTGCGCCGCAGTCACCTGCTCGTGCACCGCCGCCATCGTCATGCCGAACGATGCTCCTGGCTGCAGTTGCGAGCGGAAAACCAGGGTGTTGACAAACAGGCCGACGATGGGTTCCATGCCAGGATGCGCCCGATTGGCCACGCCGGTGCCGATCCATATGTCCGCTTGCCGGGACAGCGCGTACAGCGTCACTTTGAAGGCGCTGAGCAAGACGGTGAACAAGGTGACTTGATGCTCGTGCGCAAGCGTTTTGAGCGCCTGCAAGGCGGCTTGATCCAGATGTAGCGAGCGTACGATGGCCTCTGCCCGCGTGGCGTGCCCAGGCGTGCCCCGGCCCAGCGGGAGGGGGGGCAGCCCCCCTTGCAGGCGATCCTGCCAATATGCGTAGGACCCTTGCAATGCCTGTACAGTCAGATACTGCTGCTGCCAGATCGCATAGTCGAAATACTCCACGTCCAGCGGTGCTGCAGGTGCTGCAGTACCTTCGATCGCTGCGCGATACTGTGCGGCGATTTCTCCCCTCAGCATCGCCACTGACCATGCATCGGCGATGAGATGATGCAGTACGGCAACGATATAGGCGTGTTCGTCGGCAACCTCCAATACGCTCAGGCGAATCAGCGGACCGGCCTCCAGCTCGAACGGCAGCTGCACTTCGGCAAGGATGTGTCGCTCGATCTCCTGCCGACGCTGCAGTTCGTCTTGCTTGCCGCTCAACCCCTCGCGCAAGGACAACCGGCGCACCGGCACAAGGTGGTCGTGCGAATATGTCTGGTGCGGCTCGCCGTCGTACATGACCACGTGCGCACTGAGCATGCGCTGCCGCCCCATCACCTGCCTCAACGCGGCCTCCAGCGCAGCCAGGTCGAGCCTGCCGCGACACGCGAACACCAGCGGAATGTTGTAGACCGCCCGCTCCCCCACCAATTGATCGACCAGCCATAGCCGGCGCTGTGCCTGCGTAAGCGGGGCCATCTCGGCCTTGGCGCCGACAGCTGGAAAATGTTCAAGCAGCGCCGATACGCTGCCGCGATAGCGCGGCAGGACAGCCGCATAGGCCTCTAACGTTGCGTGCTGAAACAGCGCGCGCAACGGCAGTGCATCGCCTGCGTGCAAGCGCAGGCGAGCCGTAACCTGCACGGCCTTGAGCGAATCGCCTCCCAGATCGAAGAAATTGGCCTGTGGCTGCTCGACCCTAACACCGAGCACGGCGGACCAGACGTTGGCTACAAGGCGCTCATCCGTGCTGAGCGCATGGATCGCCGCTGGCTCGTCAACCGCTACCGCCGGCGGCTTCGCCAGAGCCTTGCGGTCGATCTTGCCATTGGGGCTCAGCGGCAAGGCAGCAAGTTCGATCAAGCGGCTCGGCATCATGTGCGCCGGCAAATGCTGTGCCAGCAGCTGCCGCAACTCGTCCTGACCCGGCATCGAAGGTGCCTTGCAGGTGTAATAGGCCAACAGCACGGGCTCGTCCGCTGCCGAGCCCACGCACACCGCCTGGTCAATGCCCGGATGTTGTGACAGCGCAGCCTCGATCTCGCCAAGTTCGACGCGATAGCCACGGATCTTGCGCTGCTGATCCATGCGGCCGACGAACTGCATCGCACCGTCCTGCCGATAGCGGCCCAGATCGCCAGTGCGATACAGGCGACCGCCAGGCTGGAGGGAGAACGGATCCGGCCTGAAGCGGTCCGCTGTCAAGGCTGGTTGCCGGTGATAACCGCGCGCCAGGCCGCCGCCGATCACCATCTCTCCCGCCACGGCCACCGGCGCCAGCTGCAGCGCCGCGCTCATCACGCCCAACGCGACATGGGCAAACGGCTCGCCCAACCGCTCCAGGTCATGCGCGTCGCGTACTTGGAAAGCACACGTCCAGACCGTGGCTTCGGTAGGACCATAGAAATTCCAGAGCGTGACGCCGGCATCCAGCCATTGCTTTCCCAATGGCTCGGGCAACGCTTCGCCGCCCGCAATCAGCCGCTTCACGCTCCAGCCGCCGACCAGTTCGCTGAGCGGCCTGGGGCCTGTCAGCAAGCGCGAGATCGCCGAAGGCGTCAGGTTGAGGACGCTGACCTGGTGGCGCAGCAGATAATGCTGAAGCGCCTGCGGATCCAGTCGCTGCATATCGGGGATGGGCACCAGGGTGCCGCCGCTCACCAGCGGCGACCACAACTCCCACACGGAAAAATCGAAGGACAGCGAGTGGAACAGCGACCACACGTCCGCTGCATCAAAGCCGAAGCGCGCGCCGCCATGCCGGAACAATGCGGCCAGCGTACCGTGCGCAATCATCACACCCTTGGGACGGCCGGTGGAGCCGGAGGTGTAGATAACGTAGGCCAAGGCGTCGGCATCGACGTCTCCGATTGCAGCATGGACTGGTACGCAAAGCGGTGGCTCCGCCAGCAGCATCTCGATCGGCAATATATCCAGACCCTGCACCGACGTGACAAGTGTTGCCGTGCCATGCTCGCAGAGCAGCGTCGTCACTGCCGAATCGTGCAGCATGCCGGCGACACGCGCCGCCGGATAGGACGGATCGATGGGCAGGTAGGCCGCGCCCGCGCGCCAGATGCCGAGCATCGCCAGTACCGCCAGTGGGCCGTTTTCCATCGCCACGCCGACCACGCATTCGGGGCCGATGCCCCGCTGGCGTAGCGCGTGCGCAAGCATCGCTGCGTGACGATCAAGGGCCGCGTAGCTGAGCTGCCAATCGTCGCCCGCGATGGCGATCTTGTCGGGGCGCCTGCGGGCCTGCGCCGCAATCTGGCGGGGCACGGACACGAACGCTCCGTCTGCCGGGGCCGGCTGCGTACCGGCTTTCAGATGCTGCGCCAGCGCCTTGGGCAGGTCCGGCATAAAGCAACTGCGTTCCGGCTGCGCAGCGATGTCGCCCAGCAGTTCCAGATAGAGAGCGGCGATGCGATCTAGCTCCGCCGGCGGAATCCGGGCCGCATCATAGCCAAGCATCAGGCGGACATGCCGCTCATTGAACGGATCGATATCGAAGAATGCCTGCAGCGGGATATTGTCCCGCACGAAATTGAGCGTATCCAGCACTTCGAAATCGCGTTGTTCGCGCACCCCTTCCAGCACGTGGAAATGGGTGAAGGTAAACAGGAATTCGAACAGTGGATTGACGGTGGTGATGCGCTGCAAGGAGCTGAGCGGGTACAGCCGGTGCGGCTGCAGCTCGCGCTCCAGCACGAACGCGAGGCGGACCAGGTCCAGCCAACTGCCGCTGTTGAAACGCGCGCGCAGCGGCACGCTATTGACGAACAGCCCCAATGCCTGCTCACCTTGCCCACCTTCCATCCGGCCATTGACCAGCAGGCCCGTCACCACATCCGTACGGCCGGTCAGATACATCACGACACGCAGATGCGCCGCCAGCAAGACCGACTTGATCGGCGTGCCGGCGCGCCGCGCCACGTCGAACAATGCACTGCCCAGCGCAAGCGGAATCACCACGTGGGTGGCTTCGGCGACAATGCCTTGCGCAGCCTGCTGGCCAGGCCAGTACGGCAGGGGCGACGCCTCCAGGTTGGCCAGTTTGCGTTGCCAGAACATGCGCTGTTCCGGCGCGGACAAGGCGGATTGCTCGCGCTGAATGAAATGGGCGAAGGATGGCTGCGGCGGCTGCGGCGCAGGCAAGGCCCGCCCGGCCAACAGCCGAGCATAGACGGTGAGCAATTCTTTGATCAGCGAGTTGAGGCTCCAGCCGTCGAGCATTGCATGATGCTGAGTGAGGCTGACCTGGAACACATCCTCGGCAAAGCGATGCACGGTATAGCGGACCAACGGCGGCTCACCGATATCGAAGCGGCGCGTGGTTTCCGCCCGCAGCCAGGCTTCGAACAGAGTTGACTGGTCGTCCGGTTGTTCGGCGCGCAAATCGATCATCTGCAACGGGATGTCGATATCGCGGTAGACCAGCTGCATGGGGCGTTCGTAGCGTGCCAGCTGATACGCTGTGCGCAGTGCCGGATGCCTGGCGGTCGCATACGAGAGCGCCTGCGCGAACAGTGCGCCGCGAAAGGGACCGCGCAACTTGAACGAATCGATCACCTGATACAGAGGCGATTCGATATCCCGTTCGGCATGGAACACCATGCCTGCTTGCGTGGATGAAAGCGGGTAGGCGTCCTCGATGCCTTGCCCGCGCAACTGCTCGATCTCGTCCTCGCCCAGGCCTGCGTCCTGGAATGGCGCGCGATCAAGCTGCGGCGAGGCCGGGATGGCGGCGGGAGTGCCGCACAAGGCAGCCAGCTCCTCGATCGTGCGCCGCTCGAAAACATCATCGATGCCAATGGCATGCCCACGTTTCTGCAGACTGGAAGCGACCTGCAAGGCGCGCAGGGAGTCCATGCCAAGCGCAAACAGGTCGTCATGGATGCCGAGTTGCTCGACATTCAGATGCTCGCCCACGATCTCCGCCAGCAAGCGCTGAGCGTCGGTCTGTGCCGCCGCATAGGCAACGCCTGTGTCGCGCGCGTGCTCGCGGCGGCGAATCAGGCGCCGAATCGCCGGCAACACCGGCCACGCCGCCGCCAGTTCGCGCAACACGCCAGCCTGTTCACGCATGGCCTGCTGCTCCGGCGCAGGCGCTGCTTCCTGCACGGGGATTTCGGCCAAATCGCCGGTTTGCGCAAAGGGCTTGTCCAACAGCGCCGATTCGAGAGCATCGACGCCGGCGTCGATGGCATCCAGGTCCAGCCGGCAGCCGTGCTCCGGCTTCCCCACCGTGCCGCATGCCTGCGCCAGGCCGTCCATGAACAGGCGAGCCGGTCGATTCTTGGGCGTGGCATGGAAGGGCAGCTGGACGAGGTTTGCGCCCTCTTCGCGGGCCTTGGCCACGATGAAACGCATCAATGCGTATTCAAGCCCACGGTTCATGGCGCGGCAACTGAGCAGGAACTGCACGATGCGCAACGTGGCGTGCTCGCGCCTGGCCATGACTACGCCCACCGTACCGTAATCACCGAAACGGTCACTTGCGCTCATCACCCAGACTCGGCCATCTGGCTGCATGCGCCAAGTGGTCGCCTGTGTGGTGTCGAGCGGCTGCTTGTGCAAATTGAACTGATTGGTGCGCCGGGTCAATTCCGCGACACGCTCGTCATCAGCGCTGGCGGCAACGCGTATGCCGTAGCGCAACTGGCTGTCCTGCAACAACGCGCGCAAGGTGGCATAGCGTGCCGCATGCGCGGCGCGTTGCTCGCTCTGCGCGTAGAACGAGGCGCGTAGCGTAGCCTCCACTCCCGCCTTGGCGATATCGAGCATCCATAGCTGGTCCAGCCAATGCCCGATTGCCGCCCGCTCCCGCGGAAATTGCAGCCAGCATACGCCCGGCAATCGTTGCGCCACGTCGGCACATTCCAGCGGATCATCGTCGATGAATACGAAGTCGTCCGGGTTGAGGTTCAGCTCCATCGCAATCGAAGCGATGTTTTGCGCCTTGGACAGATGATTGATGCGATAAGTGGCGATGGCATCCATGCGAACCAGCATGTGCGGGTGTTCTTGCAGCACACGCAGGACATCGGCTTCTTCGTTGCGGCTGCACAGGCAAAGCAGGGCGCCGGACTGGACCTGTGCCAACAGCAATTGCTGGAAACGCGCCCTGCCCTCGTCGACCCCTAGCTCCGCTATCGCCTGCTCACTGCAGACGCCCTCCCATAGCGTGTGATCGCAATCGACGACGAACACCTTGGGCGGCCTGACCAGGCTGCGCCATGCATGCCGCGCCAAATGGGTTCCCAGCGCCACGCAGTAGGATTCCGCATAGGGCAGCTGCGCTGCAGCCTCGGCGGCCGGCTCGCTGATCTCGCTGACACCGTACCAGGCAGCAAGCTGGCGGAAGTCCTTCAACACCACACCCGGCATGCCGTGAAGCGCTGTCAACCATGCCGCTTCCTCGGCTTCGCCCACCTGCGTGCCCGTTGCATGCTGCAACAACACGCAGCATAGTTCACGGCTGCCTGGCATGCGGGCGCGCAAGGCATCCAGGAACATCTGGCGGGCGGCGGGCGCACCGGGCGATGACGTGGGGCTGATCAGGACTAGGTTGATGCCATCCCGGTTCCTGTTCAGAGGGCTGTCATGGTCCAGCAGCGCGGGCACCATTCCGTCCATGGGTATGGTCGTCAGGTGCGCGCTGACCTGCAGCCGTTCCAGCCACGCATCCAGCATCTCCACGACGGGATCGATCAGGAAATTGCCCGCCACCACGACCGATGGCTTGATGCGCGGTCTGGGCCCAAGCAGGGTTTCGATCGAGCGTTCCGGGCCGGCAATGATGCGCGCCACCAGCTCAGGGATATCGCGGGCGATTTGCTGCGCGGTATTTGCACTGAACAATCCGCTCTTGTAGATCAGCACGCCTTCGAGCGCCTGATTGCGTTCCGTGAGCGTCAGATGCAGATCGAAATTCGCAGCGCCCGTATCGAACGCCACCGGCTCGGCGGCCTGCCCTTCCAGTTGCCATGATGCTTGCGCATCGGCTTCCATCTGCACATCGAGCATCGCCTGAAACAGGCTGCGCGCAGGTGTTCGCTCCGGCCGCAGCTTACGCAGCAGGCATTCGAACGGTACGTCATGGGATAACGCTTCGGCCCAGGTTTGTTTGGCCTGGGCAAGCAAGTCCAGGAAGCGCTCGCCAGGTGCCAGCTGATGACGCAATACCAGGATATTGGCCATCGGGCCGACCAGTTCCCGAAAGGCCGGATGAGTGCGCCCGGCTACGGGCGTACCCACCAGCAGGTCCTCCTGGGAGGAATAGCGATACAGCTCAAGCAGGAATACGCAGAGCAACACGATGTAGACGGTGCTACCGTGTTGCTTGCTGAAGGCGCGCAACTGGTTGGTGAGTTCGAGCGGCAAGCGCAGTTCTGCGACCGCGCCACGCAGGTCGGTGAGCCGGGCTGGGGCATAGTCGCCGGCCAGGCGCAGTCGCGGCAGCCGCCCGCCCAACTTGTCCAGCCAATAGGCCATCGGCGTATCGAACGCCTCGCTATCGATTTGGCGGCGTTGCCAGATCGCATAGTCGCCATACTGCAGGACCGGTTGCGCCGGCCCGGGCAGGTTCTCGCCGGTGCGAAATGCCGTGTAATGACGTGCCAGCTGGGCACACAGCAGGCGCAACGAGGCAGCATCGGCCACTAGATGCGAGACCACCAGCACCAATACGTGATCGTCCTCGGCCAGCGCCAGCAGATGTGCCCGCAGCAGCAAGCCGCAGCGCAGATCGAAGGCCTCCTCGACGATTTGCTTGATCAGCGACTCGCACGCCGGTGAGCGTTGCTGCTCGGCTCGGACCGACAGGTCATGCCAATGCAGCGTGACCGGCGGTATCGGGCCCACCCGTGCACTCAGCGCGCCGCCTTCGGTTTCGAACGCGGTTCTGAGCACGGCATGGTCTTGAACGATGCGCTGAACAGCCGCTTCCAGCGCGATACGGTCGATACGGCTGCGCAAACGGCAGACCAGCGGGATATGGGTAGCGGCTGAGCCAATGCTCATCTGATCGACCAGCCACAACCGCTCCTGCACCAATGAAGGTGTCCTGAGCAAAGGAAGCGGCAGGGGCTCGATCGCTTCGGGCGTTGCCGGCGCGGCGGCACGCAACAATTGCAGCAAGGCCTGTTTGTGCGCGCGCAGGGCAGCCAGCAATGCCGGTGTAAGAGCCTGGTCCGGGCCGCGATAGACCAGTGCGCCGTCACGCTCGCTCAGCGTCACGCCGGCGGCCTTTGCCAAGGCCAGCACCGCGAACGCGTCATCGTCCACCTGCACCGCAATGGAAGCTTCCAAGGCTGCGGGCGGCTGTAGTGATGCGGCTTCGTCGGCGGCGGGGATACTCATAGATATCCTTCGATTTCCCTTTGCGCGTTCGGGTGCGCGACTCGGACATCGGTGCTCTGCAGATAGCGCAGACCATCGATGCGCGTGGCCAGGTCGGTGAAGGAGCTGCTTTCCAGCAGCCACTGCAACGACATGCTGATGCGAAATTCGGTGTTGATATCGCTCAGCAGCGCGATCGCGGCCAGGGAGTGGCCACCGGCCGAGAAAAAATCCGCGTCGCCATCGATCGAATCCGTCCGCAGGTGATGCATGAACAACGCACCGAGCTTCTGCTCGGTGGCGTTTCGGGGTGTAAACGGGCCCCGTTGCTGCACCGGTTCGAGCGGGTGTCGCATCAAGGCTCCACGGTCCACTTTGCCGCTGTTCAACACCGGCAGCCCGTCGAGCACGACGATACGCGCAGGCAGCATGTAGGGCGGCAATTGCGAAGCCAGATAGCGCTTGACCTCAGGCAACTGTCCAGCCTCGATGCCGGCCACGTAGGCCAACAGCCGCGCATCGGGCGTGGCGCTGTCCTGCACCAAGGCCGCCGCCTGGGTGATACTCCTGAATTGAAGCAGCACGTGTTCGATTTCACCCAGCTCGATGCGGAAGCCGCGCAACTTGATCTGCTGGTCGCGACGTCCAAGGAATTCGACCGCGCCGTCCGCGCGATGCCGCGCCAGATCGCCGGTGCGATAGAGCCGCGCACCCTCGACGCCTCCCTGAGCGTCGGGAATGAAAGCCGCTGCCGTGGCCTTGGGATTGCCCCGGTATCCGCGTGCCAGGCCAATGCCGCCGATCAGCAATTCCCCGACCGCGCCACGCGGCACGAGCGCCAGGTCAACACCCGAGACATGCAAGGCCATGCCATCGATCGGGTGTCCGATCGGCACCGTCGCGTCGCCCCGCCGACATACCCAGGAAGAAACGTCGATGGAAGCTTCGGTCGGCCCGTACATGTTGTAAAGCGCGACGCTGTCCGCCTGGCCGAAAAAGCGCTCGCACAAGCTCGCATCGAGCGCTTCTCCGCTGCATACCACCGCGCGCAGAGCGTCCAGACGTTCGAACCCCCGCGCCTGCAGAAAGGTGCTCAGCATGGCCGGCACGAAGTGCACGAAAGCGACCCGCTCCTGCGCCAGCAGCTGTTCCAACGCGGCCGGGTCCCGGTGCTGCCCTGGCGATGCCAGCACCACACATGCCCCCTGCAGCAACGGCCAGAACAATTCCCACACCGACACATCGAACGTATAAGGTGTTTTTTGCAGTACGGCCTCCCCCTGCCGCAACTGCAGGAGTTGCTGCATCCATTGCAGCCGATTGACGATGCCCGCATGAGGAACGGCGACGGCTTTCGGCTCCCCGGTGGAGCCCGAGGTGTGGATCACGTAGGCCATCTGTTCGGGCCACACCGGTCGCTGCGGGGCTGCCTGCGACGCTGCGAAAATGGCTGACGCATCGCGCGCCCAGCTGACTTCCTTATCGCCGAGGAAGTCATGACGATCATGTGGCTGGTCCGTAATCACATACGGATTTCCCGCCCGAGTCCACAAGCGCTCCAGGTAGGCCGGCGGTGACTCGCTGTCCAGCGGCATGTAGGCGCAACCAGCCTTCAAGATGCCGAGCAGTGAAATCATCAGCTCGGGCGAGCGTGCCAGGATCAGCGCAACCGGCGTCTCCATCGCCACGCCGCGTGCGATCAGGTAATGCGCCAATTGATTCGCTTGCCGGTCGAGCATCGCGTAGGTCAAAGCGGTGCCTTCGAAGCGAACCGCCACGGCATCCGGAGAGCGCGCCACTTGCGCATTGAACAGTGACAGCAAGGTTTCGCTGGAGGGTTGCGATGGCGGGGGGTTGAGCGCACGCAGGCTGTCGCACTCCGCCACGCTCAGCATGTCCAGCTGGCGCAGCGGCACGTGGGGATGAGCCAATACCGCATGCGCCATCCACTCGAGGTTTTCCAGCAGCCGTTCGATAGTAGCGTGCTCGAACAGGCTGCTGTTGTATTCCAGCTGGCCATGAAAAGCGGCCTCGGTTTCGAATAGCGAGAGAGTCATGTCGAATTTTGCAGACCGACTCTGATGCGGGATCAGCGTACAGCGCAGATCGTCCAGCTCAAACGCAGCCAGTGGCAGGTTCTGCATCACCAGCATGACTTGGAACAGCGGCGAGTGCGCGAGGCTTCTGGCCGGGTTGAGCGCCTCCACCAATTTTTCGAACGGGACGTCCTGATGGCAGTAGGCGTTCACTACCACGTTACGCATCCGCGCGAGGAAGTCCCGCCAACTTTCCCCCGCCATGAGGGTGTTGCGGATCACCACAGTGTTTGCCACCGGGCCAACCAAGGCCTCGGTTTCGAGCCGCCCGCGGTTGGCCACTGGCGTACCGATCAGAATGTCGTTCTGCCCGCTATAGCGCTGCAGCAGCAGCGCAAACAGGGCCTCGAAGAACATGAAGGCGGTAATGCCGCATTCGTGGCACTCGCGCCGAACCGACTTCGACAAGATGCTCGACCACTGGAAATGCAGGGTTTGGCCGGTAAAGCGCTGCTGCGCCGAACGCGGATGGTCGGTCGGCAATGCCAGCACGCCGGTGGCGCCCTCCAATTGCCGGCGCCAGTAGTCCAGCTGGCCCTGCCATACGCCTCGCTGCCACTGGCGGCTTTGCCAGCGCGCGTAGTCGGCATAAGCGAAGTTTGCTGCCGCTGCAGGTTCCGGTGCCGCCGGCGGGTCGCTGTATAGTTGCCTGACATCCGTGACCAACCGTCGCAGCGACCAACCGTCAAACACTGCGTGATGGACGACCAATACCAACAGATGCCGATCCTGCGCCAAGGTGAACAGGCAGGCCCGAAACGGTAGATCATGTTCCAGCTGAAACGGCTGCGAGCCGACTTCCAGCAGCAGCGCGGCAACGGTCGAGGGCCTTGTATCCGTGCCGGAAAGATCCTTGCGCTTCAGTTGAAACGGCAACGCGTTGTCGACGAACTGCCGCAGCGCACCCGCCTGCATGCGCAGGCGCGTGCGCAGTGCTGCATGCCGCTGCACCAATCGATGCAAGGCAGCTTCAAGCCGCGCGACGTCAAGCGTACCTTCCAGCTGGATGGCGAATGGGCAGTTATAGGCCGTGCTGTCCGGGTCGGCAGCTTGCAGAAAGTACAGGCGTTCCTGGAAGAAAGAAGCCGGTGCGGCTTCGTCTCCGCCAGACTCCAGCTGCGCCGACAGCGGCTCTTCGGCCGCAAAGTCGGTATCGACACCGGCCGGCGCGAGTTGGAGACGGCGCAATTCTGCGGCAAAGCCGGCGAGCACGGGATGGTTGAACAGCTCGCGAATGCCAACCCGGCTACTTTGCAGAGCATCCTGCACGCGCGAGATCACTTGTATGCCGTTGAGCGAGTTGCCGCCAATGGCGAAGAAATTGGCAAGCCGATGCACCCGCGCCTTGGGCAGGCACTGCGACCAGATCGCGGCCACCAGCGTCTCCAGCGGGTCTTCCGGCACGTCGTTGCGGGCGAACCCCGCCGGCGTGTGCTCGACGATCGGCAATTGCTGCACATCGATCTTGCCGCCGGGCAGCCGCGGCAGACGCTCCAGCACGACGTACTGGTGCGGTAGCATGAAACGCGGCAGCAACCGCTGCAGATGCGGCTGCAGGGCCGCTGCCGCATCGCTGTCGCCGTGCCAGACGACATAGGCCACGATCTGCGCATGATCCGGATCATGGCGTACGCATGCTTCTCGCACCTGCGGATGGGTTTCAATCGCCTGGCGCACTTCTGCCAATTCAACGCGATAGCCCAGGATCTTCACCTGCTCATCGCGGCGGCCAGCGAACATCAGGCTGCCATCCGCGCACCACCAACCATAGTCACCACTGCGATACATCACAGCGCCAGGCGTAGTGCCGAACTTGTCCGGCACAAAGCGACGGGCGGTTTCCTTCGGGTTGCGCCAGTAACCGCTTGCCAGCGCGCCTCCAATGCAGATCTCACCGGCCTCGCCCACCAGCACCGGCTCGCCCGCGTCGTCCAACACGTATAACCTCGAATGTGGCGCGGGAATGCCGATCGGCACCCTGCGCTGGCGCAGAATCCGGCAGTCGAACACGGAAGCCCAGACGGTTGCTTCGGAAGGTCCGTATTCGTTGTAGAGCCCGGCTTGGGCCAGAGCATCGGCATGCCGCGTCACCAGATCACGCTGGCAAGGTTCAGCGGCGACAATCGCCGCAGTCAATGCGATGGCATGGCCGGCGCGTTGCACTTCCTCCAGCACCAGCTTGTAGAGCGATGGGATGCACAGCAAGTGCGATGCCTGAACGCTTTCCAGCAATACCTGGATGCGGCGTGCGTCGCGCCTGGTTTCTTCTGCCGGCACCACCAGTTCGCCACCGCTGGCGAGCGTCCAATAGATGCCGGCCACCGAACTGTCGACGTACAACGGCGACAACAGCACAAAGCAACGTACCGGCTCCCGATAATAGGCGAGCCGCGCTGCGGTGGACTGCAGCAGGCTTTGGTGCGATACGCTCACCCCCTTTGGAGTGCCGGTCGAGCCAGAAGTGAGGATGACGTAAGCCAATTGCTGACCCGCCAACGGGGGCGGGCACGCGATCGGCGGGGGGGCCGCCGCCAATCGAACGTAGCGCAGCTGTGGCAAGTTTTCGGTCATGCGCGGCTGTTCGCGTATACCGAAAATGGGCAGCGGCGCATCCGTCGCGGTCCACACGGCGGCCAAGCGCTCCGTCGGCTGCTCCATGTCGATCGGCACATAAGCCAGGCCGGCCCACATGGCTGCAAGCATCAATACGATGGTTTCCGCGGCAAAACGGGCGTCGATGCCGATGATCCCTGCGTCCCCTTGCGCACGCATCGCCGCCGCGTAACCAAGCGCCTGCCTCTGCAGCATCGCATAGCTCAACACGCCATGCTCGCCGCGCAAAGCGATCGCGTCGGGTCGCTGCGCTGCTTGCTGCGCAATCAGCGCCATAACCGACGCCGGTTGCTTCAAGGTGAGCGGCTGCCCGGCAAACTCGTCCAGTAGTTGTCGGCGCTCGCTCTCACCCAGCAACTGTAATGCGCCAAGGCTGTCGCTGGGGGCTGCCAGACAAGCCGCCAGCGCCGACTGCCATTGTTCGCCAAGATGCGCCACCGCAGCAAGATCACGCCGATGCGGTGCGTACGTCCACTCCGCCTCGATTCCGTTGGCGCTCTCGATCAGGCGCAACTTCACTTCGTAAGATGCATCTCCGCCCTGCAGGGCAATTTCCTCCCATTGCTCCATGCCGCGACAATCAAGCCACTCCAGGCAGAACGGCAACATCATGGAGGGGTCGCCGGCCGCTTTGGCCAAGACTTCCCAATCCACGAAATCCTGCCGTTCGGCGGCGTCACCGAGCGTCGCATCGACCCGCGCGATTAGCGATTGCACGGTATCGGCGGGGGCAGCCCGCAACGATATCGGCAGTGTCTGGCTCAACGGCCCAACCACGGTCTGCAGCTCGTTGAGGGAGCGACCATCGAAAACGAAACCGAGGGTGAAGTCTTCTGCATCGGTCAGGCGCTGCAACAAACCTAACACGGATGTCATGGCGATGCTGGAAATCCGAACACCCAGTCGCGCCGACAGCGCACGCAAGCAACGCACCATTTCATCAGGCAACTTCAGGCGCACCGCAATGCGTGGCGAATGAGCGCGCCGTGTATCGCAGGCCGGCATGAAGCTCAACAGATCGACGCCATGGCCCTGCACAGCCCAATAATCGGCAAGCTCCCGCGCCTCCGGTTCGCGCATGACGCTGAACTGCCATTCGGCATACTGAAAATAGTCGAGGGCCTCAGACTTATGCGGCAAACCGCCCTGCCCCGTCACATCCAGTAGCGCGCCAACCAGCAAGTACAGGCTGCGTGCGTCGCAACACTCGGGAGCGACAGTAATCACCACCCAATGATCCGTCGACGACGCGTTTGCCGCCAACACGGCCAGTCGTGCCCGCGGAGCATCCGTTTCGATCAGCTCGCGTTCCTGTTCGGCAACGAGATACAGCTGCGTCTCATTGTGTTCCGATGCCTCGTGGCGAAAGCTTGGGCGGGAACTGCCGGGAGCCTGCCACCCGCCGTCCTGTTCAGCCACTCCCAACAGTGCGACGCTCAAAATGGGATGCGCGTCGGCCTGCCTTGCCCAGGCATGCGCCAGCGCGTCCACATCGACAATACCGTGCAAGCGCAGCCTTGCCTGTAGCGCAGGTAACAACCCTGCCCTGCGCAACTGCACGCATCGCTGCTGTTGCTGAGTACTGTGATATGCCGATGTGGTTTCCGCCGCCATGCTCCTCCACCCAACGCAATCAGCTTCCCCTTGCCGATGTATCCATTGCGGGGCTCCCAGCCCATTCCCATAACATGTTGCACAGAATGGAACTAGACATCCCTTGCATCGACGCCAGCCTGCTTCGCACGGAGAGGAATCTCTCTTCGCGATCAGGTTCACTACAATGATTACGCCGGCATTTGGCAGCACTTCCCCGACGCTGCTTTCCGGCATTGAAACATGTTTCAACCGGTTTTATACACCTTCCCGATTGAGCTGGGAAGCGCATAAAAAAGGCACTACCGTTCATTTCTCCGAATGACGCACGCAATCATTTACGGCGAATGCTACCCCTATTGGTCACGCCTGATTTTGAAATGCCGCCGGATATGACTATCCGCTGCCTACCGAATACATTTCCTGCAGCAAGGCAGCACTCAAGGTCATGGTCATAACACCATCCAATGACAATTTGACATCTTCTCCCATGGACGGCAGACGATCGAGCAACTCAACCACCGTCTGCGCATCGAAGAACGGCACATCCTTGAAACGCTCGCTGCGCAACGAATCTTGCAAAAGTTCATAGAAGGGGCTTTCTGCATCCAGTGTGATCGGCGGCGCAGTGAACGAATGCTTGCTGCGCTTGCAGATCAGATCGGGCAAATAGGGCCGCGCCGCCTGGCGCAAAGCATATTTCTCCTGCTGACCCTTGATCAGCCGGGCGGCTGGAATACGCTTGATGACCTCGAACAGGTGATGGTCCAGGAACGGCAGCCGCACTTCCAGACCATGCGCCATCTCCAGGCGTTCGGCCAATAGTTCGTAGTTGCCTAGAAACGCCTTGGTCCACAGGTAGAGCGACTGGATCACCGCATCGCGTCCCGCCAGCTGCCGCGCGTCGACCGAATCAAGAAAATCTTCGAACGGATTGCGTCGTTCGTACAAACTCACCATGTCCGGGTGCATCAGCACGAACAGGATCGAACGGTCTGCCGCAAGCTTGCTCATCCACGACGGCACGAAGCCCAGCCTTTGTTGCACCTGGTGCAGCAATGGCTGCTCGGCCGCGAAGCTTGCTCCCGCAGTCCCGCGCAGCAGTGCGTTTTGCAACATGTCCTGGCGCGCCGAAGGGTAACCGCCGAGCAAATCGTCGGACCCTGAGCCGGACAGAACCACTTTCCAACCGGCCTCGTGGATCGCTTTGCTGTGGATGTAGCGCGCCACCCCATGGCCGTTGAGGGCGAACATCTCGCCGTGCCACAACGCTTCCCGGAACGACGCCGACAGATCGGCATGACGCACTTCCGTAGGGACGAACGTGGCGCCGGCAAAGGCTGCCATGCTTTGGGCATAGTCGCGCTCGTTGTAATAGCTCTCTTCGAAACAGACCGTAAACGCGTGCATAGGAGTCGCGGCATGCCTTGAGGCAATGCCTAGCACCGACGAGGAATCCAAGCCTCCGCTCAGAAAGCAGCCTACAGGCACGTCTGCGCGCAGGCGCAGCCGGACCGCCTCATCCAGCGCTGTGCGAAGCTGCTCCACCTGCGCACGCTCCCCATCTGCGTCATCCTGGTCATGCAGGGGATAGTCCATGTCCCAGTATTTTTCGATGCGCATGCCCTTTGCGTCGACGATCATCCGGTGGCCCGGAGGCAGCTGCCTGATTCCGGCGTACGGGGTGCGGTCCTCCGGCAGACAAATGAACAGCTGGTCCAGGGTCGACTGCCGATCCCACACGGCGGGGACACCCGCCGCGAAGAGAGCCTTGATCTCCGAAGCGAACAGCAACAGTCCGTTCCATTGGGCATAGAACAGCGGCTTGATGCCGAATCGGTCGCGCACGGCCAGCAGGCGCCTGGCCCTGCCGTCCCACAGGCAGAATGCGAACTCGCCGCGCAACATGCGCACGCAATCGTCCCCGTGCTCCTCGTAAAGATGCAACGCGACTTCGCTATCCGATTCGCTGCGGAAGCGATGGCCACGTTGCATCAATTTGGCCCGCAGATGCTCGAAATCATAAAATTCGCCATTGACGGTCACGCATAGGCGACCGTCTTCATTGCGCATGGGCTGCTCGCCATTGGCGAGGCCGACGATGCTCAGGCGCGTGTGAAGCAGTCCCACGTTGCCATCGGGCGCCAGCCATTCGCCTTCGCCGTCAGGGCCGCGATGCGCCAATGTCCGCCGCATTCGTTGCAGCATTTGCGGATCGACACCTGCGCCGTGCGCGTAAATCGCACCTATGCCACACATCAGAAGGCTCCTTGCGCGACGGAAGAGGACTGGCTGAGCTGCCCCATCGCCACGAGTATCGAGCGCACGCCCTGATAGGGGTTGCGGCCGTGGTTGATCAGCACATTGTCAAGCAATAGCACGTCATGCCGTTCCCAGGGAAACACGACTTTCGCTGCCTCGAACGCTGCGCGTATCTGCGCGAGCGATTCCGGCTCGATCGGCGTGCCATCGCCGTAGAGCGCCTCGCGTGGAAACGTGCCATGCATGACGCGCCGAATGGACTCGTGCACTTCGACCGGAAGATTGCTCGCATGGAACAGATGGGCCTGATTGAACCAGACGGTTTCGCCGGTGACCGGATGGTGCGTCACGGCCTGGCGCACCTGCCGCGTCGTGAGCTTCTCACCATCCCATTCGTAGTGTATGTCGTGCGCCTGGCAATATTCCTCGACCACGCGAGGATCCGCCGTGCCGAATGTCTCCTGCCAGGAAAGATCAACCCCCCAGCCGTAGCGGCGCACATACATCACGCCTTTACGCACAAAGGAGTCTCGTACCTCGGGCGCTATGCCCTGATACACGGACCTGCCATCGGCTATAGGCGTTTCTCCGCCCTGGGCCGCTACCTGCTGCGCGTAGAAGCATATGCGCATGGGCCAGTTCAGGGCGTAGGAAAACTCGTTATGCAGCGCGATGGTCTGCTCACTGGGATAGGCGGTGGACGTGTACACACGTCCCCCGCGTTCCTCCCGCGGCGTTGAGCGCTCCTGATAGGGTATCAACTCGTCGATACAGCGCATGCACACCGCCCGAAAGGCATCGACACCATCGACCTCGAAGCCACGAAACAGCACGCCACCGACTGTGTGAAGGAGGGTTTGCAGCATGTCGGCATGCGCGAGCAGCCAGCGCTCCAGCGAGCGATCAGCCTCAGCGTGGATGATCCTGGGCAGCCGCCCGCGCACCTCCGCATCGATACGGGTGGCCGCCGGCTTCCCTGCTTGCAGCAGCCGTGCCTTCAGCGCGGTGCTCTTGTCGTGTTGCCGGTCCATGCTCATGCCTGCTCGTGCCCGATATGCTTGAGGCGCTGCCGCCACGCATCGCGCCGCTGCTGACCTGTTTGCGCGTCTTGCGCGTCCATCTCCGCCAGCAGCTCGCCGATTGCTTGCTCGGCGTGAGGCAAGGCGTCGAGTACCAGCCGGTAGCGCGCGAGGAACGAGTCGACGAAGGCGGAGTCGAACAAGTCGGTGTCGTATTCGAGCCAGCCATTCAAGCCAATGTCGCTCTCTTGCAGGGACAGTGCCAGGTCGAAGGTGGAGGTTGCGCGGTCCAGCTCGACCGGAGTGAAGGCCACATCCGCCGAATGCAACGTACCGGCCTTGCCGGCCTGCATCACAAACCATAGCTGGAACAAGGGCGAATGCGCCGGATTACGCTCGATATCAAGGGTTCGCAACACCTGATCGTACGGCATATCCTGGTTGCGCAGCGCATCGGCCGCCACCGCGCTCACGTGCTCGACAAGCGATGTCACATTCAAAAGCGGATCGCAGGCGACGCGCAGCACCAGCGTATTGAGAAAGAATCCGACCAGTTGCTGTGTTTCTTCCAGCGCTCGCCCCAGCACAGGCGTACCGATCAGCAAGTCGCGCTGTCGGCTGTAGCCGTACAACACCAGACAATAGGCGGCAAGGCAAGCGATGTAGCGGGTAATGCCGTGCTTTTTGGCGAACTCATCGATCGCATCCACCGTATGCTGTGAAACTTCAAAGAAATGCGCGCGCCCACGGTAGGAACGCAGCTGTGGCCGCGGCTGACGCAACGGCAAGGCATGTAGGCGGGGCGCCGCTTGCAGGTTTTCACGCCAATAGGCCAGTTGTTCGGCCAGTCGCCCCGAACCGACCAACTCCCGCTGCCATCCGGCAAAATCCGCGTAACTTACGGGCAACGGCATGAGCGGCGACGGCAGCCGATTGATCAGTGTCTCGTACACGCGGGTCAGCTCGACCAGCAGCAGAGCCATCGACCAGGCGTCGCAAATGATGTGATGCGCAGTAAGGATAAGGTAGCGAGGCGCTCCTGCGATGCTCGCCAGGCTGCAGCGAAACAGCGGTGCCGCAGCCAGGTCGAAGGGCTTTTGCGTCTCCTGCATGGCAAGTTGTTGCAGCAGCGCGTCTTCTGGCGCGGCTGCGGAGGCGTCCATGCTCAACAGGGCGAGCTCCGGCTGCACGTCATCGAGGACGACGCGACGCACGGTGTCGCCTTCCCGGCGGTAAGCCGTACGCATGGTGTCGTGTCTTTTCATCAGGATGCCAATCGCATCGCGCAACGCGTCAACCTGCAGCGCGCCGTCAATGCGTACGGCCATGAACGTGTTGTAGATGGGCACGTCCGGGCGAAGCTGGTGCTCCAGCCACATACGCTCCTCGCCATAGGACAGCAGTCCGCCATCCTGCCCAGCCCTGATCGGCGGCAAGCCACCGAAGGGGGCCGATGATTGGGACAGGAAAGCGGCCAATTGGCGAATGGTCGGCTGCCGAAAGCATTGGTCGGCACTGAAGACCAGCTCCTGCTTGCGAGCCCGCGCACTGATCTGGATCGCGCGGATCGAGTCGCCGCCCAGGGCGATGAAGTTGTCCTGCGCACCAACCTGCTTCAGTCCGAGCACATCGCGCCAGATATCGGCCAACGTCTGCTCTAGCTCCCCCTCCGGTGCCACGTAGCTGTCCACTGCAACGGATTGTTCGCGTTTCAATAGCAGATCGACCAGTTGTCGCTTCTGCGACGAGAGCGCATTCAGTCGGTCATCGAGCCGGGACATTCCAATCTCCTCGTGACTTTAAGTGGATCCCAGTTCAGTCTGGAATTGTTGCAACAAGCGGGCCGCTTCTTCGTCGCTCAAGCACTCGATGTGCGCCAGCACCTGTTGCATGCGCCAGTCTTCCGCCAGGGCCTCGCCACGCTCGCGCAGGCACGTGTAGTCGACCTTGCCGTTGCTGTTGAGCGGAAGGCTTGCAACTTGCAGGAATTGATGCGGCAACATGTAGGCTGGCAGCAACGCGGCCAGGCGCTCATGATCAGGCACCCAACCGCTAGCAGCCACAACGTACGCATGGATGCGTACGATGCCGTCTGCGCGGTTATGCAGCAGCACCGCGCATGCTTCGATACCGGGCAATTGCCGCAGTGTGTGCTCAATCTCGGCCAGCTCGATGCGGTAGCCATTGAGCTTGATCTGCCGATCGCGCCTGCCCGACAGCAAAAACCCGTGCTCAGCGCAGCGGACCAGATCACCGGTCGCATACACGCGCGCACCCGGTGAGGCGGCGCTGTCATCGGGCACGAAGGCTTCGGCGGTAAGCGCCGGGTTGTCGAGATAGCCGCGCACCAGGCCTTCGCCGCCCAGCATCAGTTCGCCCACTTGTCCAGGCATGGCAGCGAGCCGCCGGCGGTCCAGCACCTGTGCCGTGACATGCTTGCGGACCCGGCCAATGGGTACTGCGCCATCCTCTCCGGGCGTGCAACGATGCACGCTGCTCCATACCGCACCTTCGGTCGGCCCGTATTCGTTGAACATCGCGACCCGTGGAAGCTGCTGGTAATGTCTGGCAACCAGGCTTGCCGGCAATATCTCACCGGCCATGATGACCGTGTCCAGGCTATCCAGCTCGGTTTCGCTGCGCTCAGTCAGCAGGCTGTGGTAGTACGATGGCGTACACAACAAGTGAGTAACGCCTTCGCGTCGGATCACCTCCAGTACTGCGAGCGCGTCGCGGATGTCGGTGTCCGGAAACACCAGCCGCTGGCCTAGCGCGAAGGTCCAGAACAACACCGCCACCGAGCTGTCGAAAGCGAACGACGGGATCAGCATGAATACCATAGGCTCGCTGCGGGCGTAATGCTCCAGCCGGCTCTTCAACGAGAACCATAGGTTCCGGTGGCTGACCATTACGCCTTTGGGTGTGCCCGTCGAACCGGAGGTGTAGATCACGTAGCCGAGCTGATCAGGATCGATCGTAGCCGTGGTAACAACCGCCGCTTGCCCGGGTAAACCGGCGTCCAGCATGCAAGGCGAAATCAGTTCGGCACCCGGCAATTGCCCAAGATCTCCGCTCGCCGCGATCAGTACCCGGATGCCTGCATCGGCGATGATTTTGCGGTTGCGTTCCGACGGTTGCAACGGATTCAATGGCACATAGGCGCCGCCGGCCAGCTGGATGGCGAGAATGGCCACAGCATAGGCAATGGGCGCATCGAGCAGAACGCCGACGCGGCTTTCCTGCGTAATACCGCGCGCAGCGAGCTGAGCAGCCCAACGCCGTGCGCGCGCGTGCATGGCAACAACGCTCAGCTGTTGGGAACCGTGCGTCAACGCAATGCGGTCCGCTGAATCTTCAACGCGGCGCAGCCACATCGACAACCATGTGGCCGGCGGTTCTTCATCCACCGTGGTAGCCGGCGCGCGGCGCACTGGCCGGTCGTAGCGACTTGCCGCGTCGTCCGCAATGGCCTGCAGCGCCGTGGCAAAGCTATCGCCGATGTCGCGGATCAGCGCCGCGCCAACCAGCTGCGTATCGCATTCCAGGCACAAATGGATGCGCCCGGAAAACGGATCAATACTGAATTCGGACCGATACGCGAAATGAGAGGCACCGTAGCCCCTGGCAGCCTTCACCTGCAGCTGGCGCAATTGCGTCAAGTGGCTGAATCCATGGAAGTGGACGTAATTGAATACAGTGTCGACCAGGTCCCCTTTACCGAGGCTGCGCTGCAAGTTGGCATAGGCGTAGCGGCGCACTGGTAACAGTTCCTGCTCAGCCGCATACACCTGACGGATGAGTTCCTGCCAGGTACCGCCGCGACACTGGACGCGGAACGGCACCGTATTCAAATGCATGCCGATGACGGACTCGCCTTGCTCGGTCTCAAGCCGCCCGTTCGATTCCAGCCCGGTCAGCACATCATAGTCACCGAACACCTGCGACAACACGTTCACATGCGCCGCCAGCAACACATGTTTGGCACTTACGCCCAGTTCGGCCGCCACGCGGCGCAAACCGGCGCTGAGCGCAGCGGAAATCGGTACATCCTGCACGGCAAACCGCGGAATGGCACCAGACCCACCCGGGCGCTGCGGAAAACTGTGTACCGGTGCGCCTTGCAGATACTGCGCGTAGAATGCGCGCGCGTTTGCGGATCGATGAGCGGCAAGCTCGGCCGCGATGTAGTCGGCAAAACGGACCCGTGGCGGTGCCAAGGCCACGGAAGCGCCACCGAGCAGGCGGTCATAGGTCAGCAGCAGCTCCGATACCAGCAAGGACGCGCTCCAGCCATCGAGCAGCAGGTCGTGGAACGCCAGGAAGATTTCGAAGCGACGCCCAGGACCGACGCGGATGGCAAACCGGAAGAACGGCGGCCGGCTCCAATCGAAACTGCGCGCGCGCAGCTGTTCGACGAATGCGCGCGTCTGGACCATGTCCGGCGCTCGATCCAGCCGCTCAGTCTCGATCAGCACGTCGGCATGCGCATGGACCAGATGCATGGGCACGCTGAAGCTGGTCAGGTCGATCGCTGAGCGGAGCGTTTCGTGGCGTTGCACGAGCTGCGCTACCGCAGCGTGAAACACCGCTTCGTCGAAATCGCCCTCGATCTCGTAGACGAATACGTCTTTGTAGACCTCCCTGCCTTCGGCGGATTCATCGTGATAGATCAGTCCGGCCTGCACCGCCGCCAGCGGATACGCGTCGAGCACGCCGGGCGGGACGCTTGCGCGGTCCCCGGCACTCAGCAAGGCGAAAGGCTCGACCCCGGGCGCATGGGGCACGCTACCGACCGCAGGAGCTGCGCCGGCCAATTGCGCCACGGTAGGACGGGCAAACAACATGGCGAGGTCGAAATGCAATCCCCCGCGGCGCGCCGCAGCAATCACCCGCAGCGCGCGAATGGAGTCTCCGCCGAGCGCAAAGAAATTGTCGTCGATACCGATGCCGCCTACTTCAAGAACCTGCTCCCACACATCGACCAGCATCCGCTCACTCGCGTCGCGCGGCGCACGATGCGCCGAGGCCAGCTTCGGGCGCAACAGCTCGACCTCGGGCAGACGTCGCTTGTCCAGCTTGCCGTTCGGACTGAGCGGCAGCATGTCTACGAAGGCAATCACGCCCGGCACGCTTTGTTCCGGCAGTTGCGTGCGCAGCCACTGCTGGAGCGCCTGCGCATCGAGCGCCACGCCGGCCTCACCCACGCAATAGGCAATCAGCCATGCCGGCCGCTCCGACGCGTCCGTGGCGACCAGCTCACCACGTAGAAACTGGCGATGCTCGGCCAGCGGTGGCCAAGCGGGCTCCAACGCTTCCTGATCGATATAGTTCAAGGGCGCTGCCATTGCCCGGCCCTGCCGGAGCACCACCGCAGCCGCCTGGACCTGGGCATGCCGCTCCAGCGCGGCCTCAATCTCAGCCAATTCGATGCGGAAGCCGCGCAGCTTCACCTGGCCATCCTGGCGTCCACGGAACTCGATCAGTCCCGATGCATGCTGACAACCCAAGTCGCCGGTACGGTATAGACGCTCGCCTGGCTGCACAGCATAGGGATTGGGCACGAACAGCGCCGCGGTCTGCCGTGGATTGTGATGATACCCCCGCCCAAGGCCGTGGCCTCCGATGTAGAGCCCGCCGGCCATACCCGGCGGCAATGCATGCAAGGCTTCATCCAGCACATACATATGGATGTTGGCGATGGGATGGCCGATCGGTTGCACCGCACTTTGCCATTCGCCGTCGCAACGGTAGGCGGTCACATCTACCGCCGCCTCTGTCGGCCCATAGAGGTTGTCCATGCGCACTGCCAGCCCGTCCGCAACGGCCCGCACCAGGCTGGTAGGCAGCGCCTCCCCGCTGCAAATCAGCGTGCGTAGCGTCCGGCAAGCCGTACAATTTTCTTCGAGCAGGAACATGCGCAGCATGGAAGGCACGAAATGGACGGTAGTGACCATCCCGCGCGTGAGCAATTCGACCAGATAGGCCGGGTCCTTGTGGCCTTCGGGGCGCGCAATTACCAGCCGCGCACCCACCATCAGCGGCCAGAACAATTCCCACACGGAGACGTCGAAGCTGTATGGGGTCTTTTGCACCACGGCGTCCATGGCGCCCAGCTGATAGGCGTCCTGCATCCACAGCAGGCGGTTGACGATGGCCGCATGCGTATTCATCGCGCCCTTGGGCCGGCCGGTCGAGCCTGAGGTGAAGATCACATAGGCCAGCTGGTCCGGCAGCGGCGGCGTAAAAGCTGCTGCGCCGGGGGCCTTGTGCATAGCGGCAGCGGCATCGATCAGCTGGATGCCGTGCAAGTGATCCGTCCATGGCACAACCAGCTCGCTGTCGCAGACGACATGCTGCAGCCCCGACTCCACCATCAGGGTTTTCAAATACTCGACCGGGTAGGACGGCTCCAGCGGCAGGTAGGCTCCGCCCGCTTTCAGTACGCCGTAGATCGCTGCAACCATGCTGGCAGAACGACGCATGCATACGCCGACGATGGTCTCCGGTCCCACGCCGCGACCTTGTAGCTCGGCGGCGATACTCCGAGCGCGCTCGTGCAATCCGGCGTAGCTCCACGAGCCGTCTTCGAATTCCAGCGCAATGCGATCAGGCGTGGCCCTGCACTGCACTTCGAATGACTGCAACAGGGTGCGCGGCTGCAAGTAATCGGCACGATTGGAGGCCTGAGCCTGCGCGGCCAGTGCGCCTGTTTCTTCCTCGCTTAGCCAGCTGAGTTCATTCAACCGCACGGCAACTTCGCCCTTGGCGAGCCAGCGCAGGATGCGCTCGAACAACTCGGCAACGGCCTCGATATCGTGCGGTGCAAACGCCGTCTCGATCGCCTTGTAGCGACACAGGATGCGCCCTTCGTGCATACCGGCATACAGCGCAAGCGGAAACTGTGCATCGGTTTCCTCCAATGCCAGCGAGTTCAACTCGAAACCGGCCAGCTTCCAGCGCCCACCGGCCTGTCCCAGCGAGAAGGGCACGAATCCAGCAGCATCGGAGGCACCCTCGTCCTGCATGATGAAGGCGTATCGCGACGGCAGTTCATGGGCCTCGCGCAGGCCGCAGCTGCGCAGCACTTCCTCATAAGGCAGCTCATGCGTATATGCATCGAGCAGTTGCCTGCGCACATCGCCCAGCCATTGGGCCACCGTTGCGCGCCGATCCACTCGAACGCGCATTGGCAATAGATTCGCCAAATATCCGACCAGATCCCGTCGCTCCACCTCGGCCCGGTTGTTGGTCAGCGAGCACATCAGGAATCCATCCTGTCCCTCGAACACCGCAGCTGCCAGCTGGAACGCTGCGAACAGCAACATCTGCATGCTGAGACCTTGCTGCTGCGCGATGCCTTGCAACAACGACGCCAGCGGCCGCTCAACGATACGCATGCGGCAGGCAGCGACCGGCTGCCGCGCCGTTGCCGCCGCCGCGGACGGCCACGTGCGCGCATCGCCGAGATGATCCCGCCAGTAGGCTACACGCCGTTGCCATGCCTCGCTGGCGTGGGCGCGATGTTCTGCGCGTACCTGATCCAGATAGGATGCCGTAAGAGTGGGCTGCGTGGCGTTCTCCCCGCGCAATGCGGCGGCATAGGCTTCGAACAAATCGCGCAACAACACGCTCAGCGACCACAAATCGCAGAGAATATGGTGGGCCACCAGCAGCAGCACGTCGTTCCGGCCCGGCGTCCGCAGCACACTCACACGCAACAACGGCGGGCACGCAAAGTCGAAGCTGCGCGCCGCTTCCGTATGCAGCAGCGCAGCCAATGCCTGCGGCGTTTCGCAATTGAACAGCTGCGGCTTGAGCGTAGCGTCCACGAGCACGCGCTGTATCGGCGGCCGGTCCTGGTCCTGGGTGATGGCAATGCGCAATGCTGCGTGTCGCCGCGACAGACTTTCCAGCGCCACGTTCAAGGCGGCAAGATCGATCGCCGGATGGACCTCGGCCGCGCGCGCGATCTGGTACGCGGTGCTGTCCGGCCGCAGCGCCTGTGCGAACCAGATGCCCTGCTGGCCGTGACTCAAGAGTGTTGCCTGCAGATCGGCGTCCGGCGCGACTGCGTGCATGGGCGGCAGTGACGGAGGTCCGGCCTGAAGATGTGCAACAACGCGTGCCGCAAGCAACTCGATCGTGCAATCGCCCAGGGCCTCGGCCAGGGCAACCCGAATGTCATAACAGCTTTCCAGCTGATGGATGAGACCGATCACCTGCACCGATCCCAAGCCCATGGCCAACAAGGAGCGGGAACGCTCCGCCTGCAAGGCGGCCGGTTCGATGCACGGACCGATCCACTCGGACATGGCCGCAACCAGCTGCGATTGCGCTACTTGCGCAGACAACTGGCGCAAGGACTCGGCGTCGGGAAAGGTGGGTGCTGCCATGTCGCAAAGCACCTGGCCGAGCACCGGCAGCGCTCCTGCCTGCCATAACCGACGTGTGTCATTACGGCGCAGTTTGCCGCTGGAAGTTCGTGGGAGCCCGCCTCGCTTGACGGCAAGCAAGGCATGCAGTTCCACTTCAAAGCGTTCGCCGATGATGCGTTTCACACGATCGCCCAGCGCCGCCATTGCCAGTTCGCGACCTGCGCCGCTCTCGAACGCGACCACCAGTTTCTCTTCACCGCCCACCTCGTCGGAGAAAGCGGCCACGCTGCCGGTAACGGTACCGGCCAGACCGTCTTCGACGGTCATTTCGATGTCTTCGGGATAGAGGTTGCGCCCCCGAATGATGACGAGGTCCTTCAGTCGCGCGGTAATGAACAATTCGCCACGATGCAGAAAGCCCAAGTCGCCTGTACGCAGGTAGCCCCTTGCCTGGTCCCAGGTGGGATAGGTACGCGCGTCAGTGGAAGCGTGCCAGTAGCCGGAGCTGACGCTCGCGCTGGCCACCCACACTTCGCCAACAGCGCCTTCAGCAAGCGGCTGCAGTGTTTCCGGCTCGACAATGGCCAGGTGCTCACCCGGCAGTACGCACCCAAGGCCGGTCAAGGCGATACTGTCGGGCGACTCGCCCGTTTCCATGGCACGGCGCTGTTCAAGCAAGGCTTGGGCATCGAAATGCCTGACTTCGGGCGAACGGCCCGGCATCCGTCCGCTGATCATCAGCGTCGCCTCGGCCATGCCGTAGCAAGGCAGGAAACTATGTCGGCGGAACCCACAGTCCGCAAAAGCCTGTTCGAATCGCGCCAGCGTACGTGGCCGCACGCGCTCCGCGCCACTGAAGGCAACGCGCCACCGGCTCAGATCCAGGTTTTGCCGGTCCTGCGGCCGCAGCATGCGCACGCACAGTTCGTAGGCAAAATCGGGGGCGCCGCTAGTGGTTGCACCGGTTTCGCTGATCGCGCGCAACCAGCTCAAAGGCCGCCGCATGAAGCGTTCCTGCGCAAGCAAGATGCTGGGAATGCCTTTGTACAGCGAGTGCAGCGCAATCCCCATCAGGCCCATGTCATGAAACAACGGCAGCCAGCCGAGCACGACATCTGTCTCGTTCAAGCCGAATGCCGCATCGATCAGGGTCTGGTTGTGCAACAGGTTGGCGTGAGTGAGTTTCACGCCCTTGGGCGCGGTGGTCGAACCGGAGGTGTACTGCAGCATCGCAACCGCGTCCAATCCTGGCGGCGGCAGCGCAAGGCCAGATCTATCGGCGTCGATACCGTTGACGGCCAGCCAATGCGCGACTTGTGCTTCGGCGCCCAGTAGCGGCGCAAACGTAGCGCTGTCCTGCTGGTCCTGGGTAATGATCAGTGCCGGCGAGCAATGGCGAATGATCAGTGCCAGGCGCTCGTTCACGCCCTGTGGCCTCGGCACCGGTACCGGCACCGCAATCACGCCTGCCCGCAGGCAGGCGAAATACGCGATCATGAATTCGATGCTGTTGGGCAACATGAGCAACGCGCGCTCGCCGGGTCGCGCCTGTCGCGCCATCCGGGATGCGAGCGCGCGCGACCGCTCGGCCAGGACAGCATAGCTGATGCTGTCCTCGATATCGGCGTTGCCTAGAACGCTATAGGCCGTATCGCGAGGTCGCTGCCGGGCCCATTTGTCCAGAACATCGATGAGGGTCATCGGGGCATCTGTGCCTGGCTAGGTGAGCGCTTCGCTGAGCGGCTGCAAGCGGCCGCTGCCTTGCAGGGTGGCCAGATCGAGGTTCGCGATGCATTGCACCTTCACCATGTCCAGCGTCAATTCGCCGACCAGGTGAATGCTGCCAATGGCGCTCTCGAAATTGGCGGCACTCCAGTCACACTGTTCAACCAGCAGGCGCACACCGAGTTCCGTGCCACCATGGGTGTTGGGAAAATGCAAATGGATGTAGCCGCGGTCCAGGCAGCGCTTCACCGCCTGCGCCGTATTTTCCGGCCGCAAGTTGGTCCGTATGGGATGGTCGCCGTCGGAGAGCCGCTCGACCAGCGTTTTTCCTTCGGGCAGCGGGTCGGGTTCGACCACCGGCGGAGGCGGATTGGTGCGCCATTCCTCCATCTTCTTGCGCAGGCTGAGCGGACGCATGTCCGTCCATACTTCGCCGATGTAATCCAAGCATTCCTGCTTGGTTCCCTGCTTGCCGCCATCGCGCCAACCCGGTGGGTTGTCCCGTTCTGCCGGCCAGATGGAATATTGCTCTTCGTGATTGATGACTACCTTGTAGGTGTCAAAAGGATCGTTTTCTTCGTTGGCCACCGCGTACGTCCTCCCAGTCTGATCCAAACAAAATCCGATGATGATTCGATATGCCGGCGCGCCGGCAGGCTATTCAAGCAATTGCCGGTACTTCGGATCGCGCGAACGGGACAGCAGGCTGCGCACCGTCACGCCGTCGTAGTCGGGCAGGTCGGCCTTGGCGCCGTGTTCCAGGAACATGCGAACATGCTTAGCGTCGCTGCGTTTTTTCAGCATGAAATGCAACGGGGTTTTGCCGCTGATGTCCTGCACATTGGGATCCGCGCCACATTCAAGCAGCGTCTTGGCGGCGGCAAAATGGCTCCATTTGATCGCAAACATCAGCGGCGTTTCCTCACCAGGCGGATCGATGTCCGCACCTGCCTTGACCAGCAGCTTGATCGCAGCCGGACTGTCGTTGAAAGCCGCGGCCCATAGGCAGTAATTGGGATTTGCGCCACGCTTGAGCAGATGACCGGCCAGCTCGAGATTCTTGCCGCGGCCGATGGCATACCAAAGCGGCGTTGCCTTCCACTGTCCTTCGGTGAAGGCCTCCTGGTCGATGCTCAGGCCGGCATCGAGCAATACCTGCGCCGTCTTGATGCTGTCGGGTGCGGGCAAGCCGCGCTTGGCTATCTCGATCCCGCAGCACAGGTGCAGGAGATTTTCGCCCTTTTCGCCATGATACTTCAGCAACTCGGGGTGATCCTGCAACGCTGACTTGATCGCCCTCCAGTCCAACGCCTTGATCGACGCGAGCATCTTTGTTTTGGAGACCGGCTTGCTGTTTGTGGTCGTCATTGCACACTATCCACGGGTTGGCTGAGGCTGGCTGCCGCAGCTTTGGCGCACGCCATATACGCATGCTCAAAGCGCTGCAGAAAGAGTTCGATGGTACTGGCCTTGTGCAGCGCTTTTGAAAATGTCACGCCTATGCTGAGCCTGGCGTCGGCCATGCCGGCCACGATTTCCAAGACGTGCGAGCGTTCGTTGACGGGGTCTTGCGTCCATCCAGGTGATTCGACGGCCAGTTCGAACCCCTTCCCCGCAGAGGGTTTCTGTCCGCCTTGTCCCAAATAGAGCACCAGCGCTTCAGGTTGGTTGCCGTATCGGATCAGGTCATCACACAGATAAGCCAGCACGCCATAGTCGAGACCGCGGCTGGATGCTTCATTCAACGCTTCTTGCACCGCTATCGCATGGACTTGGGCGGACGATGACGGGCGTGGAATGGCGAAAGGATACAGGGCAGTGAACCAGCCTACTGTGCGTGAGAGATCCATGTCCGGCGCAATGCCGTCACGGCCATGCCCTTCCAGCGCCACCAGCGTACTCCCCGGCCCCATCCAATCCGCGAAAGCCGTTCCCAGCGCAGCCAGGAACAGGGCAAACGGCGAGACGCCTGCGCGCGCAAACAGATGCGCCTCGTCCAGCGTGAGCTCCCGGCTCAGCGTGGCGGCGGAGGCCACAGTGTTGCGCCCGTCTGGGAAGTCGCGTGGCAGCACGTTATGGTCGGCGGACAGCATGCGCAACCAGGCGTCGCGAACAGCCGCTACCGGCAAGGCATCGGCATAGGCGCGCAGACTTTCCGCCCACTGCTTATAGGAGGTGGACTTGCTCGCCAAGCGTAACGGCTCACCGCGCGCAAGCTGCTCGTAGCCGGTATGCAGGTCTTCAAGCAGGATTCGCCACGAAATCGCATCCACCACCAGGTGGTGGGCGCAGATCATCAGCCGATCGTTATCAGCATCGCCGCTGTCGAAGAACACCGCCTTGATCAGCAAACCCTGATCAAGGTCGAGCGCCACCTGCACGCGCGCGCAAACCGCGCTTAGCCTGCCCTGATAGTGTTCCGGCGTGCAGTCGCTCAGATCTTCGACCTCCAGCACGATGCGCGGCGCATAGGGCAACAACTGCTGTTGCCAGTGGCCATCGCGCTGAAAGAAGCGCGTGCGTAACGCATCGTGTTGTTTCAAAAGCCCCAGCATGGCTTCATTCATCCGCCCGGCATCCAGGCGTTGCGTCGTCTTCAGCAGAAAGGCCTGGTTGAAATGCTGCACTTGTGGCAATGCCTGCTCGAAAAACCAGAGCTGGATCGGCGTAAGCGGCAGATCCCCGGTCACTTCCGCGTCATCCATGGCCGAACGCGATGGCGCCGACTTGTCCAGCGACGCGCACAGCGCATCGATAGTTCCGCTCTCCATGGCCGCGAACGGCCCTATGCGCAAGCCGCGCTCGGTCGCCTTCGCTGCGATCTGCAAGCTGGTGACCGAGTCGCCGCCAAGCATGACGAAGCTGTCCGTCACCCCGATGGGGCTGACACCGAGATATTGCTCCCAGATATCGACCATCCGTGCTTCGGTTTCATTGCGTGCTGGCGCATAGGCGCTATCCAGATGTTCCGGGCGCTGTCCCGCAGTGCTGCGCCTCGACTCAGCCGGCAGCCAATCCAGCGGACTAGGGCCGTTCGTCGCAGCCATGGATGCCGCCAAGTCGTTCACGTTGGAAGGTGAAACCAGTACTTGCGGCTGCTCGATCGATAGTGCCAATACCCATGCACGCAAGCCGTCCGCAACCGCCAGCGGTGCAGGATCGGCTGGGCTGCCGGCAGGCTGTTTCACCCTGGCGCTCATGCCTACGCCAGCCCATCCGTCCCAATTGATCGATCGCACATACGTCCGTCCGCTGGCCCAGGCTTCATTCGCGTAGGCGTCCATAAAGGCATTGGCCGCAGCGTAATCGCCGTTACCGGCGCCGCCAATAATGGCGCGCAGGGAGGAAAACAGCAGCACGAAGTCAGGTGGCCGGTCGGCAAACAGGGCGCAGATCACCTCCGTACCCTTGACCTTGGCCCGAAGCCCCTCCCATGCGGAAACCTCGCTCATGCGCTGCACGATGGTCGTCGGCAGGCTTCCGGCCGCGTGGATGACTCCGTTGATCGCACCGAAGCGCTCCTCCGCGGCGAGCCTCGCACGGAGCATGGCTTCGCCATCGGTGACGTCCGCTTGCAGCACCAGTAATTCGGCACCCTGTTCGCGCAGGCGTTGCAGCCTATCGTCGGCACCCAGGTTGCGCGAAATCAGCACCAGCTTCGCCTGCATCTGCCGCGCCAGATATTCCGCTATTTCCAGCCCGATGCCGCCAAGCCCGCCGGTGATCAGGTAGACACCGCGGTGCCGTAGCAAAAGTCCGTCGGTTGCGGAAATACGCACCGGCTCAAAGACGCGCTGCCAGCGCAGTCGTCCGCGCAAGGCGACTTCTGCGGTTGACGCATCGCCAAGCAGCTCGTCCAGGAGCATCTGCGCCTTCGCGCCGTGGGCAAACGCGGTCGCGCTTTGGGCCGGCAGATCGACGCTCTTGAAAATTAGTCCGGGATATTCCTGCGCCAGCACCTTGCCGAGCCCGCGGGCCAGCGCTTTCTCGGCGAAGCAAGCCTCTTCGCCGTCGACGCTCCACATGCCGTTGGACACCACGATCATGCTAGCCGACACGCCAGCGCCGGCGGGGATCGCGCCACCGCCCAAGAGTTTTTCGCCCAAGGCCTGCGCCAGCCACATCGGCACGCAGAACCATGGACTCGGCCCCTCGGACGGCCATTCGCCGGCCAGTTGCACGAAGTAGCTGTCGAAAAACACGAAGCGATTCGTGCCAGCGCGCGAAAACTCGTGGTCTTGCAACAGACGGGCATAGCTATCGCGTCGGCAACCATCCAACGCCAAGGCGCCGTCCATGCCGGCAGGAACCTGGCGATGATGCACCCGCACCACCGATGCGCCCCCCTGCATGAGCGATGAAGCCAGCGATTCGGCCAGCACATCGCCAGCGGCGGCAAGCAGGAAATAGTTCGTGCCACAGCTGTCAACCGCCACTGGAGAGGCCACGTGCTGTCGCCATACCGGCAGCTGGAACCAACTTTCGACATCGTTGCTTGCGCTTGACCGCGCTTCGCTTTCGGTCGTCGTGGGATGACCCTCGGAGGTATCGATCCAGTAGCGTTTTCGTTCGAATGGATAGGGCGGCAGCTCGATGCGTCTGCCTTCGCCGTACACCGCTGCTGGCGGCCTGGGTGGCACTTGCCCGAGCCTCCACAGTTCGCCGACGATACGTAACAGTTGCTGATAGTGCTCCTGGACAGTGTCCGTGGCCCTCCATAACTGCAGCGCCCCATCCTCCGAGGCGTGCACGGGATCGATATGCACAGCATGCAGCGCGGCGATCGTGGCTGCATCGGGCTCAAACCTTCGACCGCCACGCACCTGCTTGATCCAAGCCCGCCAATAGGCGGCCTGGGTGACCTGCTCGGCCGTGCACCAGCGACCGCTGCATTGCGAGAAATAGGCGATTCGAGGGGTGGCCAGCGTCATCGTTGACAGCAGGGCTTCCAGCTTCGTTTCCAGGGGCGTGCTTGCAGGGGGCTCATCCAGCAAGCGGGCAATTTTCAACCCGTCTTCTAGCGTGCACACCCCTGCCAGGCAGGCTGCGATCAATTCATCGGCGCCGAAGGCGACTATCGCCTGCAAAGCGATGCCGAGCCGCAGGATAAAACCGCCGAGCAGATAGCCCGCAGCAAATCGCCAAACCGAGCTGTCCTGCCTGAATCCAGCGGCGGGCGTAGGCCATGTCGGCACGAGCATGTCGATCGTCAGACCGGCTGCCGAAAAGGTCTGCGCGTCGGCAGCCGTCCAATCACGAAAGACCGCACTGTGACGGTAATAGCCTTGCACCAGCTGGCACCAGGCCGAAGAGGCGCCGTCGATGAACAAGGCTGGCCTGCGTGTGGAAGCTTCACTGTCAGGCGCCGGCGCCGATACGGCTTCGAGCTGCCCGATGAGTTCTGCGCGGTTGCCAACGAAGAAGGCGCGTTCCTTCAAATCGGTCCGACCGTGGCGCAGAGTGAAGGCGATATCGCGCAAGGCAGCGCCGTCGTGTCGACGCAAATATTCACCCAGGCGCTTGCGCGCGGCCGTCAAAGCCGTCTTGCTGTTGGCCGAAAGCACCATCAACTGCGGATCCTCGTCCGCTGGCGGCACTGGCATCGTCGGCGCAGGCGCCTGTTCCAGAACCAGATGGGCGTTGGTACCACCCAGGCCGAACGAGCTGACCGCAGCGCGGCGAGGCCTCTCGGCAGCGGGCCATGGAACGGGCACGCTGTTGATGTAGAACGGGCTGCCGCCGAGGTCCAGCTCGGGGTTAGGCGTCGAAAAATGCAGCGTGGGCGGAATCCAACCATGCTGCATGGCGAGGATAGCCTTGATCAATCCCGCCATGCCTGCAGCCGTATCCGGGTGGCCGATGTTGCCCTTCACGGATCCGAGCGCGCAGTACTGTCGCCGCGCCGTCTGGTCGCGGAATGCACGCGTCAGCGCCTCGAATTCGATCGGGTCGCCTTTGAGCGTGCCCGTGCCATGCGCCTCAACATAGTCGATGCTGTCCGGATGCACGTCAGCCAGGCGTAGCGCCTTGCGGATCACTTTGTATTGCCCGCTGACTGAGGGCGACAGATAGCCAACTTTAAGCGAGCCATCGTTGTTGACGGCGGAGGCACGGATCACCGCGCGGATGTTGTCGCCATCCCTGAGGGCATCATCCAGGCGCCTCAGCACGACGACGCCAACGCCATTGCTGGCCACGGTTCCCGCGGCCAAGGCATCGAATGGGCGGCAACGACCGTCGGCCGCGAGAATATTGCCTTCCTGGTAAGTGAGCGGCGTAGCGGGTTCGAGCCCGGCCGTCACCGCACCGGCCAGTGCCATGTCGCATTCGCCGCCCAGCAGGCTTCGGCAAGCCAGATGCACGGCAACCAGGGATGTGGAGCATGTGGTCTGCACGGTGACGGCAGGGCCGGTCAGGCCGAGCTTGTAGGCCGCCGCGGTAGTGAGATGATCCTTGTCGTTGCCGATGATCTTCTGAAACCCGATCTGTGCGCGAGCCAGCCAGCCGCTTGCCAACAAGCGCATGGTATAGGCGCTGAATCCGCTGCCGGCGAACAGGCCGATGCCGCCAGCAAACTTTTCCGGTGCGTAACCCGCACTCTCAAGCGCCATCCAAGCTTGTTCGAGAAACAGCCGTTGCTGCGGGTCGAGTATCTCTGCGTCGCTGGCCGAATAGCCGAACAGGCCGGCGTCGAAGTATTCCGAATCTTCCAGTAGCCCCAGGGCACGAATCAGAGCAGGATCGCGCAGACGTTCCTCGCCGACCCCCGCGGCTCGCAATTGTGCATCCGACAGCCTGCGGATGCCCTCCCTGCCTTCCATGAGCAATTGCCAATACTGGCCCAGATCACGCGCTCCCGGCATGCACGCGGCCATACCTATTACGGCGATTTCCAACCCCGTCATGCGGCTGGCCGCCGAAGCGCGCGCGGTAGCAGCGGGATTATGACTGGACATGGGCGAGTAATGGTTGCGTCATGACGGTTGTCGAGGCGGCCGGCTCAAGCCGGATCGCTCACTCCTTTCAATGCTTGCCTCATTCTCTGTAGCTGCTCGCGTTCCTGTTCGCCTGCGTCGGCAAGCTCCCGTTCCGGCACCTGCCGGGTCCTGTCGCGCAAGCTTTGCAAATAGGTTGCACAACTGCGGATGGTGGGATACTCAAACAGAGAAACCGCCGGAAATTCCACGCCGATCCATTCCGCCACCCGGCGATACACCACATACAAACTCATCGAATCGCCACCGGCTTCAAAGAAATTGTCGGTGGGGCTCATCGACGCATTGCCCAGCACCTCACCCCAGATCGCCAACAGCTGTCGCTCGATGTCGTCACCGAAAGCTTCGGGCTGGCCGCGTTCCGCGGGCCTGGCACGTGCACGCAATGCGTTGCGGTCGATCTTGCCGTTCGCAAGCAGCGGCAACGCGTCGATGCATTGAATGCTATGCGGCAGCATGTACGAAGGCAGTTCCTGCGCCGCAAAGTGACGTAGGGCCTGTTCCGAAACGACACAACCGCGCTTTATTTCGACCAGGGCCACCAGCCGCGGGAATTCGCCTTGCGTCTCCAGCAGCACGGCCACCTGCGCCACCGCCGGATGTGCACCGAGGGCTGCTTCCACTTCGCTCAGCTCGACCCGATATCCGCGGATCTTGACCTGATCGTCGCGGCGGCCCTGGTACACCAGCTGCCCATCGGCGAGGCGCATTCCCAGATCACCTGTGCGGTACATGCGCGAACCGATTCGAGCGCCGGCCTGGTGATCCGGCAGAAAAGCCGCCGCCGTCAGTGCCGGCTGACCTGCATAGCCGCGCCCCACGCCCGCGCCGGCGATGAAGATCTCGCCGGTCGCGCCGTCCCGAACGGCTTGCATGCTCTCATCCAACAAATGGATGGCCGTATGGTCGATCGCCTTGCCGATCGGCGCCACGGACGCGATCTTCCTGCCCGTCATGTCGCAGGCCGTGCTGCCGACCACGGTTTCCGTGGGACCATATTCGTTGACGAAGCGTATGCCGGTGTCCAGCCACGGTTGCAGGTCAGCGGCAGCCAGTGCCTCGCCGCCGACTACGCAGACCTCGCACCAGCGGCGATTCGGCGGCTGGGACTGCTGGCGCAGGATACGCAAATGCGAAGGCGTCAGCTTGACCACGGCAAAAGGATCATGCCCCGTCAGCGCCGCGTGCAACCCCTCCACTCCGTGGGCGCGCGTGGCCATATGCACGCGCTGACCGACCATCAGCGGCCCCCACAGGGTCGTGATCGTCATGTCCGACAGCAAGGAGGTATGCAGCAGACTGGGCGCCGCATGCATGGCGTAGTGCCGTGTGCTCCAGGCCAGGTAGTTGTTCAGGCCGCGATGCGTGACCATCACGCCCTTGGGAACACCTGAGGAACCCGACGTATAAAGGATGTAAGCCAGACTGTCTTGGTCGACATCCTTCGAGATTGCGGCAAGGCTTGCCTCGACTTGCTGCAGCTGCGAAGGGTGCAACGCATGCGCACCGCAGAGCCTGGCCCGGTCGGCATCGGGAGCACACAGCACTCGACGCAACCCTGCGGCTTGGATTTGTGCCTGTACCCGCGCAGACGGAAGGTCAAGGTCCAGCGGCACATAGGCGGCGCCGGCCTGCATCACGCCGAGCATGGCGGGAATTGCCGCCATGCCCAGATCGATCGCCACCCCGATCCTTTCTTCGTCGCCAATACCAAGCTCGCGCAACCGTCGACACCATTGGCTCGCCTGGCGTTGCAACTGTGCATAGGAGAGCGAGCCCTCTTCGCTCTCTATCGCGATGCGATCGGGTACCTCGCGTGCCCATTGCGCAATCCGCCCATGCAGCAGGCAGGCCGCATTCACACTCGAATCCGGGCGAACGGCATCCGTGCTCGGCACGGCCGGCATGACATTGAGCTGCGCCAGCAAGTCGCGCAAGCTGCCATGCGGTTGCTCAAGCACACGTTGTACCAGCGCCTGGTACGTGCTTCGCATGCCCTCGATAGTCGTGCGATGAAACAGATCGCTGCGATATTCGATCGCGCCGGTGAGAGTGGCTCCATCGTAGTCGAGAAGCATTGTCAGGTCGCACTTGGTGCGCCCGCTGTGCAACACGAACGGTTCAACATGCAGTCCGGAACGCTGGTAGCCGTCCGCGCCACGCTCCTGGAAGGCGAACATCACGCGATAGGCTGCCAGGGCGTCGCGGCGCAGCGCGGGATTCGTGTCACGGCCGGCCAAACCTGGCGCTTGCTGCTTGTACGGCAAAAGCTCAAGGATGCCTTGGCGACAGCGGTGCAAATAGTCGATCACCGTGGTATCGAGATCCACCGGCAGCACGAACAACAGCGTGTTGACGAAGCACCCGATCATCTCCAACTCTTCCGGGCGCTCGCGGCAATTGACCGGGCAGGCTATGCGCGTGCCGCCCCGTCCCGACCGGCTGAGCAACAGCAGGTTGAACAAGGCCAGGAAGACCACGAATGCCGTGGTTTGCACTTGACCCGACAGATGCCGCAAGCGGGCTGTCAGATCGCCCGTAACCGTCAACGGCACGCTTTCGCAGGGGTAGTCCAGCGAATCGCGACGAGGCATATCGACCGGCAACAGCACATCCGGTTGGCTTGCCGCGCCGTGCAGCGGCAGCCGCTCGGTCGAATCCGCCGCGGCGTAGCCGGGATCCCGCGCCCGCGCCAGGGCATAGTGAAAATACTGGCATGGCAGCGGCGGCAAGAGTTCATGATCGCCTGCTATCAGTCGTTCGTACTGACGCACGATCTCACCCACCAGCAGCTGGCGCGACCAGCCATCAAAAACGATATGGTGAATGACCAGCACGATGACGTGCAGGGTATCGTGCACTTTCAGCCTGGCAGCGCGAATCGGAAGCTCGTGCGACAGCACAAACGGCTGGGCAATGAATCCGGCGACCCATGCCTCATGCGACGCCCATTCGGCATCGTGTTCGCCGCAATCGCGCACCATCCAATGGATCGCATCGTCAGCCGCGGCGCTCTGCACTAATTGGCCGCCTTCCAGCCTAAATGTGGCTCGCAAGATGCTGTGCCGCTGCACCACGCGCTGCAACGCGCTCTCAAGCGCGCCCGTATCGATGCGGCCTTCCAGCCGCAGACCGATCGGAACATGATAGCTGGACGGACCCTCGCGAAACTCTTCGGCAAGATAGATGGCGCTTTGAAACGGCGTCAACGGATAGATGCCGCCCGCCCCATCTTGGACAAGCATGGGCGGCTCCCGCCGCTTCTTCAGCAGCGCACGGAACAATGCCTGTCTGGACAGCTCCGTCATGCGTACTCGATCCGTACCGGGTCGGCGCCGGGATATCCGCCCACGGGAAATCGGCGACACAGCTCGCCCACTTCCTGCGCAACCTCATCGATCACGTCCTGAGATAGATCGTAATCGAGCTCGCCGCGTGGCTTCACCGCGCGCAGCACCTTGTCGATCAGATGCGCGCACTGCTCCATTTCGTTCCGGCCGAAGCCCCGCAAGGCCGTAGTGTTGCTGCCGGTGCGCACGCCGCTGGCGATATGGACAGGATGCTTGTCGCGGGGAATCGCGTTCTTGTTGACATTGATGCGACAGAGCTCCAAGGCTCTTTGCGCGACGATGCCGGTGAGGCCGTACGACGATAGTACGTCGATCAGCACGATGTGATTATCAGTACCACCCGACACAATGGCCGCCCCCTTGTGACCCAGGTGGCTGGCCAGATCGCGCGCGTTGTCCTTGATGCGTTGGGCCAGATGCCGAAATTCAGCAGTGGCAAGATGACCGAAAGCCCGCGCTTTGGCGGCGATCACATTCGGCACCGGCGCTCCCTGAAAGAAAGGAAATACGCCTTGTTGCAGTTCCTTCTCCAGGGTGTTGTTACCGTGCCAGACCCGATTTCGGTCGGAGCCCATCAACACCAGGCCACCCCGCGGACCATAGAGCTGTTTGTGCGTGCACGTGGTGGTGAAATGCGCATTCGCCACGGGACTTGGATGCAAGCGCGCCGCCACCAGTCCGGCCACATGGGTAATATCGGCCAACAACAGCGCGTCTACTTCATCGGCGATAGCGCGGAAGCGCTTGAAATCGATTTCGCGCGGATACGCGGTCGCCCCGCAGATGATCAGCTTGGGCCGATGCGCGTGCGCCAGCTCACGCACCTGCTCGTAATCGAGCAGCCCCTGGTCGGTAACCCCATAGCCGATCGCATTGAAACGCCGGCCTGACACCGATGCACGTGAGCCGTGGGTCAAGTGACCGCCTGCGTCCATGCGCATGCCGAGCAGCGTGTCACCCGGCTCCAGCAGCCGTAGCAGTAACAATTCGTTGGCAATCGACGCGGAGTGCGTCTGCACATTGGCGAACTCCGCGCCAAAGGCAAGCTTCGCGCGCTCGATCGCCAGCGATTCGATCTCATCAATGATGGCACAGCCGCCATGGTAACGATGTCCCGGGTAGCCCTCAGCCGTGACATTGGCTGCGACCGAGGCCTGGCACACCTGGGTGGCCGGGTCGATCGCACTGGAGGAAGCGACTAGGTTGAGCGTCGTGTTCTGACGCTCGAATTCCCGTTCCAGCAACCCATAAAGTTCCGGGTCCCCGTCACGTAAGCGTTCGCAGCCGTGCCTGAGCATCGCATCCAGATGCGAAGATGTTGCGGCCGGCGCTTGCAGCATGTCTTTTTCGTACAGCATCTCGCCTCCTAGCTGTTCAGCTGTTCACGCTCCGCAAGTTCGCGTAACCCTTGCTCGCTCAGACTGTTGACCGATTGCCACAGATGACTGATCTCGCCGATATCGATTCCGCTGCGCGCTGCTTCTTCCTCCACATGCGCTGCAAGCTTGCCGGCTGAGGGTGATTCGAACACGGCGTGCAGAGGTATCTTGATCCCGAACACTTCTTCCAGCCGTGACATCAGCCGAAGTGCGAGGAGCGAATGCCCTCCCAGCGCGAAAAAGTCGTCTTCGCCGCTAACCTGCGGCACATCCAGTATCTCGGCAAACAACGCGCGAACAATGCCGGCCACAGGCGTTTCGGGTACCGCCGCGGGCGCCGGTGCCCGAATCGTACGCAATGCCTTGCGGTCGACCTTGCCGTTCGCCGAGAGCGGCAGCTGCGGCAGCTGCAAGGTTTGGTGCGGAATCATGTAGAAGGGAAGCTGTTCGGCCAGGTGCTTGCGCAGCGCACCCAGGTCCAATTCGCGTTCCGCCACCACGTATGCAGTGATAAGTTGCGCCTCGCCACTATCCTTGTTGACCAGCGCCACGGCTCGGGTCACGCCTGGAAAACTCTCCACTGCCGTTTCCACTTCGCCCAGTTCGATGCGCAGGCCGCGAATCTTGACCTGGAAATCCATGCGCCCAAGCAGTTCGAGCTGGCCGTCGGGCTGATATCGCGCATGGTCGCCGGTCGCATACAGGCGCGCGCCGGGCGTGCCGGAGAATGCGTCCGGTATGAATTTCGCCGCACTAAGTGCAGGCTGACGGTGATAGCCCCAGGCCACCCCGTCTCCCCCCAAAAACAATTCGCCGGTCATCCCTACCGGCACCAGCGCATGCTCCTGGTCGAGCACATAGGCTTTCTGATTGGCCATCGCCCGGCCATAGGGGACGCTCTTCCAATGGCGCTGGATTTCGCCGATGGAGTAAATAGTGGAGTCCATCGACACTTCGGTGGCACCGCCGAGGCTGACTACCTCAGCTGCAGGCCAGAATGCACGGATGCGATCGACCATGTTCACCGGAATCCAGTCGCCACCCAGCAGCACCAGCCGCAAGCCTTGCGGCACCGTGTCCGGACGCTCGTAGCGCTCCAGATGGTCGAGCAGGTTTTCCATCAGGCTAGGCACGGAGTGCCACAGCGTTACTTGCTCCCTGCCCATCAAGCCAAGCCACTCCGACGGCGTGGAGTGCTCCTGTTCCGACACCATGACCAGCTTGCTGCCCGCCATGAAGCTGCCCAGCATGTCGTAGGCGCACATATCGAAGCTGAGTGAAGAAACACCCAGCACGCTGTCTGCGGGACCGATACGAAAGCGTCGATTGAAGTCGGAAAAATTGTTGACCCGGCCGCGATGATCCAGCAATACGCCCTTGGGGTTGCCGGTCGAACCGGAGGTGTAGATCAAATAGACCGGTGCTGCGGGGTGATGCGCATCCGGCAGCGGCGCGTGGTCCTCCGACTGCAGCAGATCCTCGATGCACAATACCGGCACCTGTGTCTCAGGCAACTCGGACAGCAGGCGCCGCTCGGCGAGCACAAAGGCCGGATCGGCATCGGCAAGCAAATAGGCGATCCGCTTCTGCGGATACATGCGGTCGAGCGGCAGGTATGCCGCACCGGCGTCGATGATGCCAACGATGGCAGCCACTGCACTGTAGCTGCGACCGGCAAACACGGCCACTACCGCCCCCGCCGGCATATTGCGCGCATGCAACGCCTGGGCGATGCGCCGCGCCCCGGCCGCCAATTGGGCATAGGTATAGCTGCGGCCGTCGCATACGTAACAGATGCGGTCGGGCGCCTCTGCGGCAGACTCGCGAAGAAACGCCTGCACGCAGCGCTCGCCCTGGTATTGGACCGTCGTGTCGTTCCAGTCGCGGCAGATGAGATTGCGCTCGACCGTCGACAGATGCCAGAGCCTCGCCAGGTCGGTTTCCGCTGCCGCCAACCCCGCATCGAGCAGGGCCAGCAGCTGGCGCATGCTCAGTTCGATCGTATCGTCCCGATAAAGGGCGCGGCTGTACCGGCATTGCAATACGACGCCGTCATCGCTACGGGACAGGCAAAGGTCAAGGTCATTCCTTCCCGATGCCGTTTCTGCATGCAACCCTTGCATGTGAACCAGCATGGCGGGGCTTTCGTCGTCCAAGGCGGCATGGGCTTGAACTGTTTGCTCCTGATAGCTTTTGCGCAAGCTCGCCTTGATGGATTCCAGTGCATCCTTGAATGTCACCCACCGGTCGCAGTCCACGTATACAGGCAGGCGAACGGAGTCGCCTTCATCATGTACAGGCGGCGCGTAGAGGGCGAACCGCTCATGACCGCCATGCCGCCGGACGTAAATCGCCACTGCTGCAAACAAGGCCATATAAGCCAAAAATGCATTGTCACCCGCCAGCGCATCGAGCCGCGCTCGCAAGCCTTCCGGGGCGACGACGTCCACGCTGCCTTCCTGCGCCGCAAACGGATCACGCCGCGCAAAATCGGCTCTCAGACTGCCGTTCGGATAATCACCTGCGGCCGCAGCATGCTTGGTGAAAGATGCAGGATTTTCAAGAGATTCCATCTTCAATCCCGTTGCTGGTTTCGAAACACCGTGCGCACACGGCATCGGCTCAATCTTCCATCTTCAGCCCGGCCGGCATGCTCCGCCGGCCAGCCCTAACTGCTGGTGCAATTGCCCCTCAAACGTGACCGCCAGCATCCACGGCCGCATAGTTGAACTCATCAAAAAGACCGCTCAACTGAGGACGAACATTCGCCTCTTCTACCAACCTTCCCGTAAGCGACACCATGGGCTGATCGAGATTGCGCGTCATGCCGCGCAGCAGCCCAACGTAGGCTTCCGACCATCCAGCAATACGACCTGCCTCAAACAAGTCACGGTCATATTCGATGATGCACTCCAGCCGTGGACCAAGTTCCCAGCAGCACAGAAACAGATCGCACTTGGCGGTCTGCGTATGCACTTCAACCTCGAAATCCAGCGACTCGGGCAACTCCCACTGCTGCTCGTCCAAGCCAAGCAGATCGTACTGCTGCGTACGAAAATCAAGATATTCAAACATCGTATCGTACATGGACCCGTTACGCGAAGCGTGCGCGCCGCCATAGGCGCGGACGATCTCCTCGAAAGGCACGTCCTGGCCCGCATGCGCGGCCAGCATGCCTCGCTGTATTTCCGCGACCAATTGACGCAATGTCCACGTCTGCGCCAGCCGCGCGTAGCAAATGACGGTATTGCCGAAAAAGCCGATCAGCTCTTCCAGCTCGGCCCGATGCCGGCCGCTCATGGGCACGGCGACGGGAATATTCCATATTCCACTGAGTCCGGCCAGCAGCAGGGCATAGCCGGCAAGCAGCATCACGAACAGCGTTACGCCTTCCTCGCGCGCCGAATTCCGGAGCTCGGTGACCAGCGTCTCGTCCAGCATGAAGCGATGGACCTTGCCACGGTGGCTGCGCTGGGCTGGACGCGGGAAGTCAGTCGGCAGGCGCAGCCGCGGCCACTCCGTGCCGAGCTGGGCAAGCCAATGATCGAGCCCTTCCCGTGATGTCCGGGTCGCCCGCTCGCGCTCCCATATCGCGTAATCAATATATTGAATCGGCAGCGGCGCCGGTTCCCACCCGCTCGCACTGACGAGACTTTGGTAATGCATGCCGACTTCACGGACAAGGATGCGAATCGACAAGCCATCGGCGACGATATGATGAATTACGAACAGGACATATTGCTCGCCATTGTCCGTATGGATAAGCAGCACGCGAAGCAGGGGTGGCCGACGCAGATCGAAAGGGCGAAGTGCATAGTCGAACACTACATCTTGCAGAGCAGCCTCGCGCGATTCGCTGGAATGCTCGCCGAGCCGGCATTCATCCAGCGCAACAAAAACTTCTTGGTGCAATTTCTGTGTGATCTGGCCGCGAACGAGCTCGAAGCCCAGCCGAAACACCTCGTGCCTGGTGGCAACCCGCTGCAAAGCTTGCCGCAAGCATTCGGCATCCAATGGACTGCGTGTACGCACAATGGACGGAAGGTTATAGACGGCGCTGGAAGGATGAAGTTCCTCGAAAAAAAATACCCTTGCCTGCGCCGAAGAGACGGGATAGCCCTCTGTGGTTCTGGATCGAGGCAAAATGCACAGCTGATTTTCGTCAATCCCTTCTTCGAGCAACAATTGCTCAAACAAACGCCGCTTGGCTGAGCTCAGCCCGGCGTAGGCTTGATAGAACTGCTGCAAGGATCTTGTGACCATGATTAAGCCATTCGTCATCCAGATAACAAACAACTCCCCATCGCAGGAACTAGCGACCTGCGCAAATCGATGGCACTGGCTGATACCCCGAGGCAATGCAACCGTTGAATAGCACGCCTAAAAATCGCCGTCAACGATTCTGCGACAATTCAAACGCGCTGTATATCCCATCGCATTGCCATTTCGCCGTGCGACACCGCCGACTCACCCATTCCTACCGCATGCGCCGGAAAATGGAATCCTGCGCAGTCGTAACATTGCAACCGAATAAATCCACGTATCGGGTATCCACCTGATAAGCGTTCTGGCATTTTCCCAGCCATTCGAGCAAAGGCTCGCGCTTGGCAAGGCTGTCTTCCACGACCACATAGTCGCCCTGCTTCAATAGCGGATGGAAGTACTCCAGCACGCCAGCCACATTTACATGGGCGTCTTCAAGCAAAAGTATCGGACCGTGATTTTCAAGCACGACACTTCGGTCAAAATCCTGCGCGATGCGTCGGCAGTCGCCCTGCAGATAACGTACGCGATCGTAGGAGATATCCAGTTTCTGGCAATCAAAGCTGACCACCCTGCCCTCGATGCCGAACATGCGCATGAGATCCGCAAGCCAGATCGCGCTGGCGCCGGTTCCTGATCCGATCTCAACGATGAGAGTGGGCTTGAGCTCCCACAACAAGGTCGGATAGATGGCCATGTCGTACGCCGTCTTGAACAACGGCATGTCTCTCCATGTCACCGACTTGGCCACGCCAGAGGACATGGCAAGAATGGACGGGCTCATGTCGCAACCGCTTCGCCGCAATCTTGCGTCGTAATCGACATATCTCCCCGCACCCCGGTGCGCCAGCAACCCCTTCAGGACGCCCAACGCCTCCCTGACATACACGCCCTCGGCCCCTGGAATGGCTTTTGCGCTTTCCTGCCATGCCGTGGCTGGATCCAGCTTGGCCAGCAACACGGCGAGCTGCCACATCGACTTGTCGAAAGCCGTAGGTATTTCATGCTGCTCGTGCTTCCTTCGAAACTCGGATTCCTCCAGCAGCTGGTAGACCCCCTTCCTGAATTCGGCTTCGTCCATGTCTTTGTCCACGATGCTTGTCACGCCGGTCACAACTGCCGCAGCGCCGCGACCACCGGCAAGCGCGCGGACCGTATGGCAGGAATCAAGCCGCCGACCAGGCCGATCACGACTGCAATGGCCAGTCCAAGCGCGACCAGCGCAGGAGTAACGATCAATTTGAACACTACGGGCGTGTGATCGCCGGCAAGCGTGTTGACCGCGTTGCCGTTGAATACAAGACAGGCCAGCAATGCGCCGAGCAGGCCGCCGAACAGGGCCAGAATGATTCCCTCCACCGCAAACGAAATAATCACATTCGTCGAGTCAAACCCCATGGCACGCAAGGTGGCGACCTCAACCCGGCGCGAACTGACCGTGGTGTACATGGTATTGAGCGCGCCGAAAATCGCACCAATCGACATGATTACGCCCACGAGCAGGCCTACCACGATCAGCAGGTGGCTCAAGTTTCCTGACAACTGCGCGTAATAATCCGATTCACGCACGACTTCGACCGACAAGGTAGGATCGGACATCAATGCGCTCTTGAAAGCGCCCAGTGCGCCCGGACTTTCAAGCATCACCGTGACACTGGTGAAAGATTTACGGCGCAAGGCGTCCAGAACGCTCTCCACGTCCCCCAATACTTCCGATTCGTGCGAATCGCCGCCACTGTCAAAGGCGCCTACGATTTGCCATTCGCCGTTGCCGATGGTCACCCGGTTGCCGACCTTCAACCCAGGGAACTGCTTCTGGATGGTTCGTCCGGCTATCAGCTCGCGCATCCCGGGGGTGAACATCCGCCCTTCGGTGATATGGATTTCCGGGCGCAACATCGCGGCATTCCTACTCACGCCACGCACGGTCATGCTGATGCGCTTGTTGTTTCCCGGCAGGTTCACCGGCACGACCATCACCGATTCCGATGATGCGATGGAGTCGCCCTTGGCGTCATGCTTGACGCCCGGTGCGTCATCGATGGTCAACGCCGCGTCCCGGCTCAATACGCTGGTCAGCTCGGAATTGGAGCCGCCGCGCAATACGATCACACGATCCGGACGCCCCGTTTGGTTAACGGTGCGCGTGAATCCCACCGCCATGGCCAGCACCGATATCAACACGGCAACGACGCCGGCATTGCCGATGATCAACACCGAACAGCCACCCAGGCGCTGCGGCAAGGTGGACAGGTTCATCTCGACCATCGCGAAAATCTGTCGAAAACTGATCATGCCGGCATCCCTATCGTCCCGCCAACGCGTCGACCACATTGACCCGCCTGAGGCGCTCCGTCGAGGGAATGGCCGTGGCGATGGCAAGCAGCATGGCAATCAGAACTCCGCCGATCAGCACCCAGGCCGGCATGCGTGGTGCATCCGTCGCCCCCTGCAGGATCGGGTAGAACAGCCAGGCACACAACAATCCCAGCGAGGCCGCCCCGATGCAGATGACCATGGCTTCGCACAAGACGATCAGGCTGATCATGGTTGTCGAATAGCCAATTGTCTTCAATACGGCGAATTCCGGGACACGCTCCCGCACGGACTGCATCATCGTATTCCCCGTCAACAACAGCAACGTGAAAAAGACGGCGCCGATGATCAGGTGAATGGCCATGTCGATGTCACCGTGCTGCTTGAGCATCGCCTCGGCCTTTTCTTGCTCGTTCTGGGTCAGTGTCTCGTCGCTGGAGTTGGCGAACGCGGCATCGATGGCATCTGCAACCTGCGCAGAGCCTGCAGGGTCGGCGATCTGAGCGATATACCAACCCACGGTGCCGTTCTTGAACTGCCGGGCTTCGTCGAAATAGGCGTAGCTCAGCAAAAGCTCGGAGAGAGTTCGACGATCTTTCTGGACATCAAAAATGCCCACCACCTGGAATGACCACACGGAAGTACCATCGGACTTCAGCGACCAGATGCTTGATCGCAGCGGAATGCGATCGCCTATCTTCCAATGGTAGCGCTCGGCGATCTTGCGGCTGACGACCACGCCATCGCGCGTTTTCAGCCAGGCGGCGACCTGGTCCTTCGGCAGCAATAGCTCCGAATAGACATCCAAATAGGACTGAGGATCGACCGCCAGCGCAAAGATAGGCTGCCGCGCATCCTGATAAGAGCCGCCAAACCAGCTTGAATGCGTCACCCTGGTTACGCCGGGGACCCGCTCAATCTTGCCTAGCGCCGCCAATGGCAAGCCTTTTGCCACGCCGAAGCGGCTGTCCACATACAGGCGATCCAGGTGGGTCTGGGCCACGGCATGGTTGAAAGCGGATGTAATGCCCTGAAGCATGCCGAACAACACAAACGCCGCGAAAATGGAAACCAATGTATACGCGGTGCGCGTGCTGTCGCTCCACACGCCCGCCCAGATCAGACGGTAGTGCTTCATGCCGCCGCCTCAAGCAACTGACCCTTGTCGACGTACAGTCGTCGGGCGGCAAAGTTGGCTGCGACCGGATCGTGCGTGACCATGATGATGGTCTTTCCCAATTCCCGATTGAGCGTGCGCAACAGTTCCAGGATGCCCGTCCCGGTCTGGCGATCAAGATCCCCAGTGGGTTCGTCGCAAACCAACAACGCGGGGTCCGCAATAATGGCTCTTGCAATCGCAACTCGCTGCTGTTGACCGCCAGACAGTTCGGCAGGCCTGTGCTTGGCGCGATCGCTGAGTCCAACCATCGCCAGCGCGGCAGCCACATGCGAAGCACGCTGTTTTCTGCCCAATCCGGTGAGCATGAGTGGCAGCTCGACATTGGCGTCAACTGTGAGCTTAGGCATCAGGTTGTACATCTGGAAGATGAACCCGACGTGCTGCTTGCGCCAACGCGTAAGCTGCAGGTCGCTCAACTCATTAACGCGTTCACCGGCCACGGTCACGCACCCCGCGCTGGGACGATCCAGGCCGCCGATCAGATTCAGCAATGTTGTCTTGCCCGATCCCGAAGGTCCCATCAAGGCCAAAAACTGCCCCGCCCCTATATCGAGATCGATCCCTTGCAGGATCTCGACTTTCTCCGCACCGCGCCGGTAGAACTTGGCAACCCGTTCCAATTGGACCGCAACAGACATGCCACCCCCGTAATCCCTTGCGTGACTGAAATGCTGCTTTAGACCATCACTATTGCCTTATTGCTTTTGTCGACGCAAGTGCCGTCGATTCCGAAATGTACTGCGGGCGTATTACAGACAATTGAACGCACGTCGTCGCAATTGACAAGCACGAATCACACTGGTTAGGCTCCAGCGGCGTAGGGGAATAAAGCTCATCACATACACCATCGAGGCGCCGTTTGAAGCGCGCCTTATGTTTTGTACGCCGAAGCTTCACGATTGGGGAACAAGACCAATGGTGAAGCTGAATCGCCGCAAGGGAGATGCCGTATGAACGCGTTTGAGGACTCATCCGCAAATCAGGCGCAAACCGCTGAAACCAAGCCGCTTTCGCAGGCCGAACGTGTCATCAATGTTTTCGTAGCCCCCAGCAGGACGTTTGTCGACATTCTGCGCAGCCACAGCTGGTGGCTACCATTCCTGATCATGGTGGTGATTGGTTATGCGTACCTGTTTATTGTTCAGGGCGAGGTCGGCTGGGACACGATAGCGACCAATATCACCCGGCATCTCGCGCTACCGATGGATGACCCGGCACGCGCGCCGCGTATCCTTGAAATCACCATCGCCATCGTCAAGGCGAGAATGTACGCCTATCCGCTGATCATCCTGGTCGCCAGCGCCATTGCAGCATTGCTACTTTCCGGAACGGTCAACTTTTTGCTCGGCGGCAAGGCTTCGTTTGAGCGCGTGTTCGCCATCTGGATGTATGCGATGTTGCCGCGAACACTCTCGGCGATCATTCCCGCTGCGGGCCTGTTGCTGGGCATGCATCGCGATTCGTTTTACCTGAGCAATCCTATCGGTACCAATGTTGGCTACTACCTGAGCCCCAGCGCGCCGGAGTGGCTGATGTCCGTCGGCACCGCGTTGGACGTGCTGCACATCTGGTCATTGATCCTGGTTAGCATCGGCCTGTCCGTCGTGGCCAACATCAGCCGCGCATCGGGATTCATCGCCGTGTTCGGCTGGGCTGTGCTTATCGTGCTTGGCAAGCTGGCCTACGCCGCACTCTCCGCCAACATGGGTTAGGGAACAACGCGTAGCACAGCGTGGAACATGGGTTCCACGCCTGTCTGACGGGGTGGTTCGATATGCTGCCAAATCAACTCAAAGCCGCTGCTAGCCAGCTGTTTGCCAAGCTGCTCAGGACTGAGCACTCGGCGATACGGCAGGCATTGCATGCCATCGATGTCGCGCATGTCGTCGCAACGCAGGCCGGCGCCGGGCATGAATTGGTCGACGAAACCACTATCCACCCACAACACCCCGCTCTCGTCCCGGTACAGCGGATGCTTGTAGGCAACCGCCTCGTTCCAGCACATGGTGCTGACCAGGAAATAGCCTCCCGGCGCCAGCAAACCGCGAATACGCGCGAACACTCCGGCTCGCTCCTCGTCGAACACTACGCAGTGCAGACAGTTGCCATCCATGATGAGGTCAAAATTACGGCAACTTGTGTCGAGCGCCATCACGTTGCCGCAGTCGAAGCGGATCGGCAATTTCCGCTCGCGTGCGCACTGTTGCGCCATGGCGATGGCGGTGGGCGAAATGTCGATTCCACTTACTTCGAAGCCGCGCTGCGCCAGGTAACAGCAGGCTTGCCCTACCCCACATCCCAGCTCAAGCGCACGCGGCGGCATTCTATCGAAGGAAATGTGTTGCAACGCCTGGTCGATAAAACCCTTGGTCCAGAACTGGTCGAACGATGAGCCGTGATCGAAGAAGGCATCCCAAGTCGGCTTATTGCTCAAGCGAATCTTTTGGTAGAGCGCTTCGTACAGGTCGTAATACTTCATGGGTAATTTGCCGCCCTGGAGTACGCGTGGAGAAATGGATAATGAGTTTACTCTGCAACGAATGTCTTTCACCGAAGGGGATTGTCGCCCGCGCTTTGCGACTGCCGCAAGTAGTGACGACAGCTCATTCCACCCATACTCCGCACCCAATCCGGATGCCACCCAAGCCAAACGAAGTGCCCGCGGTAGCGCCATGAGCTCAACAACTCGCGCGTTCGAAGCGACCAGGCTGCCGGGCAATCCCATCGTCCATTCTGAACTGGATGCGTCACTGGGCACCAACATCAACGGCCCATCCTTGATCAAGGTGCCGGATTGGATCGCTTCCCCATTGGGCAAATATTACCTGTATTTTGCGCACCACCACGGTCGCCACATCCGAATGGCGTATGCCGATTCACTGAGCGGGCCGTGGCGCATTTTCCAGGGCGGCACACTGCAGTTGCGTGACACACCGGCTGCTTCGTGGAGCTATCGTGCACATATAGCCAGCCCGGACGTGCACGTCGACGACGAGACGCGAAGCATCGTTATGTTTTACCACGGAGGCTATCGACTGCTTCGCCCCAGACAGGCGACCTACGTAGCAACCTCGCGCGATGGCCTGAAGTTCGTCAGCCAGCGCGCGCGGCTAGGCATGCCTTATTGGCGGCGCTTTCACTGGAATGGCCACTATTACGCCATCACCATGTCAGGGCAGTTATACCGAGCCACCAATCCCTTGAGCGGTTACCGGCCCGGGCCGGCACTGACACTGCCGGGAGCGAGGCATGCTGCCGTCTGGATCGAAGACGGGCGACTGCACCTGTTCTTTTCCCGGATTGGCGATGCACCCGAGCGGATTCTGGCTTGCCACGTCGACCTCTCCGATGATTGGATGACCTGGCACCCATCGAAGGAACACACGCTGCTGTTCCCCCGGGAAATCTATGAAGGCGTAAGGCTAACCGTCTGCCCGTCCGCGCGCGGCGCGGTTTATGAGCGGGCACGCCAGTTGAGAGATCCCTATGTTTTCATGGATGAGCGGCAGCTGTACATGCTTTATGCCACCGCCGGCGAAGCCGGCATTGCCATTGCAAAACTCGATCCGGCCGCGCGCGCTGCGACGATCGAAGCGAACAACGTGTTGGAACGGAAGCACGCATCTTCGTAATAACGAACCATCTTGCTCTATCGGTCCCGGCTCAGGAAGAATCCATTGATAGACAGATTTTCCCAACCGCTCAAATCGGTGCTCGTCGCCGTCACTAGCCTGCTGCGCTGGTCAGGGGTGCCGGTTCGAAAGCAATTCGTGGTAGCCGCATGGATCCATAAATGCTGGGTTATCCTTTGGCGAACGCCTACACGCCGGCTGCGAACGCTGCCCGATGTCCTTGTCATAGGTGTAAGCAAGGCCGGCACGAGCACCATTGCAGCCTATCTTGCTCAGCATCCGGACTTTCATCCGCCGCTGTACAAGGAGCCACATTATTTCGACCTGCATCCGCAGGAAAACGTGGAATGGTATCGGGCCCAATTTCCGCTGCGCATGCACCGTTGGCTGGCGAAGAAAGCCTTCAAGCGCCCCTTTGTCAGCGGTGATTTCACGCCCAGCTACTACCTGCTTCCGCATGCACCCGAACGTACGCGTCGCGAATTGGGTTCACCCAAAATCATTCTCAGCCTGCGCAACCCCATCGATCGCGCTTATTCCCACTACAAGGACTCGCGCAGCATCGGCTATGAAATCATGGACCGGTTTCAGGATGCCCTGAAAGCCGAGCCGACCCGGCTGCGCGGCGAACTGGAAAAAATGGAAAAAGATCCCAACTATTGCAGCAAAGCACTGCTGAGTTTCGGCTACAAGACGCGCGGCATCTACATTCGTTACATCCAGCACTGGCGCAGATGGTATCCGGACAGCGATATGCTGATCCTCAATTTCGACGAGTGGATCAAGCAACCGGATGACGCCTACGCGAAGATTTGCGACTTCCTCGGCATCCGTCGGTGGGCCCTGGGACGCTATGCCGCCTACAACGTCAACGAACACGCTTTCCCCGAGATACCTTCGGATGTTCGTCGGGAGCTGGCCGCGTTTTTCGAGCCGCACAACCAGGCGCTTTATGAGTATTTGAAGACCGATTTTTGTTGGCAGTGAGCCCCGGGCACGTCGGGGGCGGCTCTTGTCATCACAGATAAGGAATTTCTGATGCGGATCGATGGCCAACAATCGATGGAAGCGACGGTCAGGGAGTTCTATGAACAATTTCCCTATCCTTGGCCGCCGATGTCCTTTCCAAGCTTGGAGGAGGCCAACTTTGAATCAATCATGCTCAATCAGAGCGTGGGCGATTTCTCGCATGCGACCATTCGCTCCGACGCACGCATATGGGTGGCCGGATGCGGCACTAACCAGGCGATCTATACAGCCCTGAAGTTCCCCAGGGCAAGCGTACTTGGCTCAGACCTGTCAGCCGCCTCCCTCGAGGTAGCCCGCAGGAATGCGCAATCCTTGGACATACGTAATCTAGAACTGCGCCAGGAAAGCCTGCAGGACGTAAGTTATGACGCGGAGTTCGACTACATCATCAGCACTGGCGTCATCCACCACAATGCCGACCCACGCCTGCCGCTAGCCGGTATTGCACGTGCCCTGCGCCGCGAAGGCATTCTGGAATTGATGGTCTACAACCGATTCCATCGCGTCTTCAACACGTCTGTACAGCAAGCGATCAGGCATATCTCACGGCACGAAGGCAAGCAGGCTTCCTTCGATGAGGAGTTGAGAATCGCGCGGAACCTGCTCGACGTCATTCCCGGCGATCCGCGCCGGGTCGAATACTACCGCTCGGCCCATGACGCGGAAGTCGCCGATTCCTTGATTCAGCCAATCGAGTTCAGCTACACAGTGGAAACGCTCAAGGATCTGGCGGCCTGTTGCGGATTGAGCTTGCTGCTGCCCTGCCCCAATCCGTTCGACAAGCTGAACTCGGCCTTCTGGTCCATTCGCCTCGCCGACGTCGAGCTGCAGAAGAAGCTCGATGCCCTGCCAGACACCACGCGCTGGCAGATCACCAACCTGCTGCAGATGGAATGCTCGCCAATGCTGTGGTTCTACCTGAAGCATTCGACCGAGCGCCATCCAGACAGGTACGAGGCGATCGTCGATCAAGCATTCCTGGACCGGCGCTTCGTTCCGACTGCTACGAAATTGCGCAACTACTTCCGTGGCGCCAGCGACATGAATTATCGAATGGCTAACAGCCTAACCACTTATCCCGCTCCGCCTCAGGATGAATTGCTGAAGCGAATACTTGCGCTGGCCGACGGCCGCAGAACCATGCACGAAATATTGACCAATGCCCAAGTGGATATCCGGGACCGCAAATCCGTCAGCGACATCCGCATACGTACCACAACCGGCATTTTCCCTTACCTGCGAGCAATTACTTAACGCGCCAGCAACTGCCTTTCCTCGGCGGAGCAAAGAAGCTATCCGGTCAACGCCACACCTACATCCGAGATTGAAGTGATGCCACCCGATTCCTCACGCTGGTTCGATGTTCATCAAAGCGGAACCCGTTCGGTGAGCCTGTTTTCCATTCCACATGCAGGGGGTTCCGGCTACCCCTATACCGCGTGGCGCCGTCGATTGCCTGAATCCGTCACCGTGTTCGGCGTACGCCTGCCTGGCCGCGGGCCACGCATCACCGAATCGCCGTACCGACGCATGGAGCCCCTTGCCAGCGCCTTGTGCGATGCCATGACCGAGAAGCTGGACGGACCCTTCGTGATGTTTGGCCATAGCATGGGCGCCCTCATCGCCTTCGAGGTCTGCTCGCGACTGCAGCAGCGCGGCTTTTCGGCATCTCACCTTATCGTCTCCGGTGCACACCCCCCGCATCGTCCACGCGGGGAAAAGCAACTTCACCTATTGCCGCGCAACGAGTTTCTTCAAGCCATCAAGAACTACAGAGGAATCGCTGCCGAAATTTTCGAAGAAGAGGAACTGGTATCGATGTTCGTGCCGATACTTCGGGCGGATTTTGAACTGGTTGAAACTTACCCCGTGCGAAGTCACCCGCCTGTTGCATGTCCGATTACCGCGTTCGGCGGTGAACAGGATCACGCCGTCAACGCGGACTGGCTGCAAGAGTGGTCACGATATACGAGCTCGTCCTTTCGACGACAGATGTTTCCGGGTGGGCATTTTTTTATATCCACCCACGAAAAGGAGGTTCTTTCGGCTGTCAACGATATGACTGAAGGCATTCCCGCAAAATAGCACTAAAACCAACGGCGGCTACGCGCGGACGCGATGTAATCGCGTTAATCTGCTTGCATCAATAGGCTTATTTTCAGCCTATAAGATGCGCTTTTGATTGAAACAATCCGCGCATAACAAATAGACCATATAAAACTGTTGCGCGCGAACGAGTCTGTTGTTATGTTGTGGATTAAGGGGAACGATAGGGGTTTCTCGTTCACTCATGGAATTTGCATCCAGCAAGGGGGCGGAGTTCGCCCCGCTCGTCATTTTCTTGGCTGTAGTTCTGGACGGAGAAGTATTCACATGAGCATTATCGTTAACGACGTTGAGCAGCTGAAAAGCTTGGTCGCACTGATCAAGGAAGTAAAACCCGGATTGGATGAAACCGATATCAATCCGGAAGATTCACTGGTCGACCAGCTAGGTCTCGATTCTCTGGATATTCTTCAGCTTTCCCGCAAGATAAATCGTCAGCTTGGCGCTTTCGACATCGACGCGTGGAACAACGGTCCGCGTACCGTGCAATCGATCCTGGAACAACTCAACAACATTGATTCGTCGCTCCAGGCTTCCACTACATGAACGGGGGCCGGGGCACGGAAGCACGGCGCCGGGTGGCGATCGTTACCGGCGGATCCCGCGGCATTGGCGCGGCAATCTGCAAAAAGCTGGCGGCCAACGGCCTTTCGGTACATCTTGTCTATAAGAACGCCGACGGACCGGCGGAACAGGTAGCTGCCGATATCACGCATGCCGGAGGCGAGGTAATCGTACACAAGGCGGATGTCTCGCTTGAGGGGGAAGTCAAGTCCCTCATCGGCAAGGTTCTCAAGAGCGGGGATACGATCGACGTGCTGGTGAACAACGCGGCCATCATCGACGATCGACTGTTGGCCATGACCAGCCTCGAGCGATGGGAAAACGTTATTCGTGTCAATTTGACCGGCCCATTCCTGATGTGCAGGGCCGTACTTCCGTCCATGCTCGAACAGAGTTGGGGACGCATCATCAATCTTTCCTCCAATTCCGTGCGCATTCCAGGGGCGGGGCAGTCGGCGTACGCAGCGTCAAAGGGTGGCGTCGAGGCACTCACACGTGCGCTGGCGATGGAAGTAGGCCGCAAAGGCATCCGCGTAAATACGGTGGCTCCCGGCCGAGTGAAGACCGACATGACCGAGAACGTCGCCAACCAGCTGGGAGGTGATTCGGGCCCACGTTGGGGAGTTCCGGAAGATCTGTCGGGAATCGTCGCCTTCCTCGCTAGTGATGAAGCCGATTATATCCAGGGACAAACGATTACCGTCGACGGCGGCCGGTTGGTTATGCGTAGCGCCAAGGGCTAAACCGCCTGCAACGGGCAATGTGCCGATTTAAAACTTAATCAGATCGAGGCTTTCCAATGCGTGGAGCAATGAAGTATTGGGAGGATTTGAAGTCAATCCCAATACACCGATACGGACCATTGACTTTTAGCTCGGAACTTTTGGACCAACTACTGGACATGATGGGTGAAAAGCATCCCATTCATGCTAGTGACGGTTTTGCGCAATCGAACGCCAGGCGCAAGCGTATCGTGCCGGGCGGCTTCATTCATTCGATTACTTCGGGATGGATCGTGCAACACGGCTCGCCGGTTGCCATCCTTGGCTTGCGATCGATGAATTGGAGTTTCGTAAACCCGCTTTACCCCGATGTTCCGTTCTTTTTCACCACCGAAACGGTGGGTTCGGAAGAGATCGACGAGCACCGGGGTATTGTCAATACGGTGCGCCGCGTTTTCGATGAAAGCGACAATACCTATGCCATTGGTCGGATGAATGTAGTAATGAAACGCCGCCCAAAGTGATGATTGGTGTCGCTGAGCGTCCCGGTTCCAGTTAACAACTGACCGCGACCGGCCCGCTCCAAGCTTTCATTTTTTCCAACTCAAACGTATTCGAGGTAGTGGATATGAGCTTAGAAGGACAGCCGCTGAAGGGCAAAGTCGCATTGGTTACGGGTGGCGCCAGGGGCATCGGAGGAGGTATCACGCGCAAGCTCGCCGCATGGGGATGCAAGCTGCATATCACCTATATCGATCGTCCTGCCGCTGCCAAGAAAATGGCGGCCGAAATCGAAGCCGAGGGCGGGAGCTGCACCATCCACAGGATGGACTCCGCCTCGCCGGAAGATATAAAGGCGGTCATTGACAGCATCGCTAAAATCGACGGCGACCTGAACATCCTTGTGCACAACGCCGCTGCCACCAAGTTCACCCTGCTTAAGGATGCCTCGCTCAGCGACTGGCAGTTTGTACAAGACACCAATTCGCGCTCTACGTTGTTGCTCGCGCAATATGCGCTGCCGCTGATGAAGAATCGGCCCGGCGCCCGCTTCCTCACCATCACCAATTCCAACACCCAGCGCATCCTGAAAAGAGCAGGCCTGTTTGCCGCGGCAAAGGCGGGCCTTGAGACATTGACGATCTACCTTGCCTACGAACTTGCCGCGTACGGCATCGTGGTCAATTGCATTAGGCCCGGCCTGGTGCAGACCGGCGTGTTCAATGTGCGCCCTGATTTTGAAGGCGGCGTTACGCACGAACTGGCCGTCTCGCCATGGGGCAACGATCGCATGACCACCTCGGAGGATTCCGGTGACGTCGTGGCGATGATGTGCCTGGACGAGGCCGCATGGATCGCAGGCCAGACCATTACCGTCGACGGCGGCTTCAAGTGGTGGGGCCATTTGCGTGTACGCCAAAAGCCGCGTGGCCAGCGTGACCAAAACGAAGCCGAAGAAGCCTCGGCCTGACGTTGACGACAGGGTGTAAGCGATGGGTATCTCAAGTCAGCCATTGAAGGGCCGCGTAGCCCTTGTAACAGGGGGCAGCAGGGGAATAGGCGCGGGCATTACCCGCAAGCTTGCCTCCTGGGGCTGCAAGGTCTGCGTCAATTACGTGGACAGGCATGGTCCGGCAAAAAAGCTCGCCAAGGAATTGAACGCGCAGGGCGGCGAAATCAGTCTGCACTGCGCGGACATAGCCATCCCCGGCGAGATCGAACGCTTGATGAGCGAGATTGGCGCGCTGCATGGCCAGTTGAACATCCTGGTGCACAATGCTGCCGCCAACCAGTTTTCGCGCTTGGAAGACAGCTCGCTGGGCCAGTGGGAGTTCACGCAGGACACCAACGCTCGCTCGACCTGGCTACTGGCCAAGCATGCCCTGCCATGGATGGAGCACCGCGAAGGCGCTCGCTACATCACTATCACCAATTCGACACCGCACCGCATTATCCAGAGCGCGGGCGTGTTTGCCGCGGCTAAATCGAGTCTTGAAGTGCTGACGTCATATCTTGCGTACGAATACGCTCCGTATGGCATCGTGGTCAATTGTCTGCGTCCCGGGCTGGTGAGGACCGGCGTTTTCAGCGTACGGCCGGATTTTGAGTTTGCGGTGGAGCACGAATACGCCATCTCGCCGTGGGGAAACAATCGCATGACTACGGTCGAAGATTGCGGGGATGCGGTGGCCATGTTGTGCCTGGATGAGGCCAAATGGATCGCAGGCCAGCTGATCACCCTGGATGGCGGTTATCGCCATTGGTGCAATCTGAGGGAACCTGAGTCGGTCGAGTAGGTGTTGCAACGGATCTCTTTTACGAATGCGCTGCATGAACCAGGAGGATGGAAAATTGGACAAGGTAGCGATTACGGGCATAGGAATGATCTCCTCTGCGGGAATCGGGACGGAGCCGGTTTTGGGCGCCATGACGTCGGGTACTCATTTTTTCAATCGCCAGGCGGAAAAGAAGCGCTCGCTGCATCCAAAGTTTCCCTGGCCGGAAGCAAGCCTGGAACAGCCCGATGTACCGTGGCCTGCAGGCGCGGCCTGGGCCGACATCAAGAAATACGCAAACCAGGCCGCCCACCAGGCTGTTGCGGTATCGCGCATGGCGATGGAAGTCAGCGGCGCGGCAGCCAGCGATCAGGCGGCATTGCGATGCGGTGCAGTCGTTGCATCCGGCAGCCGCACGGACGAGCTCAGCCCGCTGATAGGCAAGCTGGGCGCAATGGCACAGACCGACCCAAGGCCACTGGCCAAGCTGCTATACGACGAAGTTCCCGACTACTCCTACTTGCGTGGCATTCCGTGCCAGAGCGGCCAGTTCATCTGCTTGGCCGCGGGGTTCCTGGGCTCGAACGTGGCCGTCTATGGTGAAGCCGGCGCATCCGGACTGGGTTCGCTTGCCTTCGCTTTGCGCCTGGTCCAAAGCGGAGAGCTGGATCGCGTGATAGTGACCGCAGTGGGCATTCCTCTTCCTCCCCCGATGCTCGTGGCTTTCGATCGTCACGACCCGCTGGGGCTGGAAGCACGCCCGGGGCGCGGGCCGTTCGATGTCAATCGCGGGGGCACTCTGCTCGGTCATGCCGCCGTTGCGGTCGTCATTGAAAGAGATGACATTGCGAAGGAACGTGGCGCACCTCGCCTGGCCAACCTGCTGGCCTGCGAAGCGGTCAATGCGACGGGACGCAATATCGCCCTGGACATGGCGACACGCATGGTACTCGAACAGTCTGCGCGCCAACCCGACTTCTGGTGGGCGCATGGCGCCGGCTCCATCGCCATGGACTTGACTGAATGTGAGGCCGTTCATCCGTTGGTCAAGGCGCCTGCCACGTCCAGCAAGGGCACGATCGGCAACACCTTCGAATCGGCGGGACTGGTCGATCTGGCGCTCGCCGTGGAAGCCCTGAAAAGCAAACAGGTACCACCGATTGGCCTGCTGGAAACCCCAGACCCTGCGCTGGGCGACGTCGACTTCGTCATGAAGAAAGCGCGCCAGCTTCGCGCAACATCCAATGCAGCCCTGATTACAGCCTTGGATCCGCGCGTCGCCTCGGCGGGTGCGGCAATCATCGCGGATATAGGTGAATGACATGAAAAAGAAGATCGTCATTTCCGGCATGGGCGTAGTCACCCCTATCGGCGATTCCGTTGAGTCGTTCTGGACGTCCAATCTTCAAGGGATATCGGGATTGCGCCTGGAGGATCGGATGGACCTGTCGGCCCTGCCCTGCGGCTGGGTCTCCGCGACGGTTCCGGAGGAAACCAAGAAGGTCATCAAAGCCCGCTGGGGCGACTCCAACCAGGCATGGGGCGACATCCTCATGCACACCGCCGTGTCGCAGGCATTGGACGACGCCCAATTCAAGGGTGGCCTCAAACGACCGGCCGGCTTGATGTGGGCACGCGTGTGGCCAGGCCCTAGCGGCTCTTTTCCGCAAGACTATGTCGACTTCATGAAGAGCGCGGGAGAGCGCTACCTGACCGCCGGCAACGAACCCGGCGATGTAGTGGCATATTTGCGCGAGAAGCAGGAAGAGGAGCGTCTGGAGGCCAGCGATCTGTCTGCCTTCCCCACGGAGTTGTCGGCCAAGCTCGGTGTACCGCTTGTAGCTTCGCGCCTTGACGCGACCTGCTCAGGCGGCTTGCGCTGCCTGATCGAAGCCTCGCGCCTGCTGCAGATGGGCAAGGCCGACTTTGTCGTGGTCGCCGCAGTCGTCTCGCGCAGTAACCACTACACACTCTCGCAGTATGCCCAGTTGATGGCGCTTTCGCGCTGGCGTGGGCCGGCCGCGCAAGCGTCCATGCCTTTTGACAAGCGACGCACGGGCATGGTCATCAACGAATCGGCAGGAGCGCTGATTCTCGAAACGGAAGAACATGCGCGCGCGCGCGGCGTGAAGCAGCACTATGCGGAGCTCGGCGGCTGGGGACTCGCGATCGACACGGTGCACCTGACTGCGCCGCGCGTGGACATGGTCGAGCGCGTGATGAGAACGGCACTTGAACAATCCGGTTTGGCTCCAAACCAGATCGACACAGTGAATGCACACGGCACGTCGACGCGGCTCAACGACGTAACCGAAGCCAAGGCGCTGCATCGCGTATTTGGCGAGCACATGCAGACGGTTGACGTCTGCGCCGTCAAGTCGCTGACCGGGCACGGTTCCGCCGCTTCCGGCATCCTGGAAACGGTGATTGCCTCACTATCATTGTGCCGCGGGATTATTCCACCCGTCACGACATGCACGGAACCTGACCCCGAGTGCAATGTCAGGACATCTCTTACGCCCATTCACCGACCGGTCGCGAATGTCCTCAAAAACTCTTTCGGTTTTGGCGGGCAATATGCGTCCATCGTATTCCGGCGTCCAGAGAGCGCACGACCCTAGGATTGCATCCGATGAACCAAGCACGCGCGGCAACCGAGCAGGAAACCAAGTCGCTCTTCACCTTGGCCAGATCCAGCCTGCCCCTGGTATGGGAATTGGTTCGTCCGCGCCGCTATCGTCTGCTGCTGGGCCTGGCCATGCTGCTGGTCAGTCGCGCCGCCGGCCTGGTCATACCCTATGCGCCAAAGCTGGTGATTGATACCGTCATCGGCGAGCATCAGTACTATCTGCTGCGTCCGCTATTTGCGGTGCTGATTGCTGCAGTATTGCTCCAAGGAATGACGAACTACGCGCTCAACCAGCTCCTCTCGATCGAAGGGAGGCGGCTGATTACCGATATGCGCTGCCGGGTGCAGGCGCACATCAGCAAGCTACCGGTCGCGTTTTTCGACACGACCAAGACCGGCATGCTGGTATCGCGCGTAATGACCGACGTCAACGGCATCCAGAACCTGGTGGGACAAGGACTGATCGAATTGCTCGGCGGCCTCATTACCGCCGCTTTCGTACTAATCATTCTGTTCCACATAAGCTTGCCGCTGACACTGATTACGCTGGGCTTTTTGGCAGCACTTTGCGGATTCCTCGGCGTATGCTTCAAATTGATCAGACCGCTGTTTCGCGAATCAGGAAGAATCGCGTCGGAGGTAACCGGCAGACTGGTTGAGTCGTTCAGCGGAATCCGTCTCGTAAAGGGCTATCGCGCCGAGACGCGCGAACAGAGGGTATTCGCCGCGGGAGCCAACCGACTGCAGGAAAACGCCATCAAGACGGTGACGCTCGGATCGGTCATGGGAACGGTCGCCATCATGGACGTGCGTTTCATGAGCGCCGTCGTCCTTTGCGTAGGCGCGCAGCAGGCCATTGCTCATCACATCACGGCAGGCAGCCTGTTCAGCTATCTGATGTACCTGGCCATCGTAGTGGCACCCATCACGCAGATGGCAAGTTTCGGCACGCAATTGGCCGAAGCGTTGGCGGGCCTCGATCGCACCCGCGAGATTCTTTCCGTGCAGCCGGAAGACCAGGCCCCCGAGCGGACCGCAAGCATGGCGTCGGTGCAAGGGCATATCCAATTCAGAGACGTCACATTCGAATACGAGCAGGACAAGCCCGTTCTGCATGGCGTAACGTTCGAAGCAAAGCCAGGCACCGTGACGGCGCTGGTAGGGCCTTCAGGATCGGGAAAATCCACCATCACCGCGCTGATCTCGGCGTTCTACAAGCCTTCGCGCGGAAAGGTTCTGGTTGACGGCGTCGACCTGGACACTGTCCGCCTCAGCAGCTATCGCCCTTCGCTCGGCATCGTGCCGCAGGAGTCATTCCTGTTTGACGGAACGATTCGGGAAAATGTCGCCTTCTCAACCCGCAATCGAAGCGAAGAGGCTTTTTTGCACGCCTGCCACCTGGCCCACGTAGACGAGTTCGCCGACCACCTTGAAAATAAATATGAAACCACCATTGGCGAGCGAGGCGTGCGGCTGTCGGGTGGCCAGCGGCAACGAATCTCCATTGCACGCGCCATCTTGGCGGCACCCAAGATTCTGATCCTCGACGAAGCCACGTCCAATCTCGATTCCGAATCGGAAGCGTTCATCCAAGACAGCTTGCGCCACCTGATGAAAGACCGCACGACCTTCGTCATCGCTCACCGCCTCTCGACCGCACGCCAGGCTGACCAGATTCTGGTGGTGGAAGCAGGCCGGATTGTCGAACATGGAACGCATGCGTCGTTGTATGCGCAAAAGGGGCGCTACTTCGATTTGTATTCAAAGCAGCACGACGTAGAAGCCAACACCTTCAAAGGCATCGAGGAAGAGCAGCTGTCAACGAGAGGTCGCAAGCGAGGGCAGCGCCTGGCCGATCAATCCAACGATGGCGACCTACGCGCGTTGGATGAGTTGCTGTAGCTGGATACGCCGCTCGAAGCCTATGCTAACCATGCGCATGGCCTCTGGAAATGAGGGTGGCCTGCCAAAGGCAGGCGGTTACATCAGCGGCAGCGCACAATCACGAATTTCGCGATCACGTTGCCATCCGAGCGTACATAAAGTGCCGGCGCAAACGCGTTGTCCATGGCTGCTTATACCCATGGCGCACACCGATGAAACCATCGGAAGCAGCGGCACAAAACTTGGGCCTGCGTGCCCTTCGTTGCCAGTCTGCACGATAGCTGATTCAAGGCGGGCAAAACGTTCCGTAAGGAAGAGGCGCCTGCGCCGGATGGGATACTTGCCGGCAATCTTCAAATGGCGGCGCTAGCGTATCGAGATCGCGAATGCTCGCCTGCCGAACCTGAAAGCGCATGACTACTCCCGTGACAATGAAATGACGCAGGCTCGCGCCAGCGCCTTCACGCGCGATGGTACGGGTGCCCGGCCAGCAAGGTGGTCGCGCGGTAAAGCTGCTCCACCAGCACCAGCCGCACCAGCATATGCGGGAGAGTGAGCGGTCCCAATGACCACTTTTGATTGGCGCGGGCCAACACTTCCGCGGCGTGGCCGTCGGGGCCGCCAATCAGAAAGGCCAGGTCGCGCCCCGCCATGCGCCAATTCGCCAGCTGCTCGGCCAGCTCCTCGCTGGACCAGGACTTGCCGCGGCCATCGAGCGCAACCACATGGATGTCGCGCGGCAACGCGGCCAGGATGGCGGCGCCTTCGTCTTGGATGGCGCGTGCATCGTCGCGGCCTTTGCCGCGTGCGCCAGGCTTCAGCTCGATCAGTTCAAGAGGCAAATCGTGGGACAGCCGTTTGCGGTATTCGGCAAACCCTTCTGCAACCCATGCGGGCATGCGTTCGCCGATGGCGATCAGGCGGGCGCGCATGCCGGATTAAGGAGCCTCTGATCTATTCCTACGTACCCGTCACCGCACTGTATGCGCGCCTCGCTTCGCCCCGTCGGCGAAGGCATACCGGGAGTATGTCTAGACGGCGGGGCGAAGCGAGGCGCGCATACAGTGCGGCCCCAACCCTTTGAATTTTAATGACGGGGTGACGTCCAGAAGGCCCGCAGACCGTGCTGCGCGCCTTGCCAAGACGGCCAGTCTTCCCTGCGCCGCGCAGCACGGTCTGCGGGCCTTCTGGACGTCATGCCGGGCACGTAGGAATAGATCAGAGGCTCCTTAGCCCGTGGCTAGGGCAGCTTCGCCCTCGGCATCGCGGTCACCTACGGTCCACAGGCGCTCCAGGCCATAGAACTCGCGGATGCGCGGCAGCATCACGTGCACGATGACGTCGCCCAGATCCACCAGCACCCACTCCGCTTCCTGTTCGCCTTCGACGCCCAGCGGCATCACGCCCGCCTGCTTGGCGAACCTGACCACTTCGTCGGCGATGGATTTGACGTGGCGTGCCGAGGTGCCGGAAGCAATCACGAGCAGGTCGGCGATGGAGGTTTTGCCGCGTACATCAATTTCCCGGATGTCCTTGGCCTTGAGATCCTCAAGGGCGGCAATGACGGTCTTGCGCAGGGCAGCCGTGTGAACGGCTTTGGTATGACGAATGGTGGTCAAGAGTTGGGGCCTCTCAAGCGTATCAGCAGCGCTGGATCGCGCGAGTGCAGTATATCCGCCTTGGCCGCATGCCACGTCAAGCACCGGCCGCCATGGCCCTTGCGGGGGGCTTCCCCTCAGGATTTCAGCAATAACCGCCCGCCCATCAAGGCATTGGCGCCGATCACGATGGCCACGGCCAGTGCATGCATCAGCAGATCCGAGGCGGTGGCATCGAAGTTGTGGCAGATCTCCAGCAGGCAGGCGGAGGCCGCCGCGCTGGCCATTCCCACCAGCACCGCGGTAAGGACCGGGCGCAGCGGACAGGCGCGCCGCAGCAACCAGATCATCAGGCCGGACAGGGGAATGGAAAAGCTCAAGATGAAAACCAGGCAGTCGTTGGCGCCATGCCAGCCCATCAGCGGCATGCCCGGGATGTGGGCACGCAGGCAGCCCAGGCCGCTGGAGCCAATCCACAGCAGCGCGCTAGGCAGCGGCAGCCACGCCCATGCAGCCGATCGTCCGGGGACGGCAAGCATGAATGAGGCCAGCGCCGCGGTGATTGCGGTGACCACCGCGCCACCGGCAGCTACACCCAGATCGGGAGCCGCCCCCCAGCGATGCAGCATGGTGCTTGCGCCATAACGCATGAACATCACCACGGCGGCGGCCGCCACCACCAACAGCCAGCCGAGCGCACGCCGCCACGGCGGCGGCAGACGCCGTACCGGCGTCAGCTCCGCGCCGAGCGCGTCGATCAGGGCTTCATGGCGTGCCGAATCGGACATCGTCTTCAGGATTCTCCGTGCAGGCGATCGCGCAGGGTTTTCAGTGCGCGATGCAAATTGACTTTCAACGCCCCGGTATTGCGCCCGGTGCTTTGCGCGGCCTCGGCCAGCGAACGCTCCTTCAGGCCCAGCTGCTCCACCGCCTCGCGCTGCCCCGGCGGCAGCGTCTCGATCGCTTTGCGCAGCAGCAGTGCATCCTGCGCACGCTCAGTGCCGGCGCTGGCGTCCTCGCGGTCGGCGTGCGTGTCGAGAGCGAATTCATCGTGCACTTCACGCTGTTCGCGCCGTCCGTGACTGCGCAACAGGTCGATGGCGCGGCGCGCGGCAATGGCCGACAGCCATGCGTCATAGGATCGCAACGGATCGTAGGTATGCCGCACGCGATGCACGGTAAACAGGGTTTCCTGCACCACGTCATCCAGCGCGTCCACGGCGACGCCCTGCCTTCTGGCCACCGCGCGGATCAAGGCCACCGAGTCGTTCAGCACGCGCGTATAGGCGCGCTGGTCGCCCGCTTGCGCGGCGGCCATCCATGCTGCCCGCTGCCGGTCAGCCTGCTCGCTGGCGCTGGGGATTTCGGTGGGCACGGCCTTGTCGCTGTCCAGCCTCCAGGATGAAGGCCGACTTAGTAGGACCCAGGGGCCGTCAAAGGTCAAGGATGAGGTGGCGGGCATGGCCGGCTAGCCGTTGGTTTCTATCAGCTCATTCGTCCACCATGCCGCTGCGGTTACTCGCCGGACGATAGGTAACCCAAGCGCCCGGACAGCGAATACCCTGGCAAGACCCAAGCTGAGAGCCGTCCATGCTTCTACTGATCCTCGCTTTCTTCGGCGGCATCGTGACCATTCTCAGTCCGTGCATCCTGCCGGTGCTGCCGTTCGTTTTTGCGCGCGCCGACCGGCCGTTCGCACGCAATGGTCTGCCGATGCTGATCGCCATGGCCGTCACGTTCGCACTGGTCGCCACACTGGCGGCAGTGGGCGGTGGATGGGCCGTGCATGCCAATCAATATGGGCGCTACATCGCCATGGCCGCGTTCGCCGTGGTCGGCATTGCATTCCTGGTGCCCCGGTTTTCCGATTGGATCAGCCATCCGTTCGTCGCCGTCGGTAACCGGCTCACTGAAAAGGCCGACGCCAAGCCGGACTCACCATGGTCCGCCGCGGCGCTGGGCATCGCCACCGGCCTGCTATGGGCGCCATGCGCGGGGCCGATACTCGGCTTGTTGCTGACCGGCGCAGCCTTGCAGGGCGCCAGCCTGGAAACGTCTTTGCTGCTGCTTACCTACGCCTGCGGCGCTGCCCTGCCACTTGCGATCGTACTGTTGGCTGGCGGCCGCATGTTCGCGCTGATGAAGCGCTCGCTAGGGGCCAGCGAGTGGTTGCGCCGCGGCCTGGGCGTGTTGGTCCTGGCAGGCGTGGCCGCGATCGCGTTGGGGGCGGATACTGGTTTGCTTACCCGCGTTTCATTGGCCAGCAGCAACGCCATCGAACAAAAGCTGATCGATGCTGTGCGTCCAGCCCCGGTGCAAGCCGCAACCGTGCCCAGGGCCGACGAATCTTTTCCGGTGGAAGGCGAACTGCCTTCGCTGTCCGGCGCCACCCAATGGTTCAACAGCGCACCGCTGACGCCCGCAGCGCTGCGCGGCAAAGTGGTGCTGGTCGATTTCTGGACCTATTCCTGCATCAACTGCATCCGCTCGCTGCCGTACGTGAATGCCTGGGCGCAGAAATATCGCGATTACGGGCTGGTAGTTATCGGCGTGCACGCACCGGAATTCGCCTTCGAGAAAGATCCCGCCAATGTCGCCAAGGCGATCAAGGATTTCCATATTTCGTATCCGGTGGCGATGGACAACGACTACGCGATCTGGAAAGGCTTCAACAACGAATACTGGCCAGCGCATTACTTCATCGATGCGCATGGACAGATCCGCGCCCATCATTTCGGCGAAGGCGACTATCCCGGTAGCGAAGATGTGATCCGCCGCCTGCTGAGCGAAGCCGGACACAAGAACCTGCCGGAAGGCTACGTGCAACCGGGCGCATCCGGGGCTGAGGCGGCATTCTCGGGCGACATGCAGCGCTCGCCGGAAACCTATGTGGGCTACGCGCGCAGCCTAGGTTTTGCCAGTGGTTACATTGCGCATGACGATGGCTTCCAGTACCAAACCCGAGGTGCGCTCGCTATCAATCAATGGAGCCTGGAAGGTACCTGGACGGTATATGCCCAGGACGCCATGCTCAACCAGCGTAACGGCAGCGTGATCTACCGTTTCCGCGGACGTGACCTGCATCTGGTGCTCGGGCCGGGCAAAAACGGCAAACCGGTCCGCTTCCGCGTCACGCTCGATGGCAAGGCACCGGGTGATGACCATGGCGCGGATATTGATGCCGATGGCAACGGTGTCGTCGACGGGCAACGCCTATACCAATTGGTGCGCCAGGCGCATGGTACTGGTGCGCGGACCTTCAAGATCACTTTCCTCGCTCCGGACGTTCACGTTTACGCATTCACGTTTGGCTGAGTGCAGCGCCATAACTACGGGAGACTGGCATGACATACGCGTTCGATGACAAGACGATGGAGCGTCGGCGATTCCTGTTCGCTCTGTTTGGCGGTGGCACAGCGGTAGCACTGGGTGGCTGGGCGGCCGTTCGGCTGATGGGCCGCAAAGGCGGCGGCGCGATGGCGGCGACTAGCGCTGCTGCCAACGCTCCATCGCAGATCGTGCAGCTGGAATGTTTCGCGGAAGAGGACGGCCGTGACCTGGGCATGTGCGACGTGCGCAAACTGGTGCTCACCGATGCGCAATGGCATCAACGCCTCTCCGACCCGGCCTTCAACGTGCTACGCCGCGCCGGTACGGAAATGGCATTCAGCGGCCCGCACGAAAAGCCAAACCATAAGGGCATGTATCGTTGCGCCGGTTGCGATACGGCACTGTTCAACGCCAGCACGCAATTCGATTCCGGCACCGGCTGGCCAAGCTTCTGGCAGCCGATCGCCAAACGCAACGTGATCGAGAATCGTGACAACAGCTATGGCATGGAACGCATCGCGGTGAGCTGTGCGGGATGCGACGGCCATCTGGGGCATGTGTTCGATGACGGTCCGCCGCCAACGGGTTTGCGTTATTGCATGAATTCGGTGGCGATGCGATTTGTGGCCATCGCGTGAGCTGACGCTGGCCATCGTAGGCTGGGATGACAATCCCAGCATTGCCATGCATGCATATATCGCGATGCTGGGATTGCCATCCCAGCCTAAGTTACGCGATATGGTGCCAACAACATCGGATCATCAAACAACCCCGCCGGCAGCAAATAGCGCGGATCACGCCCCGCCGCCAGCAACTCGCGAATGCGCGTCGCGGAAACCTCCAACGGCGTCACCGCCAACTCGATCAGCTTACCTGCCGCTTGCGCTCGAATCACGCCCGGATCATCCGTACGCCGCGCAGCCACCGCACACTCCACTTCCGCCGGAATACATGCGTCGATGCCCGGGCGGTTGATCACGCCAATATGCGCGACACCAAATAGCTCGCGCCAGCGATGCCAGCTGCGTAATCCCGCGAACGCATCCGCGCCAAGCAGCAGCACCAGCGGCCGCTCACCAGCTTCCTGGCGTAACTCTGCGAGCGTATCGAAGGTATAGGACGGCCCACCGCGTTCCAGTTCGCGCGTATCCAGCGTAAGGCGCGATTGACCGCGCAAGGCCGCGCGCAGCATATCCACACGCTGCGCCGCGGTGGCCGTTGGCGGCGGCCGGTGCGGTGGAACGTTGGCGGGCATCAGGCGCACTTCCGCATCGAGCAGTTCGGAAGCTTCCCAGGCCACGCTGAGGTGGCCGATATGGATCGGGTCGAAGGTGCCGCCAAAGAGGGCGAGCGGTCGCATGGTTCTTCTCGCTTATATGAGCGCTTGCGCCGCGCGCGGCTCGGCGATCGCCGCAATCAGGCGCTGCGTTTCCAGCCAGGCATCACCGGCCTCACGGCCCTTGGCGATGCGGTCGATGCGTGCCGCGCGTGCCAGGCATTGCATCCAATGTTCGCGCGGTGCACGACGCAATGCCTTGCGGAACAATTGCTCGCGCGCCGGCCACAAACGTTCCGCCCGTACCTGTGCGGCGAAATCCTGCGCATTGGCCAGGCGCAACGCCAACTGCAACTGATTCACCAGCCAGCCCATCAGCGCGATCAGCTCGTCGCCTTCCGCGTGCAGGCCTTCGAGGATGCGCAGCGCACGCGCGCCGTCGCCGCCCAGCGCGGCATCGGTGAGCTTGAAGGCGTCATAACGAGCGCTGTCGGCAACCAGATCTTCCATCTGCGCCGCATCGATCTTGCCTTGCCCGTGCAGGACTGCCAGCTTGTCGACTTCCTGGGCCGCCGCAAGCAGGTTGCCTTCCACCCGCTCGGCCAGCAGGGCCACGGCATCGGATGTCGCCGCGAGCCCACGCGAAGCGAGGCGGGCGCCGACCCAGGCCACCCATTCGTTCGGGCGCGGTGCGTTGAAAACGACCAGACAACCCGTGCCGTCGACCTGCTTCGTCCAAGCGCCCTCGTGCTTGTTGCTCCATTCGACCGCGGTGATCAGCAAGCTCACATCCGGTGGCGGATTGGCACAGAACTCGGTGATCGCCTTGGCACCTTCCACGCCCGGCCGCCCGGTAGGCAGGCGCAGGTCGAGCAGGCGGCGGGATGCGAACAGCGACATGCCTGCCGCCGCACGCGCCAATTCATCCCAATCGAAATGCGCGCCCACGTCGAGCACCTGACGCTCGCTGTAGTCGAGCTTGCGGGCTTGCGCGCGTAAGGCATCGGCAGCTTCAAGCACCAGCAATTCTTCCCCTGCCAACAGGTAGACCGGGCTGAGGCGATCCGCAGCCAGCGCCTTCTGCCACTGGGCGTGATTGAGCGGCATGGTCTTTAGCCTGCTGCTTAAGTTCTCAATTGCCGACCGGCGCCGACATGGCCTGCGGCGGCGGCTGGGTGCTGCTCGCGTTGGCCGGCATGGGGCCGACCGCCTTGGCCGCCGCAGCCTCGCCGTTGCGCGCCACAGCCTGCAGGCGGAACAGCATGGCCTGGATGGCGTCGTCGGTCAGGCTGCCCTCGATCTGTTCCATCTGCGATTGCGTACCCACCGGCTGGCTGGCGTCATAGCTGAATTCGCGCTGCAGCTCGAACGACTGCAGTGGCGCGATCACCTTGCCTTGCGGATCGGTCGCGGAGAACGCCACATGGAGGCGCACGGCAAATTCCGTCACCTGCGCCGCACCGTTGATGGTAAGCGATTGCACGGTGAAGTTCTGCGCCGGCACGTGCAGTTCGGCAATATCAGGGCCGGACTCGTCTTCCAGCGTGACATTGGAGGCGAGCAAGGCACGCACCAGTTTGCGCTGGAAATCTCCGCCACCGCTGACTGTCAGATGCACGCGCTGCATGCCCTTGGGCATGTCGGCGCTGCCACGCAGGTGGAAGCCGCAGGCCGCCAGGGCGAGCATGGGCAACAGCGCGATCAGTTTCAGCATGCGGTGGTTCATGAACTCATCCTGCGACGATGTTGACGATCTTGCCGGGCACCACGATCACCTTGCGCACCGTCTGCCCTTCCAGAAAGGCTGCCACATTGGGATGCGCGCGCGCCAGCGCTTCGGCTTCTTCCTTCGGGGCGCTGGCGGACACTTCGACCGTGCCACGCAGCTTGCCATTGACCTGAACCGCCAAAGTGAGCGTATCGCGTACCAGGGCGGCCGCATCCGCCTTCGGCCAGGGCTGGTCGTCCAGCACGGCTTGGCGGTGGCCCAGAGCCTGCCACAGAGCGTGGCTGACGTGCGGCACCACCGGGTTGAGCAGCAGCACCATGGTTTCCAGCGCTTCATGGCGCACGGCACGGCCCTGCTCGCTCTGGTCGGTGAACTTGCCCAGGGCGTTGAGCAATTCCATCAGCGCGGCGATCGCGGTGTTGAAGGCATGGCGACGGCCGAAGTCGTCGCTCACCTTCTGGATCGTTTCATGCAACTGGCGGCGCAGCGCCTTCTGGCCGGCGTCCAGCGCTGACGGATCGACTTTGGGATGATCCGGCTGGCCAACGTGGGTGGTCACCTCGCGCCAGAAGCGGCGCAGGAAGCGCGCCATGCCTTCCACGCCAGCCTCGCTCCATTCCAGCGACTGCTCCGGCGGCGCGGCGAACATGGAAAACAGGCGCACGGTATCGGCGCCGAATTTCTCCACCATCGCCTGCGGGTCGACGCCGTTGTTCTTGGACTTGGACATCTTCTCGGTGCCACCGATCAGCACCGGCTTACCATCGGCCTTCAGCACCGCGCCGATCACGCGCGCTTTTTCGTCGCGCTGGATCTCCACGTCGGCGGGATTGATCCAATCCTTGGAGCCGTCCGCGTTTTCGCGATAGAAGGTTTCCGCGATCACCATGCCCTGGCACAGCAGGTTGGTGGCCGGCTCATCCGCCTTCACCAGGCCGACATCACGCATTAGCTTGTGATAGAAGCGGAAATACAACAAATGCAGGATCGCGTGCTCGATGCCGCCGATGTATTGGTCGACCGGCAACCAGTAGTTGGCGCGTTCGTCCACCAGGCCGTTCGCGCCGGGACTGGTGTAGCGAGCGTAATACCAGCTCGATTCCATGAAGGTATCGAAGGTGTCGGTCTCGCGTTCGGCCGGGCCGCCGCAATGCGGGCAGCTGGTCTTGCGCCACTGAAGGTCAGCCTTGATCGGCGACTGCACGCCGGAGAAGGCTACGTCTTCCGGCAGCACCACCGGCAGTTGGTCTTCCGGCACCGGCAAGGCGCCACATTTCAAGCAATAGATCACCGGAATCGGGCAGCCCCAATAGCGTTGGCGGCTCACACCCCAATCGCGCAGGCGCCAGTTGACGCGCCGATGCCCCTTGCCGGCCGCCGCCAGCTGGGCGGCGATGAAATCGAACGCCTGGGTGTGATTCTTGCCGTCGAGATCACCGGAGTTGACCACGCGCATGTCGGCACGCGTCTTGTCGGAGTACCACTCTTTCCAATGCTGCGGATCGTAGGCAGCATCGTCGCCGCCCACGGCGATCACCTGCTTGATCGGCAGCTGGTACTTGTGCGCGAATTCGAAATCGCGCTCATCGTGACCGGGCACCGCCATGACCGCGCCGGTGCCGTAGCCCATCAGGACGAAATTGGCCACCCATACCGGTACTTTGTCGCCGGTGACCGGATGGATCGCATTGAGGCCGGTTGGCATGCCCCGCTTTTCCTGCGTTTCCAGCTCAGCCTCTGACACACCGCCATGGCGCAATTCTTCCAGGAACGCGGCCAGCTGCGGATTGCTCGCCGCAGCTTTCTGCGCCAGCGGATGCTCGCCGGCGATCGAGACGAAGGTGACGCCCAGCAAAGTATCCGGGCGCGTGGTGAACACGGTCAGCGGTTCCACCTCGCCTTCCACCGCGAAGTGGATGTCCACGCCCTCGCTGCGCCCGATCCAGTTGCGCTGCATGGTCTTCACCGCGTCCGGCCAGCCGGGCAGCTGGTCCAGGCCGTCCAGCAGCTCTTGCGCGTAATCGGTGATCTTCAGGAACCACTGCGGGATCTCGCGCTTTTCCACTAGCGCGCCGGAGCGCCAGCCGCGCCCATCGATCACCTGCTCGTTAGCAAGCACGGTCTGGTCGATAGGATCCCAGTTCACTACCGCGTTCTTGCGATAGGCCAGGCCCTTGTGCATCAGCCGGGTGAACATCAGCTGTTCCCAGCGGTAGTACTCCGGCCGGCAGGTGGCGAATTCGCGGCTCCAGTCGATGGCGTAACCCAGCGACTTGAGCTGCTCGCGCATGTGCTCGATGTTCTTGTACGTCCATTTGGCTGGCGCGGTGGCGTTCTTGATCGCCGCGTTCTCCGCCGGCAGCCCGAACGCGTCCCAACCCATCGGCTGCAGCACGTTCTTGCCGTTCATGCGCTGGTAGCGGCTGATTACGTCGCCGATGGTGTAATTGCGCACGTGCCCCATGTGCAGCGCGCCGGAGGGGTACGGCAGCATGGCCAGGCAGTAGAACTTCGGGCGGGAAGGATCCTCCTTCACCTCGTACGCGCGCTGCGCGGTCCAATACTGCTGGGCGGCGGCTTCCACCACCTGCGGGCTGTAGTCGTTGGGGAAACCCTGGTCTTGATTGTCCTGCATGATCCGGCGCCGTTCTCCGTTGCGGGCGCGCCGGAAACCAAACCCGGGCACCGCGTTGAACCCGTCAGACTAGCAGAAATGACCATCGGGCTTGAGCACCGCGATGCTGGGATGGTCATCCCAACCTACGCGTCACCGGCCGGGACATGCGGGCACGCGCCCGTCCGCCATGGCCGGCGCCACGCCGGCAATCTGCCCGGCCAGGGTCGCCAGCGCCTGCTGATGCCCGGCCACCAGGCCGGCATAGCCCTGGCCCGCGCTTTCGTTGACGCGGCTGCTGCAGGTGAGCACGGCCTGGCTGCTGAGCTCGCGGATCGTCCAGGTTGCATCGATCAACGCGTAGTTACCCGGTGCGGAATCGAAGCGGCGCAGGTCGACCTTGATGCGCAACACCGGCTTGCCGTGCGTGGGGGCGGTGCCACTGATGTCCTGCGCATGGGTGCGTAGCGCCAGCTCGGCCGCCAAGGCGCCACGTACTTCGTCCGCCAGCGGCGCGGCCCAGCGTTCGCCGTTGAGCAGGGTTACTGCCTGGCCGCCCTGGCGCACCACCAATTGCGGCACGTCATCCTGGGCTGGGACGACCACCGGCATCAGCTCGAACTGGAAGTTCGCCGGCGGCACCGCGGTTTCGGCTTGCGCGCTGTCAGGCGCCGACAGCAAGGTGTAGTAGTGGATGGGCGCCGATGCGCAAGCCGCCAGCGCTGCTGCGCCGCATGCCGCGATCAGTTGTCGCATACGAATCATGGCTTGCTCCCTTGCTGCGGCGAGGCGCTAGGTGAACCCGTGTCGGGTGGTGGCGCATCCTGGCCGCGCCCACGAATCAACGAGCTGGGTTGGGCGTTCAAGTAATCGGTCAGCGCGCGCAGCGAACGGGCCATGCGCTGCAGTTCCTGCAACGTGCCGGTGAGGTTCTGCTGCAACGGCGAATCGGCCGAGAACGCGTTGTTCGCCGTGCCCAGGGTCTGGTTGGCGCCCTTGAGCGTTTCATGCAACTGGGGCAGCACGTTGCCGTTGACCTGCTTGAGGGTGCCGTCCAGATCGGCCAACGTGTGGTTGAGGTTGTTGCCGATCGCGTCGAACGGGATCTTGTTGATCTTGTCGACGATCTCCGCCATCTGCTCCTGCAGCTTGTCGAAGCTGCCCGGGATGGTGGGTATCTGCAGCGGGCGCGCATTGGGGTCGTACGGCACCTTCGGCGCTTTCGGCACCATGTCCAGCGAAATGAACAACTGGCCGGTAAGCAGGTTGCCCACCTTCGCCTGTGCACGCAGGCCTTGCTGGACCATGCCGGCCACCACATGATCCAGGTCGTCCTCGCCCCTGGACTTGGCGATCGCCTGCAGCTTGGAGTGCGCACGTCCCAGGCGCTCCGGATAGACCAGCGCGCCCACGTAGATCGGGAAGCGGTTGGTCTTTTCGTCATAGTCCATGCGGATGGAGACGACGTGGCCGAAGTTGATGCCACGGAACTCCACCGGCGCGTCCACCGTCAGGCCGCGCACTGGCTGATCGAAGCGCATCACGATGTACTGCGGCTCGCCGTTCGGCGGCGCCATGGCATTGCCTTCGTTGTCGAACAGCGTGAAGCGGGCGTTCTCGTCGGCCGGTTTTTCGTTGGGGTGCGGCCCGGGCGCATCGTTGAAAGCCACGCCCCCGGCCAGCACGGTGGCCAGCGATTGCGTATTGAGCTTCAGGCCGTCGGCGCTGATCGATACGTCCACGCCGCTGGCATTCCAGAAGCGTGCCTCGGTGGTCACGAAGTGATCGTACGGGCTGTCCACGAAAATCTGCAGCGTGACGCCTTTGCCGTCGCTATCGAGCTTATAGGAAGCCACCCGCCCTACCTGGATGCGGCGGAAATAGATCGGCGAGCCGATATCCAGCGACCCCAAGTCGCCGGCATGCAAGCTGTAGCTGCGGCCACGCGAGTCGTGCAACACGGAAGGCGGGTTCTCCAAGCCGACGAACTCGTTTTGCGGCTGATCGGACTTGCCCACGTCCACACCGATGAACGAGCCTGACAGCAAGGTATCGATACCCGACACGCCACCCAACCCGATGCGCGGACGCACTACCCAGAAGCGCGAATCGGATACCGCGATATCGCCCGCGCTTTTCTCCAGCTCCACCTTCACGATCACCTTGCTGTGATCCTGGCTCAGGCGAATGCCGGTGACCTTGCCGATCACCACGTCCTTGTACTTCACCACCGTCTTGCCTGATTCCAGGCCTTGGGCGGTCTGGAAGCTGATGGTGATGGCGGGGCCCTGCTGCCGCCAGGCGTTGATCACCAGCGACAAGCCGATCAGCGCCGCCACCGCCGGTATCAGCCAGATCCACGACGCGTTGACGCGACGGTGCTTGACCACCGGCTCGGGCAGGTTGCCGCCTACATGGGGAGTGTTCTGGTCAGTCATCTTCGTCCGGGCAATCCCATATCAGGCGGGGGTCGAAACTCTGCGAGGCCAGGATGGTAAGTATCACGGTAAGGCCGAAGTACACCACTCCAGGCAACGGCGCCACTTCGCTGAAGAAGCCGAACTGCACCAGCGCGGTCAGCAGCGCCACCACGAATACGTCCAGCATGGACCAATAGCCGATGAACTCCACCAGCCGGTATAGCATCGCGCGCTGCCGGCGCGCCCAGTTGCTACCCCGCTGCGCGCTCAACAACAACATGCTTATCACCAGGAACTTCATCATCGGCACCATGATGCTGGCGGTGAACACGATGACGGCCAGATCCGGCGAGCCTTTCACCCACAATTCGACCACGCCGCTGAGGATGGTGTTGTCATCGACGTCGCCCAGGCTGGCGGTGCGCATGATAGGCAGCACATTGGCGGGAATGTAGAAAAGGAAGGCCGCGATCAACAGCGCCCAGGTACGCGCGCAGCTATTGGGCTTGCGCCGGTGCAGCGCACTGCCGCAGCGCGGGCAGGCCGGATCGTCGGCATGGTTGTCGCGGCAGACCTGACCGCACAGATGGCAGCCGATCAAGCCCAGCTCATGCGCCCGGGGCAGCGCGCTCATGACGACCGTTCCGGGGGAATCTTGTCCCATAGCTGGCGCAGATCGATGCCGGAGAAAACGGTGATCAGTACCGCCAGCGCAGCGTAGGCGAACGCACCGATATTAGGTGTCACGTCGAAATACAGCTGCGCCTTGACGATGGAGACCAGGATGCCGAGCACGAACACTTCGCTCATGGTCCATGGCCCGATGTAGTGCAGCACCGCCATCAACGGCACGAAGCCCGGCGCACGGCGCCCTTTGCGCCCGAAGCGCAGCAACCAGCCCAGCACCAGCATCTTGCACAGCGGAAAGAAGAACAGCGTGCAGGCCGCCAGCACCGCCACCACCTGCGACTGTTCTTTCCACATCATGATGATGATGCCCCACAGCGTGGCGTGGATCTGCTCGCCGTTGAGGCCCAGCGTGATGATCGGCCATACATTGGCCTGCACGAACACCACCATCACCGTGATCACCAGCGCATACATCGTGTTCATGCCGATGCGCTGGTGGCGCTCCAGCACGGCGTTGCAGCGTGCGCAGCGCGCCACATCACCGCGCGCCAGCGGCCGGCGGCGATACACCGTATCGCAGTGCTCGCAGATCAGCAGGTCCGACATCGGCGCCTGCTGCGCTTGTTCCATGCTGGTCGGGGGTGTAGTGCTCATGTAGGCGATTCTCGCAAATCCGGGATAAGCATGCCTGGCTAGGGATGCCCTTGATATGCTGGGCGGCGCCCCGATCTGCACGAACTAGCCCCCTGGAGCCAACTGTGAACGCCGCCGTTTCCCCGCACATCTTCGAGGTCGATCAGGCCAACTTCGAAACCGAGGTGCTGCAAGCCTCGCTCACCACGCCCGTGCTGGTGGACTTCTGGGCGACCTGGTGCGGTCCCTGCAAGTCATTGGGCCCCCTGCTGGAAAAACTCGCAGTTGAATTCAACGGCGCCTTCCGCCTGGGCAAGGTCGACGTCGACCAGAACCAGGAGCTGGCCGGCGTCTTCGGCATCCGCAGCATTCCCACCGTGATCCTGGTGAAGGATGGGCAGCCCCTCGACGGCTTCGCCGGCGCCCTGCCCGAAGGCCAGCTGCGCCAATTCCTAGCGCGTCACCTTGAGCCGCTGGAAGATGATTTCGAAGAGCCGGAAGAAATCGCGCCCGAATCGCCTGAGCAGGCGATCAACCGCCTGCAGCAGGAAATCGCGGCCGACCCGAAGCGCTCCGAGCTCAAGCTCGACCTGGCGATCGCGCTGGCCCAGGCCGGCCACGCCGCAGCGGCGGAAACCGAACTCAACGCCCTGCCCGCCAACCTCGCCACTGATGCCCGCGCCGTGCGCCTGCGCAGCCAGCTCGATCTGGCTCGCTCGCTCGAAGGCACCCCGCCGATGGAAGTGCTGCAACAGCGCCTGCACGCCAATCCGCAGGATTGGGAAGCACACGACCTGCTCGGCGTGCGCCTGTTGCTTGGCAATGATCCCGCGGCCGGCCTCGAACATTGGCTGCTATTGCTGGAGAAAGCCCGCGACTGGAACGAGGGCCAGGCGAAGAAGCGCCTGCTGGCGGCGTTCAATACCCTGGACGATGCGGAGCTGGTCGGGCGTTATCGCCGGCGCATGGCTTCGCTGTTGTTCTGATGTCGTAGGCTGGGATGGCAATCCCAGCCTACGACGTTCCATACGCACAAGTATGGTAGATTAAGGGCTCTCTCCGGAGCCCTCCATGCGCGCGCCCACTTTCCGTCGTTTGCTAAATCTGTGGCCACCTTTCCTGTTCAGCGGCATTCGCCTGCTGAACCTGGATGATGACTACACCGAGGCGCGCGTGGTGCTCAGGCTGCGTCCGTGGAATCGCAATTACGTGCGCACGCAATTCGGCGGCAGCCTGTTTGCCATGGCCGATCCGTTCTGGATGCTGCTGATCCTGCATCACCTGGGCAAAGATCATTTCGTCTGGGACAAGGCCGGAAGCATCGATTTCGTTTCGCCGGGCCGCGAGGATGTCTACGCACATTTCAAGCTGGAATCCGGTTTGCTGGAGGAATTGCGCGCCGCCGCCGCCCAAGGCGAGAAAGTGCTGCGCTGGTTCGAGGTACCGATCAAGACGGCGGCAGGCGAAGTGGTCGCAGTGGTTCGCAAGCAACTGTATGTGCGCCTGAAGCCCAAGCATCGCTGAATGGCGCTCACTCCTGCTGGAAACGCGTGATCTGCTCCAGCATGGTTTCGGCTTTTTGCACGCCGCCGCCTGCAAGGCTGTTTTCGAGCCAGGCACGATAACCCCAACGCCGAATGAGCCAGGCTACCAAGGCCACCAAGCCCAGCGAAGCAAAACCGGACAACAGCAGGTAACTCGTCAGGGCGGGAGCGGCGTCCTCAGGATCGACACCGCTGCTTGCAATCGCCATCAGCACCAGCGGGATCCACACAAACGAACACGTCACCGCATACAACGGTGCTTCCACATGCACCCGCCAAGCACGCAAGCTGGCAATACGCCGCTGGATCTCCAACACCGGAGCCGCGTAGTCGATCTGCTTGATCAGATGCAGGTTGCGCGCCGCCGTCACGATCATCACGATGCCAAAGACGTGCACGGACAGGCCCCACACCAGAAAATGGAGTACGGTCATGCGCGGGAACCAGAAAGAGACCGCCATTACCGCCACCAGCGCGCCGGCGACGATCTGCAGCAGTTGGCCCCAGAAAAGCGGCCATAGGCCGTGACGTGCTTGATCCAGGCGTCGCTCTGTCAGCAGCTGGATGTTCAAAGCGTGCTGCGTCTCCCACTGTCGGCCCAGCGTCTGCCAGGCAAGCTTCATATCATCGAGTTCCATAAGCCACTCCCGCGGGCAAGTCGCCCGTCATCCGGCTGCGAAGTTTCTGTTTGATGCGACTGATCTTGGTAGCCACGTTGGTTTCGCTGATGCCGAGAATCTGGGCCATTTCGCCGTAGTCGCGGTCTTCCAGATACAACAGGATCAGCGCTCGATTCAGAGGGTCCAGCTGGGCGATGAATCGATGCAGGGCTGCCAGGCGCTCATCGGGCTCGGCAATGCCTGCTGCTCCCTCCAACGTATCGAGCTGCTCGGGCTCCAGCGATTCTTCCGGACGCAACCGTCGCTTATAGGAAATCGCCACATTCAACGCCACCCGATACATCCAGGTGGAGAAACTTGCGCGCCGTGCATCGAAACTGGCAAAGGAACGCCACAGCTGCACGCAGATTTCCTGCCTCAAATCGTTGCGATCTTCCGGATGGCTGGCATACACCGACGCCACCTTGAACACGATGCGCTGGTGTTCCTGCAACAACTTCTCAAACGCCTGCTGTAGTTCCCGTCCGCGCATGAGCCGTCCCCGTGGTTACCTCTGTTATTCGCGCCGCGCGCGAAAAAATCACAGCCGGCCATCCTGCCGCCTACAATAGGCAGGCCCCTCCCCCGCCCCGAGTCAGCCATGCCTCCGCTACGTCTGAAACGCTACCTCATCACCGGCTTGCTTACCTTCATGCCGCTATGGGTGACCTGGCTGGTGTTCAAATTCATCGTGGGATTCCTCGCCGACCTCGGGGCACCGCTGGTGGCCGCGTTCGTCGGTGCCTTGGGCTGGGTGTCGCCCCAGGCTGCCGGCCGGCTCAGCCATGGCTGGATAACATATGTGCTGGCACTGTTGCTCACCTTGATCGCGCTGTATCTGCTTGGCTTCCTGGCCAATCGCATGATCGGCCAACGTCTACTGCATGCGTTCGACAGCGTGCTGCAACGGATTCCGCTGGTGCAAACCATCTATGGCGGCACCAAAAAGCTGACGGCCGTGCTGCAGAACAAGCCCAGCGGGATGCAGCGCGTGGTGCTGGTCGACTTTCCCCGCCGCGGCATGAAGGTGGTCGGTTTCGTCACCCGCGTGATGAACGAGGAAGGCAGTGGGCGCGAGATCGCGGCCGTGTACATCCCAACCACGCCCAACCCCACCGGCGGTTACCTAGAGATGGTTCCGGTGGACGAATTGACGCCCACCGACTGGACCATGGACCAGGCCATGGCCTTCATCATTTCCGGCGGCGCAGTGGCACCCGATAGTTTGCCGGCATCGCCGGCCGCCTTGCCGCCACAGAGACACGCAGGATGACCAGGCGCCGGGCATGACCGGCTTTGAAGATCACCGTTAATTCATTCGGCTAAAGCACCCAAGCCATACATCGCATCGGGGATGCGCTGTGCGTCACGCCGTGGGTGACGGATACACAAGTGCTCGCTGCGGCATGCAACCGCACGCCACAGCTTGGAGGCTTTTTGCACATGCGTCTGGGATGACGCCGGCATTCAGGCCTCATCGCCCGGCTCAGGCCGTGGCGGCCGTTCTGTGTCGCACGCTCACAGGCGAGCAGGAGCCTACTACCGTCACCCGAATAAACGGCACAGCAACAAAACTGCTGAACTGACCATTGAATAAAATGAAATAATTTCACGGCGTACTGAAACATCCAACAAATACTTCCGCCTTAATCTTCGTGACGCTCATTTCGTCATGAAACGGCGCCCATGATAACACTCAATAATCCAGTGCCATCACCGTGATCTAACGATTTTCACCACATCAGTCCCCAGGGAGTGCAATCATGAAAATAAAAAACAAACTTATCCCGCCTCTTTCTATGGCCATTTTTTCCATGTTAGCAGCCAATGTACATGCTGATGACGCTCAGTGCATCGGCGGAACCTACTATACCGGCTATCTTGTTACGCTTGATCCCGTCCCCAATAACAACAAGGAAATATTCAAGGCGACCATTAAAACGACAGACGGGAAAAACACATACACACTCCCCGTCGATGAAAATATAGGACCCAGAACACGCAATGGCAATATGGTCTATGCAACACTTTTATCAGCCGGCATATCAGGAAATAAAGTTGATTTATGGTGCAACCACTTAAATAAAATCAGCAATGCCGTGATTCATTTCGATTGACCCAATCAACAACTTCTTGCGGCCAATCAGGTCAGGGGAGTATCCGAACTTATGCAAACGATGCAAAAAATAAAAACGAGCATGACCAACGCGGCACTCGCCATACCATGGGTTGCCGCCCTCTTGCCCACCTCCGTTCAAGCTCAGAACGTGCACTCGTATGACCACGTATCCGTGGTACGCCTGGACTATTCTGTTAAAGATATGAAAATCTACACGGAAGACCCGAAGAACAACACCACGCACGTCACTTCCATGTCGTGGTGGATAGACTCGGATATCGGCGACAACTACCTTCCATTACTGCTCACGGCCTACTCGAAAGACCTCCCAGTGAACATCAAGGACAGCGCATATTCAGGCCTGGCTGAAATTGAGTTGACCACTGGCAACTAATCAGGAGACATGCTCATGCCTGTCAGTATAAAAAAGATCCTAGCCTGCATAGGCTTATCGTTTGCCGCATGGAGCGCCCTGCCTGCGCAAAGCATGCCTTTGACCTTCACCCTTAACAACGTCAGAGTGAAAGGGCTGCATATGAAGGGAGAAGACTACTATATCTCGGTACGGGCCGTGGACCAGCAATGGAATGATACGGATTTTTGGTTTTACTCCGATTCACGCATGTATAGCAAAGGGTGTCCGAGGGAATACTATTTAACCGACGTTACAAAATTCAGGTTACTTCAGTTTGCACAAATCAACGATCTACCAGTCAGTGTCGACTTATCGAAAGGATACGACGAATACCCTGGTCCTACACCCAACAAAAATATCCGTCGCATGGTAGTCACGCCTTCAGGCCAAGCGATTGATGTCGTTCCAAACGTTCTCCCGGTGACGAAGACGATCGAGCGCGGACATGTAGTAGGAGTCGGCGATGACGCGGTGTACATTAAAGACGACTCGTCAGGGTTGACGTACATCATGCATCACGGCGGATGTGAACTCAGCAATAGCGAAGTCAGGGCATGGCGACAGTTCGTCGAGATGGAACTCGTAGCGCTGAAACAGGACAGGCCTGTCAAAGCAAAATTCGATTATCGTATGCTCGAGCTGGATCTGCTCTCACAGTGACAGCGGCTAGGCGGCGACCACCTCGAACGGCCGCATCATCTCGTTTGCTTCGTGCTCCAGCAAATGGCAATGCCATGCGTAACGCCCCGCATAGCCATCGAAGCGCACGATGATGCGCGTAATCATGCCGGGCCAGGCCTGCACCACATCTTTCCAGCCCGCCTCGCCGGCTGAAGGTGCTTGTGCCGCACCCGTGTAGCGCACGGCTTGGGCATCCATCCAGGCACCGGTATCAAACGGGCGGCGATCCAGGATCTGGAACTTCACTAGGTGCAGATGGATGGGATGCGTGTCATCGGTGAGGTTGACCAGGTTCCAGATCTCGGTGCTGCCTAGCACCGGCTTTTCCGTCACCGGCTCGTGCCAGCGCTTGCCGCCAAGCAGCATCAGCATCGGTTCGGCCACGCAATCCTGGTAGGAGTCCAGCGTCAGCATGCGCTGCTTGGTAGCAGCCGACTCGGACATACGAGGCACGTCGCGCAGTACGGCGGGCAGCATGCTCGCATCCTTCGCACGACCGCTGCCGACGCGAAATTGCATGATCGGCAAAGCATCGTTGACCAGTTCGAGCTGCTGTCCGGCGAGAGCGGCAAAGTCGATGACGATGTCCGCGCGCTCGCCCGGCGCAATGAAGAGGTTGCGCAACGACACCGGCGCGGCAAGCAAACCCTGGTCGCTGCCGATCTGCACGAACGGGCGCCCATCGCGCATTTTCAGGTTGAAGAACCGCGCATTGGAAGCATTCAGCACGCGAAAGCGGTAGCGACGCGGCTGCACCTCCAGATACGGCAGCAACGCGCCGTTGACGAGCATGGCGTTGCCGAACACTTCCGAAACCCACGGCGCTTCGCTATTGCCCGAGACCGGGTAGTAAAGCTGCGCAGCGGTGGTTAGCAACCTATCGCTCAGGGTCAGCGGAATTTCCTGCTCGCCTTGCGGCAGGCCCAAGGCTTGCTCGTGTTCGTCACGCACGATGAAATGACCGAACATGCCCGCATAGATATTCAGGCGATTGATACCCATCGCGTGATCGTGATACCACAAAGCGGCCGCATCCTGCCGGTTCGGATAGGTATGTAAGCGCGATTGGCCAGGCACGTACCAGTCATCCGGGTAACCATCGCTTGCGGTCGGCACGCAAGCACCATGCACATGTACTACAGCGCGAACTTCGGGCTGGTCTTTTTCGGCACCATGAATGCGATGGTCGATCGGCAGAAAGTGCTTGGAAGGAAGTAAATTGCGCCAATCGATGCGCAATACCTTGCCGCTTTGCGCCTCGATGCTAGGCCCAGGCATGCAGCCACCGTAGGTCCACAGGCGCGTGGGCGGCAGATCGTGATGCAGGCGTTGTTCGGCTTCACGCATATCCACGCGCAGCGTCGTGCCGTCGGCGCGCAGCACCGGCGGTAGCGGCAATCGGTCGACGAACGGTTTGAGCTGGCCAGGATCGAGCAGGCGCGGCACGCTCGCCTGATCTGCCACCAGGTGCTTGCACAAGGGGCCACCACCCAGCTTGCCCATTCCGCGCATGTCATGCGCGCCCAGACGCGTAGAGCATGCGCCCAGCCCCAACACCGTCCATTTCAGAAAATCGCGGCGAGTCGACACGGTGGATTTCTCGTAAGCAAAAAGGCATCGCCCCAGCCAGTGGGGCGATGCTTGCAACATTCTGACGTCTTGATCAACAACGCGCGAATTACTTCCCGGTCACCGGCTCGCCGGTGCTTGCGTCCAGGAACAGGCGGCGGTTTTCGCCGAACGGGTCGTCGAAATCGAACATCTTGGTGAGCTTGCCGGCCACCGCATCGAACGAGCCGCCACCAAGGCGCTGGCCACCCAGCCAGTTGTCTTCGATGAAGCGCGTGATCGAGCTTTGGTCGGTCACCGTGTGATCGACGTAATTGCGGCGGGCCCATGGCGAAATCACCAACAGCGGCAGGCGCGGGCCGTAACCGCAGCGCCCCTGTACCGCCTGGTTGGTATTCACGCCCGGCAGCGTGCTGCGGCCGTTGCACACGCCCGCGGCATTGAGCGCATCCTGGCTGGTCTGCGAGGCGTTCACCCGTGGCGAGGTCTGGTGGTCATACCAGCCGTCGGAGTCGTCATAGGCAATCACCACGGCGGTGTCGCGCCATTCCGGCCGCTGCTGCAGGAAGTTGAGCACGTGCACGATGAACTGCTGCTCGTCCAGCGGATCGGAATAGCCGGCATGGCCGTCCTGGTAGCCCGGCGCCTTGAGGAAGCTCACCGCCGGCATGTTGCCCGCTTCCACCGCGGCGTAGAAATCGTTGAGGTCGTACTGGTGATTGGCCGCATCGCCGTAGTGGCCGATCATCGCCACCGAGGTGGGACGCGCGTGCGTAGGATTGGCAGTGTGCGAGTAATACTGGAACGGCTGGTGATGCGGGATATAGTCCGCCTTCTTCGCCTGTGTCACCGTAGAGGTGGTGCTGCGCTTGCAGCCGGTGCTGCCATTCGGGTTGATGGTGGAGAGATCGAAACCGCCTTCGAAGAAACCCCAGGTGATGCGCTTGGCGCTGAGCAACTCGCCGATGTTCTTGCCGCTCATGCGCACGCGCGCACCGCTGGAGTTGGAACACACGTCGTCGATCGGGTCGGCATCGCTGATCAGCGTGTAGCCACCCTGGCCATCGGCAACCACGTCCCCGGCAGCGGCCAACTGTTCGCTGACGCCGTTGGTCTGGCCCGAAACCAGGTTCAGTGCGCCCGGCGTGGACGGACCGAAGGTGGTGTTGTAGCTGTTGTCGCTCATGGCGAAATGCTGGGCGTAATGCCACAGCGCGGTAACGGTGTTGCCGTCGTAGTAACCCATCACTTGGCCAGTGCCGTCTTCAGCCGTGCTGCCACCCGGCAGGGTTTCACCCGAACCGGTGTACTTCGGAAACAGATCCATGGCGCCGTTGTCGAACGCCTGCTGCTCCGGCATGTAGTCGTGATCCTGGTCGGCCGTGGCGGCCTGGGCGCGCGACAGGCGGAACGGATTGATCGCCCCTGTGCCGTTGGCGGCGTTGTTGGCATTCGGATTATTGCCGAGCAGTTCCTTGCTGAGGCCGTTGACCTTCGGCGTATCCGGCTTCGCGTAGAACGGCGGCTCGCCCGCCGGGTTCGCCGCATAAGGATAGGTGCCGAAGTAGTGATCGAAGGACACGTTCTCCTGAAAGATCACCACCAGGTGCTTGATCGGCGTGGCGGTGGGAACATGCTTATGTCCCTGCCAGGAAGCAGCATCGACGGCCGGATCCGGCGCGGACAACGCGACGGCGGACAGTGTTAGCAAGCAGGCAGCAAGACAGACGGCAAGACGAGAGCGCATGGCAGCCTCCGGTGACGGTCAATGGGCACGCTCCCCTCGGCGCGACAGGCGGGACCTTAGCGCTTGGCCATGACAGGCGAATAACAGCTGCTCGACGAGTGCGGGTTTTCGGTGGGCTGCGTAGCTGGGATAGCCATCCCGGCCTGCACACGGCATAACCGCACAAACGGCCACGGCGGGCGCCTACCCCACCCCTGACCTTTGACACTGGGTACACCATGACCTATGACCTAGCTTGGGAAGTCATGGCCGGAATCGGCATTGCGCGCGATACCAAGGCCAGCCAAACCAGGAAGCGCCCCGGGCGATTCATACGACCTTTTCCAGAGGGATATTCATGACCTACAAGCATTTGAAGCCGCTGTTGCTCGCCGCGAGCGTCACCTTTGCCCTGGCCGCGTGCGGCAAGCAAGAGCAAGCCCAGACACCGGCCCCGGCACCGTCGGCCAGCGCACCTGCCGCTGCAGCCAGCACCGCCGCTGCCACCAAGCCGGTCAGCGTGTTCGACGCCAGCGAGCTGGACGCCTCCATCAACGCGTGCCAGGACTTCAACGGCTTCGTCAATGCCAAATGGGTCGCCGCCCACCCGATTCCGCAGGACCGCACCCGTTGGGGCGCGTTCGATGCGCTGGCCGAGCAGAGCCTGAGCACGCAGCACGACATCGTTGATGCGGCCGCCAAGAACATCGCACAGGCCAAGCCGGGGTCGATCGAACAGAAGATCGGCTACCTGTACCAGGCCGGCATGGACCAGGACGCCGTCAACAAGCTTGGCTACGATCCGATCAAGCCGCAGCTCGCCGCGATCGATGCGCTGAAAAAGCCGGCTGACGTCGCCAAGTACATTACTGACCGCTTCGCCGACGGCGACAGCCAGGTGTTCGAATTCGGCTCCGGCGCCGACTTCAAGGATGCCAAGATCCAGATCGGTTTCGCCAACCAGTCGGGCCTGGGCCTGCCCACGCGCGACTACTACACCGAGGCGAAATACGCCGATATCCGCAGTGCCTACAAGGACTATATCGCCAAGTCGCTGGAGCTGACCGGCGTAGCCGAGGCCGATGCCAAGAAGCAGGCCGACGAAGTGCTGGCATTCGAAACCAAGCTGGCGCAGTCCTCGCTCTCGCCCACCGAAATGCGCGACCTGGACAACCAATATCACTTCGTGAGCGTGGCCGAGGCGGACAAGCTCACTGCGCACTTCAACTGGGGTGACTTCTTCAAGGCCCAGGGCGTTAGCATCGACAAGGGCTTCTCGCTGTCACAGCCGAAGTTCTTCGCCGAATTCGACAAGCTGCTGACCACCGCGCCGATAGCGCAATGGCAAGCTTATCTGCGCTTCCACGCCATCAGCAGCGCTTCGCCGTACCTGAGCACCGCCTTCCAGGACAACCGCTTCGATTTCTACGGCAAGACGCTTTCCGGCCAGCCGGAACAGAAGCCGCTGTGGAAGCGCGTGCTGGGTGCAGTCAACGGCTCCATGGGCGAAGCCTTGGGCCAGCTGTACGTGGCCAAGGAGTTCACGCCCGAAGCCAAGCAGCGTGCGCAGGATCTGGTGACCAATGTGCGCGAAGCCCTGAAGGATCGCATCCAGCACCTGGATTGGATGAGCGACGCCACCAAGCAGAAGGCGCTGGACAAGTGGCAGAAGTTCCTGCCCAAGATCGGCTACCCGGACCACTGGCGCAGCTGGGATGGCCTGGACATCAAGCAGGGCGACTACTACGGCAGCCTGATGGCCGCGGCCAAATTCAACTACCAATGGGACATTGGCCACATCGGCAAGCCCACCGACCGCACCGAGTGGGGCATGACGCCACAAACGGTGAACGCCTACTACGATCCCAGCACCAACACCATCAACTTCCCGGCCGCCATCCTGCAGCCGCCGTTCTTCTATGCCAAGGGCGATGACGCGATCAACTACGGCGGCATCGGCGCCGTGATCGGGCACGAGTCCAGCCACGGCTTCGACGACCAGGGCGCGCAGTTCGACGGCGACGGCAACAAGGCCGACTGGTGGACGGCGCAGGACAAGGCGCAGTTCAAGGCACGCACCGGCAAACTGGTGGATCAGTTCAACGGGTATGCGCCGATCAAGGACAAGCCGGACCTGCACGTCAATGGCCAGCTGACCCTGGGCGAGAACATTGCGGACCTGGGCGGCATCAACGTGGCCTACGATGCTCTGCAGGATGCGCTGAAGAAGAACCCCAGCGAGGCGCAGGACAAGATCGACGGCTACACTGAAGACCAGCGCTTCTTCTTGAGCTGGGCGCGCGTATGGCGCAACAACACCCGCGAGAAGCAAGCGGAGTTGTATCTGAACATCGATCCGCACGCTCCGGCTTCGCTGCGCGCTGTTGGTGCGCCGTCGAACATGCCGGCATTTGCGCAGGCCTTCCAGTGCAAGGCGGGCGACACGATGGTCCGTGACGGCGACAAGCAGGTGAAGATCTGGTAAGTCGCACGACGCCCTAGTTGGGAAAACCAAAGCCCCGCATCGCCGATGCGGGGCTTTTTCGTGGATAGGCTGGGATGACAATCCCAGCATCCCTGCACCGCGAGAAAGCTGGGATTGGCATCCCAGCCTACGCGGCGGTCGCTGCTTCACAGACGTGTAACATTATGTAAGAATGGGAACGATTCGTATTTACAGAACGCCTTTCAAGGTCGCAAGCGGGATTGAGCCCAGACGCGCTCAAGCAGCCAGCCAAGCCGGTTCTGTTCCTTCCACCTTGCCGACATCGTTCCCATGCCCGCCAACTTCCCTGCTTCGCCTTTGCAAACCGCCCTGCTGCTTGCACTCGCCCTCCCCGCTGCGACATCCGCACAAGGCACAGCTTCCTCCGCTGGCCCAAGCAACGAGCCGTCCACGCCCAAAACCATGAACACGGTGCACGTCACCGGCAGCATCATCGGCAACGACTACACCGCTGACACATCGAGCGTCGGCGCCAAGGTGCCCACATCACTGCGCGACATCCCGCAGAGCGTGGTGGTGGTAAACCGCGATCTGCTCGACGCCCAAGGTGCCACCTCGCTGCAGGATGCGTTGCGCAACGTGCCGGGCATTACCATCGGCGCGGCCGAAGGCGGGCAAATCGGCAACAACATCAACCTGCGCGGCTTCACCGCACGCACCGACATCTATCTGGACGGCTTCCGCGACCCCGGCCAGTACTACCGCGACGTGTTCGATCTGGACGCCGTCGAAGTGCTGAAAGGGCCCTCGTCCATGTTGTTCGGCCGCGGCTCCACCGGTGGCGTGATCAACCAGGTCAGCAAGCAACCCGAGTTGAAGGCGTTCGGCCAGATCAGCGCGACGGTGGGCAGCGGCGACCGTTACCGCCTTACCGGCGACATCAATCAACCACTGTCCGGCACCGCCGCCGCGCGCTTGAACATCTACGGCCAGGACATGCACTCCACGCGCGAGGTGTTGAACAACCGCGACGGCGGCATCGCACCGGCGCTGCGCCTTGGTATTGGCACACCGACCCAAATCACGCTATCGGCCTTGATCCAGCGTAACCACGACATGCCCGACTACGGCCTGCCACCGATCAACGGCCGACCTGCGCACGTCAATCCGAAAAACTGGTACGGCCTGACCGACGACCGCACCATTCAAAGCATCGACGAATTCAACGCACGCCTGGAGCATACGTTCTCGGATCACCTTACCCTGCGCACGCAATTGCAATACAGCCAATACAAAACCGATGCGCGCGAAACTGCCGCCAACAGCGTCGTCACGGCTGGTGGCGTAACGCTCAACCGCACTCTTGGCAATCCCACCAACCTGCCATTGCAGGATCTCTACGTGCAGTTGGCCAGCCACGACCGCGTCATCCACGACAAACTGCTGGACAGCCAGACCGATCTGGTCAACAAGTTCTCAACCGGTAACTGGCAGCACACCCTGGTCACCGGCGTGGAGTTCGCACGCGAAACCTACAACAACCAGACCTATACGCGTAACGGCTTGCCACTCCTTTCCTTGCTCGATCCTGCGCAGCAAGCCACACCCGCCAACGTCACCACTACTGTGGGCAATTATGCGCAGTCTGTCGGCAAGTCGGTCGGTGTCTACGCCAACGACACCATCAAGCTAGACGATCACTGGATGGTGGTGGCCGGCGTACGCCGCGACCGCTTCGACGCACACATCAGCAATACCCTTTCAGCGCCGGCCTATGCCCAGCAGACGGTGTATTTCACCAGCGTGCGCGGCGGCGTGATTTATCAGCCCAGCGAAAAACAGTCCTATTACGTGTCGTATGGCACCTCGTTCAACCCGGTGCTGGAACAGCTCACGCTTACCAACGGCACGCAAAACCTCGCCCCTTCGAAAAACCGCTCCTACGAAATCGGCGCCAAGTGGAATCTGCTCGACGACATGCTTGGCGTCAATGCCGCGCTGTACAAGCTGGAACAGACCAATGCGCGCACGCAAACCTCATCCGGCGAATACACGCTCAATGGCAACATTCGCGTGCGTGGCGCGGAGCTGGGAGTAGTCGGACATCTCACCGACCACTGGCAGGTCTTCTCCGGCTACAGCTACATGGACGGCAAGATTGTGAAAGCCTTGGACGGCACCCAAGGCAACGTACCGGCCAACACGCCACGCAACACCTTTACCGCCTGGACCACCTATACCTTCGCCCAGCACTGGGAAGCAGGCGGTGGCCCTACTTACATGTCGCAACGCTATGCGGCGAATACCGACAAGACCAGCGTGGGCGGCTATACGCGCTGGGATGCGATGCTGGCGTACCATCAGCCTCGCTATGACATCCGGCTCAATTTGTTGAACCTTGCCAACAAGCGGTATTTCGATGCAGTGATACCGTCCGACGGCGGGCGGGCGGTGCCTGGGGTTGGGCGTACGGTGTTGGGGACGGTTACGTACAAGTTCTGAGAGATACGCTCATAGTTGGTTGTAACCCGAAGCGTGCACCTCGACACTCGCCATGACGTGCTCCCTCCCCTGCGTGCAGGGGAGGGCTGGGGTGGGGTTGCACGAGCTTGCGGAAATGCTTGAATTCATCGCGAGCTTGCTTCACCCCACCCCAACCCTCCCCTACTACACGTAGGGGAGGGAGCAAACCCTCATTCCATTGCGCTGATCACAAGTAGTCCTACCACCATGCTGGTCCACATCCCAACCCTGCTCAGCACCGACCAAGTCGCCCATTTTCGCCAACGCCTGGACGCCGCGGACGCCCACTGGGTCGACGGCCGTGTCACCGCCGGCCACCAGGGCACCCGCGTCAAGCAAAACCAGCAAATCGCCGAAGGCTCGCCGCTAGCCAATGAACTGGGCAACATCGTGCTTGGCGCGCTGGAACGCCACCCGCTCTTCATCAGTGCTGCGCTGCCCAACCGCATCTACCCGCCGATGTTCAACCGCTACGGGGGTGGCATGCACTTCGGCAGCCATGTCGACGGCTCCATCCGCCTGCTACCCGGCAGCGCCGACAAGATCCGCACCGATCTCTCCGCCACACTGTTCCTGGCCTCGCCCGACAGCTACGACGGCGGCGAACTATTGATCGAAGACACTTATGGCACCCAGACGGTCAAGCTTCCTGCCGGCGACATGATCCTCTACCCCGCCAGCAGCCTGCATCGCGTGAACCCGGTTACGCGCGGCACACGGCTGGCTTGCTTTTTCTGGGTGCAAAGCATGCTGCGCGATGACGGTCAGCGCAGCATGCTGTTCGACCTGGATAACGCCATCCAGCGGCTTACCGCCACCCACGCCGATGAAGCCGCGCGAGTGAGGCTTACCGGCGTCTATCACAACTTGTTGCGGATGTGGGCGGAGACTTAAGGAGCCTCTTGGGGATTACCAGCACCCCGTGGTAGATGGCGAGCGGGTGCCCGCCTGGTTGATCGAGAGCGTTCCACAGCTGTCTTTCAGCTGTAAGGAGCTCGTAGGGGTCGCCTGGACACTGTAGGCCGAAGTGCTGGGATTGGCTGGACCAAACGCGTAACTATAATTTTTCCCGGTCTGGCTGGGTGCTGCGCAATCGAGCGTTGGCAGCGTTGTCGCCACTGTTGCTCCCGAGGTAGAACTGGACGCGGGCATCTGGCCGTAGTTCAAGGTCGTGGTGTAAATCCGCTCCATGTAATTGGCATGCTCGGACAAGCATGCCTCCGCCGCCCTACGGTTGGTCTTGATCGTGTACTGCGTGTAGGCGGGAACGGCAATCGCAGCCAGTATCGCGACGATCGCCACCGAGATCATCAGTTCGACCAGGCTGAAACCCGCCTGCCTATCGCGGCGAATCCGCTTTTGCCCAAGCCGTGGGCGAACGACAAGCTTGCGGGCTTCCACATGGCCATTGGGTCGATTCATGATGCCGGGCCTCATTGATTCACCACTTCCTGCCAGGATACACGCGTCGTGGTTCCGGTCGAGCCAGTGGTCATCTGGTTGGATGTAGTGCCGTTATCGAAGCTATTGAGCATGTCGCCACCCACGAAGATCGGGTTGTTGGGCAGCGCACTGAAGCCCAAACCCGATGTCGGCATGGTCACGGTCTTGCCGTTGTAGGTGAACGTAGCGGTACCGCCGCTGCCCATGAAGAATTGGGCAGATGGGTTGGTGCCGGTGAAGGGATCGACCGCCATCACCCAACCGCTGCCGGAAGGGTTGCAGATATCGGTAACCACCGGGATGCGCGTGGTGCCCAGCAGCAAATTGCCCTGGAACTGGTTGGGCGTGACCATGCGCTCGCCCTGGGCGACCAAGGCACCGTTGGTTCCCGTCGGCGCCTCCAGGTTCATGTACCAGCCGAGCTCGCCGCTCATGTCGCTCGGGGTCGGCATTGGCGTCACTACGCGCTCACCCAAGGTAGGGGGGCTAGCGGTGGGATCGCCGTTCAGCTGATAGATGATCGAGCGCTGCTTCAAATTGCTCACCGTTGCACTACTCGTCGGCGTGGAGGAGCCACCCGGCTGGGCAATCACACCGTACCAACTCTCTACTTGCTGGTTGCTGAGATCGCTGCTGCTGAGGTACTGACCGGTGCCGAAGAACACCCACACGTTGCCCGTGGTGGGATCCTCGCCCGCCAACATGCCGGCCGTGATCGGTTGCGGATTGCTGCTGGTATCCAGCGGGGTGGAGAAAACGACAGTTCCGGTCGTGCTCACGCCGCCTAAAGTGCTCGGATCGGTATTGTAGTTATTGCCTTGTGCGCTACCCAGCGGGAACCGCCACACCTGTCCCTGTAGATCGCCCGCGTAGGCCTCGGTACTGACACCATTGCCCGCAACATCCATCCAGGTTACCGGTGCGGCGAGGCCATTGGCCGCGGTGGAGATGCGGTTGGTGGTCGTGTGTACGCTGAGCGTACCGGTGGCCAGGTCAAATTCCAGCAAGGCCGCCGAGCCGGCGGTGCTGTTGTAACCGTTGCCGATCAACACCTGCCAGTCGGAATTGGTACCGTCCTGCACTTTGGCGATCACCGGCTTACCTACCATCTGGCCAATGTAGTTGCTGTTGGTCAGTCCGTCGCCGGCGGAACGCTCCCATAGAGGCTTGATGTTGCTGGGATCGGTAATGTCCAGCGCATAGACGGCTTTGGCCGGGCCACGGCCGGTGGTGCCCACCAGGATGGTATGCCAGCTATAGCCATTGTCTGCCGTGAGCCCGGGCAAATAGGCGTCGGCGATGGTCAACTCACCGTCGTTGAAGTACTGATGCGGCAAGGTGGTATTACCGTAGGAGGGATCCGACAGGCTCGCCAGATTGGCTCCCGTATTGGTCGTGCCGCCCGCCGCGATCACTGCACCGGGCAGGTAGGCATACACTTCAGTTCCGTTGCTGGCGTCAAAGGCATGCAGCATGCCGTCGTTGGCCGCTACGAACACCAAGGGCTTGCGCGCGGAAACAGCATTGGTCACGGCGGCGCCGCTGCTGTCGGCCGTACTTTGAGCCCAGGCCAGGAACGAATTGTCGCCGCTGCTCGCGGAGTTGGCGATGCCGGTAAATGCCTGGTTCTCGAACTCGTTCAGATTGGGAGCACCGGAATACACCGGTTGCGAGTCCACGATGTCGCCTAGCGCGGTATTGCGATCGCGATAGTTGCCGTTGTTTTTCTGCTCCAGCGTGGTATCGCCACGCAGGTAGTTCACCATCGTTACCTGTGCTGCTGTCGTGCTGCCCAGCGCGGCGAGCTGTGTGCTGGACAAAGCGGGCGGCGCACCGGAGGAAGAGTTCTTGAACGCCACGAACGAACCGCTGCTCCCCGACGAGGCCGACGGCACGTAGGTAACGATGTTGCGATTGGGATAGGTGACGATGCCATTGCTGTCGTCCATCTGCGCGGCCGCACTCCATGTTGGCGTGGTGGCGATCGCGCCGGTGGTGGAATCGATCGCCAGCGCCTTCAGGTCGCCGGTCCACTTGACCGTGTAGTAATTCGCCTGATAAGCCACCGTGCCGTTGGTGAGCTGGGTGGAGTTGGCCGCCAGGCTGGCGCCGGTACCCGCGCGCTCGGAGGCACGTTGTATGGCATCGGTCAAACCACTAATAAACGTTGCCGGGCTGGTCGCGGAATAGAAGCCGCCGTGCCCGTTCACGCCCGCATGTTCCAGGTCGGCAATGTTGTAGATCGAGTTCGACGCAGGCGCAGGCCAGCTGAAGTTGCTGAGCGTAAGCTTACCGTTGGCAGCACTGAAGACGTCGCTGACAGTGGGTGGCGAATCGCCATTGGATGCCGTGCCGGTAATACCCGACGGGGTGAAGCCCAAGCCCATGGTAAAGGTGGTCATGTGCTGCCAGAACGCTGGATCTTCCGCGTTGGTCGGCACTTCGTTGGGAAAGGACGTGCTGTTTTGCAGGTCGTTTTCCCAGTAATACATGGCTACGTCGGCGAGAGACGCGCCACCATCGCTCGGCGCGCCACCGGAGTAAGGCGCTGCGGGCGAGCTGCCGGGTGTGCTTGGCCACGTCAGGCCATTGGGCCCGTTCACCGTCGGCCAGGCCGCGCTACTGGCGCCGTTCTCGGCCGACGACGAGTAACTGTCGTTCCAGAAACCATCGGTAGTCAAAATGGTGTAGGACTGCCGGCAGGCGATACTGCTCGGTTGGTTGGTCGTCCCATAGCCGGGATCGGATGACATCGTCGTCCAAGGCTGCGAAGTCTGGTAGTACTGCCCCACCCGATCCAATGCCGTGCGCAAGGGTGTACCGCCACCCGCATTCTCGCCAAGGATCCAGGTCCAGAACGCGGCCTTCTGGGTCCCGCTGGAACCATCGCCGAACGGCTGGTCCTCGGCCAGGGCATTCTGGGCGTTGCCTTCTCCATTGCCGGAATCGTCGAATGGATACTGCAGTGTTGGAAGGCCAGCGGTGTTGTTGCCGTTGATCGAGCCGAAGCCCACTCGGAACGACTTGTCCACGGTGGAAAAGGCCGCCATCAGGCCGCTCTTGGCCATCAGGATGCGGGTGTGGTAGTAGGAGTACCAGTTGGCGACGTTCTGCTGGGTGGCGGCGGTTTCGTCGCAGTTGCTCGATGTCATGCCAGCCGAGGCGGCCAGTTCGCAAGTACCGTTGAGGCCTACGTAGTGACTCGTGTAGGTGCCATCTGAGTTTTGCACCGTATAGGTAAAGAACGAATACGTGCTCGTCGTCTGTGGCACGCACATGTTCGTGCTCGTATCCAAGGTATCCGAACCATTGCAGTACGGCGACGAAGTCGCGTACGCCGGATCCGGCGTGCACATGAAGGTCGTGGAGTTGTAGGTGTCTGTTCCCTGACAGGTAGGAGACCTGGTTCTATTTCTGCTATTGACGCAGAGGCCCGCATTCCTGCCGGTGGTTTGCAGCGAGTAGCCCCACGGGCAAGTCGGTGCATAGGGCTGCTCCTGACACTGCCCACTCTGAAGCGTAGATCCGGATGGACAAAGCGGCGTGTAAGGTGTGCCAGACGAAGTGACAGTAAAGGATTGCGAATAGCCGATATTGCTCGGCGGGCAGAACGCGTTGGCCGCGTAGCAAGTGTTGTTGTTACTCGAATCTTTCGAACCATTGTAGTTCGACAGATTTACTGTGCCGGTACTGTGATTGAAACCGTCGACCCATGCGGCGGTAAAGCTCGGCGCGGGATACAGGGAGCCATTGACCTGTTGCGGCGGGGCATAAGTGATATTCGGGTTGTAGTAAGCGCCATTGATGCTGGAACTGGTCAGCTCGGCCGCGGTAGGGTTACCCGGATTCGCGCCGATATATCCATAGTCGGGCATGACGTCCCAGTTCATCGAACCCGAATCGTCGAGCATCAGAGTCACGTTGGGTGGAATCGTCGGCTGCAAGGTCACCGGCTGCTGGTCCACGGGCACCGTGGTGGTGGCCGCCGCTGGCGTGTAGCTAGCGCCAATTGTCCAGACAGCCAGCACCGTACCCAGCAACCGGCACGCTGCGGCACCCAGACGGCGAACTGCTTGTAGCTTCGTGTTCATCACGGTTTAACCCTGAAATTGGACAGCTCGTCGCAACCCCGCGACATGCATGGATCGAGTGCGCCCGATCAGCTTTGCTTGACCACCACTTGTAGCGTCACCACGGCACGGTCGCCCACTACGGCAGGGTCGCCGCTGCGCGCGGTAATGCGGTAATACACATTCGTGCCCGAACCGCCCTGCACGCCATAGTTGCGCGAGTTGGCGGTATTGCCGAAGCCGGTGCTGGTTTTCTGGTCGACCCAGTTGCCCATATTCTCCACCACGTACTGCGGTTGGCTGGCAGCCGCCGCGCTGGCGGTGTAGTCGCCGGTTGCCGTCCCTTTGGACACCGTGTGGATAGCGCTTGACGGCAGCGTCGAATCGTTGAAGGGATTGGGCAAGCAGGTGATGCCGCCGGCCTGGCAGTTGTGCCAAATGATCGATGGCGTGGTGGCAACCAGCGCGGTCGCCGCACGGACCGCCGCCTCAGCGCTTTGAAACGCCACCTGGCGATCGTAGAGGTTGGACGCCATCCGCTGCTGCATGATCGTTCCACGCACGGCGGCCAGTCCGACCATGGTGATCAGCAGCAGCAGGATCAATGCCACTACCAATGCAATGCCTCGCTGGGCGCGGGCTCCGATTGAAGGAACGCGAACCGGCGATCGACGATAACCATTTGGCGCTTTCATATCATTGCACTCGGGTGCGCACGGTGGTGGTAGAAGTGAAAGTTCGGGTAAGCGCGGTGCCATTCACGCCGGCGCGCGCATAGGTGCTGTTCACGATCAGTTTGATTTGCGCAGCGTTCACCGTCGCCCAGCCGGTGCTGGGTATGCTGGCGGCGTTAACGAAGCTGGTGCTTGACGGCAGCAGATACTGAATTTTCATATTGACGACATTGCGCACCATTTCCTGCGGTGTTGACGTCATGCCACTGGCACCGGGACTTACACTAAGCCGATACAGTGAATTGCCGCCCACAGGATTCGTGCCGATATACCAGACCGCTGAAGTGAGCACGGCGACCCGCGAATTGGGCGGAAACGCGTAGCCGTTACCGACTGGATTACTGCAGGAGGTCGGGTAGCCTAAGCCCTTCGAGCAGTTGCCCGGACTGGCGTTGCCACCTGAATCGTGGACGACGTTATCGTCGCTGTTGTACTTGGTGATCTGCAGGATCGCAGCATGATCGAAATCGCAGATCATGATCAGATCACCCGTCGTCAAGTCGGTGGTGGCGGCGTTGATCTTGAAGCTGGCATTGCTCGTCGAAGGCGTATGTGCAATGGTGATATCGCTATTGGCGGTACTGATCACGTGCACCGAACTCATGCCGGCCACCGGCTTGCCCGTGCTGAGGCCGCTCAACGCCGGGTCCGCAGTGGCATCGTCATAACCGATCAGCGCATCGTTCCAGTCGGCGTACCACGGGTCCGGCGGATTAATGACATTGGCGACACGCCCGCTACTGGTGTCGCAGCCGGTGTTGCCGGCATCGCGTATATCGCGGGAAAGCAATTCGAACGCGGTGCGCGAACCGTCCTCCACGTCACCCAATGCTTCATTGGTGCGATAGGTCTGTTGACCGGCCAGGAATACGCTGATCACCCCGCCGATGACGATAAGACCAAGCAGCATCGCTACCATCATTTCGATCAGGGTGAAGCCATGCACGCGTTGCGTGAAGCGCGTTGCGCCGTGCCGTAGCCTGCTGCGTGTCATCGGATGCTTGCTCATAGCAAAGCCTGCGTAACGAAGGTCTGGCTGCTGGCGGAAGAACCAGCATCACCAGCGCGGCTGTCATCGAACTGAATGATCACTTTGCACAGCGAGGTCTGTGTACCGGCAGCTGCAGCACAGTTGATCGTACCAATGGTGGTGGCAGACTGGCCGAGGGGTTTAAGCTCTTGGCTGCACCACGCCGCGATTTGCGTTTGCGCCAGGGTACTGTTGGTCGTTGGACAGGCATTCCCTTTGTAGGTGCCGTTATAGTTCGCGGCGTTGGTACGGTCCGCGCGCATTGCATCGAGGATCGAATAGCTGGCGATCGTGGCCATGCTGCGCACCATCGCGCTGTTGTTGGTGGACAACGAACGCGCTTGCAACGCGGCAACCGCGAGGAAGCCGATCGAAAGTACCAGTACGGCAATCATTACCTCGATCAGGCCAACGCCGGCCTGGTTCCGGCTACCGATTCGCGCGAATCGCTTTTGTCTTTGGCTAGGCGTCATGGACAAGTCGCCGTGGTCGTGGTGGTGGTGATGATCGATCCGGTCGCCATCTGGACCTTGATGTGGTTGTTGCTGCTGAGCGCGGCGCTGCAGATATCCGCCAACGCCGAAGTGGCGGTGTCGCTATAGGGCGTGGTTGAGCCGGGCGTATAACCCAGGCCATCGCCATGAAAGCGGATGGCAACGAAAGTGCCGGATATCTGCACCGGCATCTGCAGCTCCGGTGGAGCACCAAACACCGGCAATGCTTTGGCAGACGTCTGCTGCACAAACACTGCGCCACCGCTAGTACCGCAGGCCGTGCCGAGCGTGTCGGAGGTGTTGGTGGTCGCGCTATTGCTGCAAAACTGAGTGTAGGAGTTGTGCTTGATCGCCTCCATGCGCGCGGTATTGAGCCCGGCAACGAGTTCGTTGGCCGCGGTGGTCAGCCGGTTCGAATTGATCATGTCCTTGAAGTTGGGTACGGCGATCACCGCGAGGATGGCGACCACCGCCAGCGTGACCATCAGCTCGACCATGCTGAATCCCTTGACACACCTGACCGGCGCGCTTCGCAACGACACAAGCATGAAATTCCCCCCGTACGTAGGTTTTAGTCTACGCAGGCATTTTGCGGCGGCCAGTCCCCGCCCCCCTTTAAGTAGGCGCTATCCGACAAGTGGCAGGGTTTTTCCGACGAGCGGACTAAAGGGGCGCCGATGGCGTGAGGGCGGTCACGCATGGAATGTGTTGCTTGCACGGGTCTGCTGGCGCCCCGGTTCGTGATCGCCGGGATGGCGGTCCCGGCATGCTCCTTGATCACCAAGCTGGGTTTGCAACCCAGCCTACGGGAGGCCCGGCCTGGGGGGATGGTCATCCCAGCCTGCGGGCCTGAGCAAAATCAATGGTTTCTTCTGCACGTGAGGGAGCGGATAATCGTTGCCCTTTCTGGCCAGCTGTCACTCATTTAACGATGTTCATACCAGGTCAACGCTGGATCTCCACCGCCGAGCCCGAACTCGGCCTAGGCACCGTGCTGCGCGTCGAAGGGCGCGGAGTGCAGGTGCTGTTCGCCAAGTCGGGGGTATTGCGCCCTTATGCGATGGATTCCGCACCGTTGGTACGGGCGGAGTTTCGGGCCGGACAGCGGGTGTCCGGCAAAGGCATTGCCTTCCTGGTCGAGCGGATTGAGGAGCGCGAAGGACTGCTGGTGTACCGCGGCGAGGGACGTGAACTGCATGAGGGCCAGCTGGATGACGAGCAGAGCGTCAGCCAGGCGGACGATCGGCTGATCGGCGGGCGTACCGACCCGGTGCAGCATTTCGAATTGCGCCTGGAGAGCCTGAAACGCCGGGCCGAGGCGCGGCGCTCGGCAAGCTGGGGCCTGGCTTCGGCGCGAATCGGGCTAGTCCCGCACCAGTTGCGGGTGTCAGGCATTGCCGCGGCGCGCCGTCCGCCGCGCGTACTGCTCGCCGATGAAGTGGGCCTGGGCAAGACGATCGAGGCCGGCATGATCATCGCGCGCCAGATCTCGGCCGGGCGTGCCTCGCGCGTGCTGGTGCTATTGCCCGATACGCTGGTGTATCAGTGGTTCGTGGAGCTGCTGCGCCGCTTCAACCTGAATTTTGCGATCTATGACGAAGAGCGCTGCGAGGCGCTGGAGCAATCGGGCAGCGACGCCAATCCGTTCGAAGACGAGCAGTTGGTGATCGCCGACTTCGGCTTCCTGGCACATAACCCCAAGCGCGCCCAGCAACTCATGGATACAAGCTGGGATCTGCTGGTGGTGGACGAGGCCCATCACCTGGCGTGGGCGCCGGACAACGCCAGCCCACGCTATAGCTTGGTGGAGCAACTCGCTGCCGCAACACCGGGCGTGATCCTGCTGACGGCTACGCCGGAACAACTCGGCCGCAGCGGCCACTTTGCCCGTTTGCGTCTGCTCGATCCGCAACGCTACCACGATCTGGATGCCCACCTGGCCGAGTCCGAGCAGTTCCAGGCGCTTTCACATATTGCCGACAAATTGCTGGAACGTACTCCGCTCGCCGCTTCCGAGCTGGAACAGCTGCGCAAGGCTTTCGAAGGTGACGCCGCGTTGCAGGCCAGCCTTGGCGACACCACCAAGCCCGAGCACAGCCGCGACCTGCTCGCGGCGCTAATCGATCGGCACGGCACCGGCCGCAGCATGTTCCGCAATCGCCGTGCCGGCATCGGCGGCTTTCCCAAACGCGTACCGGTGTGGGAACTGGTGGATGCCGAACGCCTGGACGAAATCACGCGCCAGGCGCTGCTGGTGGAATTCCATGCCGATATCCAGCAGCCGGTGCCGGTGCTTGAGCTCGATTACGCCAGCGATCCACGCATCGACACCCTGGTCGCCCTGCTCGATCGCTACCCGCAAGACAAGTTCCTGCTGATCTGCCGCAGCCAGGCCAAGGTGCTGGCACTGGAAGAAGCCTTGCGCACGCGCACCGGCGCAGGCATCGCGCGATTCCATGAAGGCTTAGGGATAGTGCAGCGCGACCGCAATGCCGCCTATTTCGCCCAGCCGGATGGCGCGCGCCTGCTGATCTCATCGGAAATCGGCTCGGAAGGCCGCAACTTCCAGTTCGCGCACCGGCTGGTGCTGTGGGATCTGCCGTTGGATCCTGACCTGCTGGAGCAACGCATCGGCCGGCTGGACCGCATCGGGCAGAAGCACGACATCAGCATCCACATCATCGCCGCCGCCGATAGCGCCCAGCATGTGCTGGCGCGCTGGTACGACGAAGGCATCGACGCCTTCCGCAGCAGCCCTGCTGACGGCCGCGAGCTGCTGCGCCGTTACGGTGAAACGCTGGCGAAACTCGCCGAAGAACACGCCCGTGGCGACGATCAACGCGACCAGGAACTGGACGTGCTGCTAGCCGAAACACGGGCCGCGCACGAGCAGATGGCGGAGCTGATCCGTGCAGGCCGCGATCATCTGCTTGAGCTTGCCGCCAGCCGCGATCTGCACGCGGACGAGTTGGCGCAAGCGTTTCGCCGCGAAGACGACGATCCCTCCCGGGACGCGTTCCAGCAGCGACTACTGGAGTCCTTCGGCATCCACGCCGAAGAACTTGGGCCCAACGTGCTGCTGCTCGACCCGCAATACCTTTCCACCGACGCCCTGCCCGGCTTTGGCGAAGGCCCTGTTTCGGTCACGTTCTCGCGCGATGTCGCACTCGCGCGCGAGGAGCTGCCGCTGTTGCGCCTGGATCATCCGATGATCGCCAGCGCCATCGACCTGGTGTTGTCCAACGAACGCGGCAATGCCACTTTCATGGTGGACGATGCATTGCCGCCACGTAACGCACTGCTGCAAGCCGTCTACGTGCTGGAGTGCGTTGCCGAACGCAGCCTGGATGTGGAGCGCTTCCTGCCTACGCAACCGATCGTGACCGCGATCGACACCAAGCTCACCGAACGGCCTGGTTTCCAGCCGAGCGACAGCGCCATACGCAAAGCGGCCGATCGCACCATCGAGGTACCTCGCTACCGCAAATTCCTGACCAAGCTGGTGCCGCCGATGCTGGAAAAGGCCGAGGCAGCGGCCAGCTTGCGGGCGCAAAGCAGCATGGCCAACGCGTTAACCGATGCCATGGAAAATCTAGATGCGGGACTTGCGCGCCTGCGGGCGCTGCGCGCCGTGAACCCTTCGATCAGCGAAACGGAAATCGCACGGCTGGAAGAAGAGCGTTCAGCGCTGCTGGCAGCGCTGCCGCAGGCCCGTTTGCGCCTGGATGCGGTGCGCTTCGTGGTCAGCCCGGATTTTCTTGCATTGCGCTGACATTGTAGGCTGGGATGCCAATCCCAGCTTTCCGCGTGGACGCTGGGATTATCATCCCAGCCTACGGGTACCTATTCACCTGCGGATACCAGATCGATCGCTCCCGGCGCCACCGCCCAATCCATGGGATACACGCCGCGCACAACGTGACGATGAAAGGATGAATACGACCAGTCCGCAACATGGGCCAAATGGCCATGCTTGACCGGATTGAAATGGATGTAGTCGAAGTGCCGCTGGAAATCGCGGTCATCGCGAATCAGATGCTCCCAATAGCGGCGCTGCCAAATGCCCCGCTCCCCTTTGCGCCGTCGGCTTGGCGATGTCCGCTCATTGGCAGGGATACTTCGTGAGAAGCGAGCCTTGATCAAACGCCAGCGCCTAGAAAAATCGTTATCGCTGGAGGGCAGCATCCATAGGCAATGCAGGTGCTCCGGCAATACCACGGCGGCCTCGACGATAAACGGATGGGCTTGCCTCGTCATGCGAAAAGCTTCGCGCAGCGCATCCGCATGCCGGGTGAGCAGATCATTGCCCTGCCGTTCGGCCAGGTTGACGGTGAAGAAATACATGGCGCCCGGTACGCGAGCGCGAGTGTAAGTTCTCATTGGCGTGGAAATAGCTGGGATTGTCATCCCAGCCTACGCTCAGCGTGTAGGCTGGGATGTAATCCCAGCACTTGCATCCAGGCCGGGAATCGCCGACGAGATCAGGCCGCGTTCGCATCCGCCGCGGCAATCGTCATCCGTTTGCCGATACCGAACACGAAGTACGCGACGGTCAGCAACACCACCCAGCCCAGGCCCACGTACAAGGCCACGCGCGTGCCCGGGTCATAGCCGAGCATGAACACCACGAACAGCATGAAGGCCAGGCAGATTGCGCTGGTCAGAGGCCAGCCGCGCAGCGGGAACTGGGTCTTGCCGAAACGGCGACGGAAGCTGAAGTGCGCGATCAACACCATCGACCACGTCCACACGGTGTTGAACGAGAGGATCGACATCATCATCAGGAAGATGTTCTTCGGCAGCTCGTAATTGAGCACCACGCCTACCATCAGGCAGGCCAGGGTCACCAGCACGCCACGGGTCGGCACGCCGTGCGCGCTCACCTTGGCCAGCACCGCCGGCGCCTGCCCCTTGTTGGCCAGGCTGTAGAGCATGCGGCTGCCGCTGAAGGTGGTGCTGTTGAAGCCTGACAGCGCCGCGGTAATCAGCACGAAGTTGATCAAGCCGGCCGCCTGCGCAATGCCAAGCTTGTCGAAGGTGGTCACGAACGGGCTGCTCTGCGTGGTGAGCTGATCCCACGGATAGATCGCCATGATCACGAACAACGCGCCCACATAGAAAATCAGGATACGCCACAGAACCGAATTGACGGCGCGCGGGATAGTGCGCTCCGGCTGCGAGGCCTCGCCTGCCGCCATGCCTACGGTTTCGATGCCGCCGAACGAGAACACCACCACCGGCAACGCCAACACGGTTCCCATCACGCCCCTGGGGAACCAGCCGCCGTGACTCCACAAATTGGACAGCCCCACCGGATGCCCGCCGTTGCCCCAGCCCAGCCAGATCATGCCGGCGCCGCCCAGGATCATCAGCACCACGGTCACCACCTTGATCATGGTGAACCAGAATTCCATCTCGCCGTACACCTTCACCGCCATCAGGTTCAGCGAGCCGATCATCAGCACGCTGCCGAACACCCAGATCCATTGATCCACGTGGGGAAACCATAGCTTCATGTAGATGCCGACGCCGGTGCTCTCGGCCATGCCCACGCCCACCATCAGCAGCCAGTAGTTCCAGCCGGTGACATAGCCGGCGAACGGTCCCAGGTAGCGATGCGCGTAGCTGCTGAACGAACCGGCCACCGGATCGTGTACCGCCATTTCGCCCAATGCGCGCATGATGATGAAGATCATCAGGCCACCGAACATGTAGGCGAACAACACCGATGGGCCAGCGAGCTGGATGGTGCTGGCCGAGCCCAGGAACAGGCCGGTACCGATGGCCATGCCCAGCGCCATGAAGGTGATGTGGCGCGGCATCAGCCGGCGCTGCAGGTGTTGGGTCATGCTTTCCGTCCGCAGGGATTTTGTTCAGCGCAACAAACGGCGTTTGGGTTTGATCGGAAACTTGCCGCGCCAGTATTCGATCATCAAGAAGCCGCCCAGCATACCGCCAAGATGGGCGAAATGCGCAACGTTCGCCGCCCAGCCACCCACGCCCAGCACCAGCTCAACCGCGCCATAGCCGATCACGAACAGCCAGGCGGGGATAGGAATGGGCAGGAACATCAGCATCAGTCGTTCTTGCGGGTACAGCATGCCAAACGCCAACAGCAGCCCAAAGATCGCGCCGGATGCGCCTAGCGTAGGTTCAAAGCCATGCGTGAAGTACCTCACCACCAGCAATTGCGCCAGCGCGGCGGTGAGCAGGCAAACGAAGTAGTACAGCGTGAAATTGCGCGGCCCGAAGGTCTGCTCGATGGCGCCGCCGAACATATACAGCGCGAACATGTTGAAGAAAATGTGCGACAGGCTGCCATGCATGAAGGCGTAGGTAACCAGCTGCCAGGGCCGAAAACCGATCGCCGTCAGGCTGCCGTCCGGCAACTGCGCCCAGTGGTCCGGCCCCCACGGCCAGAGCGCAAAATGCGCGATCAGGGTGTAGTGCATCATCTGCTGCAACAAGAACACCGCCACATTGGCGATGAGCAGGTTGCGCGTGACGGGCGGAAGGCGGGTGGGCATGGCGGGCGAATTTTTTGGGCTATGAGTGAGCTTATATGGGGGGAGCTGCAAGGGAACCCTAGCGGGTACGTTCCAACGACCTCAAGGCCGCCAGGCATCCGCGTACTTAAACAAAAAAAGGCCACCCGAGGTGGCCTTTCACAATCGTCGTTGCTTGGAAAATCAACCGTTGTGCGTGCCCGCATCGATCTGGGCCATGGCATCCGGGCGGCGGGCGCCGGCAAAGCGCTTGGCCCAGTAGCTGTCGGCGAGATTGTCCACGCGCACCGATTCGCCGCGGCGCGGTGAATGGATGAAGCGGCCTTCGCCGATGTAGATCGCCACATGCGAGATGCGGCCCTTGCCATGGCGGCCACCGGCGGTGCGGAAGAACACCAGGTCGCCCGGCTGCATGGCATCGCGGTGGATGATGTGACCGACCAGGTATTGCGAAGCGGAGTTGCTCGGCAATTGCAGGCCGATCGCGCGTTCGAAGACGTAGCGGACGAAACCGCTGCAGTCGAAGCCGGTGGAAGGATTGCGGCCGCCGCGCACATAGCGCACATGGCGCAGCTGCATGGCCAGGCCGATCAGCATGTCGCGCAGGTCCTGGCTGGTCTTGGCGTCGCTGAACTGTTCGATGCCGTCATCCGCCTTGGTGGCGGTGTTGTCGTCGGCGCTGTCCTTGTCGTGCGCCAGCGCGGCGATCGGAAGCTGGGTGGGAAGCGTGGACTGGGCCAGGGCTGCCGCGGGAGTGAAAGCGGCGAGCGGACTCATCAACGCGGAGGAGAACTTTCCGGAAACCTGGGCCTGAATACTGCTGACGTTGTCGGCGGCGAAAGCGCTACCTGAAAAGCACAAAGCCGTTGCAAGCGCGGCGAGTACAAGTCGCGTGTTTGGCATTAGGTGATCTCTGGGCGGTTACCGGAACGGCCGTCGCCCCCTGCGGCGGCCGTGACGAAGCAGTGAAAGTAACAAAGCCTCGCCGGTAACTTGTTCGGATGAGGTTAACTGAACCCTATCGTTCGGAAAATCGAATTTCGCCTCACTCCCGTCTTAATACTCTGATTTTTCATATGATTTTATTAAACCGCAAATTCATGCGCGGGCGCGCACTGAAAATTTTTTCGCCTGCTTTACGTCAGGGACAGCGAAAAACCTAGGCGACAGGGTAGGAACGGTGACCAAAAATGGCGGTTCCGATGCGCACCTCGGTGGCGCCCTCGGCGATCGCCAACGGGAAATCGCCGCTCATGCCCATGGAAAGACGTGGCAGCGCATGTCCTTGGGCGGCGCACTGGTCGCGCAGTTCGCGCAGGTGGCGAAAGCAGGCACGTACCTCGCCGGCATCCTCGGACAGGGTCGCCAGCGTCATCAGGCCCTGCACGCGCAGCCTGGGAAAGCCACGCAGGCGCTCCAGGAAACCCGGCAGGTCCGCCGCCTCCAGACCATGCTTGGTCTCCTCGCGCGCTGTCTTGACCTGGACCAGCACGTCCAGGGCGCGGTTTTCGGCTTCCAGGCGCCGCTGCAGCGCCTCGGCCAGCTCCAGCCGGTCCAACGACTGCACCTCACTGGCCAGCCGGGCCACATCCTTGGCCTTGTTGGTTTGCAGGTGGCCGATCACCACCCAATCGATTGCCTCGCCGGCCAGCGCCGCGGACTTTTCCCGGATTTCCTGCACCTTGTTCTCGCCCAGGCGATTCAGACCCAGCGCCAGCGCGGCCCGAACCACTTCCGGGCCAAAGGTCTTGCTGACCGGCAACACCGTGACTTCGGCCGGGTTGCGGCCCGCCTGGCGGCAGGCCTCGTCGACCCGGCCGCGCACGGCCGCCCAATTGGCAGCAATATCGATCATCGCGAATGGTTTTGAAAATGCCGCGCTACCACCTCGGCCACCACCATCGACACCTTCTTGCCGGTGGGAATGTGCAGGAACTCGTTCGGGCCATGCGCATTGGAGTGCGGCCCCAGTACGCCGGTGATGAGGAACTGCGCCTGCGGGAACTTCGCGCCCAGCATGCCCATGAAAGGAATGGAGCCGCCCTCGCCCATGTACGCTGCCGGAGCACCGAAGTACTGCTGCGAGGCCTCCGCCACCGCCTGCTCCAGCCACGGCGACAAGGGCGGCGCATTCCATCCGCTGCCGTCCTTCTCAAGCTTGAAGCTGACCTTGGCGCCGTACGGCGGATCCTTCTCCAGCAACTGCTTCACGAACTCGCCTGCCTTGGCACCATCCAGTGTCGGCGGCACGCGCAGGCTGAGTTTTACCGAGGTCTTCGGGCGCAATACGTTGCCGGCACTATCCAGCGGCGGCAGTCCGTCAACACCGGTCACGGCCAGTTGCGGGCGCCAGGTGCGGTTGAGCACGAGTTCGGTGAGGTCTTCGGTCACCGGTTGCATGCCTTCCACGAACGGGAATTTCTGGTAGATGGCGTTGCCGAGCACGCCCGCTGCGGCCCTGGCCTGCTCGATTCGCTGCGCGGGAATGTCCGCGTAGAGCTCGTCCGGCTTGATGCGTCCGGTCTCAGGATCTTCCAGGCGCGACAACAGCTCGCGCAGGATGCGGAAGCTGGAAGGCACCACGCCGGACGCATCACCCGAGTGCACACCCTCTTCCAGCACCTGGACGGTGAGTTCGCCGCCGGTCATGCCGCGCAGCGAGGTGGTAAGCCACAGCTGATCGTAGTTGCCGCAACCGGAATCCAGGCACACCACCAGCGAAGGGTTGCCGATGCGCGGCGCGAGATGGTCCACGTAATGCGGCAGGTCGTAGCTGCCCGATTCTTCGCACGCTTCGATCAGGATCACGCAGCGAGCGTGCGCAACACCTTGCTCGCGCAAAGCCAGCAACGCGGCAAGCGAACCGAAGATCGCATAACCATCATCGGCACCACCGCGGCCGTAGAGCTTGTCGCCCTTCAATACGGGCGTCCATGGCCCCAGTCCTTCGGACCAGCCGGTCATTTCCGGCTGCTTGTCGAGGTGGCCGTACAACACCACGGTGTCGTCGCCCTGCCCCGGCACTTCGATATAGATCAGCGGCGTGCGCCCTTCCAGCCGCACAACTTCCAACGTGGCCCCCGGCAGTTGCGAGAGCTTGCCGCGCGCCCAGGTCTCCATCAGCTTCACTGCCGCGTCCATGTAGCCGTGCGCTGCCCAATCCCGGTCGAACATCGGCGATTTGTTGGGAATGCGGATGTACTCCACCAATTGCGGAACGATTTCCGCATCCCATAGATCGCTGATGTAACGGGTGACGCGCGCGATATCCATACGGACTCCACAAAAAATAAGGGAAAGTACGATGTTAACAGCGCAAGCCATCGCAACTCTTGCTGCAAGAGAACATACGCTCTGCTCCAAAGCGGGCGCATCGAGGAGGATTTGCGCGGGGTTGCGCCTGCACTGAAGCTCACAAGCTGGAAGGCATATGGATGACGCCCACGCTGGCGCAATTCAGCCATGCTTGGACGTGCTCCACCCACTGGGCCCCACCCATGCAACAACGCAAAGTGAAGACGCGGCGCGAACAGGCCGCTAACTCACTCAGGGAGACTTTTATGATGAAGAAGTTTGCCATCCTCGCCGGTCTGGCGCTGTCGCTCGCCCTGCCCGCTTTCGCGGCAACGCAGGTGAACATCAACACCGCGGATGCCGAAACCATCGCCAAGTCGCTGGACGGCATTGGCCTGGCGAAGGCGAAAGCCATCGTGACCTACCGTGATGAACACGGCCCGTTCAAGAGTGTGGACGAATTGTCGCAGGTCAAAGGCGTGGGCCCAGCCACGCTGGAACGCAACCACGACGCCATCCTGCTCGGCAGCGAAGGCCCCAAGGCCGATACGGCGGCCAAGCCCAGGCATGCAAAGAAGTCCAAAGCGGCTACGGAGGATGCCGCTCAGGACTGATCCAAGCGAGGCCTCGATACGGCCCGCTCTCACGGGCCGTATCCTTGCGCTACACTCCGCGGCGCCGAAATCCTATCCACCGCCGCCAACCCCTCACCATGATCCTGCCCCGCTACCGTATCGACGCGTCCACCATCCGTGGCGCCGGCAAGGGGTTGTTCCTGGAAGAAGATGTCGAGGCGGGACGCATCGTCACCGCGCCCGACGCCATCGAGCGCACCCACCGGCTGGACGAGCTGCTGGCCAAACCAGACCTGCTGTATGCCAGCGCCCGCTGGTTCGAAGATCGCTACACGCTGTCACCGGAATGGCCGGACGAGTGCTACATCAACCATAGCTTCGATCCCACCGGCCTGTGGCATCTGGGCTTCGTCTTCGCCCTGCACCACCTGCCCGCCGGCACCGAAATCACGGTGGATTACCGTCACCTGCTGCCGCCCGGGCAGGAAGAGGACTTTATCGACACTGCCACCGGTGAGAAGATCATAGGCCTGGCCTGGGAAGAGAGCCTGATGACCACCACCCGCGCCCTGGCCAGAGTGTTGGATAGCGCGAGCCAAAGCGACTGATCGGCAATGATCGACATTCCCACCTTCATGACCGAACGCCTGCGCCTCACGGCGCTGACCGAACGTCACTTCAACGACTACGCGGCGATGCTCGCCGATCCGGACAGCACCCGCTGGATCGGCGACGGCCTGCCGCTGGACCGTACCAACGCATGGCGGTCGCTGGCCATGCTGATCGGCCATTGGCAATTGCGCGGCTACGGCATGTGGGCGCTGGAACTGAAAACCACCGGCGAGTTCATCGGCCGCGCGGGACTGCTGCATCCGGAAGGCTGGCCGGACGTGGAAATGGGCTGGATGCTCAAGCCCGACCATCGCCATCACGGCTACGCCACCGAGGCGGGCATGGCGATCCTGGATTACGCCTGGAATCAACTGCACCTGCAGCGCGTGATCAGCCTGGTACGTGTCGGCAACGACGCTTCGGACCGTGTCGCCGAACGCCTGGGTGGCGAACATATCGAAGACATCGATTTCTTCGGCAGCGACAACCACGTCTTCGCCTATTATCCCCCGCATCGCGACTTGCGCCGCCGCGCCTTCGCATGAGCCGGTTGCGCCAAATTCCCGCGCAAGCGCTGAAAAAGCAGGCGTGGGCGAATGGCGCCGGCATCACCACCGAAATCGCCTGCGGGCCCGACGATGCTTGGCAATGGCGCCTGAGCATGGCCGAAATCACGCAAGCGTGTGAATTTTCCAGTTTTCCAGCGACGCGCCGCCAATTCGTTGCACTGGACGCCCCGCTGCAATTGCGCTTCAGCCCCGCACGAGAGCTTTCCCTGCTGCGCTTGCAGATCATCGCGTTCGATGGTGCTGAAGCACCCTATGTCGCTCTACCCGAAGGTGCCACGCGCGCGTTCAACCTGATGCTGCGCGACGAGGCGCAGGGTGAATTGATCGCGCGGCCGCTGAATGGAGATATGTGGCTACCAGCGCGAGCATCCTGGCGCTGGTTCGTGCACGTGTTGAGCGGCCACGCGGCCATGCAGGTGAATGACGAGCACGCCGAGTTCGCCGCCGGTGCAAATGTCTGGATCGATGCGCAGCCTGGTGAGCGCGTGCGCATCGAGGGTGGCGGGGAGTTGGTGCTGGTACACCTTGGCGCGTAGGTTGGGGTGTTCGCCCCAACAGCCCCGTTTGGGGCGTCGCACTGTTGTTGCATCACGTTAGCGACATGCAACAACAATGCGCTGACAAAAAGGGGGCTGTTGGGGCAACCCCCACGAATCCCAGCATCGCGATGCTGCGCGCATGGCAATGCTGGGATTGCCATCCCAGCCTACGATAGTTATGGAGCAACCACCCGCGCCACTTCCGCCAAGGCAAACAGGCGCGCCGTACGCATCCAGCCGAACGCCAGCACGATCAGCTGAGCAAGCAGCACTGCCAAGACGGTGCCTGCCAGGCCTATCGCGGTCACGTGGATCCTCAGCAGGCCGAACACCGACGCCAATACCATGCCCACCAGCGTTACCACCAGATAGAACAGCAAGGTCTTCACCGGATGGCGGAACCATTGCTTGATGCCACGCCCCAACGCGCGCGTAGCCGAGCGCAACGAAGGATCGGCGATAAATGCCGCGCGCGCCGATTCCACGATCGACTGCATCAGCACGAATACGATGATCAGCACCCAGTGCGCGATATCGGCATATCGATCGGCTTGCGATTCCAGCACTGCCTGCTCCGTGTGCTTGTCCGCCAGGTGCGAACCCAGCAGGTGCACGGCGATCACCAGACCATAGGGAATCAGCGCCCACAACAACAAGCGGAACATGCGGCCGTATTCCACCAGGCCGCTTTGCAGCAGGGCAGCGAAACCCAGTGTGCGTCCCGCCCGGCCGCTGCCAATCACCATCCCGGTCAGGAACGGCGACAGCAGCAAGGTCGTCGCCTGTGCAATGGCCATGCCGGTCAGCAACCACTGCGGATGATCGGACAAGCTGGTGATCACATCGCCGAACATGATGTCGTTGAAACCCTGTGCCCATTCGGCCGAATGCACCGAGGTATCGAGCAAGCCGCCAAGCATGGTCCACAACGGCAAGGCCACCAGCGCGACCGGAATCAGCATGATCAACAGCCACAGCAACAGCAACCGCCATTGCACAGCGGCGCTCATGCTGGACAGCACCACCGCAAAACTTGGAGTACGAGACATGGTTGCGGCCCTCACATGGTTGCCAGCAAGGCGTAGAAACTCTGCAGCAGCGCTGCGACGTCGGCAGTCCAGCGGCGCGACGCCGCACCGTTCGGTTCGGTGGTCTGGCTGTTGTTGAAGCGGTCGCGATCCAGCAGGTTGTGCTGGTCCGGATCGAGTTCCGCCGACACCACCTTGCTGGGCTTCACGAAATCGAAGCGCGCCCAGCGGCGGTCGTCGTTCCAGACGACATCCTGGTGAGTGCCGTCCTCGAAGCTCACGCGCAACAACTCCGGCGCGGACACCCCATCACGCTGCACGGTCACCGTGCTATGCCACGGGAAGGGCCCCGGAGCACCGGGCTTGGCGTCCTTGTGCGCCTTTTCCCAATCGCTGCGCTGCTTGTCGACCTGCTGGTCGAGTTCCTTGGCATCGACTTCGGTGCGCTTGCCGTCCTTCCAGGTCACGCCGGCTTGTGGCAACACTTCATAGCTGTCGATGTCGGCCAGCTTGTCGTCGATGAAGGCCGTGCCGTAGACGTATTGGTTGAAAATGGCATCCACATCCTTGGCGTTGCCCGAGCTGTCGATCAGCGCGGCGCGGAAATCGGCGACCGAAGGATGACGGAAGTGCCAACGCTGATAATAAAGTTTGAAAGCCTTTTCCAACGCCGGCCGGCCAAGGCGCTCTTCCAGGTCATGCATGGCCGTGGCAGTGCGCGAATATACGGTGCCGTAGCTGTTGACGGACAAACGGTCCCAGCTGTTCTGCGCCAAGGGATCGGCCGGGTGGAACAAACTCGCGCTCAGGCGTTCGAACGCAAAGCCACTGAAGTGCGGCGTAATCCCCAGCCATTTGGTAAACGGCGTGGCAAGCACCAGGTCCTGCTTGCGCTCGCGCAGCATGCGGTTGTCCCAGTATTCGTTGAGCCCTTCGTCAAGGATCGGCTCCTCGAATTCATTGGAGGCGAGGATGCCGTAGAAATAACCGTGGCCGAATTCGTGGATGTTCACGAAATCGCTGAGCGTCTGAAACACCGTGTCAGGCTCGACCACTTTGTAGCCTTCCGAAGTGAAGAAGGTCGGATACTCCATACCGCCGGCCTCATCCGCGTTATAAGGCGGAATGACCGCGGTGACCGTTTCATAAGGATAGGGTCCCAGCGTGCGCGAGAAGTAGCCGAGCGAATCGATGGTCGACTTCAGCGTAGGCGCGGCGGACGCTTCGTATTCCGACGGATAGATCACGCGTACCGCGACTTTCGGGCTGCCCGGTCCTGCATAGCTGCCATCCATGGTCTTGTAGCCCTTGGCGGCCACCCACGCAAAATCGTGCACGTCACCCTGCACGAAGTGATACGTCGTCTTGCCGTTGTTTTGTTCCGGCGCGCCTTGCAGTTTGCCTACCGCGCCCACGGTGTAATCACTGGGCACCGTCAGATGCACGTCATACAGACCGAAATCCGCGTAGAACTCGCTGGCGAAATGGAACTCATGCACGTTCCAGCGCACTTGCGTGGCGCCCCTTTCGCCGGGCAGCTCCAGCACGCCGATCTTCGGGAACCACTGGCCGACCAGATTGAAATCGCCCCACCATCCGGTGCGTTCCACCACGCGCGGCAATTGGCTCAAGAAGTCGATATCCAGCGCCAGGCTGCCGCCTGCGGGCACCGGCTGTGCCAGGTCGATGCGCACTACCGTTTCATCCGTGGCCGGACCACCGTCCGGATGCACGAAACTCCATTTCAACGGCGCACCGCTCTGCTGCACGCTTTGCAGGCGGATGCCACCCCACTGGCCTTTTTCCAGCACTGCGTTACCGCGCGCATGGCCATGCGCGGTGAGCACCTTGCGCTCGGAGAAGAAGGTACTGCCTTCATTCTGGAAGGCATTGAGGTAAAGATGGAAATAGACGCTGCTCACCGCGCGATCGCTACGGTTGCGCCAGGTCATGTGCTCCTTGCCGGTCACCGCATGCTTGGCGGCATCCAGGTCCGCATCGATGGTGTAGCTCACCACGCGGTCGGATAGCGTCGGTTCGGTGCCGGTGCGCTCCCCGCCCCAGGCGTTCTGCGCGCTCTGCGTGGTAATGATGGTGTCGTGCGCGGGTGCGAATGGAATTTCCTGCAGTGCTGTTTGAGATGCTGCGCTGGCCGCCTGTGCGGGCGCCGTGGCCTGCGCCATGGCCTGGCACGACCATAACACCGCGCACGCCGCAAGCCACAGCCCGCTCCTGCTCGTTGCAAAGCTCATCGATGGCCTCCCCTTCATAAGTTTGATCGAGCGTGCGCCAAGCCCGGCAGCCAAGGCATCCGCCAAACGTCATGTGGCGGCGCCCCGATGACTGGCCCGGTACATCTGTGCGAATCCAGATACACGCGCTAAGCTGCCCACCATCCAGCCGTTTTCGACGGGAACCCGCGGAAAATCATGGCTATACCGCAACACCCCGGGCCAGACGGAGCCCTTCGACCATGCGCATCCTGATTGCCGAAGATGATCCCTCCATTGCCGCCGGCGTCAGTGCAGCGCTGCGTCAAGGCGGCCACGCTGTCGATCACGTCGCCGACGGTGTGCGCGCCGACGCCGCGCTGAAAGATACTCCCTACGACCTGCTCGTGCTCGATCTTGGCCTGCCCGGCCTGGATGGTAGCGAAGTGCTGCAGCGCGCGCGCAAACGCGGCAGCGGCCTGCCGGTGCTGGTGATCACCGCACGCGAAGGCTTGCGTGAGCGTGTGCGAGTGCTCGACCTTGGCGCCGATGATTACCTGGTCAAGCCGTTTGCGTTGGCCGAGTTCGAGGCGCGCGTGCGCGCCTTGTTGCGCCGCTACACCACGCAAGGTGCGCCGGAAATCACCATCGGCCGCTTGCGCTTGGATCTGCCCGGCCATCGCGCCTGGGTGGACGAAAAACCGCTGGAACTCACCGCGCGCGAATTCGGCCTGCTCGAAGCGCTGGCGGCCCGCCCCGATCGAGTCACCAGCCGCGCGCAATTGATCGAAGCGCTGTGCAGTTGGGACCAGGAACTCACCGACAACGGCCTGGACATAGCAATCTATCGCCTGCGCCGCAAGCTGACCGATTCGGGCACACAGGTACGCACCATCCGCGGGTTGGGCTACCTGCTCGAAGGGGTCAAGGAAGCATGAGCCAGCGCACGCGGTGGCGCCATGCACGCCAAAGCCTGCGCAGGCGCCTGCTGACCACCCTGCTGGTGCCGCTCACCGCGCTGCTGCTGCTGAACAGCTTGATCACCTACATCGGCGCGTTGATCTACGCCAACCACGTGCACGACGTGAACCTGGTCAACGACACGCTGACCCTGGTGCAGCTGATGGCCAACAAGAGCCCGGATGGCCGCGTCGCACCGCAGGCGCAATTCCTGCTGGAATACGAACCGGAAGGACGCAACTACTTCAGCGTGTTCAGCGAACGTCACGGCCTGATCGCCGGCAACCCGGTACTGAAGCCGACCCGCGGCTTGTTCGCCGACGGCAGCGCACCGCAGCTTTATGACATCCGCATCGAGAAGCATGCCTTGCGCGCGGCCAGCATCCAGATGGCCAATCCGCGCGAGCCGGGCGACCTGCTCGAGGTGACCATCGCCGAGACGCTGCGCGACCGGCATCTGGAAGCCAGGCAAATTCTGCTGCTCAGCATTCCTGCCCAGGCGCTGCTGATCATTGCGGCCTTTGTGCTGGTATGGCTGGGCGTGAGCAGCAGCTTGCGTCAACTGGAGCCGCTCACCAACCAGCTCGCCAATCGCGAACATGACCTGGCGCCGATCGGCGACGCCGAAGTGCCGGTGGAGATCCTGCCGCTCACCCGCACCATCGACGGCCTGTTCGCGCGCCTGCGCGGCATGCTGGCCTTGCATGAGCGCTTCATCGCCGACGCTGCGCATCAGCTGCGTACGCCACTTGCCGGGTTGAGCGTACATGCGGAGCGGGCACAAGCCGCTTCCGACCCTGCCACGATCAGGGACGCCCTCAATCACATCCAGCGCTTGATCCTGCGGGCCAATCGCACTTCAAGCCAATTGCTCGCGCTTACGCGGGCGCAAACGGCAGGGCACGAAGCAGGCGATACCGAACGACTGGATCTGGCCGTGCTGGTTCCCGAACTGGTCGGCCAGCGCGTGTACGAAGCACTGGCCGCCGACATCGACCTGGGCTACGAAGGCCCCGCCGGCCCTCTGGCCGTCGAAGGGGATCGCCATCGCCTGCAGGAAATGCTGGACAACCTGATCGATAACGGCTTGCGCTATGCCGGACGCGGCAGCCTGATGACGGTGTCGCTCGATCGCGAAGACAAGTACGTCTGCCTGGCCGTGGAAGACAACGGCCCCGGCGTACCGCCCGCATGGATCGAACGCCTGGGCGAACGCTTTTTCCGCGTGCCCGGCAGCGAGGAACAAGGCAGCGGACTGGGCTTGGCGATCGTGCAGCGCATTGCCGAATGGCATGACGCGCGCGTGCGTTATCGCAGCGGCGGCAACGGACAGGGTTTGCGGGTGGAGATCGTTTTTCCGCAGGCGCGCGATACCTAGGGATGCTCTGATCTATTCCGCGTGCCCGGCATGACGTCCAGAAGGCCCGCAGGGCGTGCCGCGTGGCACAGGGCAGACTGGCCGTCTGTTCAAGCCGCGGGGCACGGCCTGCGGGCCTTCTGGACGTCACCCCGTCATTAAAATTCAAAGGGTTGGGGCCGCACTGTATGCGCGCCTGGCAGCGACCCAGTGTCTAGACAGACGGCCAGTCTGCCTTCGCCACTGGGTCGCTGCCAGGCGCGCATACAGTGCGGTGACGGGTACGTGGAATAGATCAGAGCATCCCTAGGGATGCTGGGGTGCAAACCCCAGCATTGCCATGCATGCCTATCGCGATGCTGGGATTGTCATCCCAGCCTACAAAAAAAGGCGGCGCCAAGCGCCGCCATGTTTGTCAGCTTCCCCTGCATGGGAACATCGACAAAAAAACTCACGCCCGATCCAAGCGGGAAAGGGCGTAAAAGCCCTACATCGCCTTCTTGGCCTTGGTCAGCAACTGGTCGAGCAGCAGCATGGCCAGATCGATTTCCTCGTAGCTGATGTCCAGCGACGGCGCGAACGTGATCACGTTCTTGTACCAGCCGCCCACGTCCAGCACGAGGCCGATCTTCTTGCCGTTGTGTTCGAGGTCCCCTGCCAGGCCGATGTCGACCATCTTGTCCAACAGTGCCTTGTTGGGCGTGAAGCCATCGTCAGTGCAGATCTCCGCACGCAAGGCCAGCCCCAAGCCGTCGACGTCGCCGATTTCCTTGTGGCGCTTTTGCAGATCCTTCAAGCCTTCGAGGAAGTAGGCGCCCTTCTCCGGCACGGTCTTCTCGTAATCGAGCTCGTAGCCCATCTTGATCACTTCCAGACCCAGCGAGGTACCCAGTGGATTGGAATTGAACGTCGAATGCGTGGAGCCGGGCGGGAAGATGGTCGGATTAATCATCTCCTCGCGCGCCCACAGGCCCGAAAGCGGATTCAAGCCGTTGGTGAGCGCCTTGCCGAACACGATGATGTCCGGGGTGACGCCGAAATGCTCGATCGACCACAGCTTGCCGGTGCGCCAGAAACCCATCTGGATTTCGTCCACCACCATCAGGATGCCGTACTGGTCCAGCACCTTCTTCAAATCCTTGAAGAAGTTGCGCGGCGGTACAACGTAGCCGCCAGTGCCCTGGATCGGCTCGACATAGAAGGCGGCGTATTCGGCCTGGTTGACCTTTGGATCCCACACGCCGTTGTACTCGGTTTCGAACAGGCGCGCGAACTGGCGCACGCAGTGATCGGAATACTCTTCCGGGGTCATGCCCTTCGGACGGCGGAACGGGTACGGAAACGGGATGAACATGGCGCGCTCGCCGAAGTGGCCGAAGCGGCGGCGATAGCGGTAGCTGGAAGTGATCGACGAAGCGCCCAGCGTACGGCCGTGATAACCGCCTTCGAAGGCGAACATCAGGCTCTTGCCGTTCTTGTAGTTGCGCACCAGCTTGAGCGAATCCTCCACCGCCTGCGCACCGCCCACGTTGAAGTGCACGCGCCCCTTCAGGCCGAATTTCTGCTGCGCGTCGACCGCGATGGTCTTGGCCAGTTCGATGCGCGTCTGGTGCAGGTACTGGCTGGCGACTTGCGGCAGCACGTCGATCTGACGCTTCAGCGTGTCGTTGAGGCGCTTGTTGCCGTAGCCGAAATTGACCGCCGAGTACCACATCTGCAGATCGAGGAACGGCACGCCGGCCGTGTCGTACATGTAGCTGCCCTGGCCGTGACGGAAGATCTTCGGCGGGTCGACATAGTGCACGGTGTCGCCGAAGGAGCTGTATTGCGCTTCGTCAGCAAGCAGTTGCTCGTCAGGTATGACGTAGGAGGCGACGTTGGGATCGTAGGTGTTCATGCCAGAGAGAGGGAATGGAAAAAAAGAGAGACCGTACCGGCCTGATGTTGCCTGGTCGAAATTCCTTAGCTTCGCGGGAACGACGACGCGGAAAATCAGGTGTCACGCAAAATGCGCGAAGGCTAGCTCAGAAATTTGAAACCGCCGGCAGCTCCCGCGGCTCGTGTTCGGCCAGCAGGCTGCCATCCAGCAAGCGCGGCAGCAGTTCCAGCGCATCTTCGAAACCGGTGATCGGCACGTAGGGAATGCCCGAAGCACGGCAATGCTCGATCAAGCGATGCTTGGCGAATACGAAGTCCACGCGGTCGGCCGCACAGAAATCGGATGCGCCGTCGCCGATCAGCAGCGTCTTGCCGCCACCGATCCGCGCCTGCGCTACGCATGCACACTTGCAAGTACCGCTGCGGCAGCCTTCGCTCTGGAACGGCGAAGTGAGTTGCCATTGCCGGGGCGGCTCGCCCGGAGCCAGGTGATTGGCGGCGAGCGGGAGATTATCCAAACCGTAGCGTCCAAGAATTCGATGGATGGCGTAGTCCAGGCCGTCGCTCACGATACGCATGGGCGTGCCGAGTTCCACCGTGCGCGCCACGAAGGCCGGGAAAGCGTGGTCGATCCACAGCCCGTCCAGGTGCTCGTCAAGGTTCTCGCGGCTCACGTCGAGCAAGGCCACCTGGCCGCTCATGCACTCGCGCGAACCGATGCGGCCGGCGCGCCAATCCTGCTCCAGGGCTTCCCAGCCGGGGCGGCCGAAACGATCCAGCAGCGAGTCGATCACGTCCTCGACGGAGATGGTTCCGTCGAAATCGCACAGGATGTTCCAAGCAGCCACGCGCACCGCCCCAAGCTCAAGATGAGCCCCATCATGACGAAGCCCCCCTTTCGAGCGGCTTTCCGACCGTTTTCGCCTACACCCAGCCAAACATCAGCCTGCTTGTGCCAGGAAGCGGCAGTTAGGCCCTGTAACCCGTTATGCTTACAGCCTTTGCGCGCCTTAATTACGGTCTCCAGCCCGTGCCCGATTCCGCACTGCGTCATGCATCCCCCGCTGTTCGCCTGCTCTGCGCGTTGGTCCTGACCACGCTGGTCGGCTGCGCCGCAACCCCTTTGCCGGCCCTGAAGCCGCCAGTACCGCAGGCATGGCGCAACGCGCCGACGGCCACCGCCCCCAGCCCCGCTCAGCCGGACCTGAGGAACTGGTGGCAGGCGTTCAACGACCCGGCGCTGGATGCCCTGGTGCAGCGTGCCCTGGAGCATAACCTGGACGTAAAGGCCGCCTCCGAACGACTGCTCGCGGCGCGCACCCTGTACCGGCACAGCAACGACCCCTATTTGCCCAGCCTGCGTTTCGATACCAATCAGGTGATCCAGCCCGACGCCAGCGCTTCCTACTTCATCGTGGGCTTCGATGCGCTGTGGGAAATGCCGTTGTTTGGTGCATTGAAGAGCACGCAACGGCTCGCCGCCGGCAATCTCGATGCGGCGCGGGCGAACCTGCAAGGCACCTATGTCACCCTGGTGGCGGAAGTGGCGCGTTGCTGGGTCTCGCTGCGTACGGCCCAGCAGCAGGCAAAGCTGCTTGCTGGCGTGCGCGATGCGAACCAGGAAAAGCTGCATTTGCTCCAGCTGCGCGCGGGCCTGAAGCTGGTCGCTCCGACCGAGGTCGCCTCGGCCAAGGCAGAACTCGCCAATGCCGAAATGGCCTTGACCGAGCCGCAGCGCGCCATCAATGCGAACGCACAGCAACTGGCCGTGCTGCTCGGCCAGAGCGAACCCGATCCGGCCTGGCTGGAAGGTGGCGCGCAGCCGCAACTGGGCGACTGGCAAATGACTCACGCGCCGGCGGATTTGCTGCGCACGCGCCCGGAGATCGCCGCTGCCGAAGCGGAAGTGTTGCGGGCGGCTGGCGAAGCAGGGATCAGCCGTGCCGACGTCTATCCGCATATCGGCCTGGGCAGCTCGCTGGATTGGTCGGTAAATCTGTTGACCGAACGCCGGCTCATTCGTTCCGGCGACAGCATTTTCTCGGCCGGCCCGGTGATCGACATGCCGCTATTCGACTGGGGCATGCGCATGGCCAAGGCCCGCGCTCAAAAGCATGGGCTGAAGGCGGCGGTCTACGCTTACCGCCAGGCGGTCCTGCAGGGCGTGGCCGAAACCGAAACAGCCATGGGCGACCTTGAGCAGACACACGTGCGCGAGACCTGGGCCCAGCAAGCGGCGCAGGCACTGGGCGAGAACGTTTCCGCACTGGGCAAGCGCCGCAGCCTCGGCCTCGCCAGCACCTTGGAGTTGCAGGACGCGACGATCGCCCAGGACAACGCCCAGCTCGCGCTGGTATCCGCGCGCGCCGAGCACGACCTCGCCTATGTGTCGTTGTACAAGGCGCTGGGCGGCGCGCCGCAGCCGCCGGTCAATGTCGCCGCCGATTACAAGGCACTGGGCGAGCGCAAGGAAACCAAGTGATGGTGGCGCTGGCACGCAAGACCCTGGTGTACGAATGGCGCCGCTTTCTGCCGGCGATACTTGCGGTAGGTTTCGCCAGCCTGCTGCAATTGCTGCAGGCGGCACTGGTGCTGGGCATCTTCGGTAGCGCCAGTGTCTACATCACCGGCTCTTCCGCCGATCTGTGGGCAGGTTATCCGGGCACGCAGAGCGTGAACCTCGGCCGCCCCATCAGCGAAGACGTAGCGATGCGTTTGCGCATGGATCCGGACGTGGTGAAGGTGGAGCCGTTTCGCTGGGTGGATGCCGACTGGCGTGGCTCGCGCGACACCGGTGGCGTGTCGGTGTTCGTATCCGGCATCGATGTACGTCCCGACGGCATGATGTTCTCGCGGGCCCTGCCGCCCGCGCTGCGAGCGCGCCTGAACGAACCCGGCGCGGTGATCGTGGACAAGGCCGACCTGGACAGCCTGGGCGTCGACATCGGTGACGTCGCAGCCATCAATGGCCAGCGAGTGAGAGTGGTCGGCGTAAGCAGCGGCTTGCGCGCACTGGGTGGCGTGAACATCGTCGCTTCGCTGGAAACGGCACGCGTGCTCGATCTCTCGCGCGACGATGCGGGCATGATGACCTATTTCGTTGCCAAGGTCCGCCATGGCGCGAAGCCTAAAGTGGTGGCCAACCGCCTGAACGGCTCGAATGCGTTCGGGCCGTACACTGTCTGGACGGCCAAGGCTTTCGCGCGCGAATCGAGCCTGTATTGGATGTTCGACACGGGCGCCGGCGCCGGCGTGCTGTTCCTCGCCGGCATCGTGTTCCTGGTCGGTTCGGTGATCACCAGCCAGACCCTGATTGCCGCGGTGATCGGTTCGATCCGCGAATACGCCACTTTGAACGCATTGGGCGTCGGCCGCGGCTCGCTGCGCAAAGTGGTGATGGAACAGGCGTTCTGGGTGGGCGCGCTGGGATTGCTGTGCAGCATCGTCATCGGCCTGATCCTGCTCGTCATCGCGCGCAACCGTAGCGTGCCGATGGATCTGAACCCGCTCACCACCATCGTCTGCCTGGCGCTGAGCATGGCGCTGGCGATCGTGTCCGGCCTGGCCGCCGTGCGCACCTTGCGCCGCGCCGATCCGGCGAGCCTGCTGAGATAAGCATGTCCACGATCGCTTCCACTTCCGCTTCAGGTACTCCGGCGCTGCAAGCCCGCAGCGTGCGCAAGTCCTTTGTTTCCGGCCGCCTCCAAAGCACGGTGCTGCACGATCTCACCCTGGACGTGCACACCGGCGAACTCACCCTGATTTCCGGCCCTTCCGGCTGTGGCAAGAGCACCTTGCTGGCGATCCTAAGCGGCCTGCAGCCCGCGGACGGAGGCGATGTGCGCGCGCTTGGCCATGAACTGAGCGGAATGAGCACGCGGGCGTTGGAATCCTTCCGCCTGCAGCATACCGGCTTCGTGTTCCAGGGCTTCAACCTGTTCCCGGCCTTGACCGCCCTGGAGCAGGTGGAACTGCCCCTGAGCTACATGGGACTGGCCAAGGAAGTGGTACGCAAGCGCGCGGTGGAATCGTTGGAGGAAGTAGGCCTGGGTCCGCGCATGCGGCTGCTCCCGGCCGAGTTGTCCGGCGGCGAAAAACAGCGTGTCGCCATCGCGCGCGCGCTGGCCAAGGAGCCGGAACTGCTGTTCGCCGACGAACCCACCAGTGCGCTGGATGCCGCCAATGGCCAGATCGTGATCGACATCCTGCATCGCATTGCCCGCGCGCACGGCACCACCGTGCTGTGCGTCAGCCACGATCCGCGCCTGGTCCACCATGCCGACCGCGTGCTGGCGATGGAAGACGGCCGCATTCTGAGCGACCATGTGCCGCCCGCTGCTGCCTTCCCCTTGCAGGGAGAAAGCCAGCCCCCGACTCGATCGGGGTATTGAGGTGAGGGACGAATCTTGCGGGCAAGCCTGCTTTCTTTTAGGAACCTATGCATGACTTTGCGTGATCTGCGCCTTCCGTTGGCCTTGCTAGCCGCGCTGCTGGCCGGCTGTTCGCAAGACCAGGCACCCGCTTCCGGGGCCGCCATCGGAGCATCGGCGTATGCGGCGGTAGCGCGTGGACGCATCGACATCGAAGGGGGCTTGCTCAAGCTCGCCATGCCCAGTGAGGGTGTCGTCGCACAGGTCGACGCGCATGAAGGCGACCACGTGCAGAAAGGCCAGTTGCTGGTGCAGTTGGACCCGCAACCGGCCAAGCTGGCCCTGGATACGACACTCGCCGAACAGCAGCAAGCCGCGGCGCAGATCGGCGCGCTGGAACAACGCGCCAAGTCGGCCGAACTGCGCGCGTCCCGGCTGGAGCAGGCCGCCAAGCTTGGCGCAGGCGACGCGCAAAGCGCGGACGATGCGCGGGAAGCCGCACGGCAAGCGCAGACCGAGTTGGCCAACGCTCGCGCGGCCGCGGCACTGGCTATGCAGAAAGTAGCCGGCGCCCGTTATCAGCTGGAACTGCGCAGCCTGCGCGCACCGGTCAACGGCGAGATCGTGCAGCGCATGGTGCAGCCCGGCGCCTCGGTATCGCCTGCGACCGGCCCCGTTTTCGTGATGCTGCCTGATTCACCGCGCATCGTGCGCGCCGAACTCAACGAATCCTTCATCAGCGTCGTGCATGAAGGCATGCCTGCCGAAGTGGACGATGACAGCGGCAGCGGCATGGCACCGCTGAAGGCGCACGTGCTGCGCATAGGCAAGGTGTTCGGAACCAGTACGCTGGAAGACGATCCGCAGGTGCGCGCCACTACGCGCTCGGTGGAATGCGTGTTGAGCTTTGACCAGCCGCCATCCACGCCATTGCGCATCGGTCAACGCGTGCTGGTGAAGTTCCCCTCGAAGTAAGACCCGCAACGAAAGGTGGGGTGCCCATGGGGTGTGCCCCAGTAGCCCCCGCTTTTTTCCTCGCACTGTTGCTGCATGTCGCAACAGTGCGAGCGCGTAAAAAAGGGGGAGGTTGGGGGAAACACCCCCAACCTACGAAGTCAAACATCGCAAACCAGGTCATCCGCACGACCGACGCTCGTTTCGACGCCCGCTGCAAGCGCATCGGCCACAATCGGACCAATCTGCGTAAGCGGCCCGGTCTGCATCATGGCTCCGTGATCGCAATCAATGCCGTGAACCGCCATGCCACCGGCAACAAAAGGTTTCCATGCGTCTATCGGGGGGCGGTCGGCCGTATCGTCGCAAGCCCTGAAAAACAATACGTTTCCATGAAATACCGCGGGCTTGAATTCGCGCATGAGCAGCGCGGACATTTCCAGCTCCTTGGCCATCGAGGCCACCAAGGAATCATCCAGATCGCGCGTTGTATAGCCCAACTCGCCCAGGTGGCGCCGTATGAATTGCTCCAGCTCATCGCCGTTGGGTATGGGTGACGCGCGGTCGACTTCAGGTACGGGATAGCTGTCCAGGATCACCAGCAGCCCTACTTGCTCTCCCTTCTCCTGCAACAAGGTGGCAACGGCATGCGCGAGATAGCCGCCGATCGACCAACCGAGCAGGTGATAAGGGCCGGTTGGCTGAACTGCTTGAATTTTCGTCAGGTAGTCCGCCGCCATGGCGTGGATCGACTCCGCCGCGTAATCGGCCTGGCTGTACGAACGAGACTGCAGCGTGTAGATAGGGTGCCCAGGCAGGTGGCGCAACAAGCCTAGATAGGCCCAGCCAATTCCGGCGCCGGGATGCATGCAAAACAAAGCCGGGCCGTCCCCTTCCGACCTCAATGGCAGCAGCATTTCGCGCGAACGAAATTGCTCGATCGTTTGTCCCGGGGTCTTAAGCCGATCAGCTAGCCCGGCGATGGTCGGTGACTCGTATAGCGCGGTCAGCGGTACGTCATGTTCGTATCCAAGACGTAACAGCTGGATCATGCGCATGGCCAACAACGAGTGTCCGCCAAGCGCGAAGAAGTTGTCATGCCGCCCCACCCGCTCCACGCCCAGCAGCTCCTGCCAGATATGCGCCAGGATCTGCTCGACTTGCCCTTGCGGCGCCTCGTAGCGTTCGCGCGCATACGCCTC
>NZ_BSOA01000014.1 GCF_030160275.1 Dyella flagellata
ACTGGCTGTCTGTCTAGGCACTGGGGCACAGCCAGACGCGCATACAGTGCGGCCCCAACATTTTAAATTTTGATGACGGGGTGACGTCCAGAAGGCCCGCAGGCAGTGCCCCGCGGCTTGAACAGACGGCCAGTCTGCCCTGTGCCGCGCGGCACTGCCTGCGGGCCTTCTGGACGTCATGCCGGGTGCGCAGGAAGGAATCATAGACTCCCTGGCGCCGCAGGATCGGAGAAGCCGTCGCACAGGCGACAACGATCGGCGATGGTTTGGCGCACGCGCGGCGACAGCAGCGCGGCAAGTTCATCGGTATGCCGGTAGTGGGCCATGCTTTCGGTAAGCTGGCCGTGCGAAGCGGGATGCAAATAAACCTCCGACAGGCCGTCCGGCAGCTGTTCGAGTATTTCCAGCATCACCGCTTCGTCCATGCCACCGCTGTGGCGAAGGCCGAACACGTGATCGTTATAGGCGACGCCGGCACGGTCCAGGCGCCAGCGCATCAGAGCCAGCCACGGGCCCAGCCATGGCCCCATGCCCGGTTCCGACGGCAGGCGAATGGCATGGAGACCGTATTCGCGCCCTATGCTCAGCATCAGGCTCAAGATGGTGGGATGGAGATGGAAATGCTTGTGCGCGTTGACGTGATCGAGTCTTAGTCCGGTGCTGGCGAACGCTTCGAACTGCGCACGAATTTCGTCGGCCAGTTGGCGACGCACGTGTGGCAGGAAAAAGAAGCGGAAGCCGTTGCGCACCATGTTCGAATCGAACGTGCCATGGCCATCGACCAGATCGGGGATGCGCACAGGCGGCAGCATCGCTCGACCGTCGGCGAGAACCAGGTGCAAACCCACGGCAAGGCCGGGGTTCTGCTTGGCGCGGGCTACCGCGTCGGCCACTGCGGGCGCGGCCACCATCAGGCTGGCTGCACGCAGGACGCCGTCACGGTAGCCGCGTTCGACGGCTTCGTTCACGGCTTCGTGCAGACCGAAATCGTCGGCGGTGACGATCAGGCGCGGGCGGGGCTGGGAGGGTGATTTCATGCGGGCATTCAAGGGGTTCTATGCGACGCTCAATCTTGCCCGGCCATCAGGCCCGCGCTGGCGGGAAGATGGCCGGGAAAAATTGGGCATTGCGAATGTCATGGCGACACCCATGCCCAAGCAAGCGGGAATCAGGCTTCGTGCGCGCGCAGGAAGCGGAAGAACTCCACCCCTTCGCGCAGACGGCGCTTCATCATGTCCCAGCTCATCAGCATTTCCTTGACGATCTCCCAGATCTTCGACGGGCGGAAGTAGAACGCCCGGTAGAACTTTTCCACGCCGTGGAAAATTTCCTGCTTCGACAGATGCGGGTACTCGATCAGAGCCAGCTGCACGCCCTTGTCGTTGACCAGGTTGACGGCTTCGTTTTCCTTCAGCCAGTTGTTCTCCACCGCCTGCTTGTACAGCGCGGTGCCCGGATAAGGAGCGGCCAGCGACACCTGGATGGTGTGCGGGTTGATTTCCTTGGCGAACTGGATCGTCTTGTCGATCGTTTCCTTGGTTTCGCCCGGCAAGCCCAGGATGAAGGTGCCATGGATGGTGATGCCCAGCTTGCGGCAGTCTTCGGTGAAGCGGCGTGCGATGTCGGTGCGCAGACCTTTCTTGATGTTATGCAGGATCTGGTCGTCGCCCGACTCGTAACCGACCAGCAGCAGGCGCAGGCCGTTTTCCTTCATGATTTTCAGCGATTCGTACGGCACGTTCGCCTTGGCGTTGCACGACCAGGTCCAGCCCATCGCGCCGAGGCCGCGCGCGATCTCGTGCACGCGTTCCATGTTGGAGCTGTCGGTGAAGGTGTCATCGTCGAACATCAGCTCCTTCACTTCCGGCATGTTCTCCTTGATCCACTTCGCTTCGGCCAGCACGTTCGCCGCCGAACGCGTGCGGTAGCGATGACCGCCGACGGTTTGCGGCCACAGGCAGAAGGTGCATTTGGAGCGGCAACCACGGCCCGTGTAGATCGACACGTAGGGATAGTTGAGATAGCCGATGAAGTAGTTGCTGATCTTCAGGTCGCGCTTGTAGATCGGCGCCACGAACGGCAGGTCGTCCATGTTCTCGATCATCGCGCGCGGCGGGTTGTGCTGCACGCTGCCGTCGGCGAGCTTGTAGCTGATGCCGGTGATGCTTTCGAACGGGCGGCCTTCGGCTACTTCCTTGCAGGTGTAGTCGAATTCTTCGCGGGCGACGAAATCGATCGCGGGCGAGGCCGTAAGCGAAGCGGTAGGGTCCACCGCGACCTTCGCGCCGACCAGGCCGATCAGGACGTTCGGCTTGCGCGCCTTGAGCAACTCGGCAAACTTCGCGTCGGTCGGGAACGACGGCGTGCTGGTATGGATGATCACCAGGTCGTAACCCTCGGCGATCTTCAGGCTGTCTTCCACCGAGATATCGTCGGCCGGGGCGTCGAGCACGCGCGAATCGGGCACCATCGCCGCCGGCTGCGCCAGCCAGGTCGGATACCAGAAGCTCTTGATCTCGCGTTTGGCCTGGTAGCGCGAACCCGCGCCGCCATCAAAGCCATCGAAGGAAGGAGCTTGCAGAAAAAGCGTTTTCATTACGAATGACTCCTGCGGGGCGGTCGGTGCCCGTGAACAGCAGATTGTTCAGAAATTCAACCCGATATTATGGTCTACGGCGCTGAACCGTCGCCTCGTGCGTGCAGTACCTGTCCGCGCCATCTTACCTGCCATCCGGCCAGGGCGGCTGCCCATTCCATCAGCAATAAGGTGTCGCGGAGGGGAATCAACAGGGCCTCATGCCAGGCGAAGGCTTGATCACTGATGCGCCGCTGTAAAAAGTGTAGCAAAACCCGCGCTGCGCCACCGAGCAGGGCGAGGCCCAGGCTGACCGGCCCGGGTGCCAGGCACAGGCCCAGTAGCAGCAAGGGTGACGTAAAGCACACAAAAGTCAGGGCAAAACCCGCTGGCGCGATCGAGCGGATGGTGCGCAACCAGCGCAGCTCATGCGACCACAAATCTTTCAAGTGGCTTTCGCCGACATCGGTACCGACCATCACGTCCGAGAGCACCGTGCGCAAACCGGCGCGGCGAGTCAGTTCGCCCAGCCAGAAATCATCGGCCAATGTGTCGCTCAAGGCAGCGAATCCGCCGATCGCTTCGAGCGCGTCGCGGCGCAGGGCAATCGTCGAGCCGAAGGCGAAGCGCGTCGAGCCAAAGGCATGGGAAAGCCGCACGGAAGGCGCGAACCAGTCGTCGATGAAAAGACGGCCAAGCCGCGACCACAACGAAGGTCCTGGCCTGCCGTAGTACAGGCAGGTGACGATGCCCACCTCTGGATCGGCCAGCGGTGCCGTGACGCGCGTCAGGTAATCGGCTTGCACGTGGATGTCGGCATCGGCCAGCACCAGCAGGTCGTGTTGCGCGTGCGGTAGCATGTTCATCAGGTTGCTGACCTTGAAGTTCGCACCATGCACGCGAGGATCGACCGCTAGTGCGATCGAGCGCTGCGGGAATTCTTGGCGCAGGCGCTCGACCACGGCAATAGCCGGGTCATCGGCTTCGCGTACACCGAATACCAGCTGATATGCCGGGTGTGTCTGCAGGCAGAAGCTGCGCAGGTTTTCATACAGCCTGGGCTCGGTACCATGCAGCGGCTTGAGTACACTCGCCGGCTGCGGTGCGCCGACCGGGGCGGAAATCGAGCGAATCTTTCGCGACCCTTTCATCACGGCCCATAGCGCGACGCAGGCATAGCCCGTCGCGGCGAAAGCCAGCGCGATGCCCAATGTCTGGGCCAGGGTGTCGACCAACCAGTAAGAGGACATAGACGTTTATGCTACCGGCAATCAGTCGACACGAAGCGCGCACATATGGGGGCTGCTCCCGGCGCGTGCAAGAGGGCGCTCGATGAAAGGCTGGTGCCGTGCATGGCCAGGTATCCTGGCTGCTTTCCTGTTGTGGGGGCTTACCAGCCAGGCTGCGGCCGCAGGCGCAGCCTCCTATGTACCAGCCTCGTCGGACATTGTCGGCGACTGGCTGGTGGAGAGCCGTGATGCGGTCATTCGCATCGAGCAGGTCGGCGACGAATTTCAGGGGCATATCCTGTGGCAGTTGCATAACACTTATGGTCCTGAGGATGGCCCCGACCTCAACGGCAAGATCGTCACCGACCGGCAAAACCCCGATCCGGCCTTGCGCGACAGGCCGCTGACGGGGCTGAGGCTGCTTACGGGCCTGCGCTTCGAAGCGGAAAAGAAGAAGTGGGAACACGGTCATGTCTATAACTCCGACGATGGCCGCACATATAATTGTTGGGTTCGGCTGCGCGGCCTGAACCGGTTGCAGCTGCATGGCTATATCGGGATCAGTCTGTTCGGCGGCAGTACGGTGTGGAGCCGGGTCACGATGAGAACGCCGGCTCCGGGCCAATTGCCTTACGTGATGGATGCGCCGGTCAAATAGATCGGCCCCGTACCGATCCCCTTTCCTCAGCGAGATGTTATGAATCGCAAACCCAGCACCGATGCATCCGGTGAACTGTGTGCTGCCTCCCAGGCACAGCCCAACATCGCCCTGGTCAAGTACTGGGGCAAGCGCGACCTCGCGCTGAACCTGCCGGTCGTGGGCTCCATCTCCATCACGCTGGAAAGCTTGTGGACGCGCACGTCTGTTCGCTTCGTGCCGGGACAACAAGGCGACCGCGTCAGCCTCAACGGCCGCAGCGACGAAGCGGAAGCCAAGCGCATCAGCAAGTGCCTCGACCTGTTGCGCAAACGCGCCGGGGTCGGCTATGGCGCCGAGGTTGCCAGCCGCAACAACTTTCCCACGGCGGCGGGCTTGGCTTCTTCCGCTTCCGGCTTTGCCGCATTGGTGCATGCCGGCGCGCGTGCGTTGGGTTTGGACTTGAGCCTGGAAGAACAATCCGTGTTGGCGCGCCGTTGCTCGGGCTCGGCGGCGCGTTCGATCTTCGGCGGCTACGTGGAATGGGCGCATGGCAGGTTGGCCGACGGTACCGATTCGGTGGCCATGCCGCTGCTTGACGCCGAGGCATGGCCGCTGCGTGTCGCGGTGGCGATCACGTCCACGGCGGCCAAGCAGGTGGGCTCCACCGAAGGCATGCGCCGCACGGCGGAAACCTCCCCCTATCAGTCTGCATGGATCGACACCCAGGAGGCAGACCTTGGCGTGGCACGTGATGCCATCCGTGCGCGCGATTTCGACGCGCTGGCGAGCATCTCCGAGTACAGCTGTCTGAAGATGCACGCGCTGGCGCTCGCCGCGCAGCCGGGTCTGCTCTATTGGAACGGCGCCACGGTGGAATGCATGCATCGCGTGCGCGCCTTGCGTCAACAAGGCGTGCCGGTGTTCTTCACCGTCGATGCCGGTCCGCAGCTCAAGGCTGTGTGTGCGCCGTCGGCCATCGAGCAGGTGAAGGCGGCCTTGCGCGACGTGCCGGGTGTGCTCGATGTGCTTGACACCGGCCTTGGCGAAGGCGCGCGCGCATTAGCTTCGGACTGGGTGGACGCATGATGGAAGTCACCGCCGAAGCGCCCGCCAAGCTGGTGTTGCTTGGCGACTACGCCGTACTGGAAGGCGCCCGCGCCTTGGTGCTGGCGGTGGATCGTCGCGCCCATGTGCAGATCGTTTCGCGTGCCGATCGCGTGTGCAAGGTCAGTGCGCCGGATCTTGGTATCGGCGAGGCGTGCGCTCTCATCGGTAGCGACGGGCAGTTGCAATGGCAATGCGATGAGGCGATCAGCGCCAAGCTCACGTTGGTCGACCACGTGTGGCACGGCATGCTGCGCGAAGGCCTGGCGCCAGTATCGACCGGCGGTTTCGACCTTGCGCTGGACACGTCCGGCTTCTTTCACGTGGATGGCGGCGTGCGCTCCAAACTGGGGCTCGGGTCCAGCGCGGCGCTGACCGTGGCCCTCGCCTCCGCCTTGGCGACTTATGCCGGCCATGGCGAGGTCATGACCGACCGCACGCAATGGATGCGGCGGCTGCTGCACATGCATGGTGGCTGGCAAGGCGGTCGAGGGAGCGGCGTGGACGTGGCCGCCAGCGTGGCGGGTGGCTTGATCGGCTATCAATTGGTCGGCCCCGTACGCGAGCCCACGTATGAAGCGATGCCGGCCGACGGCCTCAATTGCCTGTTCGTATGGTCGGGGCAGTCGGTTTCCACCAGCGATTCGCTGCAGCGTCTTGCGCTATGGCGCAAGACCCATGCGGCCGATTACATGGCGCACATGAGCGAACTGGGCATCCTTTCCGCTGCCGCGCTCGATGCGCTGAAGCAGGGGCGCATGCCATCTTTCATTGGCCTTACGCGTGAATATGCCCTTGGCTTGCAGCGTTTTGCCGCTGCCTGCGGACTGGAAATCTATTCCCCTGCACAAAAACGGCTCGCGGATATGGCTTCCGGTGGCGATGTCAGCTATAAGCCTTGCGGCGCGGGTGGCGACTTCGGCGTGGTGTTTGCTGAGGAGCCGGAAAGGTTGGCGACATTTGAACGCGCCATTGTGTCGGCCGGTATGCACGTAGTTCCCCTGGGTCTTGATACTCGCGGGGTCAGTTGCCATATGCGCCCAGATGCGACCCCTTCCCCCGCAAGGATTTTGACGTGATCACAGTCCGCTTGACCGTCATGGCTTATGGGCCAGGTGCCAAGTCGTGACGCGGCCTGTGACTTTCGACCTATCACGGAGTGCTTAAGGCTTATGAGCGCCGAATCTTCGAGTGCCGAACGGTCCCGATTTCCCGCTTTCTACAAACTCTCGGTATCGGACCGTGTACGCGTTATCCATGAGCGCGGCTGGGTCTCGGCCGAGGACTATCAGGCGCTGGTCTCCGGCGAGCACACGCTGAAGGTCCACAAAGCCGACAAGATGATCGAAAACGTCGTCGGCGTCATGGGCTTGCCGGTCGGTCTCGGCCTGAACTTCCTGGTCAACGGCCGCGACTACATCGTGCCGCTGGTGGTGGAAGAACCCTCGATCGTCGCGGCGCTGTCGTCGGCGGCCAAGCTGGTGCGTGGTACCGGTGGCTTCACGGTGGAGAGCACCGAGCCGGTGCTGATCGGCCAGGTGCAGGTAGTGGACGTGCCGCATCTGGCGCACGCCAAGGCCACCCTGCTTCAGCGCAAGGACGAACTGCTTAACCTCGCCAACAGTCTGCATCCGCAGATGGTGGCGCGTGGCGGTGGCGCGCAGGATCTGGAAGTGCACGTGCATCCGCGCCCCGAAGGCGGCGACATGCTGGTGTTGCACCTGTTGGTCGATACGCGCGACGCGATGGGTGCCAACCTGGTCAACACCATGTGCGAGGGTATCGCCTCGCTGGTGGAAACGATGACCGGCGGGCGCGTGTTCCTGCGCATTCTTTCCAACCTTACCGATCGCTCGATGGTGCGCGCACGCTGCGTGATCCCCGCCGACCAGCTCACCGGCAAGGGTTTCGAGGGCGAAGAGGTGCGCGATGGCATCGTGCTCGCGAACGAATTCGCCAGCATCGATCCCTATCGTGCGGCCACGCATAACAAGGGCATCATGAATGGCGTCGATGCCGTGGCGCTCGCCACTGGCAACGATTGGCGCGCGATCGAAGCGGCGGCGCATGCCTATGCGGCGCGCGGCGGCCGTTACACCTCGCTTACGCGCTGGTATAAGGGCGAGAAGGGTGAGCTGATCGGCGAGCTGGATATTCCGATGAAGGTCGGCACCGTTGGCGGACCGCTGCAGTCGAACGCGACCGTGGCGCTGAACCTGCGCCTGCTCGGTGTGAAGACGGCCCGCGAGCTGGCCGAGATCATGGGCGCGGTCGGCCTGGCGCAGAATTTCTCGGCCCTGCGCGCGCTGGTCACCGAAGGCATCCAGCAGGGGCACATGACTCTGCATGCACGCAGTGTTGCCGTGGCGGCAGGCGCCACGCCGGAAATTTTCGACACCGTGGTGGAGCGCCTGGTGGAAACTGGCGAGATCAAGATCTGGAAGGCGCAGGAGATCGTCGAGCAGGTGCGCAAGGAGTCGCGCGGCGTGCCGGCGACGACAGCGGAACAGCCTTCGGTCGACCATCGGGCCTGCGGACACGGCAAGATCATTCTGCTCGGCGAGCATGCGGTGGTATACGGCAGCCATGCTGTTGCCGCACCGGTGCCGCTTGCAGTGCGCGCGGTGGCGCAGGACACCAAGTCCGGCGGCGTCGACATGTTCATCCCGCGCTGGGGCGTGGAATACCGCTTGCACCGCGATCCGGCGCATCGCGATTCGTTCCAGCGTTCGCTCGGCATCATTTTCGACGAACTGCAGTTGACCGATCGCTCGATGCGCATCGAAGTGTTCCCGAACGTGCCGCGCGCCATGGGTCTGGGCGGTTCGGCTGCGATGGCGGTAGCGGTGATCCGCGCGCTCGATCAGCACTACAAACTGGGCCTGAGCGACGAAGAGATCAATGCGCTGGCCTTCCGCTGCGAAGAGGTCGCGCATGGCTCGGCTTCCGGCATCGACAATACGGTGGCCACCTACGGCAAGCCGCTGCTGTACAAGCGCGCCGGCAAGAAGGGCGAGCTACCGATGGTGCGCGAACTCCATCTGCCCAAGCGCATTCCGCTGGTGATCGGCATCAGCGGCAAGGAAAGCCTCACCGCCGTAACGGTGGGTAAGGTACGCACTGCATGGCAGCGCAATCCTGCACTGTACGACGGCATCTTCCAGCAGATCGACGCGCTGACGCTGCAGGGTGTGGAAGCCATGCAGCAGTACGACCTGGAGCGCCTTGGCGACTTGATGAACATCTGCCACGGCCTGCTCAACGCGTTGCGCGTGTCAAGCTGGGAAGTGGAAGAACTGGTGCAGATCGCACGTGAACACGGCGCGCTGGGTGCCAAGCTCACCGGTGGCGGTGGCGGCGGCTCGATCGTCGCGCTGTGCCCGCAAAACCGCGAAAAGGTAGCTGCCGCGATTCGCGACGCCGGCTACCAGGCGATGGAGGTCGACATTGGATAACACAGAGCACGAGCGCCAGGAGTGGCGCGATACGAACGAAGTAGTGTCGTTCGACGACGAGCCGTTGATCCTGGTCGATCACGACGACCGCGACATCGGCTTCCTCGACAAGGCCGCCGCGCACGTCGGCAAAGGGACGCTGCATCGCGCGTTCTCGCTGTTCGTGTTCAACGCCAAGGGCGAGCTGCTGCTGCAGCAGCGCGCGCCAGGCAAGCGTTTGTGGCCGGGTTACTGGTCGAACACCTGCTGCAGCCACCCCCGGCGCGGCGAGACGGTGGATTCGGCCATTCACCGCCGCCTGAAGGAAGAGCTGGGCCTGGCCTGCGAGCTGAAGTACCTGTTCAAGTTCGAGTACCAGGCGCAATTCGATGCCGAAGGTGCCGAGCACGAGCTGTGCTGGGTGTATGCCGGTCGTAGCGACGCTGCGCCCACGGTGAATGTGAACGAGATTTCCGGCTTGCGCTACATCGCGCCGGATGCCCTCGACGCGGAGATGGCGGCCAAGCCCGAAGCGTTCACACCCTGGTTCAAGATCGAATGGGAGCGGATTCGCCGCGAACATCCCGACGTGTTCGCGCCGCTTTAGAAGCTAAACGGCCGGACGCGAGCCAAAGCCTTGGCTGGCGTCCGAATGACTTATACTGTACCGAGCAGTTAAGATTTCCAAGCGCCGCGTTGCACAGGCGTACTGACATTCCGGAGAAATCCCTTGGGTATCCCTCTTATTCAACAGACCACGATCGCACAGTACATTCTGAAGAAGAAGCTGACCGGTCAGAAGCGCTACCCGCTGGCGATGATGTTGGAGCCGCTGTTCCAGTGCAATCTGGCCTGCGCCGGTTGCGGCAAGATCGATCAACCGAAGGAAATCCTGCAAAAGCGCATGAGCGTCGAGCAGGCGCTGGCGGCCGTGGATGAGTGCGATGCGCCGGTGGTGTCGATTCCCGGCGGCGAGCCGCTGATCCACAAGGATCTGCCGAAGATCGTCGAGGGCATCGTGGCGCGCAAGAAATTCGTGTACCTGTGCACCAACGCGATCTTGCTGCCCAAGCACATCGACGAATACAAGCCGTCGCCGTACTTCACTTGGTCGGTGCACCTGGATGGGCTGGAAAAGCAGCACGACAAATCCGTGTGCATGGACGGCGTGTTCGAGAAAGCAGTGACTGCGATCAAGCTGGCGCTGTCCAAAGGCTTCCGCGTAACGGTGAACTGCACCTTGTTCAACAGCGAGCCGCCGGAAGAGGTTGCCGATTTCTTCGACTACGCCATGGAACTGGGTGTGGAAGGCATCACGGTGTCGCCGGGCTATAGCTACCAGCATGCGCCGCGCCAGGACGTGTTCCTGGGCCGCACCGAGAGCAAGCAGCTGTTCCGCGACATCTTCAAGATCGGCAAGGAACGCAAGCGCAAGTGGGCGTTCAACCAGTCGGCGATGTTCATGGATTTCATCGCTGGCAACCAGGCCTATCAGTGCACGCCGTGGTCCAACCCCACGTACAACATTTTCGGTTGGCAGAAGCCGTGCTACCTGCTGGTCGACGAAGGCTACGCCAAGACCTACAAGGAGTTGATGGAAGACACCGAGTGGGAAAAGTACGGTGTGGGCATCAATCCGAAGTGCGACAACTGCATGGCGCATTGCGGCTTCGAAGGCACCGCGGTGGACGACATGTTCGCCCATCCGCTGAAGGCGCTGAAGGTGTCGATGTTCGGTCCGCGTACCGATGGCCCGATGGCGCCTGATCTGCCGGTGAAGTATGGCAATCGCGCCGACGCCACGGCGATCCATATTCCGATCAGCTCGATCCAGCGCCGCAGCGCCGAGACCACTAACGAAGCGAATCACTAAGCATCAAAAGCGTCGACAACGATGGGCATACTGGGGTGGATTGCCGCGTTGCTGCCGGCATTGATGTGGGTGGGGTTGCTGCTGACGCCGTGGCGGCCATGGAGCACCCGCGAACGCATCGAAGCCGATCCGCAGGCCGGATCGGCCGATCTCAGCCAGATCACGGTGCTGATTCCGGCGCGCAACGAGGCCGATGTCATCGGCCTCACCCTTGCCGGGCTGCAGGCGCAGGGGCATGACCTGCAGGTCGTGGTGGTCGACGATCAATCCACTGATGACACGGCCAATACCGCCGCATCCTATCCGAACGTACGCGTGATTCGTGGTCAACCATTGCCGGAAGGCTGGGCGGGCAAACTGTGGGCGCTGGAGCAGGGCAAGGCGCAGGTGCAAACGCCGATCACCTTGCTGCTGGATGCCGATATTCAGTTGCAGCCGGGTTTGCTGCCCGCGCTACTGGCGCACAAGCAACGCGAGAATCGGCAATTCGTCTCGCTGATGGCGGACCTCAGGCGCACCAGCTTCTGGGATCGTTTGCTGCTGCCCGCGTTCGTGTACTACTTCAAGCTGATCTATCCCTTCTCAATTTCCAATTCGTCTTCACGCTGGGTAGCGGCGGCGGCAGGCGGCTGCATCCTGGTTGACACCGAAGCGCTCAAGCGCGCGGGTGCCTTTGCCAGCCTGCGCAATGCCTTGATCGACGATTGCACCCTGGCGCGACAGGTGAAAAACGCTGGCTATCGCACCTGGCTGGGCCTCAGCCGTGGCGTGGTCAGCCTGCGCCCCTATGGCAGCCTGGGCTCGATTCACGACATGGTGGCGCGTTCGGCCTTCACCCAGCTCGGTTATTCCACCGTGCTGCTGCTGGTGGTGACGCTGCTGTTCGCGATCTCCTACGGCCTGCCTTTCTTCCTGCTGGCCTCGCCGGCCACCTGGCGCCTGGGCCTGCTAGCGCTCATCGCCATGATGCTGAGCTACCTGCCGATGCTGCGCTACTACCACATGCGGCTGGCTTGGGCGCTGCTACTGCCGTTCGGCGCCGTGCTGTACCTGGGCATGACCTGGAGTTCGGCGATCCGCTATTGGCGGGGTGTCCGTTCGCGCTGGAAAGACCGCACCTACAGCACTTGACAGGTGATCCGGGCAGCCTGTGTCGTCCGGCAGGCTTGGAAGATAGGGAAGCTCTGGCTAGAGTCGGTAGCTAACCTTTCTCATTCCTGCCCCCGGGCAGTCATCTTCGGGAGCCTTCATGCCTCGTTTCCGCCTGCTTGCGATCGCCATGTCCGTAGCGCTTGCCGCGTGCTCACAATCCCCTAACGAAAACCACAGCGCGCCGGCTGCCTCAGCCAGTGCACCGGCCAAGGCTTCCAGCACCGCCGCCGAGGCGCAGGCCAGCAATCCGTTCTTCACCGTCAGCACGCTGCCCTACCAGGCGCCGCCGTTCGACAAGATCAAGGACAGCGACTACCAGCCGGCCATCGAAGAAGGCATGCGGCAGCAATTGGACGAGGTCGAGAAGATCGCCAACAATCCCGAGTCGCCCACGTTCGAAAACACCTACGTGGCGCTGGAAAAGTCCGGTGTGCTGCTCACTCGGGTGATGGCGGTGTTCAACGCGATCACCGCAGCCAACACCGACGACGCCTTGCAAAAGGTGCAAGAGGAGGAGGCGCCCAAACTTGCCGCGCATGCGGATGCGATCCATCTCAACGGCAAGTTGTTCCAGCGCATCCAGGCCGTCTATGACCAGCGTGATTCGCTCAAGCTCGATCCGGAATCGCAGCGCCTGGTCGAGGTGGTGCACCGTCAGTTCTTGATGGCTGGCGCCAAGCTGTCCGATGCCGACAAGGCCAAGCTCAAGGACTACAACAAGGAAGAGGCTGCGCTGCAGGCGCAGTACAACAACAAGCTGCTCGCCGCGGCGAAGAATGGCGCGCTGGTCGTCGATGACAAGGCCAAGCTCGCCGGCCTTTCCGACGAAGATATCGCCGCCGCCGCGCAAGCCGCCAAGGACCGGCATCTCGATGGCAAATGGGTGCTCACGCTGCAGAACACCACGCAGCAGCCGGCCCTGCAGGATCTGACCGACCGTGCCACTCGCAAGGCCCTGTTCGAAGCCTCGTGGACGCGAGCCGAAAAAGGCGACGCCAACGATACCCGCGACATTGTTGCGCGCCTGGCTCAATTGCGCGCGCAGGAAGCCAAATTGCTGGGTTTCCCCAATTACGCGGCATGGACGCTGCAGGACCAGATGGCCAAGACGCCGGATACGGTGATGAGTTTCATGGAGAAACTTGCGCCTGCGGCGGTTGCTCGCGCCAAGACGGAAGCGGCGGATATCCAACAGCAGATCGACAAGGACCAGGCTGCGCTCAAGCAGCCCAGCTTCAAGCTGGAGCCATGGGATTGGGAACACTACGCGGAGGAAGTGCGCAAGGCCAAGTACGACCTGGATGAGTCGCAGATCAAGCCGTACTTCGAGCTCGACAACGTGCTGCAGAGCGGTGTGTTCTACGCGGCAAACCAGCTTTACGGCCTGACCTTCAAGGAGCGCAAGGACATTCCGGTCTACAACCCGGATGTGCGCGTGTTCGAAGTGTTCGACAAGGACGGCAAGTCGATGGCGCTGGCCTACTTCGACTACTTCAAGCGCGACAACAAGAACGGCGGCGCGTGGATGGACAACTTCGTGCAGCAATCCAAGCTGTTCGGCACCAAGCCGGTGATCTACAACGTCGCCAACTTCACCAAGCCCCAGCCCGGCCAGCCGGCGTTGTTGTCGACGGATGACGTGGTCACCATGTTCCATGAATTCGGCCATGGCCTGCACGGCCTGTTCGCCGACGAGCAGTACCCCACCCTGTCAGGTACGCAGACCGCGCGCGACTTCGTCGAATTTCCCTCGCAGTTCAATGAGCACTGGGCATTCGATCCGAAGGTGTTCGCCAACTACGCCAAGCACTACCAGACCCATCAGCCGATGCCGCAGGAATTGGTCGAGAAGATCAAGAAGGCACAGCTGTTCAACAAGGGCTACGACATGACCGAGCTGGTCGCTGCGGCCATGCTCGACATGAACTGGCACATGCTCAGCGCTGACGAGCCGAAGCAGGATGTCGATGCGTTCGAAACCGCCGCGCTCAAGAAGGATGGAGTGGATCTCTCGTACGTGCCGCCACGCTATCGCTCCACCTACTTCCTGCACATCTGGAGCAACGGCTACTCGGCGGGCTATTACGCTTACCTGTGGACGCAGATGCTTGCCGACGATGCGTTCGAAGGCTTCAAGGACAAGGGCGGCTTGACCCGCGAAAATGGCGATCGCTTCCGTGCCATGGTGCTTTCGCGCGGCAATACCGAAGAGCTTGCCAAGCTGTACAAGGATTGGCGTGGTGCGGATCCTAGCATCGAGCCGATGCTCAAGCATCGCGGCTTGAAGCCGGAGCCGACCAAGTAGATTCCCGCGCAAGCGATGCAAAGGGCCGGCTAAATGCCGGCCCTTTGCTTTGCGCAAGACACAGGAATGTGAGCGCTTTACCAGTTCAATTGAGTTGCCATTGCTGCGGCGGCAAGCCGTTGTCGGTCCAGATCTGCAACTGCGTGCCGTGAGTGGTGGAACCGCCGGTGTCGTCCAGCATCAACGAACCGGAAGCCTGGTTCATCAGCTTGTAGGTGCCGTTGCCCAGATCCATGAACTGCCAGGCCTGGTTGGCGTTGCCCACGCAGCCCCATAAGGTGACCTTGTTGCCGGGCGCTGTACTGCCGCCGGTGTTGTCCACGCACAGGCCGGAATACTGGTTCTGGATGCTGTACCAGCCGCCGCCTTCGGCATGCACGGTCCAGTTCTGCACCGACAGGCCGTTGCAGTCCCATAGTTCGGCGCTGGTGTTGTTGGTGGTGCCCCAGCCGGTATCGTCCAGGCATAGCGCGGTGTTTTGCATGTTGTGGAACGCATGCGTCGAGCCATCGGCCGGCAGGTTGTTCCATGATTCGCTGCCGTAATACGTAATGCAGCCACCGTTGTTGTAGTCCGAAGCCAGCTCGAGAATATTCGAGCCATCCGTTGCCGGCAGCAGGGCCGAAGAGTAGTTCGGGCAATAATTGTCGTAAGCAGTGGGAACCTGCACGGGAGCGTTGATGGTGTACCAATTGCCGGCACCGTCGACGTTGGTGTTCACGAACAGCACCTTGCCGTTATAGCTCGACACGCTGCCGTTGGATTCGTACATCACCTGACCCACCAGCAAGATCGCACCGTTGCTGGAAATGACCGAAGGACTCCACACGTTCACCGGCGCGTGTTCCAGGTACTGGCCGCTGGCCGTGACGATCTTCGTGCCGGTGTTGCTGGGATCGCCGAAATTCCAGCCGTCGGTCGAAGTGCGATCGAACACCGAGCAAGAGGCAGGGCCGCACAGTTCATAGCTCATGAAGAAATGACCATTCGGCAATTTGCTGACCGTGGCCATGCCGGGACGATCGGATTGGACGGTGCTGGCGACGGTATTGCTCTGGTCGGCCCAAGTTTGCCCGTCATAGCTGCGGATTTGCGCGAGCTTCTGGCTGCAGCACGGATCGGTCTCGTCGGACCAGAACATCACCAGCGCGCCATCGCTGGCCACCTCGAACTGGGGCTCCCATAGTCCGTGCGAGCTGTCGCCGCGCTGCACGGGCGTGCTGTGATAGCTCCAGCTGACGCCCTGATTGGTGCTGGTGTACACCTCGATCGCCGGCGTAGTGCCGTTGACCGTATAGGTCGCGGCAAATATCAGCGTGCCGGCGCCAAGCGCGCCTACCTGTTGCGGAAGCTCGTATAGCGTTGCACAGCAATGCTCGGTACTGCCGCTGATGGTCGGCACGGGGCCGATCAGATTCCAGTTCGCGCCATTGTCAGCGCTCTGGAAGATGATGCCGTTGGTGCTCGCTACCAACATGCCGTTGAAGCCTGGATTCTGCTGCAAGCGAACAACGCGAGGATAAAGCGTACTGCCGGTAAGCAAGGTGCCGGTGGCGGCATATGCAGGCCGTGTGCCCATGACAAGCAACACGGCCAGCATCAGCAGGCACAAGGAACTCCAAGCCGACCAAAGCTTCGGGTGTTTCATAAAACATCTCCTGTGTCGCGTCAGCGACAACGTGATGTGATTGAAGAAAAAGCCGAATAGTCGTTCTTGTTGTGTTGTTACCGGCCGGCATTGCGCCGGCCGGGAGTTCCCCTCTACGAAGTGGTAGAGCTACTGCCAGGGATCAGCGGCCGATTTCGCGCAACCGCTTGCCGCCCAGCAGATTGCGCTCGATCTGTTCCAGCGTGATGCCCTTGGTTTCCGGCACCAGCCAAAGCGTGAGCATGATAAACACCACGTTGAAGGCGGCGTAGAGCCAAAACGTTGCTGCATTGCCGATGCCGTTGAGTAGGCTCAGGAAGGACACACCTACCAGCCAATTGGCTGCCCAGTTGGTGAAGGTGGAGCAGCCGATGCCGAAGTCGCGGCCCTTGAGCGGCTGGATCTCCGAGCACAGCGTCCAGATCAGTGGGCCGGCGGACATCGCGAAGCCGACGATGAAGACCAGTAGCATGCCCACGGTGAAGGTCTGCTCGCCGTGCGTGTGGATGCCGAGGTGCATCATCGTCCCGACTACGCCCAGGCCCAGCGCCATGACCACGAAACCGATGTACAGGATTGGTTTGCGGCCCAATTTGTCGACCAGGCCGATCGCGATGAAGGTGGCCAGCACATTGACCAGGTCGACGATGACCGTGAACCACATCTGTGCTTCGGTGGCATAGCCCATGCCCTCGAAGATGCGTGGAGCGTAGTACATCACCACGTTCATGCCAGTCAGCTGCTGCATGATCTGCAGCAGTACGCCCAGGCCCACCGAGCGGCGAAAGTTCGCGTTCTGGAAGAACATGTGCACGCCGCGCTGCGGCGTCTTCAGCTGCTCGCGGATCTCGCCGATCTCGCGTGCGATGGCGTCATTGCTACCGAGCAGCCGGTGCAGCACCTGCTCGGCCTCGGACTGGCGGTTGCGCATCATCAGCCAGCGCGGGCTTTCCGGCAGGAAGGCCACGCCGAGCAGGAACAGTGCGCCAGGGATCGCGATGATGCCCAGCATCCAGCGCCAGCTACCGGTGTAGCTTAGGGCGGCATTGGAGAGGGCTGCGGCGAGGATGCCGATGGTGATCATCAGCTGGTACAGCGAGATCATCGCGCCACGGACTGATTCGGGCGCGATCTCAGCCAAGTAAAGAGGTGCGGTGAAACTGGCGATGCCGATCGCCAGTCCAAGCACCAGGCGGCCCGCGATCAATGCGCTGGGTGTCCACGCTACGCCGCACAGCACTGATCCTGCTACGAACAACACCGCTCCAAGAATCAGCGAGCGCTTGCGGCCCAACTGGCTCGACAACCAGCCGGCGCTCAGCGCGCCCAGCGCGGCACCAGCCATCATGATCGAGACAATCCACTCGATGGTATTGTCGTCGATCATGAAATCCTTCTGGATGAACTGCTGCGCGCCGGCGATCACGCCGATGTCCAGGCCGAACATTAGTCCGGCAAGCGCAGCGAGCACGCAGGTGAAAATGGCAGTCGCCTTGGCGTGCGTTGGTGTAGCGGTCGCGGATGTTGAAATGGCACTCATGAATGACTCCCCGGTCGGTCGCATCGTGCGGATGTTTTCATCTTTTTCACGACATATAAATAAAAAAGCCGGCTTATGCAGGCCGGCCGGTGAAACGCGGTTCGGGCATGCCGGTGAAGGGCACCTCGATGGCAAACAGGCCACCGGCCTGCGGCTCTTTCGCCAGTGCTTCGGCGCTGAGTCCGTCCCGCGCGCTGGTGATGTAGAGCATGTTGAGTCTCTCGCCGCCGAAAGCCACGCGCGTCGGCTGGCTGGCTGCTAGGGTGATGACAAGGTCTTCCCTGCCATCAGGCGTATAACGCACCACGCGATTGGCACCCCATTGCGCATTCCACAGGCCGCCTTCGCTATCGACCGCGGAGCCGTCTGGTTCGCCTTGCGCTTGCGACAGGTCGATATGCACCCGGGGCGCCGTGGCATTGTCGCCATAGCTGCAGCAATTGACGATGCGAGTGAACGAGTCGCAGTAATACATCGTGGCGCCGTCGGGACTGAACGCGATGCTATTGCTAATCGCGACCGGCCCAAGCGGCAGCTGTTCCAAGGTCAGATCCTTGTGCAGCCGGTAGAAAGCACCAGCCGCACGTCGCGCTTCGCTGCCGACGGGTTCATGCAGCGTGCCGAACACGAAGCGCCCCTGACGGTCACATGCGCCATCGTTGAGCCGCGTCGGCAGGCCAGTTTCGACTGCGGCCAGGCGGATCAACTCGCTGCTTTCCAAGTGGAAGAATGCCAGACCGCTCGCCAATCCCAACAGCAGCCAGCCATCTTCGTCGCACAATGCAAACGATGCCAGGCGTTCGGGCATCGGCCACTGATGCGTGCTGCCATTGGCCGGGCGATAGCGCCATAGCACCGAGGCATGGATGTCCGTCCAGTACAGCGACTGGCTACGCGCGCACCAGGTTACGCCTTCGCCAAGCGTGTTGTGTGCGTCCAGTACCAGAGCGGCATGCAGGCTCATGCCCAGCCACCGTCGACGATGAAGTCGTGGCCAGTGCACATGCCGCTGTCATCGGAAGCGAGGAACAAGGCTGCACGTGCGAGATCGTCCGCGCCAAGATAACCGGGCAGGCATTGCTTGTTGCGAATTTCTGCTTCGCCCGCTTCATCCAGCCACAGCTCGCGCTGTTTCTCGGTGATTACCCAGCCTGGCACCAGCGCGTTGATGCGGATGCGGTCCTTGCCCAGGTCGCGCGCCAGCCCGTTGACTAGGCCGCGCACGGCTGACTTCGCCATCGCGTACATCGGATAGCCGGCATTCTTGATCATCCAGCCGGTCGAACCCAGGCAGATGATCGAGCCGCCGCCCAGCTCGCGCATCCCCGGCACGACCGCCTGGGTGGCGAAGTACTGGTGGCGCAGGTTGACGGCGATGCTCTGCTCGAATTCCTCCGGCGTGGTGCCCTCCAGGCGATGGCGTCGATCGTTGGCGGCATTGTTGATCAGCACGCCGAAGCTGCCGACGCTCTGGCTCGCCGCTGCGATGGTTTTGCGCAAGGCTGCGATATCGGTGACGTCGCACGGCAGAAACAGCGGTGCATGGCGTACCTGCGGCAAGCTTTCGCGCAGGGCTGTAGCGCCCTGCTCGTCGATGTCGAGAAAGGCCACGCGCGCGCCTTGTTGCGCGAAATGCGACACGAAGGCGGCGCCAATGCCGGTGGCGCCGCCGGTGATCAAGACGGCGCGGTCGACCAGGCTGGGGTAGGTGGCGAACATGGGCATGTTGGATCTCGTCGAGGACATTACCATTCCGCCACGCTGCCGTCGTTATGGCGCCAGATTGGATTGCGCCAGCGGTGGCCCACGACGGCGCGTTCGGCAACATAAGCTTCGTTGACCTCGACACCCAGGCCGGGGCCGTTGGGCATGGATACGAAGCCATTTTCGTAGGCGAACACGCTGCGATCAGTGATGTAGTCGAGCAGGTCGTTGGTGGCGTTGTAGTGGATGCCCAGGCTCTGTTCCTGGATGAAGGCGTTGTGGCACATCGCATCCAGTTGCAGGTTGGCTGCCAGTGCGATCGGTCCCAGCGGGCAGTGCAGCGCCAGCGCGACGTCGTAGGCTTCGGCCATCATCGCAATCTTGTGCGTCTCGGTGATGCCGCCGGCATGCGAAGGATCGGGCTGGATGATGTCCACGCCGCCAATGGCGAATACACGCTTGAAGTCATAGCGGGAATACAGGCGTTCGCCCAGCGCGATCGGTGCGGGCGAAATGCTGGCGAGTTCCGGCATGCATTCCAGGTGATCGGAAAGCACCGGCTCCTCGATGAACATCAGCTTGAACGGCGCCAGTTCGCGCATCAGCACCTTCGCCATCGGCTTGTGCACGCGGCCGTGGAAATCCAGCCCCAGGCCGATTTCCGGCCCCACCGCCTCGCGCACGGCCTGCACATTCTCCAGCACGCGCTGTACCTTGGCGTGTGTATCGACGAAATGCATCTCTTCGGTGGCGTTCATCTTTACCGCGGTAAAGCCACGCGCAACCGCTTCCTTGGCGGCCTGGGCGGTATCGGACGGACGATCACCGCCGATCCATGAATACACGCGGATACGGTCACGTACCGGCCCGCCCAGCAGTGCATGCACGGGAACACCCAGATGCTTGCCCTTTATGTCCCATAGCGCCTGGTCGATGCCGGCGATCGCGCTCATCAGAATTGGGCCGCCGCGATAGAAGCCGCCGCGATACATCACGTTCCAATGATCCTCGATGTGGCGCGGATCCTTGCCGATGAGGTAATCGGACAATTCCTCGACCGCTGCCGCGACCGTGTGCGCGCGGCCCTCCACGACCGGTTCGCCCCAGCCGCTGATGCCTGCGTCGGTATCGATGCGCACGAACAGCCAGCGTGGCGGAACGAGGAAAGTGGTAAGACGGGTGATCTTCATGCGGGGTTTCCTTGAGAACTTGATTTCCAGGCTTGAGCGAAGGCGCGGGCGCGACGAGCGACATCGCTCGCATCGCGGCCAGGTGCGTAGAGCGCGGAGCCGAGGCCAAAGCCGTTGGCGCCTGCAGCGACATAAGGGGCCATGCTTTCGGGCGTGATGCCGCCTACCGGCAGCATCGCCAGGTCACGCGGCATCACCGCTCGCCAAGCCTTGAGCACCGGCGGCGTCAGCGATTCGGCGGGAAACAGCTTGATGGCGTCTGCGCCAGCCTCGATGGCGGCAAACGCCTCGGTAGGCGTAGCCACGCCAGGCACGCAATACATCCCTGCACGCTTGGCCGCCGCGATCACGCGGACGTCGGCGTGCGGCATCACGATCAGACGGCCTCCGGCGTCGGCGACCCTCGTGACTTGTTCGGGCTGCAAAACGGTTCCGGCGCCAATCAGGCACTGCTGGCCAAGCTTGGCCGAGAGCTGTTGAATGCTTTCGTACGGCTCCGGCGAATTCAGCGGCACTTCGATCAGGCGGAAGTCTGCGCCGGCCAGCGCGCCACCGATATCGTCCGCTTCCCGCGGCCGGAGACCGCGAAGAATCGCTACCAGGGGGAGGGCATCGAGCCACGCGCGTATCATGTTGTTACTCCGAAGTAAGAATGAAGTCGGGCTTTGGCGAGCAGCCCGGCGGCGGAAGCCAGATGCCACAGGCCCTGCGCGGCGGCGTCATCGACGACGGCCGGTGGCGCGTAATGGAAGTGTTGCGCCGCCAGGGCGTAGCGCTGGCACAACGTTGCCTCGCCGATCAGGCACAGCGGCGAAAAGCTGCCGTCATCGCGCAGGCGTGCAATACGGAACTCCTCTCCGATCAGCAGGCCGGACAGAAAATCAGGCGCCTGTGCGGGCGCCAGCTCTCCGGCCAGCATCAAGGCCCGCGTGGAAAACAGGCGGCTGAAGATGCCTTCGCCGCCGCTGTCCCTGGCAGCAAGCAGGCCGCGAACGAAAGCATCATGGGCAAACGATGGCGTGGACTCGGCGGGAAGGCCGGCGCCGAGGATGGAGTGCTTGATCAGCAGCGCGTATATCTCGCCGGTCATGACCGTATCGAAGTCGGTGATGCGGCCGTCCACTACCCTGGCCCATTTGCTGTGCGTGCCGGGCAGCACGAAGCGCATGTTCAGTTGCTGGAGCGGCTGCCGCGCAAGAGCGCCGATGATCTGGGTTTCCTCGCCGCGCATGACGTCGGCAGGTTGGCGGCGCTGCAGGCCTGGCGCGATCCATAGCTCATGGCTTGCGCAATCGTCTACGCGCAGCATGCCGCGCGCGATGCCTGCCGCATCGGCCGGCAGCGCCGCGTAAGGCACTTCACGCCAACCCTGCCGGCTACCGACCATGCCGGCGGCCACTGCCACACAGGCGGGCCACTCGGCGGTGATGGCCTCAAACGCGGCTGCGAAGCCGCCTTCAGGCAATTGCCGGACGCCCCAGGCTTGCTGGCGCGAAGCCACCACCTTGCCGTCGGCATCAAAAAGATACGCACGCAGGCTGCTGGTGCCCCAATCCAGTCCGATCAGCTGCGCCTGGGTCGTCATGCGGATTTCCTCGCGCGGCGTTTGCCGGTCATGTTCGCGCTGGAATCGAGAATCATCTGCTGCATTGCGCGTCGGGCCACCTCGGGTTGGCGGCGCCGTATCGCCTCGAACACCTGGCGGTGATACGGCAGGGAATACTTGAAGTCGCCGCGCTTGCGCGCGGACTGTACGAAGAACGAGCCCAGGGCCGTTTCGACCACGGAAAATAGTGAAATCATCAGTTCGTTATGAGTTGCGACCAGCACAGCCTCGTGAAACTGCAAATCCGCGTCGGCCCACTCGTCACTATCGTGGGCCGCTTCCATGGCGAGGTATGCCAGCTCAATCTGTTTCAGTTGTGAGGCATCGCAGCGACGAGCGGCCAGGGCTGCCGCGGCAGGTTCGAAGATTTCACGCATCTGCACCAGCTTTTGCACGAAGTCCGCCGGCGGCATCGAGGCGCAACGCCAGGCCAATACATCCGCATCGAGCTGATGCCAGTAGCGTTCCTCGCGTACCCGCGTACCCACCTTGGGCCGCGCTTCGACCAGGCCCTTGGCGGACAACACGCGCATCGCCTCGCGCAGGGCCGTGCGGCTCACCGCCATTTGCTCGGCCAGCGTCTCTTCTCGCGGCAGCGCTTCCCCGGGCTGAAGTTGGCCACTGACGATCCGCACCCCCAGTTCATGGGTGACATGGCCGTGCAGATTGCGGGTGTCGGCGACTCTCATTGGCGCTCTGAAGGGTGATGGAAACGAGATGTTTGTGTTGCATTGCGAAAGTGCTGGTGCGTACGGATCGTGATCGGCGAGTGCTGGCGGGGGCGTTCCGTTTGTCACGCTGCTCGCTTATAACACTCGTCTTTTCAACGCCGTTGAGGACGCCCTCCACCATGCCCCTGGTTACGATCATGCCCCGGTTCTACTTGCTCGATAGCCATGCTGCAGCGCGTAAAGCCCGGACGGCTACGCGTCTATATAATCATACAATATGCTCAGAAGCGACAGGGTCCATCGCCGGGCGATTTCATAAGGGGAGTTGCTTGAAATCTGTAATGCTGCTCGGCTCCATCTTTACGGCAACCCTGCTGTTGCCGCTTGCCGTGATCGCCGGCCAGGCGACGCGTGCCTCGTTCGGCCATACGGCGGACGGGCAGGAGGTGGAGATCGTGACGCTCACCAATAGCCATGGCATGCGTGCGCGCGTCATGAGCTATGGCGCTTCGGTGCAGTCCTTGCTGGTGCCGGATCGCAACGGCAAGCTCGCTGACGTCGTGCTCGGCTACGACACGCTTGATGGGTATCTGGAGCGTCGCCAGTATTTCGGTGCGACGGTGGGCCGCTATGCGAACCGCATCGCACACGGCAAATTCACGCTGGACGGCAAGAGCTACAGCCTTAGCTTGAACGATGGCGCCAATTCCCTGCATGGCGGCAGCAAAGGCTTCGACCAGCAGGTGTGGAAAGTGCTCGATGTAAAGCCGGGTCCGACACCAAGCGTGACGATGGAATATGTCAGCCCCGATGGCGACCAGGGTTATCCCGGGAACTTGACGGTGAAGGCGACCTACACATTGAGCGACGACAACCAGCTGAAAGTCGCCTACGTTGCGAGCACGGACAAACCCACCATCGTCAATCTTTCCAACCATACCTATTGGAACCTGGGTGGCGAAGGCTCGGGTTCGGTGATGGAGCAAGAGCTGATGATCCCCGGTGATGCAATCACGCCGGTGGGCGATGCGGCGGCGATCCCCACGGGAGCAATCACCCCCGTTGCAGGCACGCCCTATGATTTTCGCATCGCAAAGCCGATCGGCCGCGACATCCGCGATGGTGATTCGCAGCAGCTGTTGTTCGGTCACGGCTACGACATGAACTGGGTACTCAGCCGCAAGGAAATCGAGTCGCGCGTGGTTGCGCGCGTGGAAGATCCGCATTCCGGCCGTGTGATGACCATCTGGTCGGGCAAACCGGGCCTGCAGTTCTATTCGGGCAATTTCCTCGACGGCACCACCGTGGGCAAGGACCACCATATCTATCGCCAGGGCGACGCTTTCGTGCTGGAGCCGCAGCTGTTTCCGGATACGCCCAATCACCCGGACTTCGGCTCGGCACGGCTGGAGCCGGGTCAAACCTATCGCAATACCATCGTTTATCGTTTCGGCATCGACCAAGCCGCGAAGCAGTAGGGAGCCGGGCCGAAGCGGTTGGGAAGCAGTAACGCGCAGGAGCGCTGCAGTACCCATAAACAACCCGCCCTGTACGCAGGGCAGGGATAAAAAAGTTTCATAAGGTGGATGTGACAATGAAGAGCACACGATGGGCAGGGTGCCTCGGTTTGGCGCTGCTGCTTGGTATTTCCGTGGCGCATGCCGCGGAGACGGAGCGTTGGACGGCCGCCCAGGCCAATGCCTGGTATGCGAAGCAGTCATGGCCGGTAGGCAGCAACTACGTGCCTTCCAGTGCGATCAACGAGCTGGAAATGTGGCAGGCCGCCACGTTCGATCCGGCTCGCATCGATCAGGAGTTGGGCTGGGCGCAAGGGCTGGGCATGAACACCATGCGTGTGTTCCTGCACAACCTGTTGTGGGAACAGGATCGCGACGGCTTCAAGCAGCGCATCGACACGTTCCTGAAGATCGCGGCGAAGCACCACATCAAGCCGATTTTCGTACTGTTCGATTCGTGTTGGGACCCTGATCCCGTGCTCGGGCCGCAGCATCCACCCATTCCGGGCGTACACAATTCCGGCTGGGTGCAGGCGCCCGGCACGAAGGTGCTGGATGATCCTTCCCACTATGGGCAGCTCCAGGCCTATGTGAAGGATATCGTCGGCCGGTTTGCCAAGGACGATCGCATTCTGGCTTGGGACGTGTGGAACGAGCCGGACAACGACGGCGGCGGCAACTACGCTGCGGAAGAGCCGAAGGACAAATTCCAGCGCGTGGCGCAGTTGCTGCCGCAGGTTTTCAACTGGGCGCGCAGCCAGCACCCGGTGCAGCCGCTGACCAGCGGCGTGTGGCATGACGGCGACTGGTCGAAACTGGGCGATCTCAATACAGTCGAGCGGACCCAGCTCACGCAGTCGGACATCATCACGTTCCACAACTACGAGTTTCCAGAAGACTTCCTGCGCCGCGTGCAGCAGCTGCGCACGTATGGCCGTCCGATGATCTGCACGGAATACATGGCGCGCAGCGCGGGTTCGACCGTCGATGGCGTGCTTCCGGTGGGCAAGAAGCTCGATGTCGGCATGGTCAATTGGGGTTTCGTGTCCGGCAAGACGCAGACCATCTTCCCGTGGGATTCCTGGCAGAAGCCCTACACGCTGCAGCCGCCGGTGATCTGGTTCCACGATCTGCTGCAGCGGGACGGGACGCCTTATCGCCAGCGTGAAGCGGCCATCTTCCGTGCGTTGAGCGCGGCGCCCAAAGGCGTGGTGCCAGCGGATGCGGTGACGCTGCCTGCAAGTGAAGGCACGCGTGTCGTGAAGACGGCGCACTGAAATTTTTACTGCGACGGTCGCAAGACTGCGACCTTTTGTCTGGCTTGAAGTTTGTAATCATATAGTAGTACTAATAAGGAAATTGCCTCAGAAGAGCCGCATTTCGATATCCATGGATAGCCACCGCGCCAAGGCGGCGTCCAAGCCGAAAGGGGAGAGACCATGAAACGCAACAGCAGCATCACCTTCACCATGAGTTTGCTGGCGGTAGCCATCGCTTCATCGTTGGCGACCGCGCACGCGGATACCACGCCGCCAGCTAGCGTCAGTCAGCCGGCAAATAGCAGCGCGGCGCAGGCTACCGATACTTCGTCGCCAGGCAATACCGGCAGCGGCAAGGATAAGAAGAAAAAGCAGGAAGTCGACGCGAAAACGCTTTCCACCGTGGTGGTGACACCGCTGCGATCGAGCCTGGGGTCCGCCGCCGAAATCAAGCAGGACTCGGATAACATCGTCGATTCGATCGTGTCCGAAGACATCGGCAAGCTGCCGGACAATAGCGTGGCCGATGCGTTGCAGCGCATTACCGGCGTGCAGGTGGCGCAAGGTTTCCAGGGTGAAGCCAGTAGCGTGGTGGTGCGTGGCTTGCCGAACGTGGTCACCACCTTGAATGGCCGCGAGATCGTCAGTGGCGTTGGACGCGCTTATGCGTTCCAGAACCTGCCGGCCACCGCGGTGAAATCGGTGCAGGTGTACAAGACCAGCGATGCAAGCCTGGAAGCGGGTGGCATTGCAGGCTTGGTTGATATGCAACTGTATCGCCCCTTCGACTTCAAAGGGCTGGAAGTGGCCGGCACGGTGACCGGCATCAACAGCGCCAACGCCGGGCGCACCGACGGTACCGGCAGCTTCCTGATCAGCGATCGCTGGAAGACCAGCGCGGGTGAATTCGGTGCCTTGATCAATGCCAGCATCATCACCCAGCACTACGACTACAAGGCCGTGTGGGGCGATTTCCCACGCCTGCTCACGGATTCCTCGGGTAATCCGCTGCGCAGCCCGTCAGGCACGCTGGTGGAGGTGCCCAATGGTTTCGGCGCCGACTACAACCTCGGCTATCGCCGTCGCCCTGAAATGAACTACGCGCTGCAGTGGGCGCCCAATGACCATACCGAGATCTACGCCGAAGGTCTGTACGACTGGGACCACGACAGCTATAGCCAGCCGTTCTTCTTCAGTTTTCCAGTCGGAGCGATTACGCCAAGCTCTTATACCGTGGGCAATCATTGCTATCCGGATCAGCTGGCCGGCCCCTACCACGGCCAGACCATCTGCGATGCAACCAGCGCAACCTGGAGTGGCAACAGCTACGCGGCAACCAGCACGCAAGCCCACGCGCAGCATGGGCATGACATTCAAAATTCGATCGGCGCGAAATGGCATAACGACGTATTGACGCTCTCCACCGATCTGTCGTCCACGCTCAGCTCGTTCATGGACAACACGTTCATCGTCGATACCTTCCTGAAAGGACCGATCACCACGGTGTGGAGCGGCACGTCCGGCAACCGCCAGAACTGGTCGCTGCTGGGCAGTCCGCAGAACGATCCTTCCAATTACTACTTGAACGGTCTGTTCCAGAACTGGTCGGTGCAGCGGGGCAAGGAGCTGGCCTGGCGCGCCGATGGCGTCTATACCTTTGACTCGGGCTTCTTCCAGAACCTGCAGTTCGGCGTGCGCGCGGCGGATCATCGCGCAAATTACGAAGGCAGCGTGACCGTTTCCATCCCGCCGCCGGGCGGCACCGGAGCGATCGCGCTCAATCCCAATCCCGCCAACCAGGTCCTGGCGCGCTTCCCGGCCAATTATTTCTGCGCCATGCCCAGTTCTTCGGCACTGCCGGGGGGCTGGCTGACCGGCTGCTACAACTATCTAAACGGCAATGCCGACGCGATCCGTGCGTTGTACGGCACCAATCTGGGATTGCAACCGGTCAATCCGGGCCGCTTCTACAACATCGACGAAAAGAATTTCGCCGGCTACCTGCAGACCGCCTATGCCACCACGCTGTTCGGCATGCCGCTGGACGGCCTGGTCGGTGTGCGCATCGAGGACGTGAACCGCAATCTCAGCGCCTTTTCGTATAACAGCGCGAGCAACGTCTACACGCCACTGAGTTTGTCGACCAGCGCTCCGGTGTATCTGCCGAACTTGAGCGCCGTGTTGCACATCACCGACGCGTTGCAGGCACGCTTCGTGGCGGCCAAGACGGTGACGTATCCGAACTTCGGCGATCTCAATCCGTCTATCTCGCTAAACCCGGGCACCATCAACCGGGCGGGCGAGGGCAACAGCGGCAACGCGTACCTGACGCCGATCAAGTCCAACAATTACGACCTGTCACTGGAGTGGTATTTCGCACCGGGCAGCTATGCAAGCGCGGGCGGGTTCTATCGCAACATCAAGGGCTACGTGCAGTCCTACGTCACCGACGAAGTGATCGGCGGTCAGCCATACCAGATCAGCAGCCCGCAAAGCGCCGGCAACGGCTTCCTGGATGGCGTGGAACTGGCCTACCAGCAGTTCTTCGACTTCCTGCCCGGTGCCTGGAACGGACTGGGCATGCAGGTCAACTACACCTACATCAATGGTTCGACCAAATCGCCGCAGTTCCTGGGCGGCCCGATGGTGAGCACGCCGCTGCAGAACGTGTCCAAGCACAATGGCAATGCCGTGCTGATGTATGAAAAGTATGGCTGGTCATTGCGCCTGGCCTATAACTACCGCAGCCGCTTCATCGATGGCTTCAATGCCGCGAACGTTGCCAGCATGAACGATGAAATCGCGCCGGCCAACCAGATGGATCTGTCGGTGGCCTACAACCTCAACGATCACAGCACCGTGGTGCTGGGCGCCACCAATCTGCTGGGGGCGAATCTGCACCAGTACTGGGGTGACGGCAGTTCACGTCCGCGCGATATCCGTTACCAGGATCGCACTTTGAGCCTGGGTTTCCGCTTCAAGCTTTGAGTTCCCCCTCGGGAGCATCGCCTCGTGGTGCTCCCTTTTTTTATTCCTGGCGGCCGCATGCGTGCGGCCGCCACTTTTCCCAGGGGATGTTTCATGCGCCGAACGCCATGCTATCCACGTACCGTGTGCCTGCTGCTAGCCATGGCCGCCACGCATGCCGCGTGCGCGCAGGAGCAAGCACCAGACGTGGCCAGCGGCGAGTTTCTCGCCAACGGTACGGGCTACGCTTCGGTCGTACAGCTGTCGCAACTTACCGACGCGGATGCGGGTGGACGTCTATTGCTTACGTTCGAACAGAGCGGCATGGCCGGGCTGCCACTGTACGTAAGCGACGACCATGGCAAGTCCTGGCACTACATGCAAAACGTCGTCGATCAGGAGCACGCCGGCGAGCCGGCCTGGCAGCTGCGCTGGCAGCCGAATATTTCTGAGCTGGACAGGGATAGTGGTGATCTGAAACGCGGCACATTGTTGTTGGCCGCCAACGCCACCCGTAATGATGCCAAGGGACATGTGATTGAGGAGGATCTCCAGCTCTACACCTCCATCGACCAGGGCAAGACCTGGCATTACCGCAGTTCCATCGTGCGCGGTGGCGGCCATCCCGAGGACAAGGACAACCACGGCGTGTGGGAGCCGAATGTCCACGTCCTCGATGACGGCCGGATGATCGTCTATTACTCCAGCGAGCAGCATAAAGACCAGGGCTTCAATCAAATTCTCGCGCACAAGCTGTCCCGTGACGGCGGCAAGACCTGGGGCGCGGAAGCGATGGATGTTGGCGTGCCCGGCGGCGTGGAGCGTCCCGGCATGGCGGTCGTGACGCGCCTGCCAGACCGCCGCTACGTGATGAACTTCGAGGACATCGACGGTCCTGAGAACGGCAAGATCCATCTGAAGTTCAGCGCCGATGGCCTCGACTTCGGCGACCCTGCCAACCGCGGCATCCCGGTGCAGACCGAAGGGAGCGCATGGCCGGCTGCGTGCCCGGTGGTGAGCTGGTTCCCAGTGGGCGGGGCGCAGGGCGTGATCGTGGTATCCGGCGAACGCGCCGGTGGCAATGGCGATGCGGCCGGACGCAGCCTGTACTGGAACAACAACGGTGGCAAGGGACCGTGGTGGGAAGTGCCCGCTCCGGTGCAAAAGATCACCGGCAATATCCACGCGGGATGGACACAGGCGTTGCTGCTGCAGCAGGACGGCAAGTTCCTGCACATCACCTCGTCGTCATCTACCGATTTGCAGCGTGGCTGGAAGGCCGCCTACAACGTGATGCTGTACGCGAGTGCATCGCTCAATTTCAACCGCTATGAAGCTGAGGATGCCGCACGCACGGACGCTGTGGTGGTCGGTAATCCGCGCGCGTCGAATCGGCGCATGGCGCGTATCGCGGCGGGGCCTTACGGCAAGCTGCAGTTTGACATCCACCGCGATCATGGTGGCACGCACGTGTTGCGCTTGCGCTATGAAGACGTGGGATTGACGGCTACGCCGAGGATCAACGTCAATGGAACACCTGTCGCCGCCGGTATCGGCAAGGCGGATGGTGATAGCGGCTGGGAGGTGATGGACGTAAGTGCCGAGCTGAAGGATGGCGACAATACGATTGTGATCGGCGGTGCGGAACATGCTTACGATCTGGATTACGTCGAGATCGATCCGGCACGATAACGCGCCACGTAGGCTGGAATTGTCATCCAAGCCTACGTGTCATCCATTAGCCATCGTTTGCTCAGGCTTTGCGACGCTTGTTGCTCAGGTTTTCCTTGGTGTCCGCGATCACCTTGAGCATGGCCTTGTGCGCCCCGTCCGGATCCTTTTCGCGGATGGCCTGCAGCACCGAACGATGTTGCGGGAGCGAATATTTGAAATTGGCGGCGGTGTGCGCCGACATCGTGAAGTAGCTGCTGAGCGCCGTTTCGATCACCGAGAACAGCGAGATCAGCAGTTCGTTGCCAGTGGCGGCGAGTATCGCCTCGTGGAAGTCGATGTCGGCGGTGGTCCAAGATTCCGGATCGTGTGACGCTTCCATCGCATCGAACGCGACCTGCATCCGCTTCAGTTGCGTGACGGATCGATGCCGTGCAGCGCTCGCGGCGGCGGCTGGCTCGATGATTTCGCGCATTTCCGACAGCTTCTGCACGAAATCGGCGGTGGGCATCGAGGCGCAGCGCCAGGCGAGCACATCGGCGTCCAGTTGGCTCCAGAAGCGCGCATCGCGCACGCGGGTGCCGACCTTGGGGCGGGCTTCCACCAGGCCCTTGGCCGAGAGCACCTTCATCGCCTCGCGCAGCGAGGTGCGGCTCACGTCCATTTCTTCGGCCATGGTCGCTTCGGGCGGTAGCACTTCGCCCTGTTTGATTGCGCCGCTTACGATGCGTTGCCCCAGGACCTGCACCACGTGCCCGTGCAGGTTGCGTGCGGCCATGGGGCCGGCGCCGTTGCGCAAGCGCCGTGAAAGCGTAGGACGGGCGGTCTTGGTGGCGCCATCCCTGCCGCTTCGAAAAGATGCCATGCAGCCGTCTCCTTCAATATCACCCCAAGAAAAGACCCGCCGAATAGAAAACCTGATCGTTCACTAATCGGAGCGGGGCAATGTGGATCTGCGGCGCTCATCAACGCGCTCTGGGAAATGATGCCACGTTTCAGGGAGGTGACTAGAGGTCACGCACAGACAGGGAGGTTTTGCCTCGTGCTAATCGTCGTTGCGACGGCGCCGATCCAGCCCCACGGCCCATGTTCAGGTGTGATGGCTGCCCGCCCGGACACGTCCAGGGCAAATACCGCTTACGCGTTTGAAAAGGCGTCGGAAGGCAGCCTCGCTGCTATAGCCCAGGCGCTCGGCGATCGACGCCACCGACAATTCGGGGTCATGCAGCAGGCGCTCGGCAACGTTGACGCGCCACTGCGTGACGTACTGCATGGGCGGTACGTTCATCAGTTGCGTGAAGCGCTCGGCAAAGGCCGAGCGCGACATGCAGGCCAGCGCAGCCATGTTCTCAATCGTCCATGGGTGTCCAGGCTCCTGGTGCACAGCTTGCAGCGATTTGCAGATGCGGCTGTCAGCCAGGGAGGCGAACAGGCCTTGCTGTTCGGCATGGCGATGGGCGTAATCGCATACGGCGAGGGTGAACAGCGTATCGGCGAGCTTGTTCAGCAATACTTTGCGGCCAGGTACCTCGGATTTTGCGATCTCGACCATCATCGTCGACAGATGGCGGAACAAACTGTGGGCTTGCGCGTCGCGCACTACGAAGCATGCCGGCAGGGCACGGCTGAGCGGGTGGCGGGTATGGCTGGGGTAACGAAGCTCGCCGCAGATCAGGCTGGTGGCGATATCGGCCGTGGTGTCACGGGCGCGCAGCCGATGCGGGTCTCCATGGGCGAACACCACCAGGTCCCCGGCTTGCAGGTGCCAGTTTTCCGTAAGCACCTCGCTTTCGATCAGGCATTCGCCCGAGCCGACCAGATGGAACAGGCCATGGCCATTGCGGGTGGCGTCGGCGAACCAGGAGCCGCAGAACTCGGGCTCCGCCACCACTTCGACGCGCAGCAGCGACTGATTGAGTAGGGCTTCCAGGGCCGGCGCCACGGAAGGTGGATCGACCGCGTTGGGCAGTCTGGCGTAAGCATCGACGTGCATGGATTTCACTTCCTTGGACTGTGCTTTGCCAGTTCTTCGGCGGGAAGTCGACGCCGGTTACATACCCCAGTGCGGTGACGGGACGTGGAATAGATCAGAGCATCCCTAGCGTCCAGCCACGAATCAGTCCTGCTGCCAGCCAAGCCTGCAGCAGCGCGACCATGTGCGGAATGGCGGCCGTGCCGCCGTGATGGGCCGCCATCCATTCGCACAAGGCGGCAAACGTTTCGCCGCGGATGGCGGCACTCAGCACCTGCCATTCCTTTTCGTCCAGGCACCGGTAGTGCACGGTGGTGTCCTTACGCCATACCAAGATCTGTCGCGCCTGAGCGAATTTGCGTAGGCGCGGACGCGGCTGGTCTTGGTCCGCGGCACGGCGAAAGGCCTCGGCGTTGCAGCGGCAGTCCAGCACATGCAGATTCCGCTGCCATGAAAGTTGCAGCCGCGGCCAGGCATCGGGCGGCACGGCGGCAAGATCGGCGGCGCTGACGCTGGCTTCATCGGCGGCGTCGAAGGCCACCGAAATCGCCCAATCCAAGCGTGCCATGTCCGCGAAATGGGGCCGCTCGCGCCAGGGATGGGCGTAGTCGAGAAAAGCGGCAAGACCGGCGCCGTACCAGCGAATGTTGTAGTGCTCCGAAGGGTGCGCGCAGATGTATTTGTCCAGCATGCCCCCGAAACGCGCCCCGGCCATGCTGCGCAGCCCCGCGAATTCGGCTTGCAAGGCATCACGCAGGCGAGCACGGTAGCCGTGTCGGTACACCTCCAGGCGGCTGCGGGCGTCGGCCACGCCGCCGTCGCGAAGGATCGGCGGCGGCTGCGCCTTTTCCGCCAGCACGGCCTGCAGCATCTGCTGCTGCGTGGCTTGCAGCGATCTCATGCAGCGTCTCGCAGTAGCGGTTCGGCTAGCATGCGCGCATGTTCCAGTTCCGCGATCAACTCGGCTAGCGGTGGGAAGTGATCATCGCGTTCGATCATCGTCGATACCAGGCCGAAGCGCCGCACGGCTTCGGCGTAGAGGTCCCACACCGCGTTGGAAACCGGCGCGTCATGGGTATCGATGATCAAGCGTTCACCTTGCTCGTAACCGGCCAGATGAAACTGCTGCACGCGCGAAACCGGAATGCCGCGCAGGTAATCCAGCGCCGAAAAGCCATGGTTCATCGCGCTGACATGCACGTTGTTGATGTCCAGCAAGATCAGGCAATCGGCGCCTGCGGCCACTTCGGCCAGAAACTCCCACTCGCTCAGCTGCGAATCGGCGTAGCTGATGTAGCTAGACACATTTTCGAGCAGGATGCGGCGTTTGAGCCGGTCCTGCACCTGCCGTACGCGGGTCACCACGTGGGCGAGTGCTTCCTCGGTATAGGGCAGAGGCATCAGGTCGTGCAGATTCACACCTTGCACGCCGGTCCAGCAAAGGTGGTCGGAAACCCAGGCCGGTTCGATGCGCCGGGCCAGGGCGGCAAGCCGGGCAAGGTAGTCGTCGTCCAGCGGATCGGTGCTGCCGATCGACATCGACACGCCATGCATCACCAGCGGAAAGCGCTCGCGAAATCGGTCCAGCCAGGTCAGCGGCAAGCCGCCATGCACCATGTAATTTTCAGAAACAATTTCCAGCCAGTCGACACCGGGCGGTTGGGCAAGCAACGCTTCGTAATGTTCAACGCGCAGGCCCAATCCATAGCCTAGGTAGGGCACGGCGTCGGAGCGCTCGGCCGATTGCAGGGCCATGACGAGACTCTCCTGGATAGAAGGTGGGATGCACGCCGTGCGTGCACCCCACGGTTTACATTACTTCGCCTTGGCTTCGGCCTGTGCTTTGGTGCAGTCAGCCTGCGTCTTCTGCATGGTGAAACCCTGGCCCTTGCACGAGTTCTGTCCCTTGCAGGAGTTGCTGGCCTGCTTGCACGCACCCTGGCCTTTGCAAGAGCTGGAATTGACGCACTTGACCTGGGCTTGATCGCCGGCGGGGGCGCCAACAGGCGCGGCGGAAACCGTTGCGGCAGCGAACAAACCGGCGACCAGCACGGCCATGGCGCTTGCATTGACTGTCTTGACGTTCATATCTATCGCTCCAAGTTTTGTGGGGCGCCGCAGGGCGGCACAGGCATACTTGTCCAGTGCCATGGGGCGAATCCGGACAAGGCAATTGTGCTGCTTTGCTCCATGGGTCGCTGCACCCGTGCATCCTGCATTTATGCCCAACAGTCCGGCGGATGCCAGGCAAGAAACTCTGGACGCCTGGACATGGTGGTCATGGATGAGCCCCCGCATCATGCGCTTACTTCACGAGTGGGAATATATGCAATGCGTCATTACCTGGCGACGACTGCCTCGCGTCTGCTTGGCTTCCTGCATGCGGGAAGCTGGCTGGGGCCTCTGGTGATAAGGCTGGTATTCGGCTATTTCTGGCTGGAGACCGGCATCGCCAAGGTGCAGAACCTGGATGGCTTTACCCAGCGCTTCATCGGTTGGGGCATTCCTCATCCCGCGCTCAATGCAGCCTTGTCGGCTTGGACCGAACTGGTCGGCGGCCTGTTGCTGATGCTTGGACTGTTCACGCGCCTGGTCAGCATCCCGATGATCGTCAACATGATCGTGGCCCTGGCGCTGGTGGTATCGAGCCGCTTGATGGGCCTGGATGACTATGTAGAAGCTGACGAAGTGCTCTACATCACGATCTTCTTCTGGTTCCTGATCGCGGGGCCGGGCAAGGTCAGTCTGGATGCTCTGATCGCGCGCTGGCTGGGTATTCGTACGCGCGATTGACTGGCGTGGCCTGAGCTTGGGGCCAGTCCAGGCCTGGAGGCGACCGATATGCCGTTGCGTGGCGCCTAAGGAACAAAAAAGGGCACTGTCGTTCCGCGGCAGTCTTAGGATGCCAAGACCGACTCCACGCGACAGCTTCTGGACGTCACATTGGAGGGGTCTGGCATGTAGGCTGGGATGACAATCCCAGCTTGTCATGCGGCATCCCGATGCTGGGACCCTCATGCCAGCCTACGTGTTGCTCTAGTGCAGCATTCTGGAGTCGGGCGTGGCGAGGTACATGTCGAATTCGCCCTGCATGCTCGCCTGGGTGAAGCCCAGTTTCAGCAGCAGCGGACACATGAAATCCTGCAGCGATTTTTCGGCGCCATGGAAGAATTTTCCGTGGCCCTCCAGCTCCTCCAGCAACTCGTCGCCTCTGCCGCAGTAAAAGCTTTCCGCCCGATCGCGAAAGAATCTTTTGATCAGGAAGTCCCGGCGGGATTTGGCCTGGTCGAGCATGCTTATCAGTGTCGCCGGCACAAACGTGAGTCCGCTCAGGCGTGCAACAAGGTTATGCAGGCCCGCGGTAAAGGGCTCATCCGCCGGCACACAGTCCGCTTCTTCCGCCGCTGCCCGCGGGTGGCCCGGCGCAAGATCGATGCACGTATTGGCGTTCGCGACTTCGTTCTCGAACGCTTGTACGAGATACATGACGGCGCCGTACTGGGCGCACAACTCTCTGAATTGCTCGTCGCGGTTCTCGATCATGGGCATGATCTCTTCGTCAGGTCATCAAACGATCACCGGCGCCTGTGCTTGCGCCGCCCCGTGTCTCGCTTTATGCGAAGCAACCTGCGTGCCAAGTCCTGCCATTCACGCGACGGCGCTCGGCCCGTTCCTCAGTTCTTGCAGGGCGAAGTCAATGCACTAGGGATGCTCTGATCTATTCCGCGTTCCTGGCATGACGTCCAGAAGGCCCGCAGGGCGTGTCGCGCATACAGTGCGGTGACGGGTACGTGGAATAGATCAGAGCATCCCTAGGACCGAAAGCAACAGCTTGCCGGCAATACCCCACATCACCAGCGCGATCAGCACGTCCAGTACGCGCCACGCCAACGGCTTGCGAAACAGCGGCGCGAGCAAGCGCGCCCCATAGGCCAGAGCGAAGAACCAGATGAAGGAAGCCGTCGCCGCGCCGATGGCGAACAGCGTGCGTGGGCCCGGTACCGGCCAGGCCGAGGCGAGGCTGCCGATCAGCAGCACGGTATCCAGATAGACGTGCGGATTGAGCCAGGTGAAGCCGGCGCAGGTGGCCAACACCTTCCACAGGCTGGCGGCGTTGCCGTGCGTATCGGGAGTAAGCACTTCGGGATGGAATGCGCGACGCAGTGCCTTGACGCCATACCACGCCAGCACCAATGCGCCGGCACAAGCCACCACAGCCAGCATATGCGGGTGCTGGCCAATGGCGACGCCTAGCCCTCCCACGCCAGCGGCAATCAGCGCCGCGTCAGAAAGCGCACAGAACAGTGCTACCGGAAAGCGATGTGATTGCAACAGGCCTTGCCGCAGCACGAAAGCGTTCTGCGCGCCGATGGCGATGATCAACGAGGCGCCGAGCAGCAAGCCGGCAAGCAAAGGGGCCTGAGCTGACGTTGTCGCGATCAATAGGCGAACTCCTTGAAGATGGGATCCACGCTGCCTTTCCACGCGCCGTGGAACAGCTCCAGCTTGCGTTCTGCGGGCGTCTGACCAGCTTCGACGATTTCGATCAGCGGTTCAAGGAAGACGCTCTCGTTCGCGCCATTGCGATTGAGCCGGTTGCGGCGCTTCAAGCCGTGCGCGGCAATTTGCAATGCTTCGCGGGCCAGGTCGCGCACGGTGCCATGGCGGAATGGCAGCTTCAGCGCATGCTTGGGTACTCCGTCGCGCAACGCATGGCGCTCTTCGCGACTGAAATCCTTCACCAGATCCCATGCCGCGTTGAGGGCGTCATCGTCGTAGAGCAGCCCGACCCATAGCGCGGGAAGCGCGCACAGGCGATTCCACGGACCGCCGTCAGCACCGCGCATTTCCAGGTATTGCTTCAGCCGCACTTCCGGAAAGGCGGTGGTGAGGTGATCGCCCCAGTCTTTCATCGTGGCACGCGTGCCGGGCAGCTCGTCGAGCGTGCCGGCCATGAAGCGCTTGAAGTCCTTGCCTGCCAGGTCTACGTAGTGGCCGTCCTGGTAGCTGAAATACATGGGCACGTCGAGCATGTAGTCGACGTAGCGCTCGTAGCCGAAGCCCGCGTCGAACACGAAATCGAGCATGCCGGTGCGATCCGCATCGGTGTCCGTCCACACGTTTGAGCGATAGGAGAGATAACCATTGGGCTTGCCGTCCGTGAACGGCGAATCGGCGAACAGCGCGGTGGCGATCGGCTGCAAGGCAAGGCTGGTGCGGAACTTGCGCACCATGTCGCCTTCGCTTTCGAAATCCAGGTTGACCTGCACGGTGCAGGTGCGCGTCATCATGTCCAGGCCGAGCGAGCCGACCTTGGGCATGTATTCGCGCATGATCTTGTAGCGGCCCTTGGGCATCCATGGCATCTCGTCGCGGCGCCATTTGGGCTGGAAGCCCATGCCGAAGAAGCCCAGGCCCAGCTCGTCGGCCACGGAGCGTACTTCTTCCAGGTGGGTGTTCACTTCCAGGCAGGTCTGGTGGATGGTTTCCAGCGGCGCCCCGGACAGCTCCAGCTGACCGGCCGGTTCCAGCGTTATGTTGGCCTTGTCGCGCATCAATGCCACTGGCACTTCGCCTTCCCGGGCCATTTCCCAGCCATGCCGCGTGGCGATGCCCTCCAGCAAGGCGCGTATGCCGTGCTCGCCCTCGAACGCAGGTGGGCGAAGGTCGTCCATGCGAAAGCCGAATTTTTCGTGCTCGGTGCCGATGCGCCAGGCGTCACGCGGCTTCTCGCCGGCGGCCAGGTAGTCGATCAGTTGCTGGCGGCCGTAGATCGGGGTGCTTTTGACGGCACTGGGTATGGACACGGGGCAAGCCTCACGGGGATAGCCCCCGACTATGGAGGCTCAACATCGCCGCGAAAAGGGGGTGTCGGAAAAAAATTGTACGTGACAGTACAGCTACGGCACGGGGCCTGGAAAGAGGGCCGGGACCAGCGCAATCCCCCGCGGCGCGCCGTCAGTCCTTACGGTGGAAACGCCACCCGCATCCGCGCACCTGTCCCTTCCTGCGCATCCAGGATGTCGAACCGCGCGTGGTGGCCGCGCGCGATCTCCTCGACGATCGCCAGTCCCAGGCCACTGCTTTGGCCATCGCTGCCTGCCGCACGATAGAAGCGTTCGCGCACGCGTTCACGTTCGGCCGTAGGAATGCCTGGGCCGCTGTCCTCCACCTCCAGATAAGGCGCGCCGCCGCTCCGTCCGCAGCGCAGCGTGATACGGCCGCTCTCGGGTGTGTGACGGATCGCGTTGTCGACCAGGTTGATCAACAGCTCGTGCAGCAGCCAATGGACACCGTGGACATGCGCCGGCGCGCACTCTGCACCCAGGTCGATGTTGCGGGCGATGGCGCGATCGAGCATGGAATCGGCCACCGAGCCGATCAGTGTTTCCAGCTGCACGTCGGTGAAGTCGCCGGGACTGTGTGCCGAAGGCTCGGCGCGCGCGAGTGCGAGCAATTGGTTGGCGGTATGCGCCAGGCGATCCACACTGTTGTACAGACGGGCAATGCGTTCTTGCTGCGCCTCGTCGCCGGTTTCGCTGGCCAATACTTCCAGTTGCGCTTTCAAGCCCGAGAGCGGCGTGCGCAGTTGGTGTGCGGCGTTGGTAAGGAAGTGCTGCTGAGCCTGTGCGGCGGTACGCACTGTCCCCAGCAGGGTGTTGAGCGATTGCACCAGAGGGCGTACTTCGCTGGGCACGGGCGCCACCGCCAGGGGCTGCAGCGATTGCGGCTGGCGTTGCGCGATCCGCTCGCCCAGGCGATTGATCGGGCGCAAGGCAACGGTGATGCCGAACAGGCATACGCCGAGCACCAACAGCAACTGGATGCCGTCGCTTACGCCGATGACGGTGTCCAGCCGGCGCACCGCGCGATCGCGCCGATGCATGGTCTCGCCTACGCTGACAATCACCGGCTGGCCGCTGACCTGCGTGCGGTAGCTGACGATGCGCAGCGGCAGCTGCTTGTAGACCGCGTCCTCGTAGCTGAAGCCGTTGCCGACGCCGCCCTGGGCGATCGGCAGGCCTTGATCGCCGGCCACGGTGCGCCCATCCGGCAGATTCACCCGATAAACGACGCTTTCCCGTCCACCTGGAAACAGATGCGTCCAGATCGATGGCCGGCCGTCAGGCTCGAAGCGCAGCGGCAGTTTGTCGTGATCACCCGAGTCATCTGCGGAAGGCGGCGGGGGGGGCGCGCCGGGGGGATGCATCGGCAGGAAGCCGGGATCGGGTTTTTCCAGATGAACTTGCCCGTCAGCCCCGCGGTTCAGATGGGCCGCGATGGCCAGCACTGTGTGCGAAAGGGTACGGTCGAAAGCGTTATACAGCGGCGTCACGTAGGTACGATGGTCCGCCCATACGCTGGCCACCAGCAGCAGCACCAGTGGCAGCAGCAGATAGCCAAGCAAGCGCCCACGGATGCTTGGCGCGCGTCGGGGTTTGGAGCCTACGGACATTTGCCGTTTAAGCGTTATGCGTCATCGAGGCGATAGCCCAGGCCACGGATGCCGCGCACTGTGGCCGCCTCGCCGAGTTTTGCGCGCAAGCGCGATACATGCACTTCGATCGCGTTGCCGGAAATCTCCTCGTCCCAGCTCACGATGGCCTGGATCAAACGTTCCTTGCTCACCACCCGACCACTGTGGTGAGCAAGGCATTCGAGAATCGACCATTCGCGCCGGGTGAGTTCCAGTGCGCGCCCCGCGTCGTCGATCGCGCGGCGGCCGGCCAAGTCGATGCGCAGGCGACCCACCAGCATTTCGTTGGCGGTGGCAGCGGTGGCGCGGCGAATCAGCGCACGGCAGCGAGCGGCCAGTTCCGGCAAGGCGAACGGTTTGACCAGGTAATCGTCCGCACCCAGGTCCAGCGCGTTGACGCGATCGTCCAGTCCGTCTCGTGCCGTCACTATCAGCAGCGGCAACGAGCTGCCATCGCGGCGCAAGCGGCGTACCAGCGTAAAGCCGTCTTCGCCCGGCAGGCCCAGATCCACGATGGCGAGGTCGTAATGGGTGGTATCCAGGCGGGATTGGACGGATTCGGCATCGCCCACGGCATCCACCACGTAGCCGGCGCCAGCCAGGCCACGCACGATGGCATCGGAAACCAGCGGATCGTCTTCAACTAGCAGTATGCGCATACGACGGTAAGTGTCCGGGATCGGAAGATCGTATCAGCTAATGCCGTTTTGTTCTGTCATGCAATATGGCCAGATGGAGCCGCCAATAAGCAGCAAGCTACACTTAGGCGCTCCCCATTTTTCAGCGCTGGTTCCCATGTCAGATATCCCCGCCTGCCCCCTTTGCGGCAGGGAACATACCTATCCCGATGGCGAGATCTATATCTGCCCGGACTGCGGGCACGAGTGGCCACAGCGCGAGGCAGCCAGCGAGGAAGCTCGGCTGGTAGTGCGGGATGTGCATGGCAACGCGCTGCAGAACGGCGACAGCGTCATCGTGATCAAGGATCTGAAGGTGAAGGGTGCGTCAATGCCGCTCAAGCAGGGTACGGTGATCCGCAATATCCGCCTGGTCGAGGGTGACGCGGAGCACATCGAAGGCCACTCCGACAAGATCAAGGATCTGGTGCTCAAGGTCTGCTTCTTGAAGAAGACGTAACCCTCCGGCAAGCAGCATCTTCAAGCTGTCCAAACAAGAAGGCCGCCCGGAAGGCGGCCTTCTTGTTGCGTCTTTCGCAACGCTCAACGCTTCATCGAGTTGAAGAACTCATCGTTCGACTTGGTGTTCTTCATCTTGTCGAGCATGAACTCCATTGCAGCCAGTTCATCCATCGGATGCAGCAGCTTGCGCAAGATCCAGATCTTGGCGAGCAGGTCCGGATCGATCAGCAGATCCTCGCGGCGCGTACCGGAGCGGTTGATGTCGATGGCCGGATAGACGCGTTTTTCGGAGATGCGGCGGGACAGGTGCACTTCCATGTTGCCGGTGCCCTTGAACTCTTCGTAGATCACCTCGTCCATCTTGCTGCCGGTATCGATCAGGGCAGTGGCGATGATGGTGAGCGAACCGCCTTCTTCCACGTTGCGCGCGGCGCCGAAAAAGCGCTTCGGACGCTGCAGCGCATTGGCATCCACACCGCCGGTAAGCACCTTGCCGGAGCTGGGCACCACGGTGTTGTAGGCACGGGCCAGGCGCGTGATCGAGTCCAGCAGGATGACCACGTCCTTCTTGTGCTCGACCAGCCGCTTGGCGCGCTCGATCACCATTTCGGCGACCTGCACGTGGCGCACGGCCGGCTCATCGAAGGTGGAGCTGATGACCTCGGCGCGCACGGTGCGCGCGATTTCCGTCACTTCTTCCGGGCGCTCGTCGACCAGCAGGATGATCAGGTGCACGTCCGGATGGTTGTACTGGATCGCATGCGCGACGTTCTGCAGCATCATGGTCTTGCCGGACTTCGGCTGCGACACGATCAGCCCGCGCTGGCCGCGGCCGATCGGCGCGACCAGATCCAGGATGCGCCCAGTGATGTCTTCGGTCGAACCATTGCCGCGTTCGAGTCGGAACGCCTTGCGCGGGAACAGTGGCGTCAGGTTCTCGAACAGCATCTTGTTCTTCGATGCTTCCGGCGGATCGCCGTTGATGTCGTCCACCTTGAGCAGCGCGAAGTAGCGCTCGCCTTCCTTCGGATGACGCACGCGTCCGGTGATGTAGTCGCCGGTGCGCAGGTTGAAGCGGCGGATCTGGCTGGGCGACACGTAGATGTCGTCCGGGCCGGCCAGGTAGGACTCGTCGGCCGAGCGCAGGAAGCCGAAGCCGTCCTGCAGGATTTCCAGCACGCCTTCGGCCCAGATGCCTCCGCCCGAGCGGGCGTGGGCTTTGAGGATGTTGAAGATCACGTCCTGGCGACGCTGGCGGGCGACGCCTTCCTGGATGCCGAGGGACTCGGCGAACTCCAGCAATTGGAGCGGATTCTTGCGCTTCAGCTCAGTGAGATTGATGACGCGATCATTGCTGCCGATATCGGCATTTTCGTCGTCCACCGGCAGGCCGTGCGGATTGCGCGGCTGGCCGCCGCCCTGGCCCGGCGGGCGTTGGCCGCGTTCGTGGCGGCGACGGCGGTTGCGATCGTTGCGGTCATTGCGGCGGTCGTTGCCGCCCTGGTATCCCTGGCCCTGGTTCTGCGACTGGCCACCGCCGTTGCCGTTACCGCCTGGTGTGTTTTCGCGGGCTTCAGGCGCCTCGGCGCCGCTCTGGCCGCCGCCATAGCGCAGCGGCTCCTGGGTAGGCGGCGGCGCTTCGGAGCGTGTTTCGGCAGGAGCCGTGGGGCGCTCGGCGTATTCGGTCCGCCCTTCGGCAGGCCTCTCGGTGGCGGGACGGGCCTCGCCGGCCGCCGCACTGGACCGGCGGGGCGAACGAGTACGGGTAGGCGTTTCACTCACAGGCTTGGAGTCGGCGCGGATGGCGTCGGAAGAATCTTTGCTTTCGATATCGGACACGGGCAAACCTCACGGGGCGCCGTTGATGACAGGAGGGAGGACGAGCGTTGCGCGGAATGCGCGAGAGGGCAGGACAGCCCCAACTGAAGAAGGAATCTAGCACCCGTCGCGCAGCGCCGTAAAGGGCGGCTGCAGCGACGGATTATACAGCAGTTATCAGATCGCTTTGTCGATCAGCAGCTTGAGCTGCCCCTTGCTGACGGCACCGATCTGGGTGGCTTCCACCTTGCCGTTCTTGAACAAAAGCAGGGTGGGAATGCCGCGTACGGCATAGTCACGGGGCTTCTGCTGGTTATGGTCGATGTTCAGCTTTACCACCCGCAGCTTGCCCTGGTAATCCTTGGCCAGTTCATCCAATGCCGGGGCGATGGCCTTGCACGGCCCGCACCATTCGGCCCAGAAATCGACCAGGACGGGGGTTTCGGACTTCAGCACTTCGTGCTCGAAGGTGTCATCGCTCACATGGGTAATCAGTTCGCTCACCGTGGGTCTCCGGGGGTAAGGGGGTGTGGGGGGTAAGACCGCGTGCCGATCATCGGTTACACTAGCGAAGTGCCCAAGGGGCGCGGGGTCGATCCGGTCATGGTTCAGTGCCATTGCGGCATGCGTTCCATTCCAGCTCAAGTCGGGCCTCGATTCAAGCGATTCAAGGGCATCCACGGCAGTCTTAGCTGGCATAGGTGAAGTCGCTTCACCCGCCGTTTCACCTATGCCAGCGGGCTTTGCTGCGCCTTCGGCGCCCGCCATTGCAGCGCGCCGCACCTATCCACCCGTCCCAAGGTTGATCAAGACTAACTGCGGGACCGGGCCCAAGCGCTTGGTCGCCGGTCCTTACCAGATTCCCCTTTCATGTCTCAAACAGTCCTTACCGAAACCTTCTTTACCCAATTCGACTTGCATCCCCTGCTGCAGCAAGGCCTTGATGAGGCCGGCTTTGCACGCTGCACGCCGATCCAGGCGCTGACCCTGCCGATGGCGCTGACCGGCCGCGACGTTGCCGGCCAGGCCCAGACCGGCACCGGCAAGACCTGCGCCTTCCTGGTGGCGATGATGAACCGGCTCCTCACCCAGCCGGCCGTGGCCGAGCGCAAGGACTCCGATCCGCGCGCACTGGTGATCGCCCCCACGCGTGAACTGGCGATCCAGATCGAGAAAGACGCCAAGAACATCGGCCGTTACACCGGCCTGCGCACGGCGCTGATCTATGGCGGGGTCGACTACGACAAGCAGCGCCAATTGTTGAAGGATGGCTGCGACATCATCATCGCCACGCCCGGCCGCCTGCTCGACTATTACAAGCAGAACGTGTTCGGCTTCAACGGCGTGGAAGTCATGGTGATCGACGAAGCCGACCGCATGTTCGACCTCGGCTTCATCAAGGACGTGCGCTTCATCTTCCGCCGCCTGCCGGTACGGGAACAGCGCCAGGTGCTGCTGTTCTCCGCCACGCTTTCGCACCGCGTGCTGGAGCTGGCCTACGAGCACATGCACAACGCCGAAAAGCTGGTGGTGGAAACGGATAACGTCACGGCCGACCGCGTGCGCCAACAGGTGTACTTCCCAGCCAAGGAAGAAAAGATGCCGTTGCTGCTCAACCTGCTTGAGCGCACCAAGGCCGAGCGCAGCATCATCTTCGTCAATACCAAGGCCGCCGCCGAGCGCATTACCGAGCGCGTGAAGCGCCAGGGCTACCGCGTCGGCGCGTTGTCCGGCGACGTGCCGCAGCTCAAGCGCCAGAAGCTGCTGCAGCGCTTCCAGGATGGTCAGCTCGACGTCCTGGTATGCACCGATGTTGCCGCGCGCGGCCTGCATATCCCCGCCGTCAGTCATGTATTCAACTACGACCTGCCGCAGGATGCCGAGGATTATGTCCACCGCATCGGCCGCACCGCGCGCCTCGGCGCGGAAGGCGATGCGATCAGCTTCGCCTGCGATCTCTACGCGATGTCGCTGCCCGAGATCGAGACCTACATCGGCCAGAAGATTCCGGTGGCCAATCTCGAACCGGAACTGCTGGTGATGCCCACACCGAAGCAGATCGATCCTCAGTTCGCCGCCGAGGCCGCGGCGGACAGTGCGGCATTCGGCGACAAGGTGACCCCTCGCGGCGACAGCAAGCCCTCAGGCTCGCGCGGGCGTCGTGGCGGTCGCCAGGGCGAACACGCCGGTTCGTCCGAACAACGGCCGCGCCGTGACGATCGTCCGCGCAAACCGCGTGAGGAGCAGGGGGCGGACGCAAATAGCAGTGCTGCGCCTGTGACTCGGGCGCAAGCCGTCTCTGCAGCAGGGCACGAAGGCGCAAGTGGCGAAGGCAAGCGCCGCCGTCGTCGTGGCGGTCGCGGCCGTCGTCCCGCGGGTGCGGCACCGGCAGCGGAGGTGGCCGTCAATCAGGTCAACGCGACGGGTAGCAGTCGTCCTTCGCGACAAGTGGTGGCGCAGTCGCCGTCGGGCGAGCCGCCGGCGCCGAAGAAAATCGGCTTCTTCCGTCGCCTGGCGCGCCTGTTCACCGGCAGCTGAACGCGTAGGCTGGGATGGCAATCCCAGCATCCGCATGCCGCGTGCAAAGCTGGGATTGTCATCCCAGCCTACGCATCGCTTATCCTTGCGGCCATCCAATCAGGGTGACGGGGAACGCGTGATCCGCTTCGATCAAGTCAGCAAGCGTTATGAAGGGGGACACGAAGCCCTTTCGCAGCTTACGTTCGAAGTCGCCAAGGGCGAGATGGCGTTCGTGACCGGGCATTCCGGCGCGGGCAAGAGCACCTTGCTCAAGTTGCTCGCGCTGATCGAACGTCCCTCGCATGGGGTGGTCTCGCTCGACGGCCAGAATCTCTCCAAGATCGGTTCAAGCGGGATCCCCAGGCTGCGCCGCAGCTTGGGCATGGTGTTCCAGGATCATCGACTGCTGATGGATCGCAGCGTGTTCGCCAATGTCGAATTGCCACTGGTGATAGGCGGCGTTGCGCCGCTGGAGCGCGGCCGCCGGGTGCGCGCGGCGCTGGAAAAAGTCGGCTTGCTCGATTACGAACGGCAGTTGCCCGCCTCGCTGTCCACCGGCGAACAGCAGCGCGTGGGCATCGCGCGCGCCATCGTGGCCAAGCCGAGCGTGCTGATCGCCGACGAACCTACCGGCAATCTCGATCCGCAGCTTGCTTTTGAAATCATGAGCCTGTTCGCCGAGTTCCAGCAGGTAGGTACGACCGTGCTGGTTGCCAGCCACGATCTGCCGCTGATCAAACGCGTGAAGAAGCGTGTGGTGGTGCTCGATCATGGCCGGCTGGTCGCCGACGTTGCGGCGGAGGAAGTGCTATGAGCGCATCGACCGATACGCAGGCCCCGCTGCCCACCCGCAGCGAGCGCAGCCATCGCCGTCCGTTTTCGAGCTGGAGCGAGCATCATGGCTGGAGCGCGAGCGCAAGCTTGCGCCGCCTTGCCGCCAAGCCGGTGGGCAGCTTGCTCACCATCGCGGTGATGGGCTTGGCGCTCGCTTTGCCGCTGGCGTTCTATTTGTTGCTGTCGAACGTGCAATCGCTTGGGCAGGCGTTGGGGCGCAACCAGGTCATCAACGTGTTCCTGAAAACCGACCAGGTGGCAGGCAATGCGCAGCTGCTGGCCAAACAGGTCGGACAGCACGACGGGGTGGCGAGCGTCGCTGTGAAGTCACCGCAGCAGGGCATGGACGAACTCAGCAAGATGCAGGGTTTCTCCGATGCCCTGCATGCGCTGGATGACAATCCGCTGCCGTTCGTGCTCGAAGTACAGCCGCAGGCAGGGATATCCGCCGACGCGGCCAGCCGGCTGGTAGACGACCTGCGTGGCATGCAGGGTGTGGATATGGTGCAGGACAGCGGTACGTGGCGGCAGCGCCTGGACGCGCTGCTGGGCGTAGGCAATCGCGTGGTTCTGCTCCTGGCGGCCTTGTTCGCGCTGGCGGTGCTGCTAGTGGTAGGCAACACGGTGCGCGTGGACATTACCAGCCGCGCCGAAGAGATCGGCGTGCTCAAGCTTATAGGCGCCAGCCGCGCGTTCGTGCGGCGTCCCTACCTGTATGCGGGCATCTGGTATGGCCTGTTCAGCGGGATGCTGGCGGTGGGACTGGCGCTGGTCATTGAATTCGCTTTGGCCGAGCCGGTGGCGAAGCTGAGCCAGGTCTACGCAGGGACGCTGCGCCTGGGCGGTTTGCCGCCCTGGCTGCTGCTGGCGGTGCCGGGGGCTGCCGCCTTCCTGGGCTGGCTGGGGGCACGGCTGGTCAGTGCCTGGCAATTACGCAAGGCCGCCTGAGATCCAACGCGAATACCCCCTGCGGTGAAGCCGGTCGCAGCTCTTTTACAGCTTTATGGGTCACTATATCGGCCATTTCTACGGCACGGATAGAATGGGTGCCCTACAGGCGCAGGGGGTGCCTGCCGAATGCTCATGCAGGGAAGCAATGCTAGACCGGGATGGTGGGGTTCTTTCGATGAGTGCAAGCATCAGCAATCGTGATCTGAGCGCCGCACTGCGCGTGCTGGTGGTGGACGGTTCCAAGGTGGTCCGCCAGCTGATCACACGCGTGCTGCGCAAGGAGTTGCCACAGGCGGAAGTGGTGGACTGCGGTAGCGGCGCCGAAGCGCATAAGCTGCTGGAGAGCGGCGTGTTCGACTTCATCACGATCGCCCTGCGCCTGCCTGATATGGACGGCTTGGAACTGGCGCGCTACGTGCGCGAATCCGCGCCGCAGATCTATGTGCCGATCGTGGTGGTTTCCGGCGACGTCGACGACCGGCTGCACCGCCGCGCACTGGGCGAGCATGTCACCGATTATTTCGACAAGTCGCTCGGTTTCCAGGCGTTGGCGGAATTCATCCGTGGCTACGTGCGTCCGGAAAGCGCTGCCGAGGGCGTGGTGCTGTACGTGGAAGACAGCCGGGTGGTCGCATTGGCGACGCGCCGCATGATGGAAAAGATCGGACTCACCGTCCGCCATGTGGTGAGCGTGGAGGATGCGCTCGCCCTGCTCGAAACCGAGCGTGCGCAAGGAGGAGTTGGTGCGGATGTCGTGCTCACCGACGTGAGCCTCAAGGGCGAATTGACCGGTGGCGACCTGCTCAAGCGGATCCGTAACGAATTCGGTTACGGCAAGGGCAAGTTGCCGGTGCTGGTGATGACTGGCGATGAAAATCCCGACAACCAGGCCGCGCTGATCCGCGCCGGCGCCAACGATCTGGTGGAGAAGCCGGTCGAAGAAAAACTGCTGATTACCAAGCTGCTGTTCCAGTTGCGGGTCGCGCAGCATCTGCGCGCACGGGAGAGCGCGGGAGCGCTCTGATCTCCTATCATGCGGGGATGGCTACTGAACAACCCGCCACCCCGATGAGTGAAGAAACACGGATCAAGCTTGAGCCATCCTGGAAAGGCCGCATCGGCGACTACCTGCAACGTCCGGACATGCGCGCGCTGTCCGAATTCCTGCGCACGGAGAAACGCGCCGGGAAGGTGATCTATCCGCCGGGGCCTGAGATCTTCAACGCCTTCAACCACACGCCGTTCGAAGCGGTGCGCGTGGTGATTCTGGGGCAGGACCCTTACCACGGCCCAGGCCAGGCGCACGGCTTGTGTTTTTCGGTACGGCCAGGCGTGCCGGCGCCGCCGTCGCTGGTCAACATCTTCAAGGAGATCCAGCGCGACCTGGGGTCGCCCCCTCCAGATCATGGCTGCCTCACTCCGTGGGCCGATCGCGGCGTGTTGCTGCTCAACGCCGTGCTTACGGTGGAGCACAGCCTGGCCGCCTCGCACCAGGGCAAGGGTTGGGAGGGCTTCACCGACGCGGTCATCGACGCCCTCAACCGTGAGCGCGAGGGCATCGTGTTCATGCTGTGGGGCTCATACGCCCAGCGCAAAGGCCAGCTTATCGATACCCGCCGCCATGCGGTGCTGAAATCGGTGCATCCTTCGCCGTTGTCCGCGCACCGGGGCTTCCTGGGCTGTGGGCATTTCTCCGCCGCCAACCGCTATCTCCAGGCCAACGGCCAGGCGCCGATCGACTGGTCCCTGCCGCCCCGGGCTGCGTTGGAGGCGGTTTGATGGGGGCGACCAGCCCCCAAACCCGGGATTCACTGCCCACAAGTCACACTTGAAACCGCTAAGCCCGGCATCCACCCCACATGGACAAGCTGCGAGAATTCATGTACTATTGAGTACATAAAAGGTGCCGGAACTTGCTGGTGCCTTTAGCACTCAAAGTACCAGAGTGCTAAGCTCAACCCCACTTTCAGGAGGTTCCAACATGTCTCAAGCCTTGGTGACGGCCAATCTGCCGGTTCCCAGCCTCGTTGGCAGCCTGGACGCCTATATCTCGGCGGTGCACCGCATCCCGGTGCTCAGCCAGGAAGAAGAGCAGGAGCTGTCGCGCCGCTACCAGCAGGACAGTGACCTCGCCTCAGCCCGCAAGCTGGTGATGTCGCACCTGCGTTTCGTGGTGCACGTCGCGCGCGGCTACAACGGTTATGGCCTGCAGTTGTCCGACCTCATCCAGGAAGGCAACATCGGCTTGATGAAGGCCGTCAAGCGCTTCGACCCCGACCAGGGCGTGCGCCTGGTCAGCTTTGCCGTGCATTGGATTCGCGCGGAAATGCACGAATTCATCCTGCGCAACTGGCGCATCGTGAAGGTGGCGACCACCAAGGCGCAGCGCAAGCTGTTTTTCAACCTGCGCAAGAGCAAGAAGCGCCTGGGCTGGATGAACGCCGAGGAAGTGCGCATGGTCGCCAAGGACTTGGGTGTGCCGGAAGCCACCGTCCGCGAGATGGAATCGCGCCTGTCCGGTCGCGACATCGGTTTTGAAGCCCCGGCCGATGCCGAGGAAGAGGCCAAGCCCGCGCCGGAGGCGTTCCTGGTCGACGAGGGCGCCGATCCTTACGACAGCGTGGCGGAGGCCGACCAGACCGACAACCAGCTCGAAACTCTATCGAACGCATTGCAGAAGCTGGACGAGCGTTCGCGCGACATCATCCAGCGCCGTTGGCTGAATGAAGATAAGGCAACGCTGCAAGATCTTGCTGATGAGTACGGCGTATCGGCTGAACGCATCCGTCAGGTCGAGGCCAACGCGATGAAGAAAATGCGCGGGCTGTTCGCTGCCTGAAGCGGTACTGATGCGGTTACCTAAAACGGCCTCCCTGGCGGAGGCCGTTTTGTGTTCGTAGGCTGGGACGAGTCCCAGCATTACCATGCCCATGCCCCGCTGATGCTGGGATTGTCATCCCAGCCTACGCGCAGGCAGACGCGCATACGTGGAATAGATCAAAGCATCTCCAAGGCGGACCGTGCCTCATATCCTGGTCATCGAAGACGACGAGATCACCGCACGCGAAATCGTGCTGGAGCTCGCTGCGCACGGCATCAGTGCCGATCGCGTGCACAATGGCCGACAGGGATTCGAGCGTGCGCTGGAACCGCGCTACGACGCGATTACGTTGGACCTGATGCTGCCCGGCATGGACGGTCTAACGCTGGTGAAGCAACTACGCGAGCAAGGCATCAGCACGCCGGTGTTGATGATCAGTGCGCTCGGCGACGTGGACGAGCGCGTGCGTGGCCTGCGTGCCGGTGGCGACGACTATCTCACCAAGCCCTTCGCGCCGGATGAGATGGCTGCCCGCATCGAAGTTCTGCTGCGTCGGCACCAGCAGAAACATCCCGCACAAACCAGGCTACGCGTGGCGGACCTGGAATTGGACATGATCACGCGAACGGCGTGCCGCGGTGCCCGCGAACTGACGCTGCTGCCCACCGAGTACCGCCTGCTGGAATTCCTGATGCGTTATCCCGGTCAGGTGCTGACCCGGGCAATGATCTTCGAAAGCGTATGGGGCCTGCGTTTCGATCCGGGTACGAACCTCATCGACGTGCATATTGCGCGGCTGCGCCGCAAGGTCGACAACGAGGGCGATCCACCCCTCATCCGCACCGTGCGCGGCTCGGGCTACCGGCTTGGCTAGCCCGGCCAAAGGCTGGTCGATCCACTGGCGCAACACCACCTCGCGCCTGCTGCTGGCCTATGGCGTGTTTTTCGTGATCTGGGGCACGGTGCTATTCGGTTTCATCTATTGGGAAACCCGCCATTACCTGGAAAACCGTACCGGGATGCAGCTCAAGCAGCAGGTGAGCTACCTGCGCAGCCTCGACCAAGAGCACATGATGGTCGCGCTCAACGACTATGTCGTGCTTGAGGCAACCAACTACAACGCCTGGGGTTTGTTCGATGCCGGCGGCAAGTGGCTGTACGGGGACATCCTGCAGATGCCGCCCGGTGTCCAACCCGATCTGGTGACGTTGCGCCTGCCGACCGAACAGGTCGTTAGCGGCCCGCTCGCTCCGAAGACGCCAGCCATCTCGGTGATCGCCGTGCGCCTACATAACGGCCAGATTCTGGTGCTGGCGCACAGCACGCGTATCGCCGCCCGGGTAGGAGGCATCATCTGGCATGCCTTATGGTGGGGGCTTTCGTTCACCCTGGTGCCTGGCCTGATCGGCGGCCTGATCCTCAACCGCGCACCGCGCCGGCGCATCCGGCAGATCGAATCGGCCACGCAGCTGATCATGCAGGGCGATCTGCACCGGCGCCTGCCCGTCAGCAATCGTGGCGACGAGCTGGATCGGCTGGCGGCCATCGTCAACGACATGCTCGACCAGATCGAGCGCCTGATGGGGGAAGTGAAGGGGGTTTGCGACAACATTGCACACGACCTGCGCACGCCGCTCACACGGCTGCGTTCGCAGCTGTATCGCGTCGAACAGCAAATGGGAGAGGAAGATCCGCATGCAGCGCTGATCGAGCGATGCGTCAGCGACATCGATGAAGTGCTGGCGCGCTTCCGGGCACTGTTGCGCATTTCCGAGCTGGAAGACAGGCGGCGGCGCGAGGGCTTCATTGCCGTCGATCTGGGACAGACGCTGGAGCACGTGCATGAGCTTTACGCACCGCTGGCCGAAGATCAGTCATTGCATTTTGCCATGGAAACCGAGCCGGGCCTGTTGGCCCAGGCGGATCCGGATCTGCTGTTCGAGGCCATCGGCAACCTGGTGAGCAACGCCATCAAGTTCACCCCGCAAGGCGGCAGCGTGGCGCTGAGCGCAAAACGCGTCGGACCTGATATGGCGCAGCTGGAAGTGGCGGACAGCGGCCCAGGCATCCCGGAAGAACAACGCCAGGCGGTGTGGCAACGTTTCTATCGCGGCGAGGGCGGACTCGATACGGCTGCAGGCCATGGGCTGGGGCTGAGCATCGTTGCCGCCATCGCGAAATTGCACGACTTCGAGCTGCGTATCGAAGGCGGGCGGGGCGGCACGCGGATGGTGATGACATGTCGCCTGCTATAGGCCGGGGTTTGCACCTCGACCTGGGAACCAGCGCCAGGTTGCAGTGGCATGACAGTTTGCATGAAACTTTTTTCATGCATGAAACAATCTTCATGCCAGCGAAAGGTGCTGCGTCACAGCGATCCGGATAATAGGCGCCATTGTTCTAGCCTGCTGGAAGCCTTGGGATGTTGGGTCTGGTCCGCGTCGCTCTCGCACGTCCCTACACGTTCGTCGTGCTTGCGCTGTTCATCCTGATCGTCGGCCCGCTGGCGGCCTTGCGCACTCCCACCGATATCTTCCCGAACATCGGCATCCCGGTGATCAGCGTGGTGTGGACCTACAACGGCCTATCGCCCAGTGCGATGTCCGGCCGCGTGATCTACTACTACGAGCGTTCGCTCACCTCCACGGTCAGCGACATCGAGCACATGGAATCGCAATCACTGCCTGGCATCGGCGTGGTGAAGATCTTCTTCCAGCCGGGCGTGGACGTGCGCACCGCCACTGCGCAGGTAACCTCGATTTCGCAGACCGTGCTCAAGCAGATGCCGCCGGGCATCACGCCGCCACAGATCATCAACTACAACGCCTCCACCGTGCCGGTGCTGCAGCTGGCGCTGTCCAGCACCAAGCTGGGTGAGCAGAAGATCCGCGACCAGGGGCAGAACTTCCTGCGCCCCACGCTGATTTCCGTGGCCGGCACCGCGATTCCCACGCCGTACGGTGGCAAGCAGCGCCAGGTGATGCTCGATCTGGACCCGCAGGCGTTGGCGGCCAAGGGCTTGTCGGCGCAAGACGTCGGCAACGCCCTGGCAGCGCAGAACCAGATCGTGCCGGTGGGCGACATCAAGATCGGCAGCAACGAATACACCGTCGATCTCAACGACAGTCCGAGCGCGATCGAGGAACTCAACAACCTGCCGATCAAGACGGTGGACGGCGCCACCATCACCATCGGCCAGGTCGCGCACGTGCGCGACGGTTCGCCGCCGCAAAATAACGTAGTCCGGGTGGATGGCCATCGCGCCGTGCTGATGCCGATATTGAAGGGCGGCAACGTATCGACCCTGGATGTGGTGGCTGGCATCAAAAAGCTGCTGCCGCTCGCGGAAGAGACGCTGCCGTCCTCGCTGAAGGTGAAGCTGCTGGGCGATCAGTCGATCTTCGTGCGCAGCGCGATCGCGTCGGTCGCGCGCGAAGGCATTATCGCGGCCTTGCTGACCTCGGTGATGATTCTGGTGTTCCTGGGCAGCTGGCGCTCCACCGTGATCATTGCGGTGTCGATCCCGCTCGCGGTGCTCTCGGCCATTGCCCTGCTTGCCGCTTTCGGGCAAACCCTCAACGTGATGACGCTTGGCGGCCTGGCGCTTGCCGTTGGTATCCTGGTCGACGACGCCACGGTAACCATCGAAAACATCAACTGGCACTTGGAGCAGGGCAAGGATGTGCATACGGCGATCATGGATGGCGCCAAGCAGATCGTGACGCCGGCCTTCGTGTCGCTGTTGTGCATCTGCATCGTGTTCGTGCCGATGTTCATGCTCAACGGCATCGCCGGATTCCTGTTCCGGCCGATGGCGCTGGCGGTGATCTTCGCCATGGCGTCTTCGTTCGTACTGTCGCGCACCCTGGTGCCGACGATGGCGATGTACCTGTTGAAGCCGCACGTCACCGAACCTCCTCCGGGCGACCATCCGGAAGATCCTTACATCAACCACCACGAAGGCGACCAGCATCCTTCCATGCGGCGCGGATGGTTGCGCGGAGCCCTGGTGCGCTTCCAGCAGAATTTCGAGCACCGCTTCGCCGGTCTGCGCGATGCCTACTATGGCAGCCTGTCGCTAGCGCTCACGGCACGCCGCCGGTTCGTGATTGGCTTCCTGGCCGTGGTACTGGTGTCGTTCGCGCTGGCGCCGTTTCTGGGGCGCGATTTCTTTCCCACCACGGACTCCGAGGCGATCGCCATCCATGTGCGCGCGCCGGTCGGCACGCGCATAGAGGACAGCGCCGCCGAGTTCGATCGCGTCGAAGCGGCGATACGGCGTGTGATTCCACCGGGCCAGCTCGACAGCATCATCGACAATATCGGCCTGCCGCTCAGCGGGACCAACATGGTCTACAACAACAGCGGAACCGTCGGCCCTCAAGACGGGGACATCCAGGTGCTGCTGAAGGAAGGGCACGCACCTAGCGCGCAATTCGTGAAGACATTGCGTGGCGTGCTGCCACGTGAATTTCCCGGTACCACCTTCGCTTTCCTGCCGGCCGACATGGTCAGCCAAATCCTCAATTTCGGTGCGCCGGCACCGCTGGACGTGAAAATCTCCGGTCGCAACAACGCGGCCAACGAAGCGTATGCGCTACAGCTGCTGCGCAAAATGCGCGAGATTCCCGGTATCGCCGATGTACGTCTGCAGCAATCCACGGGCGCGCCACAGTTGAATGTTGATGTGGATCGCGTGCGCGCCAACGAGCTGGGCATCACCGAACACGATGTCACCAATAGCATGGTGGCCTCGCTGGCCGGCAGCCTGCAGGTGGCGCCGGTGTTCTGGCTCAATCCTGCCAATGGCGTGTCCTATGCCGTGGTGGCGCAAACGCCGCAATATCGCATCGATTCGCTGTCCCAATTGCAAAGCTTGCCGGTCACTTCCTCGGCCACCGGGGCACGGCAAATCCTTGGTGCGCTGGCAACCATCAAGCGCACGGCGAGCCCGGCGGTGGTGACCCACTACAACATCGCACCGTCGTTCGACGTCTATGCCGCCGTGCAAGGGCGTGACCTGGGCGCGGTGTCCAGCGACATCCAGCAACTGCTGAGAGCGGAGGCCGGAAACCGGCCCAAGGGTTCCCTCGTGCAGTTGCACGGCCAGGTCACCGCCATGAACGATGCCTTCTCCGGCTTGCTGTTCGGACTGTTGGGCGCCATCGTGCTGATCTACTTGCTGATCGTGGTGAATTTCCAGTCGTGGCTGGATCCATTCGTGATCATTACCGCGCTGCCGGCTGCACTCGCCGGTATCGTATGGACGCTGTTCATTACGCATACCACGTTGTCCGTACCAGCTTTGACGGGCGCGATCATGTGCATGGGTGTGGCGACGGCAAACTCGATCCTGGTGGTGAGCTTCGCGCGTGAGCGCCTGGCCGAGCACGGCGATGCGGTCAAGGCCGCCCTGGAAGCGGGCTTCACGCGCTTTCGCCCGGTATGCATGACGGCCTTGGCGATGATCATCGGCATGCTGCCGATGGCGGTGACGCAGGAGCAGAACTCGCCGCTGGGTCGCGCGGTCATCGGCGGCCTGTTGTTCGCTACTTTCGCCACGCTGCTATTCGTGCCGGTGGTCTTCAGCATCGTGCATGGCCGCGAGCAGCCCGCCGCGCGTTTGAACTCCGTTCCGGGAATTCCCCATGTCGCATAACCCCGCCCACGTACAAGTCGCCCAGAAACCCAGGCATCTGAGGGCTGTCGGCATCGGTGGCGCCGCGATAGCATTGCTTGCGGTGGCGCTCGGTCTTGGCATTCGCTTTCGCGAGCATCAGCAGCTGGTGCAATGGACCGATGCGCAGCTCATTCCCAGCGTGCGTATTACGCCCGCGGCAGATCCGGCCAAAGAGCATGTCATCACCTTGCCGGGCCATTTGCAGGCCTGGAACAGCGCACCGATCCATGCGCGCGTCAATGGCTACCTGAAGGCCTGGTACAAGGACATCGGCGACAAAGTGAAGGCAGGCGACGTGCTCGCCGTGATCGACACGCCGGAACTCGACCAGCAGCTTGAGCAGGCCAAGGCCGTGCTGGCCAAGGCACAGGCCGACGCCAACCTGGCCAACATCACGGCCAGGCGCTGGCAGCATTTGCTGGGTTCCGATTCGGTCTCCAAACAGGAGGCCGATGAAAAAGCCGGGGAAGCAGCCGCCGCGCAGGCGACCGTGCTGGCGGCGAAGGCGGATGTGGATCGATTGCAGGCGCTGGAATCGTTCAAGAAGATCGTGGCTCCGTTCGACGGTGTGGTCACCGCGCGCCGTACCGACGTGGGCGACTTGATCACCGCCAACAACGAAAGCGGCCCCGAGTTGTTTACCGTGGCCGACACCGGGCGCATGCGCTTGTATGTGCCGGTACCAGAGGTGGAGGCGAACGAGATCAAGTCGGGCATGAAGGTCACGCTGCACGTGCCCGAACTGCCTGGACGTCCGTTCCAGGCCACGCTGATCGGCAACTCCAACGCCATCAACCAGAGCTCCGGCAGCCTGCTGGCCCAGTTCGTGGCGGACAACGGCGACGGTGCGCTCAAGCCTGGCGATTACGCCGATGTGCAGTTGGGCCTTGCAGTCGATCCGCACATTGTCAGCGTGCCGTCCAGCGCGCTGATCTTCCGGGACAAGGGGGCGCAGGTGGCAGTGTTGGGGCCCGATAGTCGTGCGCATTTGCACGACGTGCACATCGCGGTGGACATGGGCACCAGCTTGCAGATCGACCAGGGCTTGAGCCTGGACGATCGGGTGATCGAGAACCCATCCGATTCGCTGATGGACGGCGACAAGGTAAGCGTGGAAACGGATGCGGACCAGAACCTGGCCGCGAACGACACGGAGAAACATGGTGCATCGGCTCTCTAAGGATGGTCTGAAAAAGTCCGTCACGGACTTTTTCAGACGCGCCGCGTCCGGTACACGCCCGGACGCGGCTACGCCAGATCAGGCACTTGCGTGCCAGATCTGCGGCGGGCCTTCCTTGGCCCGCGGAAACTCTGAACTTATTCAGAGTTTCCCCAATCGCTTGCCCGTGGTCTTCATGCTGGCGATGCTTGGCGGCTGCTCGCTGGCACCTGCCTATCACGCGCCGACGCTGCCGCCGATGCCGACGAATTTCAAAGAGGGCGACACGGCCTGGAAGGTCGCCGCACCCGCCGACGAAACGCCGCATGGAAACTGGTGGACGGTGTATGACGACGCCAGCTTGAGCCAGCTGGAAGCCAAGCTCGATGCCGACAATCCGAGTTTGGCGGCTGCCCTGGCCAGGTATGACGCTGCACGTGCCTTCGAAAGCCAGTTCGCCGCAGGCCTGTTTCCGCATGTGGACGCGATGGCCAATCCGCTGCGCGCACGCCAATCGGACGATCGCCCCTTGCGCGGCAGCCATCAACCCGACGAATACGACAGCGACACGGTCGGGATTGCGGCCAGTTACGATCTGGATCTGTGGGGACGCATCCGCAACGAAGTCAGCGCGGGGCGCGCGCTGGCGCAGGCGGCCCAGGCCGATCTTGCATCGGCCAAGCTGAGCCTGGAGGCGCGGCTTGCCGGCGATTACGTGCGCCTGCGCGGTTACGATATTCAGGTGCGCATTTTGCAGGATGCCTTGAAGGCTTATCAGCGTGCCCTCGTGCTCACCGAGAACCGTCATAGCGGTGGTGTGGCTTCCGGCCTCGATGTATCGCGGGCGCAGGCGCAGCTCGAAGATGCACAGGCTCAGGTGACCGATGTCATGGCGCAGCGTGCGCTGTCTGAGCACGCTATTGCGGCGCTGGTCGGCGAGCCGGCATCGAGCTTCTCGGTTGCATCTGAGCAGGATCAGCTGAAGGTGCCGATGACGCCAGTCGGAGTGCCTTCCGGCTTGCTGGAGCGGCGCCCGGACATCGCCGCTGCGGAGCGGCGCGTGTTTGCCGCCAACGCCAGCATCGGTGTGGCGCGTGCTGCGTTCTTTCCCGATCTGAGCCTGTCAGGCAGCTACGGTTTCCAGAACACCGGCATGAACAACCTGCTCGCGATCGGCAATCGATTCTGGGCACTGGGGCCGCTGGCTACGCTGAACATTTTCGATGCCGGCCTGCGTAGCGCGCAGTTGCGCGAGGCGCATGCGCAATTTGCGCAAGCTTCGGCCGACTATCGTCAAACCGTGCTCACCGCCTTCCGCGAAGTGGAGGACGACCTGGCGTTGCTGCAGCAACTGGGCACCGAAGCGCAGCAGGAAGATCAGGCCTTCGCCGCCGCGCAGCAGACTTTGAACATCGCCACCAACCGCTATCGCGAAGGCATCGTCAATTACCTGGATGTGGTCACGGCACAAACCGCCGCGCTGTCGGCGCAACGCAGTGCGGAGACGATTCGCACACGGCGATTGCAGGCCAGTGTGGGCCTGATTCGTGCAGTAGGAGGCGGGTGGACGCGTGATGCGGCAAGTAGCAAGTAGGCTGGGCCCGATTCAATATAAATCGATCGGATCCACATCCAGCGACCAGCGCACCTTGCGTGCGTTAGGCAACTGCGCCAACAGCATCGACCACGGCCGGGCGGCGGCATGCAGGTCACGCCTGCTGGCCGATTCGATCAACAACTGGCCGCGCTGGCGCCCCGCACGTAGCGGCATGGGTGCTGGCATGGGACCGGCGATCTGCAAACCGTCGACCACCGGCAAGGCAGCACAGGCCTCGGCAAGGAAGGCATCGACCGTCGCACGCTGATGTGCTTCGCAACGCAGCAGCAACTGGTGGCCGTAAGGCGGAAGCCCGGTTTGCCGGCGTTCGGCAAGCAGTTCTTTTGCCGCGCTGGCATAGCCCTGCGCCAGCAACGTGCGCAGCAGCGGATGATCGGGATGGTGGGTTTGCAGCAGCACGCGCCCCGGCTTGCGTGCGCGCCCCGCGCGTCCTGCCACTTGTACCACCAATTGCGCGAGGCGTTCGCCGCTACGGAAGTCGACGCTGAGCAAGCCTTCGTCCACACCGACGATCGCCACCAGGGTGAGATTGGGCAGATCGTGACCTTTGGCCAACATCTGCGTGCCAACCAGGATGGCCGGCGCGTCTTGCTGCAGATTGCCCAGCAACTGTTCGAACGCATCGCGTCGGCGAGTGGTCTCGCGATCGATGCGCAGCACCGGCACTGCCCGGAAATGCGCGGCGAGCGCTTCTTCCAGCCGCTCAGTGCCTTGGCCTTGCGGTTTCAGGTCCTGGCTGCCGCACGCCGGACAGGCAGCGGGCACGGGTGCTTGCAGATCACAGTGATGGCATACCAGCTTGCGCCACGCTGCATGTAAGGTAAGGGCGTGTTCGCAGCGCGGGCATTCGGCATGCCAGCCGCAGCCGTGGCACAGCAACACCGGCGCGTAGCCGCGGCGATTGCGAAACACCAGCACTTGTTCGCCACGCGCAATGGTTTCGTCGACCGCGTGCAGCAGCGCCGGCGACAGGCCATGCTCAAGCCGCTGCGCCCGCATATCGATGATTTGCACCCGCGGCGGTTGCGTGGCGGCGGGACGCGAGCGCAAGTGCAGTGCACGGTAACGGCCAGCTTCGACGTTTGCCAGGCTTTCCAGCGATGGCGTGGCAGAGCCCAGCAGCACCGGCACTTGCAAGGCGCGCGCGCGCACCAAGGCCAAGTCCCGCGCGTGATAGCGGAAGCCTTCCTGCTGTTTGTAGGCACCGTCGTGTTCTTCGTCGACGATGATCAACCCGGCATACGGCAGCGGCGTGAACACCGCCGAGCGCGTACCCAACACAACTTTCGCCTCGCCCGAGCGCATGCGCAGCCATGCGCGGGCGCGCTCTCCTTCGGCGAGGTTGGAATGCAGTACCTCCACTGGTACGCCGAGCCGTTCGCGCAGGCGTCGTACAGTCTGTGGCGCAAGACCGATCTCAGGTACCAGCAGCAGCGCTTGCCTGCCTGCCGCCAAGCTGCGTTCGATCAGCGATAGGTAGACCTCGGTCTTGCCGCTGCCGGTGACGCCATCGAGCAGGAATGGCTGGAATCGGCCGAACGCTTCGGTCACCTCGGCAACCGCAGCCTCTTGTTCCGCATGCATGCTGAGCTTGGGTGCGCTGGCAGAAAAGCCTGGCGCCGGCATCACCTTGCCGCGCTCGATCAGGCCGGCTTCGGCCAAGCGCCGCGCTGCGGGGCGCCAGCCGGGCAAAGCGGTATCCAGCCCGGAGGCGGACATCGGTCCGGCCAGCAGGGTTTGCAATAGCGCCTGACTACCGCCTCTGCGGCTACCTGCATCCAACGCGCTGCGGCCGGCGATAGTCAACGCCCAGATCGGTTCCTGGGTTTCCGGCAACGGCTTGTCTTCACGCAACAGCAACGGCAGGGCGTTCGCATACGCCTCGCCCGGTGCGCCGAGCCAGTAGTCGGCTGCCCAAGCCAGCGATTGCATCAGTTCGGGGTCGAGCAGGGGGGCATCATCCAGCACGCGCAACACCCGCTTCAGTTTTGCGCTGCCGACCTGGGCCGGCACATCCGCCTGCACCACCACCCCGACGGCCTTGCTGCGGCCAAACGGCACCAGTACACGACTACCCACACCCGGTTCGCCCACGGTGGGCGGGAGGTAGTCGAACAAGGTGGGAAGAGGAACCGGTAAGGCGATACGAAAAACGGATGGCATGGCTGAGTGTATCGCGCGGTAGTCGGGCTCTTTAGAGGAGGCGGTGTCAGCACTGGATGACAAGCTTGCCAGCGATTGCTGCTCTGTCATCTAGGAAAAACGGCTAAGTGGCTCATCGGCACTGGGTTTTTCCGTTATCCACAAGACCTGTGGATAAGTCTGTGGATGTGCCGTTGAGAGGGGGCTGTTTCGCGCGTCAGAGCGGCCCTTGTGACAGGCTGTTCAACTTTTGACCACCTTGAAATCTTCAACTAAATCAATGGATTGAATGGATGCTTTGGATTCATGCCGGCCAGACTCACGGACTTGACACAGAAGTATGTCAATACCTTGACGCTGTGCAAAACCGGGGTTATAGGGCTCCGAAAATGACAATCAGTGGGCCAGCCCCAGGACCACGGCGACTACCAGAAACAGCACCAGTAGCCAGAAATAGCACCATCCGACGAGCCAGTATTTCAAGGCGGTCATCACCCAGCCCTGGCGATAGACCCGCTTCTGCATGATCAGCAGGTAGGCTGGCACCCACAGAATGAGGGCGATCTGCAGCGTACCGGCCGCGTACCCCGCCCACGCAGCCAATGGCCTCAGCCAGCTGTTGAGCAGTCCGGTGATCACGATCAGTAGCAGGCTGATGAACAGGAAGGCGTGGCTGTGCAGGGAGACGATCAGGTGCTCCATGTAGAGCCGACGCTTGAAGACATAGAACAGCTTCAGCAGCAAGGCGAACACGGGTACCAGCACCAGCATGGTGCCGGGAAGCGCGCCATAGGTGCCGGTCGCGAGCCGATCCCAGGCTTCGCGGCGTTCGGCCTGGCTGCCGTGGCTGAGCGCGTTGCCGTTTTTCTTGACGTTGCGGGCGAATTCGGCAAGACGGTCGTTGACGAAGTCGGGCGCCCAGCTGAGGTGCACCGGCATCTTTGAGCTTCCGGTGTCCTCTTCGTCGGGGTGTGCAGCGCTGGCGGTCGACGCGCCAGCGGGTGCGCCCAGTTCGACCAGTCTGGCATTGGCGCGCTCACGCAGCTTCCGCTCTGCCTGATCGACCTGGGTGACGATCGCGGGATTGCCGACGGCACGCGTGGCTTCCAGCGCATCCAACTGCTTGTCCAGCTGATGCTGCACTTCCTTGGCCGTCTGTGCCTGCGAAAAATCAGCGCCCTGGTCAGCCAGCAAGGTGTTCTGGTGGCGCTGCTGGATGCGCTGGGTAAGCACGTCCGTGGCCAGGTGCAAGGTGAAGAAGGACAGCAGGCACAACACGAACATCAGCCGGAACGGCGCGATGTAGCGCACCCGCCGCCCGCTGAAATATTCCAGCGTGAGGTAACCCGGCTTGAGGAACAGCGTCGGGATCGTGTGCAGGATGCGCCCGTCGACGTGCAGGAAGGTCTCGAAGAACTCTTCCCACAGCCCATGCACCGGCCGCAGAACGCTATGCACCGACTGGCCACAATGGTGGCAATACTCGCCCTGCAGCGGCGCCTGACAGTTGGCGCAAAGCGCGCCTTCGTGGGAGGTCAGTTCCTTCATCGCTAGCGTTCCCCTTGGTGCAGCTTCGAATCTTGGCGGCTGCGGTGGAAATAGGGAATAGGGAATTTGGACTGGATGGCCTCCTGGCGCGCTTGGGGACAGCTGGCCCAGGCGTATCGCCGCCAGGCGCTGAGCCGATTCAGACGAGGCGTTCTAGAGGGCGCCGGCTAACCAGAAATTGCCGTGCATGCTGACCGCATCAATTTGGCTCGACCAGGGCAAGAGCACGGCTGTGCTTTGCTAGGTTTTCGATGAGCAAGTTAGCTCAGAGATACAGTTCGATGTCGCGTATGGCCTGCGCGCAAGCGTGCGGTAAACATTCCTGTGAAAGTTCATAGAGCATGGGATGAATACATATTTTGCAACAATTTTTATAGGAATCCCTTGACGCGAAGCTAGTATATCTAGCGTCACGCTTGCGTAATTTGCTTCGTGGCCAGTGACGCAGGCCGCCTCTTCAAGAGGCTTGGCCCCTAAGTAAAAACAGCCGTTTCTCTTAAAGAATTGCGATCTGTTAGCCAACACCGGTACCGGTTGGGGCGAGCGGTTTGCTCGGGCGCGCGTGCGCTCAACTTACAAGGAGGATCCACATGTTTGTGATCAAGACGCTGTTACAAGGTTCCGCATTGGCTGTCGGTGTAGTTTTGGCTGCGCCGGTTTTTGCAGCTCATGCCGTCCCCTTCAACACCACCTTTACCGCGACCGGTCCCACTACGATGACACAGTCCGGTCTGCATATTCCCTGCAATTCCAGTTTCGTGCTGGTCACCGATGGCAGTGGTGACGTTACGGTAACTCAAGCTACTTTCTCAGGTGGTAGTCCCATGTGTAACGTGATCACGGCATCCGGCCTGCCCTGGCCGGTATCGCTCAATTCGACTACCGCCGCGGTGATCCACAACGTCACTGTGCGAAGCCCATTGGGTACTTGTTCGGGCAACGTCGACGCAACGATCAATAACAGCAATAGCCAGATTTTCCTCGACGGTCGTTTCGGAACGTGCGCAGTGACGGGCTATCTCTCCGTCACGCCTCAGTTCAAGGTTGTGGATTAAGGCGCCATATCCGGCGACGTCGATTCAACTGAAGCAGAGTGGCGTGGTGTCCGGCCAAATCGGGCCGGCCCATGCTGCTTGTCAGCGGGCAATAGGCATACCAAAGCATGCATACTGTGAAAAATAAAGACATCTATCCGATTTTTCGTTCTCTGCAGACGATGGCATTGACGTTAGCACTATTCGTCGGCCTGGCTGCGGCGCAGCAGACACAGGCGGCGGCGTTCCAGCTGCCAGTCACCAACGCGGCCGGTTACGGCCGCGCATTCGCCGGCGGCTCGTTATGGCGGAATGATCCTTCCGCCGCCTACAACAATCCGGCCGCGATGGCCTGGTTCACCGGCCCGATAGCGCAAGGCAGCTGGATCGGCATTGATGTCCATGCGCAGTTCGACGGCATCAACACTGGCTCCGACATCGAGCCACCCGGATTACCGCCCTGCTTGGGCGCGCCTTGTCCCGCGGCCTCCAATCCGAATGCCCGCGACGGCGTCATCTCCGATGGTTCTGCCTTCTACGTGCAACCCATATCGGAGCGCTTTGCCATCGGTTTTGGCATGGAGGCGCCTTATGGCTTGAGGACCAAATACAGCGGCGACTGGGTTGGCCGTGATTTCGGCATCATGACGAGCCTGAAATCGATGGGACTCAGTTTGGCGGCCAGCTTCAAGCTCAGCGACAGCTTCGCTTTGGGCGTGGGCGTGACCGGACAACGCACACGCGCTCAGCTCAACAACGGATTGAACCTTGGTGCGACCGAAGCACTGCAGGGTGGCGCCTACAACACTCCAGGTACTATCGGGCAGATCAACGTCCGCGTACACGACTGGTCGCTAGGCTATTTTCTAGGTGGCGAGTGGAAGCCGACCGAGATCGATTTGCTGGGTATCAGCTATCACTCCCGTGTGGGCAATCAGCTTAAAGGCCGCTACGACATGTATTTTCCCAATGACGGGAAGTCCGTGACCACTTACTCCCAAGGCCCGAGTTTCCCGTCATCGACGACGATCAACGGAAAAGGCGCTGTGTTGGCCATCCCGCAGCTCAATGCGACGTTTGGGTCTGGCGGCCCGCTGCACGAATTGTTCCCGAACTACGTGAACCTGCCGCCACTCAACCCGGATGGTGGACCGGCGACGGCCTCACTGGATCTGCCGGCCTTCGTCACCATCGACTATCTGCACCAATTCAGCAAACGCTTTTCGCTGGGTACGTCGGCACAATGGACCAACTGGTCGAAATTCCGCAAGCTGACCCTGGTCTCCGATGGCATCCAGATGCTGAGCCTGCCGATGAGCTGCCGCAATGCCTGGACCTTGAGCTTGGGCGGCGATTATCGCCTCAATGAGCAATGGACCTTGCGTGGCGGCCTGGCCTGGGATCAAACGCCTACGACCACCGCTACTCGCGACCCGCGCGTGCCCGACAACAATCGGCGCATCCTGAGCATCGGCATGGGCTATCAGCCTACCGCGCGTCTGACTTTGGACGCGGCCTATTCGCATCAGTTCCTGAGCGATTCGGCGATCCACAACACGGCGCCGATCGCCTTGGGCGGCGATCGGTTAGACGGGTCGTTCGACAATAGCGGCAACGTGATAGCGTTGACGGCTACCTATGCGCTCTAAGGTGGCGGCGCGAGCACCCTGAAAAAGGGTGGGCGCCGGACTTCCCTGCGCCCCGACAGTATCGCCAATGACAATCCATCATTCGACTGATTCACGGGAGAGGATCATGAAAACACTAGTCCACAGTGCCATCGCCGCTGCTGGTCTCCTGCTGGGCGCCGGCGTCGCTTGCGCCGCCAGTGAGACCCCGGTGGGCAGCTGGAAACAGGTCGACGATGTTACCGGCATGGCCAAATCGATCATTCAGATCAGCGAGGACCATGGCGAACTGCAGGGCAAGATCGTGCAACTGATGAACCTGACGCCCGAAGAGATAGCCCAGGACGGCGCGCATCCGCTGTGCGGCAAGTGCGAGGGCGAACGCAAGGACCAGCCGATCGAAGGCATGGTGATCATGTGGGGCGTCAAGCGCGACAGCGACGTGTGGACCGGCGGCAAGATCCTCGATCCCAAGTCAGGCAGTGTCTACAAGGTCAAGCTTTCGCTTTCCGACGGCGGCCAGAAGCTCCATGTGCGCGGCTACATCGGTTTATCGCTGCTCGGTCGCAGCCAGACCTGGGTACGGCAGGAATAGCTTAGGGCATCCCTGCACGAGATCGGAATTTTGATGGCTGGTGATGGAAGGGCTTGCGCCTGTCGTTCTCTGCCAAGCCGCTTTGCATTGTTAAAGAGGGTTTCTGCTGCTCCCTCTTCGCTCCCAAGCTACAATGCCAGGCGCTGGAGAACCCCATTCATGAAAGCCATCCATCTCGACCGAGCCCGGGTCTGGCGGGAGATCGGCGCTACACTGCGCCTTGCCCTGCCGCTGATCCTCGCCCAGCTTGCCGCGGTCGGCAGCAACGTGATCGACGCGATGCTGGCCGGCCACGTGGGCGCGCACGTGTTGGGTGCGGTGGCGATTGGCACCAACATCTGGTCGCTGGCCATCGTCAGCGGCATTGGCATGATGATGTCGGTGCCGCCTTTGATCTCGCAGCTTGATGGCGCCGGGCGCAAACACGAAGCGGGCAAGGTGTTCCATCAGGCGATCTGGCTGGCGCTGGGCATGGGCGTGCTGTTGTGGTTCGCGATTCGCCATGCGGAGCCGCTGATCAAGCTGATCGGCGTTGCGCCAGGACTGTACGCGGACGTTGGGGAATTCCTGCGCGCGATCAGCTGGGGCGCGCCGGCGTTGACCTGCTATTTCGCCTTGCGCGGCCTCTCCGAAGGGCTGTCGCTGACCCGGCCTTCGATGTACTTCAGCTTCGGCGGTCTGGCGCTGCTGCTGCCGCTCGGCTACGTCTTCATGTTCGGCAAGTTGGGCCTGCCGCCGCAGGGCGCCCGTGGCTGTGGCATAGCCACCGCGACGGCGCTGTGGATCGAGATGCTGGCATTCGGTAGCTACGTGTTTTTCCACCGCAACTATCAAGGCTTAGGGGTGTTCCAGCACTTCGAATGGCCAAATTTCAAGCGCATCGGCCAGCTGCTGCACATTGGACTGCCGATGGCGATCACCCTGCTGGCTGAGGGTGGCCTGTTCGTGGCGGCGGCGCTGCTGATCGGCACCATGGGTGAGGACATGGTGGCCAGCCACCAGGTGGCCTTGAACGTGGCGGCGTTCTTCTTCATGGTGCCGCTGGGCCTGGCCATGGCGATCACCGTGCGCGTGGGCAATGCTGTGGGACGGGGCGATTCGTCTGGCATCCGCTATGCAGGGTTTTGCGGGATCGGGCTTACCCTGGTCACCCAGGCGGTTTCGGCGGGCCTGATGCTGGGCTTTCCGTACCTGATCGCCTCGCTTTACACCCATGACAAGACCGTGATCGCGCTGGCCGCACAATTGCTGTTGCTGGCAGGCCTGTTCCAGTTTTCCGACGGCATCCAGGTGGCCTCTAATGGCGCCTTGCGCGGCTTGAAGGACACGCGCGTGCCGATGGCGATCACCCTGTTTGCCTACTGGGGCGTGGGTATGCCGGTGGGCTGGTGGCTGGCGTTTCACGTGGGGCTAGGCGCGCGGGGCATCTGGATGGGGTTGATCGCCGGCCTGAGCATGGCGGCCCTGCTGCTGTTTGCACGGTTCTGGCGCAGTTCCTATCAGCAGCAAGCCGGGACGTTTGGCCCTGTCGCGCCTGCCGCCGCGGATGCGACGATCCCCTCATGACCGGCGTTGCGCAAGCGGCTACGCTGGCGCGAACCCATCAAGGACTTCAAAGCCTCTATGAGCACTCCACCGCCCCTGGGCCGCTCGCGGCAGCCGAACGGATTTCTGGCCTTCCTGCGCGTATTCGGGCGCGGCCTCAACATCCTGCGGCTGATCATCCTGAACGTGCTGTTCTTTGCGTTCCTCGGCGTGTTCGTGCTGGTGCTGCTGGCGATCGGCGCGGCCAAGCACCTCAACGACATCCAGGACAGCAGCGTGCTGTTGCTGCAGCCGGAAGGCAGGTTGGTGGAGCAATACAGCGTCAGTCCGCTGCAGCGTGTGGCGTCCAAACTTTCCGGCGATGAAGCAAAAGAAGTGCAAGTACGCGACCTGGTCGCTGCGATCGACGCGGCGGCGAAGGATGCGCGCATCACGCGCATCGTGCTCGATCCCAGCCATCTGCAGAGCAGCGGTTTCGCCGCCTTGACCGAAGTGGGCGCCGCGCTCGACCGTTTTCGCGCGGCCGGCAAGCCGGTGATCGCCTGGGGCGCGGAACTGGATCAATATCAGTACGACCTGGCGGCACACGCCGACCGCGTGCTGCTGGATCCGCAGGGAGGCCTGTTTATCACGGGCCTTTCCAATTACCGCCTGTTCTACAAGGATCTGCTCGACAAGCTTGGCGTGAACGTCTACTTGTTCCGTGTCGGTCAGTTCAAGAGTGCGGCCGAGCCATTCATCCTCAATCACGCCTCACCGGAGGCGAAGGAAGCGGACAGCTACTGGATGGGCGGCTTGTGGGACGGCTACATCAGCGACATCGCCAAACTGCGCAAGCTCGATCCTGCCACGGTGCGCTCGGACATCGACAATCTGCCCGACCGCCTTGTCGCCGCGCAGGGCGATCTGGCCAAGCTCGCCCTCGATGAACACCTGATCGACGGCCTGGCCACGCGTTCGGAGCTGCTCGACACCCTGCGTTCGCAGGGCGTGCCGGCGGGCAAGGACGGCCATGGCATCCGTAGCGTAAGCCTCGATCGCTACATCGCCGCCGTTCCCGGCCGCGACACGCTAGGAGCGGACGCGGTGACCGTAGTGGTGGCCGAAGGCGAGATCACTTCCGGCAAGCAGTCACCGGGTTCGATAGGTGGCGAGTCGACCGCCGCGCTGATTCGCAGTGCGCGTGAAAACAAGCACACCAAGGCGCTGGTGTTGCGCGTGAACTCGCCTGGCGGCGAAGTGTATGCGGCGGAAGAAATCCGTCGCGAAGTGGCATTGACGCGCAAAGCTGGCATTCCGGTGATCGTGTCGATGGGCGATGTGGCGGCCAGCGGCGGCTACTGGATCTCGATGAACGCTGATCAGATCTACGCCGAGCCCAACACCATCACCGGCTCGATCGGCATCTTCGGCATGTACTACACCGTGCCGAGCGCACTGGGCAAGCTTGGCATCAGTAGCGACGGTATCGGCACCGCGCCGCTTGCGGGTGCTTTCAATGTCACCCGTCCGCTCGATCCGAAAGTCGGCAGCGTGATCCAGTCCATCATCGACAAGGGCTATCACGACTTTGTCGGCGGGGTGGCACAAGCGCGCGGAAAGGATTACAGCGCCATCGACGCAGTGGCGCAGGGGCGCGTATGGACCGGCAGCCAGGCGCAGCAGCGTGGCCTGATCGATCAGCTTGGCGGACTCGACGCTGCGATCCAGAAAGCCGCTGACCTGGCGAAGCTGGGCAAGGATTACGCCGTGCACTATCAGGAGCAGCCGCTGGGCACGCTTGAGCGTTTTGCGCTGAGCTTCAATCAGTCGGCGATGGTCGCTGGATTGCAGGCCTACGGTGTACGCCTGCCCACTTGGTTCGCGCAATTGCCGATGCTGGCCCCGGAACTGGAAATGCTGCGCACCGCGCAGGCGGGGCGGCCGAACATTTATTCGTACTGCTTCTGCTCGCCGCATTGAATTCCCGCGTAGGCTGACCGCGCCCCGGAGTGATTTCAGGGCGCGGGCCATGGCAGGGGAGTTTCATCATGCAGGTGGACCGGCCCCACCTTCGTAGGAAGCAAATAATTGCCCATGATCGGCATGGCCTTTTACATTGGGAAGGACGCTTACATACCCGGGTCCTCTCGATGTAATCAAGGCGTGCTGTCATCTTTCCTTTGCGATCTGAAAGATCTTTCCTGCGAGAAAAGGCGGAAATATCTGCATCCATTCCCGGTGTAAAGCCAGTAACGTACCGGCGCAAGTCATGCGTATATGGCGCCGAGTCATGGATAGTCCGGGAAATGTTCAAGATCGTCAGCTCGTTGGCCGATGCCTATTCCGATATGCCTTGTGAAGACGTGCTGGGATTTAGCCGGCGCGGCGACACGCTGACGGCATGGGCGATCGACGGTGCGTCCACGCTGACCCGCGCAGCATTCACCACCTTCCACGACATGTCGGACTCTCGCTGGTTTGCGACGGAGCTTTCCGACTATCTTCAAGCGTCGACCGCAAGATTCCCGTTCGATCCCTGCAGCATGGGCGCCGCGTTGCGCGAAATCCAGGCCAAGTATCTGGGTTTGGCTCGCCGTCGACCTCAATGGAGTTTTCCGGTCGCCGCGTGCATCATTGCAGAACTAACGCCCCTGAATGGTTGGATGGAGGTCGCCATCCATTCTTATGCCGACTGCTTTGTCCTGTTCAGGCAATCAAATGTGGGGCCCGGAGCGGGTGTGCTGCACTGTGACCATAATGTGCCTCCGCTCAAGTGGAAACCTTGTTCCGGGTTCCAGGGCCAACAGTTGAAAAGACTCAGGCTGCGCCGCGTTCAGCAATGGCGCAACATTGGTACGACTGCGCTAACCATCAATCCGGAGAGTGCCGGAAATTATCGGTGCCACCACGTGCGCTTGAAGCCACCCACGCACGCCCTGATCGGTACGGATGGACTTGCCCGACTGTGGAAAGAGTACGGCATTCTCGACACCGACTCGGCCATGGATCATCTCATTGGCCGTGGCCTAGCATCGTTGATAGAGAAATTGCGCGGGTACGAATCGAGCCGTTCGAGCACCGAGAGCGGCCGAAAAGTTCGTGATGATGCGGCCGGCCTACATATCTACTGCGGCCTCTAGGTTAGGCATCCCCGACGCGAGGCAAACCGTATGGCACCCGAATCCGAAAGCCAGCGGCGATACTCGCCGCCAGGGGGCCTTGATCTGTGCTACTTACCCGTCACCGCACTATATGCACGCCTCGCAGCGTGTAGGCTGGGATGATAATCCCAGCATCGGGATGCCGTGTGGAATGCTGAGATTATCATCCCAGCCTACACGAACCGAGGCTTAAGCTCGTATGCCTGGTCGAAGGAAGTATTAGTCAGTTGAACGCCATGCACACGGCTTCAATATTGTTTCCATCCGGATCCGTCAAAAAGGCTGCGTAATAATTGGATGCATAGTCCTTGCGCACACCCGGCTGGCCCAGATCCTGACCGCCAGCCTTCAAGCCCGCCGCATGGAATTCATCCACATGGCCGCGCTGGTTCGCGCGAAATGCCACGTGCATGCCGACTGGCGGATTTGCGCTTTGGTCGTGATAAAGCCACAGTGCGGGCGCATCTTTCGGTCCGAATCCGGCGCTGCTCGCATCGCGCGTGCATAGCACATGCCCTAGCGGGGCCAGAATGGCTTGATAGAAACGCACGCTCGCGTCGATGTCCTGCACGTGCAGGCCAACATGGTCATACATAGGGATGTTCCTAAGTTGCGGTTGGGAAAAATGCTTGCATCCGCCAACGGCTGTGCTTAACGGCAAGCTTGCCAATCCAGCGAAAGCTGTCTGCGGTGATGTTGAAAAACCGCCGGTGCATGGGCGTGTCGTTCGTAGTTCGGTTTTTCTGCAAGATGCCGCATTGAGGATCAGGTGACCCGTACGGCCGCTTCGTCGAATAAGTTATCGCGCGCTGCTTGGATCGGCTGTCAAAATCTTGCGCAATTGACTCACTTGCGAAGGACGTGCCTGTTTGCGCAGTGCGGAAGGCGTGATGCCATAAGCACGCCCGAACGCCGCCGAGAAATGGCTGGGTGTGGCGAAGCCCAGTTCCATCGCGACGGTAGTGAGCGGCGCCGATGCACCAAGTACCTGCTCCAGCGCGAGCGCCAAGCGAACACGCAATTGGTAGCGGTGTATGGGTTCGCCCAGCACGGCCCGGAAGCTGCGCGCGAGGTGGAAAGGCGATGCGTGCACGCGTGACGCGAGTTCGTCCAGGCTCCAGTCACGCGCGGCTTGGTCAGCGAGAAGCACGGCCACAGCATGCGATTGCTCGCGGCGGCGTGCCTTGCCGGACGTCGTCCTAGCGGCGTTGCGCGATGGTTGGGAAGATGCCTGGGCAAGCACCATGTTGAGCAATGCCAATCCGCGTGTCTCCACCTCCACAATGGAGGCCTCGTTGCGGCGCAATCCATGCCAAAGCAGGCTGCGCTGCAATTCGACCGCAGCCGGCAAAGGTGTATGAGTGGCGCGGAACGGGTTGGCTTCGCACTCCGCGCGGCGTGCATCGTGTTCCATCAGCATCTCGCGCAACACCGCACCATTGGCGCGCAGCACCAGGCAGTCGTCACCTCCTGTTGTCGGATGGCTTACGCGGTACGCTTCACCGGCATTGAAGAACAGTGCTTGCCCCATATGCGCCACGACCTCTTCACCATGGTCGTGGTGTTTGACGAAGACGCCGCGCAGCGGGAACGCCACTGTGTTCGACCAGACGTGCTCCAGCTCGCCACAGGCGGCGCTTTCAGGCCGACAGCAAACACAGCTGACCTGCAGCAGCCGGCTTTCGTGCAAGGCTTGGTGGCTTAAGCTCATGCGAACACCATAATCCTGGGTGTGCTTGGCGTCGACTGCCGGTGGCCCTCCTTCCGACCCTGGCGCGGATCGGGTCGCGCGTTATTCCAGCTCGCGCCACCAGGCAACGATTTCTTCTGCAATGGCGTCCACCGGCGCGGTGGACGCCACGGCAAGCACCAACGGCTCCCCATAAGGAGGCTCCAGATCGCGAAACTGGCTGTCTACTAGCGTAGCGGGCATGAAATGGCCGGCCCTATGGGACACGCGCTCCCGCGCTTGTTCGGGGGTCAAGGCCAGAAAGGCAAAGCCCAGATCGGGCACGGCCTGGCGCAGCGTCTCGCGATAACGGCGCTTGAGCGCGGAACAAGTAAGTACCACACTTTCCGATCTGGCCAGTCGATCGATGACCTCTTGCCCCAGTCGCTCCAGCCAGCCTTGCCGGTCTTCGTCTGTCAGTGGCGTGCCGGCGCTCATCTTGCGGACGTTTGCCGGCGGATGGAATGCATCGCCTTCGATCAGATACGCATCGGTGCGCTGGCAGAGCGCCGCGGCAATGGTCGATTTGCCGCAACCGGTGACGCCCATGATGACAACGGCACGCATGGTTTCCTAAAAGCGCGTAGGCTGGGATGACCATCCCAGCCTACCGTATGGCCAGCCAGTCTGCCGCTCAGGCCACTGCTTCTTCGACTTCCGCTACCGGCAGACGAATCAGGTAGTCGAACGCGCTCAGCCCGGCCTTTGCCCCTTCGCCCATCGCAATCACGATCTGCTTGTACGGTGTCGTGGTCGCATCGCCCGCTGCGAACACGCCGGGTACGGAAGTCTCACCACGCGCATCGATTTCGATCTCGCCGCGCGCTGACAGCTTCAGCGTCCCCTTCAGCCAGTCTGTGTTGGGCAGCAGGCCGATCTGCACGAACACGCCCTCCAATGCCACGCGCTCGCTCTGGCCATTGCTGCGGTCCGTATAGGCGAGGCCGGTCACCTTGTTGCCGTCGCCCAGCACCTCGGCGGTCTGCGCGCTAACGATCACCTTCACATTCGGCAGGCTGCGCAGCTTGCGCTGCAGCACCTCGTCGGCGCGCAGCTTGCTGTCGAATTCCAGCAAGGTGACATGCTCGACGATACCGGCCAGATCGATCGCCGCTTCCACGCCGGAGTTGCCGCCGCCGATCACCGCCACGCGCTTGCCCTTGAACAGCGGGCCGTCGCAGTGCGGGCAGTAGGTCACTCCCTTGTTGCGATACTCCTGCTCGCCCGGCACGTTCATATTGCGCCAACGCGCGCCGGTGGAAAGGATCACCGTCTTGGCCTTCAGCGAGGCGCCGCTGGCCAGGCGCACTTCGATCAGCCCGCCTTCTTCCTGTGCCGGAATCAGCTGCTCGGCACGCTGCAGGTTCATCACATCCACATCGTATTCGCGCACATGCTGTTCCAGCGATGCGGCTAGCTTCGGTCCTTCCGTATACGAGACCGAAATGAAGTTCTCGATCGCCATCGTATCCAGCACCTGGCCGCCGAAACGCTCGGCTGCCACACCGGTGCGGATACCCTTGCGTGCCGAATAAATGGCTGCTGCCGCGCCGGCCGGGCCGCCGCCGACCACCAGCACTTCGAACGGTGCCTTGGCATTGAGCTTCTCGGCATCGCGCTGCGTGGCATTGCTGTCCAGGCGCGCGGCGATCTGCTCGATCGTCATGCGGCCCTGGTCAAACGGCTGGCCATTGAGGAACACGGTGGGTACGGCCATCACCTGGCGCTCGTTCACTTCGTCCTGGAACAGCGCACCGTCAATGGCGATGTGCTTGATGTTCGGGTTGAGCACGCTCATCAGGTTCAGCGCCTGCACTGTATCCGGGCAGCTGTGACAGCTGAGCGACATGAAGGTCTCGAATACGTATTCGCCTTCCAGGCCGCGCACTTGCTCGATGACTTCCGGCGCTGTTTTCGACGGATGACCGCCCACTTGCAGCAGCGCGAGCACCAGCGACGTGAACTCGTGACCCAGCGGAATACCCGCGAAGCGCACGCCTACGTCCGTGCCGATCCGGTTGATGGCGAACGAAGGCTTGCGCGCATCGCCGCCGTTAGTGCGCAGCGACACCTGCGGCGAAAGCGCTTCGATGTCACGCAGCAGCGCAAGCAGATCTTGCGAGGCGGAGCTGTCATCGAGGGAGGCCACCAGCTCGATCGGATGGGTCACCCTTTCGAGATAGGCCCGTAGTTGTTCTTTCAGATCGTGGTCCAGCATGGTGCGTCTCCATCAAGCGCCTGATGTTGGAGCAGACGCCGCCGGCATCCGGTGCAACGTGGATGGGCGGCGTCTGCTGGAGGGTATAAGGTGCGGGCCCGATGGGAGGGGAGGGTCGGGCCCGCGGCGATGTCCCTTTGCGGGAATCGCCAAAACTTGCAACTTAGATCTTGCCGACCAGGTCCAGCGACGGCTTCAGCGTGGCGGCGCCTTCCTGCCACTTGGCCGGGCACACTTCACCCGGATGCGAAGCCACGTACTGTGCCGCTTTGACCTTGCGCAGCAACTCGGACGCGTCGCGGCCGATGCCGTTGTCGTGGATTTCGCACACCTTGATCATACCTTCCGGATTGATCACGAAGCTGCCGCGCAGCGCCAGGCCTTCTTCTTCGATCATCACTTCGAAGTTGCGGGTCAGCGTACCGGTCGGGTCACCCACCAGCGGGTACTTCACCTTCTTGATCGCGTCGGAGGTGTCGTGCCATGCCTTGTGCGCGAAATGCGTGTCGGTGGATACGCCGTAGACCTCAACGCCCAGCTTCTGGAACTCGGCGTAATGGTTGGCCAGATCCTCCAACTCGGTCGGGCACACGAAGGTGAAGTCGGCGGGGTAGAACACAACCACGGACCACTTGCCTTTCAGCGTAGCCTCGGTCACATCGATGAACTTGCCATCCTTGTATGCGGTGGCCTTGAACGGTTTGATTTCGGTGTTGATCAGCGACATCTGCTCTATTCCGTTGAGTGGTTGGTAAGGGGATTGGTTTACAAGCTTAAGAGGCGCCTATCGAAAGAGCCAATTGATTGTTGGGATCAGAATCATTCATGGCGTCTATCATTCCCTGATCATCCATCCTCTACGGGGCCCCACGGGTCGGGCGGTCCGCTCCATGCGAGGAAAACCGTGTCCTGGCCCGGCTTTGCTCCAGGAAAAGCTTCGCGACCAGGGAATAACGCCAATGCAATGCACCATAGCATGGCGCCTATCCATGGCTTATCAAAGGGGTCGTTTGCATCGAAGCGGCTTGGTGCGGTGCTTGCCTACGTACCATCACGCCGGAGGCTGAAAAGTGCCGGCCTTGTTGGCGGTTGGAGCCGGGCCAGCTGACGTTGCCTGCATCCCATGATGACGCGACTTGCACGACCCGGATTGCCTAATGGGGCGAGCTCGTCAATGGGGCTGGCACCGATCCATGCGGGCATCGAGCACGCGATGTGAAATGCAAAGGCCCAGTACGGCCAACCGGGCTGGTCTCGGTATCCGCGACTACGCGGCCATCGGCAATTGCCACGGTGTGGCGCTGATAGGCTGCGATGGGCGCGTTGACTGGTGCGCGTTGCAAGCCTTCGATGCCGATCCGGTCTGCTTTCGTCTGCTTGACGAACGCGTTGGCGGCTATCTGGACATACGGCCGATGGCGCCTTTCCAGGTTACGCGCCGATATGTGCCGCACACCAATGTGCTCGAAACCACGTTTACCAGCTCCTCAGGCGTGGCGACGCTTACCGATTTCATGCCCCTGGGTCGCGATCCCGCTGCGGCAGCGGACGATTTCATTCGCGTGCAGGCACTGCCGTGGCTGGTGCGCATGATTCATGTCACGCGCGGCGAGATGAGTTTCAAGATAGGCATGTTGCCGGGCGTAGCATGGGGCGAACGGGAGCCGCGCGTGCGGGGCATCGAACAAGGCATGGCCTGGGACGGCGGCACGCTGCTTTGCGATGTGCCGATCGAGGTGCACGAGCTGCGTGGTAGCTGTGCCGTGACGTTACGCGAGGGCGAACGCCTCAGGCTGGTACTCATGGCCGGCTCAGGCCCTGCGCCCGCCGTAGTACTGACGCAACTGGACCGGTTGCTGGCCATTACCGTGGCGTATTGGAAAGCGTGGAGCGGACGATCCGGCTACCAGGGCTTTTATACGCAAGCGGTTGAGCGCAGCGCGCTGGCGTTGAAATTGCTGACCTACGCGCCCACGGGGGCCATCATCGCCGCGGGCACGACTTCGCTGCCGGAAACACTCGGCGGTGGGCGCAACTGGGATTACCGGTTGAGCTGGGTGCGAGACTCCACTCTGACGCTATTTGCGCTTTCCGCGCTCGGTTATCACGAAGAACCCGAGGAGTTTCGGCAGTTTCTGTTCGACCGTGGTGCGGGTGATATCTTTCCCACCCAGATCGTGTACGGCATCAACGGCGAGACTGACCTCACTGAGCGAGAGTTGCCGCACCTTGGGGGCTATGGCGGCAGCCGTCCAGTGCGTATCGGCAATGCTGCGCATCGCCAGCGCCAGCTCGATGTTTATGGCGATGTTATGGATTGGCTGATGCTGCGCCAGGAATTGGGCGGCTCTCTGGACCCGTCCGAGCTGGCGCTATTGCGTCGCACTGCCGATTACGTCGCCGAACATTGGTGTGAACGCGGGCAAGGCTTCTGGGAAGAGCGCGGTGAGCCCGAACATTTCGTGTACGGCAAGATGATGTGCTGGGTAGCGTTGGATCGCGCGCAGGTGCTGCTGGAGTGTCGGGATTACGAAGATGCGATGCGTGCCATTGTGGAAGATGTGCACCAGCGGGGCATCTCGCCACGCGGCTGGTTGCGCAAGTACTACGATCATGACCAGATCGATGCAGTAGCGTTGCGAGCGCCGATCATCGATTTTCCGCTGCCGCCAGATTGCTTGCAGGCGACCATCGACGAGGTGATGACGCAGCTGGCGACCCCGCGTGGCATCTATCGCTACAACGGCGGCGACGGCCTTGATGGCAAGGAGGGAAGCTTCGTCGCTTGTGGTTTCTGGCTGGTGGATGCCTTGCTTTTTGCGGGTAAGACGCAACAGGCGCGGGAGTGGTTCGAGACCCTACTACGCCAGGCGAACGACGTAGGCTTGTATGCGGAAGAAATCGATACGGAAAGCGGCAGCTTCCTCGGCAATTTTCCGCAGGCGCTTTCACACCTGGCATTGATTCACGCAGCGGTGTTGCTCGACTTCGTCGAACACAGCGGAGGGGATGCCTTGCAGGGTACGCATGCCGATCGCGTGCAGCACGCGGAACGGATGATGGAGGAAGCAAGCAAGGCCCGGCAGGCGCTGCGTCCGGGGATCGACGCAAAAACCTGGGTGCTGGATCTTGCGGAGCTAGGGCTGGCTTGATGCGGCTGGCTTGATGCCGATTTTTGGCAATCCCAGCTCAGCAATGTTCCTGCCGTGCGGTGACGGGTACGTGGAATAGATCAGGACATTCCTAGTGGAATGAAGTCCTCACCATTGAGTATCTTGGGTATCCGCAGTTTGCTTGTGCAAGGCGAGGCCGGCATCTGCGTCGTAGCCCTTGTGCAACTGCACCGGTGCTTCGGTCATGATCACTTCCAAGGTTTGACGCACATGACCCTCCAGCAAATAGCCGTCGAACAAGGCATATTCGTCGTCACCAAGCACTGCGCGCATGCGGATCCGCTGCTTGCCGTGGTGCCAGGCGATGTCTCCCGCCAGCGACACCACCTGGGTCGGGTGATCGAGCGCGTTGCGCCGGTAATATCGCTTGTTACTCTCCAGAAAACCCAGGACGGCATCCTGGAGCGCACCGGTAGCGGTGAAGCGGGTGGTGCCGAGCACCTCGCGGCGGGCGAATTCCTGCAGGCAGGTGGTCACCTCTTCGCCTCGGTCGAGCACGATGGACCAGGTGCGCGAGCCGTGACCATGACGGATGAGTTGATGACGCATGGTGACCTCCTCCGGCGATTTCGGTGTGCCAGGACACGCATGCCCGGAATCGAAGCGAACGCGGCCTGGCGCACTGATTTCATCCTGCGCCGAGCGGGGTCATGTATGGGTGAATGATGTGAATGGGTTATGTGGATGCCGTGCGGCGGATGCCTGGCCTGTCACCGACAAGCTTGGAAGGAAGGGCCTACTCGCGTTCGGCCAGCCTTCGGTTCACGCGCAGCGCAATCAACGTGCACGCCACGCCTGAGAGCAAGTACAAGCTCACCGCCACCAGTCCGAAACGCGCCGACAATCCCAATGCCACCAGCGGCGCAAACGCCGCGCCGATCAGCCACGCGAAATCCGAGGTCAATGCCGCACCTGTATAGCGAAGGCGGATTTCGAAATTCGAGGTGACGCTGCCGGCCGCCTGTCCGTACGACAGACCGAGCAGGGCGAATCCGACGATGATGAAGGCATCTTGCGCCACCTGTCCGCCACCCAGTAGCCAGGGCGCGAACAAGGCGAAGATGCCGATCAGCACGGCGGCGGTACCCAGCATGGTGCGGCGTCCGATACGGTCGGCGATGATGCCGGAGGCGATGGTGCCGATGATGCCGACCAGCGCGCCAATCACCTCGATCGTCAGCACATTGCTTACCGATTGCGTGGTGCCCAACACGATCCATGAGAGCGGAAAGATCGATACCAGGTGAAACAGGGCATAGCTGGCCAACGCAGCGAAGGCGCCGATGAAGATGTTGTAGCCCTGGCGATGCAGCATGTCGATGATGCCGATGGGCTCCAGTTCGCGCTCTTCCATGGCGCGGGTATATTCCTCGGTTACCACCAGGCGCAGGCGTGCAAACAGCGCCACTACGTTGATGGTGAACGCGACGTAGAAGGGATAGCGCCAGCCCCATTCGATGAAATCGTCGGTGACAAGCTCCGTATGCAGGAACAGGAACAGGCTGCCGGCGATCAGGAAGCCGATCGGTGCGCTCAGCTGTCCCAGCATGGCGTACCAGCCGCGTCGTTCCGGCGGCGTGTTGAGCGCGAGCAAAGAGGGCAAGCCATCCCACGAGCCGCCCATGGCGATGCCTTGCAGAAAGCGGAAGAAGGTCAACAGGCCGATCGCCCACCCGCCAATGGTGTTGTAACTGGGCAAAAACGCCATTCCCGCTGTAGCGCTGCCGAGCAGGAACATCGCCATGGTGAGCTTGGTGCCGCGACTCCAGCGTCGCTGGAACGCCATGAACAACGTGGTGCCGAGTGGGCGGACAAGGAAGGCCAGCGAAAATATCGCGAATGACAGCAGCATGCCGTCCAGCCGGGTTTCGAACGGGAAGAACACCGCGGGAAACACCAGCACGCAGGCAATGCCGAACACGAAGAAATCGAAATATTCCGCCGTTCGCCCGACGATGACACCGACGGCGATTTCGCCGGGAGCCAGGCGCGCGTGGGCGTGTATGCGCCCGAGGTCTTCCGGGGTCAAGCCGGCTGGTTCGCGCTCATCCTCAAACGTACTGGACATCGTCGTTACTCGGATTAGGGAGGTGCGGCGGACACAGCATGGCACCGTTGTGGCGTCAAGGCTAGGGAGGGGAGGGTGTATTTCGCGTTTGGCCAGATCCATGGCGAGTTGTGCAAAGCAGCGGTCGTTCCCCAGGGTTGCGTTCGTCGGCCGGGGTATTGCCGTAAGCTCAAGTAGCCCCGGAGCAAACATCTCCTGAGACATTTCGCACACGAAGCATTCATGGCAGCCTGGCCAAATGTCGCGGCGCGTTCCTGCTGCGGCGGAACCATTTGCGTGCGACCTATCGATCGGCGTACCTTGTGGACCCAGCAGTACCCCTTCTCATTCGGTTGCGTCGGTCATGTCCATGAAGACTCTCCGCGGACTGCTACTGCTGGCCCTCACCGTGGCGCTTACGGGCTGCCATACGGTGCTGATGTCGCCATCCGGCGACGTCGCGCGCCAGCAGCGCGATCTGATCATCACCTCGTTCGTGCTTATGCTGCTGATCGTGGTGCCGGTGATTGTTGCCACGCTGGTGTTCGCCTGGCGCTACCGGGAGTCCAATCACAAGGCGCACTACGACCCGAACTGGGATCACTCCACCATTGTCGAGCTGATGATCTGGTCGGCGCCGCTGCTGATCATCATTGCGCTGGGCGCGATCACCTGGGTAAGCACGCACAAGCTCGACCCGTACCGTCCGCTCGACCGCATCGCCCCCGGCCGGGTGATGCCGGTGGATGCCAAGCCGCTGGAAGTGGACGTGGTGGCGCTCGACTGGAAGTGGCTGTTCATCTATCCCGAGCAGAACCTGGCGGTGGTCAACGAGATGGCGGCACCGGTGGACCGACCGGTCCGCTTCAAGCTGACCGCCTCCACCGTGATGAATTCGTTCTTCATTCCCGCCCTGGCCGGCCAGATCTACGCCATGCCCGGCATGCAAACCACGCTGCAAGCGGTCATCAACCGTCCCGGCGATTATTGGGGCATGTCGGCCAACTACAGCGGCGCCGGTTTCTCGTACATGAACTTCACTTTCCACGGCATGAGCGAGGATGACTTCGCCAAGTGGGTGGCGCAAGCGAAAAGCCACGGTGACACTTTGGATCAAGCCAGCTATGCCACGCTGGAAGCACCCAGCCAACGCAACCCGGTGCGCTACTACGGCAGCGTAGCGCCGGGGCTTTACCAGTCCATCCTCAATCGTTGCGTTCAGCCCGGCCCTTCCTGCATGAACATGCTCCGCGTACCGGAGCCCAGCGGGGGCGGTGAAGCGTCCGCTTCATCCGACAGCCATGCGGCCATGCCGATGGCTCATCCACAATGATCTTAAAGCCCGGGTGCCGCGATGACTGAGCATTCTCCCGACCTCGCCAAGCTGATTTTCGGACGCCTCAGCCTGGATGACATCCCTTACCACGAGCCGATCCTGATCTTTACCTTCATCGGCGTGGCGATAGGCGCCATCGTGGTATTGGGGGCGATCACCTATTACCGCAAATGGGGCTATCTGTGGAGCGAGTGGTTCACCAGTGTGGACCACAAGAAGATCGGCATCATGTACATCGTGCTGGCGTTGATCATGCTGCTGCGCGGTTTCGCCGACGCGCTGATGATGCGTGGCCAGCAAGCCGTCGCGTTCGGGGCGCATGAAGGCTATCTGCCGGCCTCGCACTACGACCAGATCTTCACCGCGCACGGCACGATCATGATCTTCTTCGTCGCCATGCCGTTCATCACCGGCTTGATCAATTTCGTCATGCCATTGCAGATCGGTTCACGCGACGTAGCTTTTCCCTTCCTCAATAATTTCAGCTTCTGGATGACCGTGTCCGGCGCCCTGCTGGTCATGGCGTCCTTGTTCATCGGCGTTTTTGCGCGCACCGGCTGGCTGGCATATCCGCCGCTGTCGGAACTGCCGGCCAGCCCGGATAGCGGCGTCGACTACTGGATATGGGGCTTACAGATAGCGGGTGTGGGCACCACGCTATCGGGTATCAACATGATCGCGACCATCGTGAAGATGCGTGCGCCCGGCATGACCATGATGAAGATGCCGATCTTCACCTGGACGGCGCTGCTGGCTAACGTGCTGATCGTGGCTGCGTTCCCCGTGCTGACCGCCACCCTGGCCTTGCTGGCGCTGGATCGCTATGCCGGGACCCATTTCTTCACCAACGATCTGGGCGGCAACTACATGATGTACATCAACCTGATCTGGGTGTGGGGGCACCCGGAGGTGTACATCCTGGTGCTGCCGGCGTTCGGCGTGTACTCCGAGGTCACCTCCACCTTCTCGCGCAAACGCCTATTCGGCTATGCGTCGATGGTGTACGCCACCGTGGTGATCGCGGTGCTGTCCTACCTGGTGTGGCTGCACCATTTCTTCACCATGGGATCGGGCGCGAGCGTCAACTCGTTCTTCGGCATCACCACCATGATCATCTCGATCCCGACCGGGGCGAAGATCTTCAACTGGATGTTCACCATGTATCGCGGCCGTATCGTGTACGACGTCGCGATGCTGTGGGTGGTGGCCTTTATCGTGACCTTCGTCATCGGCGGCATGACCGGCGTATTGCTGGCGGTGCCGCCGGCGGATTTCGAGCTGCACAACAGCCTGTTCCTGATCGCGCACTTCCACAACGTGATCATCGGTGGCGTGTTGTTCGGCATGTTCGCCGGCGTCAACTACTGGTTCCCCAAGGCGTTCGGCTTCCGCCTCGACCCGTTCTGGGGCAAGGTCTCGTTCTGGTTCTGGGTGGTCGGCTTCTATTTCGCCTTCATGCCGTTGTACTTGCTTGGGCTGATGGGCGTGACGCGCCGCCTGCGTCATTTCGACGACGCATCCTTGCAGATCTGGTTCCAGCTGGCGGCCTTCGGCGCCATCCTTATCTTGCTGGGCATCGCCGCGATGATCGTGCAATTCGCGGTGAGCATTCTCCATCGCGAAAAGTTGCGCGACAGCACCGGCGACCCTTGGCATGGACGGACGCTGGAATGGTCCACCTCCTCGCCGCCGCCACCCTACAACTTCGCCTTCACGCCGCAGGTGCACGACATCGATGCGTGGTGGCAGATGAAACAGCACAACTGGCGCCGGCCGGTGCAAGGCTTCCTGCCCATCCATATGCCGAAGAACACGGGCACCGGCGTATATCTGGCCGTGCTGAGCTTCATCTTCGGCTTCGCCATGGTCTGGTACATGTGGCTGATCGCCGCGATATCGTTCGTGGCGCTGCTGGCGGTTGCCATCCACCACACCTTCAACTACGACCGCGATTACTACATCCCTGCCGATGAAGTGGGGCGTGTGGAAGCCGTGCGCGCCGGAGCCTGATGCCATGTCCGACATGACCATGACCGTAGGCGGTGGCAGTGGCGCGCAAGAGGCGCTGAACTTCCATGTCGCCGAGGACCATCATCCGGAAAACGCCACGCTGTTGGGTTTCTGGCTGTACCTGATGAGCGATTGCCTGATCTTCGCTTGCCTGTTCGCCACCTACGGCGTGCTCGGCCGCGAATATGCCGGTGGACCATCCGCGCAGCAGGTGCTGGAATTGCCGATCGTGGCGGTGAACACCACGTTGCTGCTGCTTTCCTCGATCACTTATGGCTTTGCGGTGCTGGAGATGCAGCATAATCGCCGCGGGCCGATGATGGCTTGGCTGATCGTCACGTGGCTGCTGGGCGCAGGCTTTATCACGCTGGAATTGACCGAATTCACGCATCTAGTGTCGATCGGCGCCGGGCCGGGGCGCAGTGCTTTCCTTTCCTCGTTCTTCACCCTGGTCGGCACGCACGGCTTGCATGTGACCAGTGGCTTGATCTGGATGATCGTGCTGCTGGTGCAGGTAGGGAAGAAAGGCCTGATTCCCGCCAACAAGCGCCGGCTGATGTGCCTGTCGATGTTCTGGCACTTCCTCGACGTGGTGTGGGTGGGCGTCTTCAGCTTCGTTTACCTGATGGGAGTGCTGGCATGAGCGACCACGACCAGCATGCGCATGACGGTGGCCATGATGAGCACGCCCATGATGGCGTGGACCAAATCCACGTCAGCCTCAAGGGCTACCTCACCGGGTTCGCGGCCGCGGCTTTCCTCACCATTCTTCCGTTCTGGCTGGTGATGTCCGGCGCGTTCTCCAAGACCGGCCCGGCCGATGCCTTCATCCTGCTGCTGGCCGCGGTGCAGATCGTGGTGCACATGGTGTACTTCCTGCATTTGAACGCGAAATCCGAGGGCGGCTGGAACATGCTGGCGCTGGTGTTCACCATCGTGCTGGTGGTGATTACGCTGAGCGGCTCGATCTGGATCATGTACCACCTCAACGAGAACATGATGCCGGCGATGATGAAGGACGTGCGGAACTTGCCGTGACACGGGGGTTGGGACGACCATCCCGCGTGGATTTTTCGGCCTGGAGCGGAGACTCATGCGATCATTACCCGCATGGCTCCTCTAGAAACGTCTTCCTATGACACCCCGCGCGCTCCGCGCGGCCCAGTCGCGTTAACCGTGCTCGGCGTGCTGGCCCTGACCCTGTTCATCGGCTTCATCTTGCTGGGCAACTGGCAAGTCCAGCGCCTCGCCTGGAAGCGTGCGCTGATCGCCCGCGTCGACTCTCGCGTGCACGCTCCGCCGGTCGCACCGCCCACGCGCAGCCAGTGGCCCGCTGTAACTGCCGAGAAGGACGAATACCTGCACGTCGCTCTCAGCGGCAGCTTCCTGCATGATCGGCAAACGCTGATCTGGACCGCTACCGACGAAGGCAGTGGCTACTGGGTGATGACACCGCTACGCCTGGCCGACGGCTCTATCGTGCTGGTCAACCGCGGCTTCGCCCCTGCGGACTGGTGTGGTCGTGACGGTCATTGCGCGCCAGGAACTACCGGCGAAGTCACAGTGACCGGCTTGTTGCGCGTATCCGAACCATCGGGTCTGCTGCGTCACAATGATCCGGCGCACAACACCTGGTACACGCGAGACGTTGTTGGCATAGCTGCCGCGCGCGGCTTGCATGACGTGGCGCCTTATTTCGTGGATGCTGATGTGTCGCCAGCGGGTGGCGGCCGCTGGCCTGAAGGCGGCAAGACGGTGATCAGCTTCCCCAACAATCACTTGAGCTATCTGATCACCTGGTACCTGCTGGCGTTGATGGTGTTGGGCGCAAGCCTTTATGTGGGCTACGACGAATACCGCCTGCGCCGAAATCGAATCTGAGGGTGTCGCCGTCGTTCCGGCGTAGGGTAAGTACGAGGCCTGACAACTTACGCGGGCGGACCCGCTTGCGGGCCGAAAAACGTGGCGGCGAAGATCGTACTCAGCACGGATCCCGTTGCCGCATCGGACATTTCGCCGGGCATGCTCATGTTGAAGTAGAGCATGCCGTCGATCAGGGCCATCATGGCCAGCGCCAGATCGGGAGCCGGAGCGGGCAGGGGCGGCTGCGCCATGCGCTGGTTGAACTGGGTAATGAAGCTGGCAATCATGTCGCGTTTTTCCAGGCACAGCGTATTCATGCGCTGGCGGAACCTGGCATCGCGTACCGCGTGCAGCCGCGCCTCGGCCCATAGTACGTAGCTATTGTGGTCGCGGTAGCACTGGCCATAAAACTGGGCCAGCTGTTTTTGCAGATCCTCGTTGGAAAGATCCGCTTCCAGCAACTGCTGCAAATCCTGTTGGATTTGGGCGTGATCGCTCTTGAGCAGCTCGATGAACAGATCGGTCTTGCTCTTGAAGTTCGAATAGAACGCTCCGCGCGTGTAGCCGGCATGCCCGGCGATGTCCTCCACGCTGGTGCCGGCGAGACCTTTTTTCACGATCACCGCGGCGGCTGCGTCCAATAGACGCAGGCGGGTCTGTTCGCGGCTTTCTTCCCGGGTAAGGCGTTTGCGTGGCATGTCGCATCGTACCACGACGAATGGCATGTGTATTCAAATACGTAGTTGTATTTAAATTCTTACATGGATTAGAGTTCATAATCGTATCGTCAAGCCCTCCACTCCCCAGGAGCTTTTCCATGGATCACCCACCCTTGCCCACACAGCCCAGGCTGGCGCGGTACGCCTGGTTGCCGTATGTGATAGCTATCTCTTTGATTTCATTGGCCGGATGTGACCGAAAGGCACCCGGGGCTGATGCCGCCATACCGGTCATTGCCCTACCGGTGCAAGCGTCCGATGGCGCCATGGCCGGCCGTTTCCCGGGTGACGTGCATGCGCGCTACGAAATGCCGTTGTCGTTCCGAGTGGGCGGGCAGTTGCTCGAACGCTATGTCGATCCGGGCGCGCGGGTGAAGCAGGGCCAGGCCTTGGCGCAACTGGACCCTGCCGATGCCAACAGGCAACTGGCCAACGCCAAGGCCGCGTTGGCGGCCGCGGAGCATCGACTCGTCTTCGCCAGCCAGCAGCACGACCGCGACGAACAGCAGTTCAAGCAGAACCTGATCAGCCAGTTGCAGTGGCAGCAGACGCAGGACAACTATGCCTCCGCGCTGGCCGGCCGCGATCAGGCGAAACAGCAATACGAACTGGCGCAGAACCAGTCGCGCTATACCACGCTCGTGGCCGATCACAATGGCGTCATCACCAGCCGGCAGGCCGAAGTGGGGCAGGTGCTGGCCGCCGGACAGCAGGTGTTCGGCTTTGCCTGGACGGGCGAGCGCGAGATCTATGTCGACGTGCCGGAGAGCCGCGTTGGAGGCATCGCTACTGGGCAGGCCGCGACGGTAACCCTACCCGCACTGCCAAGCCATGCCTACGCGGCCCATGTGCGCGAAATAGCGCCCGCAGCGGACGCCCAGTCGCACACGTATCTGGTCAAGCTCTCGGTCGATCACCCCGACGCGTCGCTGCAGCTTGGCATGACGGCAGACGTCTCCCTGCAAGCCGGCAACTCGGCCGTTGCAGTGGTGAGGATTCCTGCCACGGCCTTGTTTCACCAGGGCGAGCATCCAGCCGTCTGGTTGGTCAATCCCGGCGACTCCAAGCTGGAGCTGCGGCCGGTCACGGTATCCCGCTACGGCGAGCGCGACGTGCTGCTTGCCGCTGGCCTGAAGCCCGGCGACCGGATCGTGATGCAGGGCGTGCACACCGTTTCCGTGGGTGAAAAGGTGACCGCGGTCGCGCCGCCGCATGCCGAGGATGCGCCGCAATGAGTCACGAGGAGCGCTTCAATCTTTCCGCGTGGACCTTGCGCCATCAGTCGCTGGTGTTCTTCCTGATGGGCTTGATCGCGCTGTTCGGCCTGCTTTCGTACAAGAACCTGTCGCAGTCGGAAGATCCGCCGTTCACCTTCAAAGTGATGGTGATCCAGACCTTCTGGCCCGGCGCCACTGCCCAGCAGGTGCAGGAAGAAGTGACCGATCGCATCGCGCGCAAGCTGCAGGAAACGGCGGACACCGACTTCCTGCGCAGCTATTCGCGGCCCGGCGAATCGCTGATCTTCTTCAACATCAAGGATTCGGCGCCCGCAAGCGAAGTGCCGGAAACCTGGTACCAGGTGCGCAAGAAGGTCGGCGACATCGCCGCCCAACTGCCGCAAGGCGTGCAGGGACCGTTCTTCAACGATGAGTTCGGCGATGTCTACACCAATATCTACGCGCTGGAAGGTGACGGCTATACGCCGGCGCAATTGCACGATTATGCCGACCAGTTGCGCGTGGAATTGCTGCGCGTACCCGGCGTGGGCAAGGTCGATTACTTCGGCGACCAGAACCAGCACATCTACATCGACGTGGCAAACGCGAAACTGGCCAAGCTCGGCATCAGTCCGCTTCAGATCGGGCAGGCGATCAACGAACAAAATGCGGTCGCGTCGACCGGCGTACTGACCACGGCGGACGATCGCGTATTCGTGCGGCCCAGCGGCCAGCTCGAAGACGTCGACGCGCTGGCCAATACGCTGCTGCATATCAACGGCAAAAGCTTCCGCCTGGGCGACGTCGCCAGCATCCGGCGCGGCTACGACGATCCGCCCAGTCAGACCATGCGCTTCATGGGCCAGCAGGTACTGGGCATTGGCGTGACCATGCAGCCTGGCGGCGACGTGGTCCATCTGGGCAAGGCGCTGGACGAAAAGATCGGTGGCTTGCAAAAGCGCCTGCCGGCTGGCCTGAAGCTCTCGGAGGTTACCAGCATGCCGCACGCGGTGTCGCACTCGGTGGACGACTTCCTGGAATCGGTGGCCGAAGCGGTTGCCATCGTGCTGCTGGTAAGCCTGCTGAGCCTGGGTTTTCGCACCGGTATGGTGGTGGTGATCTCCATTCCGTTCGTGCTGGCCGCCACTGCGCTGTGCATGGACCTGTTCGGCATCGGCTTGCACAAGGTGTCGCTGGGTACGCTGGTGTTGGCGCTTGGCTTGCTGGTGGACGACGCGATCATCGCGGTGGAGATGATGTCGGTGAAGCTGGAGCAGGGCTGGGGCCGCGTGCGCGCGGCTGCGTTCGCCTACACCAGCACAGCGTTTCCCATGCTTACCGGCACGCTGGTGACGGTATCGGGCTTCCTGCCGATCGCCCTGGCCAAGTCGAGTACCGGCGAATACACGCGCTCGATCTTCGAGGTTTCGGCGATCGCCTTGCTGGTGTCCTGGTTTGCCGCCGTGATCGTGATCCCGTTACTCGGCTACCACATGTTGCCGGAGCATCACGAGCGCGCCAAACCCGGCCAGGAGTGGTGGGCGCGTTTCCTGCCCAGTCGCTGGAACGAGGCGCGTGCGGCGAGAGCGGTGCAGCCCATGCACGATGGCGAAGAGATCGAGATCTACGACACCGCGTTCTATCGTCGCTTGCGTGGTTGGCTGGACCAGTGCCTACGCCACCGCTGGCTGGTGCTTATTTCCACCGTGGCGCTGTTCGTGGTCGCGTTGGCCGGCTTCGCCTTGGTGCCCAAGCAGTTTTTCCCCAGCTCCGATCGTCCGGAATTGCTGGTGGATCTGCGCTTGCCGGAAGGCGCCTCGTACGCGGCGACCTTGCGTGAAACCCGGCGCTTCGAAGCGGTCTTGAAGGATCGCAAGGAAATTGCGAATTACGTCAGCTTCGTCGGCAGCGGTGCACCGCGCTTCTATCTGCCGCTGGACCAGCAATTGGCTCAGCCCAATTTCGCGCAGTTCGTGATCACCGCGAAGGACGTCAGCCAGCGCGAGCGATTGGCGAGTTTCCTGGATGGCGAGTTGAAGCGTGAGTTCAGCGCCGTGCGCACCCGCGTAAGCCGGCTGGAAAACGGCCCGCCAGTGGGCTTCCCTGTGCAATTTCGCGTGGAAGGCGATGACATCGCTATCGTGCGCGGCATTGCCGACCAGGTGGCTGGGGTGATGCGCGCCAACCCCGATACCAGCAACGTGCAGTTCGACTGGGACGAGCCGGCGGAACGATCCGTGCGTTTTGAGGTGGACCAGTTCAAGGCGCGGCAACTGGGACTTACCTCCAAGGACATTGCCGACTTCCTCGCCATGAACTTGTCGGGCACCACGGTCACGCAATTGCGTGAGCGCGACAAGCTGATCGCGGTGGATCTGCGCAGCGAACAGGGTGATCGTATCCATCCCGACCAAATCGAGCGCCTGGCGATACCGACAGCCAGTGGCACGGCGATACCGCTCGCGCAACTGGGTCACGTGAGCTACGGCCTTGAGTATGGCGTGATCTGGGAGCGCGATCGCCAGCCTTCGATCACCGTGCAGGCCGACACCCGCAATGGCGCACAGGGATTGGACGTCACCAACGCGGTCGACAAAAAATTGGCCGGCATCCGCGCCCATTTGCCGGTGGGCTATCGCGTCGAAGTGGGCGGTTCGGTGGAGCAGAACGAAAAAGCGCAGACCTCGGTCAATGTGCAGATGCCGGTATTGCTGGTCGCCGTGCTGGTACTGTTGATGATTCAGCTGCAAAGCATCGGCCGCACCTTCATGGTGGTGCTCACCGCGCCGCTGGGCTTGATTGGTGTGGTACTTGCGCTGTTGCTGTTGCATCAGCCATACGGCTTCGTGGCGATGCTTGGGACGATTGCCATGTTCGGCATCATCATGCGCAACTCGGTGATCCTGGTCGACCAGATCGAACAGGACATCCGTGCCGGGCATGCGCGCTGGGAGGCGATCGTCGGTGCCACGGTGCGGCGTTTCCGTCCGATTACGTTGACGGCGGCGGCGGCGGTGCTGGCGCTGATTCCGCTTCTGCGCAGCAACTTTTTCGGGCCGATGGCCACGGCCCTGATGGGCGGCATCACCGTTGCAACTGTACTTACGTTGTTCTATTTGCCCGCGCTGTATGCAGCCTGGTTTCGCGTACACGCCGATGAACCCGCAAGCGAGCCGGAGGTTGCCGCATGAAATCCGCACACAGCCTCGTTCCCGTAGTGCGCACGACCACTCTGGCGGCCACCCTGTTGTTGGCGGGATGCGCCTTCGCCCCGCCCGCCAAGCCACCAGCCTCACCCTCGCCGGAGCACTACACCGCCGAGCCATTGCCTGCGAACTCCGTGAAGGTGGACGGCGTGTCGCAGCACTACGGTCTGGGCGAACGCGCCGTACCAGAGTGGTGGCGCGAATACGGCAACGCCACGCTCAACGCTTGGGTGGAGGAGGGCTTGCGCAACAATCCTTCCCTCGTCGCGACGAAGCACACATTGGAATCGGCGCATCAGTTGCTGCGTGCACAGGTTGGCGCGGCCATGCTGCCGTCGCTGGATGCACAAGCACAAAGCAGTCGGCAGCGTGCGCTGGGCTTTCCGTCTTTTGGGCCGCCGACCAATCTGTACGACGTCTACGCGGGGCAATTGGCACTCAGCTACAACTTCGATGTGTTTGGCGCGCGGCGGCATGGTATCGAGCAGACCGCCGCGCAGGTGGATCAGCAGTCCTACGAGTTCGATGCGGCCAAGCGCACGTTGGCGGCCAACATCGTGATCGCGGCGATCAACGCCGCCTCGTTGGAGGAACAGGTTCGCACCACCGAGCGACTTTCCAAGCTGGCTCACAACCAGGCCGGTCTGACCGAACGTCAGTATCGTCTCGGCGGGGCGTCGCAAGACGATGCGCTGAGTCTTCAGCAGCAAGCCGCGAGCATCGACGCTTCGCTGCCGCCGCTACGCGCCCAGGCTGAAAGGGCGCGGCACGCATTGGCAGTACTGCTGGGGCGCACTCCCGATCGGGCACCGGCGAATCTCATGCTGGCGGATCTGCATCTGCCAGCAAGCGTGCCAGTGAGCGTGCCTTCGGATCTGCTGCGGCAACGGCCGGACGTGCTGGCTGCGGAGGCGTCGGTGCATGCGGCTTCCGCACAGGTAGGGGTGGCCACCGCGAACCTGTTTCCGCAAATTTCGCTGTCCGCGGCGATCGGCACCGAGGCGTTCAAGCCGTCGAACCTGTTCACCAGCGCGGGGTCGGTATGGAGTGCGGGGCTTTCGCTTACCCAGCCGATTTTCCACGGCGGCGAGCTGATCGCCAAACGCAAGGCAGCCATTGCCAGCTACAACGCGGCGATCGCCGACTATCAACAGACGGTACTGAATGCCTTTCAGAACGTGGCCGATACTTTGACCGCCTTGGATCAGGATGCTTCGACCCTTGAGGCGGCGCAAGCGGCGGCCAATGCCGCGGAGCAATCGTTTGCCAACGCCGATGCGCGTTATCGCCTGGGTGCGATTTCCTACCCGTCGATGGTGCTCACCGAGCAGCACTGGCAGAACGCAAGGCTAACGGAAATACAGGCCAGGGCGGCGCGGCTGGCCGATACGGCGGCGCTGTTCCAGGCGATGGGAACGCCTCAGCCGGAGACGCTCGCGGAGAATTTGCGGCACTGAGGCCTGCCTGCCCGCTAACGCCAGGCCCCTGTCCCCGGCTTGATCCGAGGCGGGGGATGGCGCCTCGACCTGGCCCGGGTCAGGTAGCCCATTTCAAAATGCCGGGGCTGAAACGTCTATCTGGAAAACCGCCCATGTTTTCCGATGGAACGAACCTCCTTGAACAAGCCAAATCACCCCCCTGCAGGCGTCCTGGGCATCGGTCTCGAAGCCTTCCTGCCCCCTGGCGCCTATGCGCCCGAGCCGCGCCGAGCCCGAATCTCATTGCCCGTCGACAGGTCCCGTGTCGCCGTCAACGATGCAGCGCAAGCGGGCGCGTTGGCAAACATGTTCGATTCGCTACGTCATCGCCAGGACTGGACCGGGCCTTGGTACAAGCGCGGCATCACGGCGTTGAAGTACGTCGCGCGCAGCCTGTGTTTGGCGGCGCAGCACGAACGCTTTCTGGCGCTGATAGCCGCCGATCCGGTCATGCGCGCCTACCGGCGGCGTGATCCCCGTCTGCTGGAGCGGCACATGCACCGTTACGTCAATGCGCATTGGCATCGTCGCGACCGTCTGACCTACCTGCAGCAGCATTACCGGTTTGCGAAGGCGCACTTGCCAGCTGGTTTATATGAACTGGTCTATGCCACGGGCCATGCAAGTCTAGGAAGCGTTACGGCCAAGGACGGCTCGCTGCTTACGCTCTGCCTGCGGCCTCCGATCTACAAGGGCTGCGAAGGCGAGCTTTGCCTGCAACTGTGCGACGCGAACGAAGAGCCGCTGTACAGCATCGTCTTCACGGTCGCGGACGAGCAGCCTGCGCTGATGATCGGTTGCCTGCAAGGACCGAGTGGCGAAAATGCCAGGGACGTGGTTCGCGAGCTCACCCGCAACCTGCATGGCATGCGGCCCAAGCAATTGATGCTGTCGCTGGTCTACACCTTTGCGCAGCAATACGGCATCCAGCGTCTGGTAGCGATCAGCAACGATGCCCATCCGCTGCGCCGCAGTGGCCGCCCGCTGTTTTCCGATTACGACGCGTTCTGGGAAGAGCAACGCGGTGAGCGCATCGGTGGCGGGTGGTATGCGTTGCCCGGCTCGCTTACGCACAAGTCGGAGGCGGAAGTGCCCAGCAACCATCGCGCCGCGTTCCGTCGCCGCGAGGCCTTGCGGCGGGAGGCTGAGGGACTGCTGGCGGACGCCCTGGCGCAGCCCTTACCTGCGTTCAGGAAGACAGACCAAGAAGCATCACGCATAGCGTTCCCGGTTTATGGCAGGCTTTAACGGTCCATAAGGGTATGAGCGCCGTGACGCTATCCGTGCACGTGGCCGATATCGAAAAGCTATTTCGCGAGCACAACCGCGCGCTGATCGCCTTTCTGCAGTGTCGCCTCAATTCGTTTTCGGATGCGCAGGAAGTCGCGCAGGAAGCGTATTTGCGCATGCTGACCATGGACAACCGCGAGGAAGTCGATTCGCTGCGCGGCTATTTGTTCAAGGTGGCAGGCAATCTCGCCATCGATCGCCTGCGCAAGCGCAAGGTGCGCAGCGATTTCGCGGTGGTGCAGTCGCAGGACGAGCCGGTAGATGAACACAGGCCGGATCATCACGCCATGGCGGTGGAACAGGTGGCGGGCGTTCGTCAGGCCTTGAGAGAGTTGCCGGCCAAAACTAGCCAGGCGTTTGTGATGCATGTAATCGAGGGGCGCGATTTCAGCCATGTCGCGCAAACCATGAAACTAAGCGAGCGCATGGTGCGCTACCACGTTGCCAACGCGCTGGCTCACTGCCGCGCGTATGTCGACGAGAAGGAGGGGGCGTGATGACCTACAAACAACAAGACCCCGTCGTGCAGGCAGCTGCCGATTGGTGGGTGCGTTTGCGCGAGGCCGACGCAGGCGGAGAAGTGATCGAGCAATGGCTGGAGTGGGCGGGTCAAGATGAACGGCACTTGGAAACGTTCGAGCGTCTGAACGAGCTGGCCGAACGCCTGGGCGGGCTTGATCAGGTATCGCGCCAAGGGCTGATCCGCGCCTTTGCGCGTCCTGCACCGCCGCAGCGGCGCTGGTTTCCGCTGGCAGCGGCGGCATCGATCGCAGCAGTCATGCTGTCCGGGGCGCTCTATGTCGGTTGGACGCACTTCGCCGTGGTTGTGACTCCCCAGGTGGTGTACCAAAGCGGAGTGGGGCAGAATCGCGAATTCAGCCTGCCGGATGGCACGAAGGTGGCGCTGGGTGCGGCCTCCAGGCTGAGCGTGAAATACAGCAACGATCAGCGCAGCGTCGAGATCACTGACGGCGAGGCCTACTTCAACGTGGTGCATGATGATCGCCGTCCGTTCGTGGTGACCATCGGCAATATGACAGTGCGCGATATCGGCACCGCGTTCGACGTCCGTCGCACAGGCGAGCGGGTAACGGTCGCAGTGACGCAGGGGCGGGTGGCGATCAGCAGTCGGCGCCTGCAAGTCAGGCCGCACAGTACGTTGGAGGCCACTGCGGGCCAGCGGGTAACCTACGATTCGGACAAATCGAATTTCGTCGTCGATATCGTGACCCCGGCGCAGGCCACAGCATGGCGCCAGAATCGTCTGGAATTCATCGATGAACCGTTGAGTGTGGTAGTCGCCAATCTGGACCGCTACGCCAGCAAGCCCGTGCATGTCGCCGACGCGGACCTGAATGCGTTGAGTTACACCGGTACCATTCGTACGGATGCCATCGACAGCTGGGTAGATGCCTTGCCCGAGGTATTCCCATTGCGCGTGAGCAAGCAGGCTAATGGGATCGTGTTGTCCGATGCGAGGCATGCCACCCGTTAAGCAACAGTGCGTCGGCAACAAGCTTCGGGTTCGCCGGTATTTCCTTGAGCCCTTATGGATGACGTATGACATGTAGGTGATGCCAGCTGGCAGCCTGCGTGTACACTCATGATTTCACGTGGAGTCGACGTAAATCATGAGGCGGATTGCCTGGTTGCCGGCTTGCGGCAGCCTGACGATGGGAATGGCTGTTGGGATGGCAGGTCTGGCGCCCGCATATGCGGCGGAGCAGCCGGCTGGCGTGCGTTTTGATATACCTGCGCAATCATTGGCTACCGCCCTGATCGAGTTCGACAAGCAGGCTAATGTGCAGGTGCTTACCGCCGGACAGACGGTGGAGGCCTTGCGTTCGCATGCGGTGAGCGGCACGTTGACCCCTGCGGCGGCGTTGACGCGCTTACTGGAAGGCACGAACTTGAACTTTGAGTTTCGTGACGCACGCACGGTGGTAGTGAAGCCGCGTGCAGTGGCCCCTATTCAGTCGTCCAAACGCTCATTGGTTGCTGAGACGGCGACCACCTTGCTGCCGCCGATCCAGGCCATCGGGCTGGTGGGGAAGGATGCGGGCTTCATGGCGGACGTCAACGGCGGGCCCGGGCGCATGGTATCCGATCCTCTGGATGTTCCCCAATCCGTGGGTGTCGTTACCCAAAGCCTGCTGCAATCGGAACAGGTACAGACCATCGCCGATGCAATCCGCAACGTGGCTGGTGCGCAGTCTGTGGGTGGTACGAGCGGGTTGCCGGCCTTCGACGTGCGTGGATTCATCGCCGGTAACGGCATGACGGACGGCATGCCCAACCACGTTTCGGGTGTGGGGGATTACCCACCGATGGTTGCGGTGGAACGTGTCGAGGTGCTGAAGGGGCCGCAGGCCATACTTGGCGATACCTCGGCCGACAATAATTTTGGCGGCCTGATCGATATCGTACTGAAAAAGCCGCAGAGCGATCCGATCCATAGACTCACGGTTTCGGTCGGGGAGCACGGTGAAAAGCAGCTTGGTGTGGATCTGGCTGGCCCGTTGAATGATGCCAAGTCGCTGAGTTATCGCCTGGTTGTGAATGGCGACGTGGCCGACCGCACAGCGCAAGGCATGCGCGGGCAACGTAATCGTTATGTCGCGCCATCGATTGGCTGGTCCACGCCGAACACAACGTTCATCGCCGGGCTGTCCTGGATGATGAACCGGATGCCGATTCCCGATCATACGGTGCTGCTCGGCTCAAGCATGGGCACGGCCTCGCCGCCGGGTTTGCTGATGGACAACCCGAACGATCACACTTCGGTTGAAACACGACGAGCGTTCTACATGTTCGAGCACCGCTTCAACGATGCATGGACATTCCGCAGTCGTGCGCAATACGTGCGCGAGTCGATCGATCTGCAGCGCTGGGTGATGGAAGGCATCCAGCCATCCGGCGACGCCACTGCGCTAGCTCAACAGATTCGGTCGTCAGACACGTACTACACAGTGCAAAACGACCTGGTGGCTGAATTCGGGCATGGCTGGATGCAGCACACGGTGATGGTGGGTTTCGATTATTCGCGCATACAGAGCGGCAACAGCGTCAATGCGTTCAGCAATTTTGGCATCGGGACGCCGTATAACATCTTCACAGGCGGGGCGTTGCCAACGCCAACTTCGCAATTGTCGCCGGACGATTACGCCAACGGTTATTCCTCGGGCAATCCGTGGGCGACGGAAACCGGGTTGTTCTTTCAGGACCAGGTCCATCTCGGCGATCGCCTGCAAGCCCTGCTGGCATGGCGTCGCGCCACCTATCGACTGAATACCACTTATCCCGACGGTACGCCTTGGTATCCCTATCGCGTACGCTGGGTGCCCAACTTCGGCCTGCTCTACAAGCTGACGCCCGATATCTCGCTATATGCCAATACATCGAACGGCTTCCAGCCGTATACGGACCTCGGCAACAACGGGCGCCCACTGCCACCGTCGCTGTCACGGCAAATCGAAGCCGGTACGAAGTTCGATCTGTTCCAGCACCGTGCACGCCTGACAGTGGCTGCTTATCGCATCATGCTCGACCACAGCTACGATCAGTTCTCGTCGAAGCCGCCGTATCCCATCGTCCCCGGACCGGGGCAGTCGAACCAGGGCTTCGAGATCGAGTACAACGGACGGGTAGCGCCGGGCTTGGATATAAGCAGCGCCTACACACGCGCATCAGTGCACAACAACGACGGCACTCCTGCTACGGGACAGCCGCAGCAGCTGTTCAATCTATGGGCAAGTTACAGCTTTCAGGGCAGCTTGTTACGCGGATTTGGCGTGGCGGGCGGTGTGGCGGCGCGCAGCCGCAGCCTGGGAGAGCTATCCAGCGGGGATGACATCGACATCCCTGGGCAGGCGAGGGTGGATATGAACGTGTTCTACCGGGCGCCGCGCTGGAGTGTCACGTTGGGTGTGAAGAACCTGCTGGACAGGAATTTATACAGCCCTTATAGCCCGACGTTGGATGGAACCTTTTTGCCCTTGGACAGCTTTGTGCCGCTGGACAACCATCGGACCTACTTGTTGAGCGGAACCGTCGATTTTTAGTTCGCATTCAAGCTTTTCTTCTCGCGCGCAATAAAGGGCGCCACCCGTACTTCAGGGGGCGCCTCGGGCAGGGATTACGGGGATGCGGGATGCGCAGTGAACACATCACGGCCGAACGTATTGAGCTTGTTGTCCTGCGCATAGCCCAGGTGCGACAAGCCAAAGATGTTTTCCAGGCTGCGCAGCAAGCCATAGTGGTTGTATTCCACGTTGGACTGTGTGCCGGGCGCGATATACGGCGACAGCAGCACGGCACCGATCTGGCCGCCGCCGGGACCGATCTTGCCGCCGGGCTGCGGGCCGCCCGGCAATGGCTTTTCGTTGCAGCAGGCTTTGCCGTCGTTGCCCTCATCGAAGGTGATGATCAGCAAGCCATCCTGCTTGAAAGCAGGCGAATCAACGATGCGCGGCACCCAGGTGCGCAGGAAGGCGTCGGCGGAAATCAAGCCACCAGGCTCGCCGCTCTTGCAGGGGGCGTCGTGGCCGTCATGGCAGAGGTTGGGCGTGACGTAGACGAAGTTCGGCGTGCTGTCGAGCTTGGCGAGATCGGCGATGAGATGATCGAGGTTCACCACGCGGCTGCCGCAGTAATTCTTGTCGTCGATGATCCTGTGGAAGTAGACGAACGGATCATGCTTGGCGGCATATTGGTCCTGCGGCGTGGCGTGTTCGGTGATGTCGGGAGTGCCGACTACCGGGTGCGCACAGGTGGATGATTCGCGTACGGGATCCTTGCCCATGTCCTCCATGTACGCCTTCCAGGTGTAGCCTGCATCGGTGAGCTGATTGGCGAGGGTGTTCACGCGCTTGGGATAGATGCAACCGGTGCCTGGCAATTGTCCGTTTGCATCGAGCCTCTTGGCCGTGGGCATGAATTCGCTGAAGGTGGGGCAGTCCGCTTGCGTGGCCGGATTGGGCGCCTGCCCGCTGATCATGGCGATGTAGTTGTCCAGGCTGTAGTGGCCAATGCCGTAGTAGTTGGGCAGCAGCGCACCTTGCTTGGGCAGCTCGCGGGCGAGATACGGAGCAATCGATTGCGGGCCGAAGGTGACCGGGTAGGATTCATTCTCCAGCATGATGATGAAGACGTGCCGGATCGGTGGCGGCGCCGATGATGTGGCAGCCAGGCAGGTGACCGAGGTGCTCAGCGCCATCAGCCATGCAGCGAAGAAAAGACAGCGGCGCGTCAGCCTGTGATGCAGGGAGAAAGAGGGCGGGAGATAAGGCATCCGGGGGTCCTTGGGGCTGGCGCTTTGGGTGGGGTGCAATGCCTATTGCAGCCGCCTTGGGCGTAGGGATCAAGTCGGGCGAAAGTCATAGCGCCCCGTCAGCGCATGCTTACGTTTTCGAGCCGCCATGGCCGCTTCATCCCTTGCGCAAGCAGGGGATGAAGCGGAGGCTCGATCAGGCGCGCCCGTACACGTCGTCGAAGCGCACGATATCGTCCTCGCCCAGGTAGCTGCCGGACTGCACTTCGATCAACTCCAACGGGACTTTGCCGGGGTTGCGCAGGCGGTGCACGCTGCCGAGGGGAATGTAGGTGCTTTGGTTTTCCGCCAGCAGGAACACCTTTTCGTCGCAGGTGACCTCAGCCGTGCCGGAAACCACGATCCAGTGCTCCGCGCGATGATGATGCTTTTGCAGGCTTAGACTGGCACCCGGCTTCACCACGATGCGCTTGACCTGGAAGCGTCCGCCCGCTTCCAGCGAGTCGTAACTGCCCCAAGGACGATGTACCACGCGGTGGAAGGAATGTTCGGTACGGCCAGAGGCCTTGAGCTGGTCGACCACCTTCTTGACGTCCTGCGCAGCATGGCGGTGCGCGACCAAGGTGGCGTCCGGCGTGCTCACCACGATCAGGTCTTCTACGCCCACCGTGGCAATCATGTGGCGGTCATGCGAACGCAGCAGTGAATTGCGCGTGTTGACCGTAAGCGTGTCGCCCTCGCGCTGATTGCCGTGCTCGTCATGCTGGCCCGATAGCCACAGTGCCGACCATGATCCGATGTCGCTCCAGGCGCAGCTCACCGGAACCACCGCGGCGCGAGAGGTCTTTTCCATCACCGCGTAGTCGATGGAGTTGTCCGGAACCTTGGCAAAGGCTTCGGCATCCACGCGCACGAAATCCAGATCGCTGTGCCCGGTGGCGTACGCCTGGCGTACCGCTTCGAGCATTTCTGCAGCATGCTGGCCCAGCTCCTCCAGGTAGCGAGCCGCCTTGAACAGGAACATGCCCGAGTTCCAGTCGTAACCGCCGTCCTTGAGGTAGCTTTCGGCGGTGACCAGATCCGGCTTCTCCACGAATCGCTCCACCCGGAACGCGTTGCCGCCGATCGACTCCGCGCGGCGAATGTAGCCAAAGCCGGTTTCCGGGCGGTCCGGGCGGACCCCGAAGGTCACCAGCCAGCCGTCACGGGCGGCGGGCAGGGCTTGTTGTACTGCGGCAACAAAGTTTTCCGTATCGCCGATTAGGTGATCGGCGGGAAGGACCAGCAGAATCGCCTGCGGATCGTGCTCTACCGCCTTCAGGGCGCCCAGGGCGATGGCCGGAGCGGTATTGCGCGCTACCGGTTCCAGCAGGATAGTGGCGCCTTGTACGCCCGCTTCCAGCAACTGATCGGCGGCAAGAAAGCGATGGTCCTCGCTGGCGACGACGATAGGAGCGGCAACTTCCGGCAGCTTTTGCGTCCGTGCAACCGTTTGTTGGAAAAGGGTTCCCTCGCCGCTGAGCGACAGGAATTGCTTGGGCAGGTTCCGGCGCGAGACTGGCCACAGGCGCGTACCGCTACCGCCACTGAGGATCAAGGGGATCAGCATTTAACGAGCCTGCTTCGCGAGGGTGTCCAGAACATGGTTCAGGCCTTGCTGCCAATCGGCCAAAGCATAGCCGAAGTGCTGCTCGAAGCCTTGGTTGTCCAGCACTGACCAGGCGGGACGCTGGGCTGGGGTGGGGTAGTCGGCCGTGCTGATCGGCAAAACCTTCGGCTTGCGCGGGATCAGCCCGTGGGTGTGGGCTTTTTCCAAGATTGCCTCGGCGAAGCCGTGCCAGCTGGTATGACCGCTGGCGACCAGGTGGTGGACTCCCTGCAGTCTTACCCGCTCTTCGGGGGCGGCCACTTGCCATGCCGTCAAAGCGGCAAGCGTGGCGCGGACGATGATATCCGTGCTGGTGGGAGCGCCGTGTTGATCTGCGACCACACGCAGCTCATCGCGCTCGGCCCCCAGTCGCAGCATGGTACGCAGGAAGTTGTGGCCATGCGGTGCGTAAACCCAGGCGGTGCGGAACAGCAGATAGGAGGCTCCGCTGGCTTGCAGTGCCTGCTCGCCGGCGAGTTTGCTTCGTCCGTACGCACCTAGCGGCGCAGTCGTTGCATCGACCGCGTAGGGCGCCGTGGCACGCCCATCGAACACATAGTCGGTTGAGTAGTGCACGATCAGTGCTTGATGCGCTGCAGCCCAGCGCGCAATGACGCCAACCGCTTCGCCGTTTACCGTCGTGGCCAGCGGCTCTTCCTGCTCGGCGCGATCCACTGCGGTATAGGCTGCGGTGTTGATGATGACGCTGGGACGTAGCTTGTCCAATACCGCATGCAGCGTGGCCGGCGTTGAGAGATCGGCTATTTCGGCCGCCCCCCCATCGAAGCGTGTACCGTCCCGGCTGGCTGCGAAAACGCTGCCCAGCGTGGACAGTTCGCCATGTTCGATAAAACTACGGCCAAGCTGGCCATTGGCACCAAGCAACAGGATATTGTTCATTCGGCGAATAGGGGCAGTCTTTCTGCATGGACATCGGTCAGCAAGGGCGCCTTCAGATCTTTATCGGAAAGCTGTGGTGCGCTGATCGGCCAATCTATGCCAATCGCCGCATCGTTCCAGCGAACGCCCGCATCGGCTTTCGCGTCGTATAGCGCCGTGCACTGATAGGAAAACGTGGCGTGATCGGACACCACGCAGAAGCCGTGCGCAAAGCCTTCCGGAATCCAGAAATGCCGATGGTTGTCGGCGCTAAGCATCACGCCGGCCCATTGGCCGAAAGTGGGCGAGCCGCGCCGAATATCCACGGCCACATCGTAGACCTCGCCCTCCAGCACGCTGACCAGCTTGCCCTGTGGATTGGGCCATTGGTAATGCAGGCCGCGCAGCACGCCCTTGCTTGAGCGCGAGACATTGCTCTGTACGAAGGTGGAAGTGATGCCGGCGGCGTGATATTTGGCCTGGTTGTAGCTTTCGTAGAAGAAGCCGCGTGCGTCGCCAAAAACCTGGGGTTCGATGACGACGGCGCCCGGCAAGGCGGTCTGGATGACCTTCATTTGACGAGACCCTGTTCAACAAGATGGACGAGATATTGACCGTAGCCGGTCTTCAGCAGCGGAGCTGCGAGGCGTTTGACCTGCTCGGCATCGATCCAGCCATTGTTATAGGCCACCTCTTCGGGGCAGCACACCTTCAGTCCCTGGCGGTTCTCGATGGTTTCGATGTAGTTGCCGGCTTCCATCAGGGATTCGTGGGTGCCGGTGTCCAGCCAGGCGTAGCCGCGGCCAAGCTGTTCCAGATGCAACGAATTGTCCTCCAGATAGCGGCGATTGAGATCGGTGATTTCCAGCTCTCCACGCGGTGAAGGCTTGAGTTCCGCTGCGTAATGGCAGGCGCGGGCGTCGTAGAAGTAGAGGCCGGTCACGGCGTAATTCGACTTGGGTTTAGCGGGTTTTTCCTCCAGGCCGATCACACGGCCATCGGTGCCAAATTCCGCCACGCCATAGCGCTCAGGATCTCTCACGAAATAGCCAAATACTGTGGCTCCATCTTGGCGAGCATCTGCGCGCTTGAGGCGTTCCGTCAGCCCTACCCCATAGAAGATGTTGTCGCCCAGCACTAGGCAACTTGGGTTGTTGCCAATGAAGTCTTTGCCGATTAGGAAGGCCTGGGCAAGGCCCTCCGGCGAGGGCTGCACGGCATAGCGGATATCGATACCCCACTGCGAGCCATCCCCAAGCAGGCGCTGAAACAAGCTTTGCTCATGGGGGGTATTGATCACCAGTATCTCGCGAATTCCAGCCAGCATCAGGGTAGCCAACGGGTAGAAGATCATCGGCTTGTCGTAGACCGGCAAAAGCTGCTTGCTGACTGCCTGGGTGATCGGGTAGAGGCGCGTGCCGGAGCCGCCGGCCAGGATGATGCCCTTGCGCGTGCTCATACTCCCAGGCGCTCCATCCGATAGCTGCCGTCGAGTACGCGCTGCACCCACGGTTGGTTGGTGAGGTACCAGTCAACGGTGGCCTCGATGCCGCTTTCAAAGCTGTGCGACGGCTGCCAGCCCAGTTCGCGTTGCAGTTTGCTTGAGTCGATGGCATAACGCCGATCGTGTCCCGGGCGGTCCTTTACGTAGGTAATCAGCGACGCGCGCGCGCGGCCATCAGCGAGCGGACTCTTGGCATCGAGCAGGGTGCAGATCGTGTTCACTACAGCGATGTTCGTGCGTTCAGCGTTGCCACCCACGTTGTAGGTCTCGCCTACGCGGCCATCGTTCAGCACTCGGCGGATAGCGCTGCAGTGATCGCCCACGAACAGCCAGTCGCGGATGTTCAGGCCGTCGCCGTAGACCGGCAGCGGTTCCCCGGCCATGGCCTTCTGTATCACGAGGGGGATTAGCTTTTCCGGAAACTGGAACGGTCCGTAGTTGTTGGAGCAATTGGTCGTAAGGGTTGGGAGACCGTAAGTATGATGAAAGGCACGTACCAAGTGATCGGAGGCGGCTTTAGATGCGGAATAAGGTGAATTTGGTGCGTATGGGGTGCTTTCGGTGAACTTGCCTGTTTCCCCGAGAGAGCCGTACACCTCGTCGGTGGACACGTGCAGGAACCGGAAGGATTCCTTGCGCGAACCTTCCAGGGACCTCCAGTAATCTCTTGCGGCTTCAAGCAGGCCCAGCGTACCCACCACATTGGTATGAACGAAAGCAGCAGGACCTTCAATCGAGCGGTCAACGTGAGATTCTGCGGCAAAATTCACAATGGCATCAGCGCGATGCTTCTGCAGTAGATCGGCTACCATTTGGCGATCGCCGATATCGCCGTGCACGAAAATATGGTTGTCGCTGCCGTCCAATGATTCCAGCGTATCGAGATTTCCTGCGTATGTGAGCTTATCCAGGTTCACTACGCGTAGGCCATCCGCTACCGCCTGGAGTGCAAAATTGGCTCCGATAAACCCGGCTCCGCCGGTCACGAGCAGTGTTTTCATGTGTGACTCCGAATGGGGGCTCTATTTTGTCATAGGGCGACAAGCAGCGATCAGACTACACGAGGTGCCCGAATGGAACCGGGAGTCGCCTTTGGCCCGTGAAGGTTCAGCGCAAAACGGGTAATATATCTGGTTTGCCGATCACTTGACTCGGGGCTACAGCAAGCATGAAATCAACCAGCAAGCGTCACCCGCACGGCTTAGGTACACGCGCTATTCACGCCGGTCAGCACCCTGATTCCAGCACGGGCGCCATCATGACGCCCATCTATGCGACATCCACATACGTGCAGCAGAGTCCCGGGAAGCACAAGGGTTATGAATACTCGCGCACACAAAATCCTACTCGCATGGCGTATGAACGCTGCGTGGCAGAGCTGGAGGGTGGGGTAGCAGGCTTCGCATTTGGCTCGGGGTTGGCAGCTGCGGCCACCGTGCTCGATCTGTTGGATTCTGGCAGCCATGTCATCGCTATGGATGATTTGTACGGCGGCAGCTATCGCCTATTTGAGCGGGTTCGGCGTCGATCTGCAGGGCTGGACTTTAGTTTCATCGACCTTAACGACGGCGATGCCCTGAAGGCCGCGCTCAAGCCGAGCACGCGAATGATCTGGGCTGAGACTCCTACCAATCCCATGCTGAAGCTGGTGGACTTGGCCAAGTTGGCCAAGTTTGCTAAAAAGCATGGGTTAATCCTGGTGGTGGATAACACGTTCTGCTCGCCGATCCTGCAGCGCCCGCTGGAGCATGGTGCGGATTTGGTCGTCCATTCGGCCACCAAGTACCTGAATGGGCACTCCGATATGGTCGGCGGCATCGCTGTGGCTGGTAGCGCGGAGCTTGCTGAACGGATGGCGTTCCTGCAGAACTCGGTGGGCGCCATTGCAGGACCTTTTGATTCCTTCCTGGCGATGCGGGGGCTGAAAACCTTGCATCTCAGGATGAAGGCCCATTGCAATGGGGCGTTGGAGTTGGCGCGTTGGCTTGAACAGCATCCCGCCGTTAAGCAAGTTATCTATCCTGGCTTGAAAAGTCACCCGCAACACCGTTTGGCGGCCCGACAGATGGATGGCTTCGGTGGAATAATTTCAATTGAGCTTGCGGGTGGTGGAAAGGGCGCGCACAAAATGCTTAAGCGCTGCGAATTGTTTGCGCTCGCAGAATCCCTCGGCGGTGTGGAGAGCCTGATCGAGCAACCGTCCACGATGACCCATGCCTCCATACCGGTTTCGCGCCGCCGTATGCTAGGCATTACGGACGGTCTAATCAGGCTGTCAGTGGGATTGGAAGATATCGTTGACCTCAAAAGCGAATTAGAGCATTCGTTAGCCTAGATTCGTGCGGCATCCTCGACGGGTGTCTAGCTGGTAGCGTGCCTGAACTAATCCGAATATGGGAATATCGATGTTAGTAAAATGGAGTCAGATGATCTCTGCGCTTACGAGCCAAAGATCACTCACCATAGAACTTTCCAAGCGAGATGTTCTGGGTCGTTACCGAGGGGCGACCTTCGGCCTGCTTTGGTCGCTGATTAGCCCATTTCTGACTCTCTCCATTTACACGTTTGCGTTTGGAAGCATTCTCAAAAGTCGTTGGCCGCAGACATCTAATGGCGCGGCTAGCTTTGCGATGATCCTTTTCGTCGGATTGATCGTGCATGGCTTTTTCGCGGAATGTTTAAGCCGATCTGCTACGTTGATTACCGATAACGTAAATTTTGTAAAGCGCGTTATCTTTCCGCTTGAGATATTGCCATGGTCAATGGTGGCGGGAGCAATCTTTCATACCTTGATGAATATCATAGTGTTCACCGTGCTGCATTATTTCCTTGACGGGCATGTGTCCGGCTTGGTTTTGCTTTTTCCAGTGGTTATGGTGCCGCTGATATTGCTGGCGATTGGTATTGGCTGGATATTTGCGGCCCTGGGCGTTTATTTTCGCGATATTTCGCAAGTTACGGGAGTTATCTCCACCGCCATGTTCTTCCTGTCATCGGCAATGGTGCCGGTGTCGGCGTTGCCCGCGGCTTATCAACCAATCTTTAGGCTTAACCCGATCACCTTTATTATCGATCAAGCCCGCCAAGTTGCCCTTTGGGGGAATTTCCCGGATTGGTTGGGATTGTTCGAGTACACGCTTGTTTCCTTCATGATAATGATGCTTGGCTTCGGGATGTTCCAAGTTGCAAGGAGAGGTTTTGCCGATGTCCTCTAATAGTGATGAACTGATCATCTCTTTGGATGATGTCAGTAAAATGTTTCCAATCTACAAAAGCCCTCATCATCGGCTATTGCAGATGTTTTCCCCTCCCAGAGATAAGGCGAGGTGGTACAAGCAATTCTGGGCGCTTCGGAATATTTCGATTGATATTCCAAGGGGCGAGACAATTGGCATAGTCGGGCGAAACGGTTCCGGCAAGTCAACTCTGTTGCAAGTTATTTGCGGAATTCTCTCGCCAACCGGAGGGAAAGTAACTGTAAAAGGCCGTATCGCCGCTCTGCTTGAGCTCGGAGCAGGATTCAATCCAGAATTTACCGGTCGAGAAAATGTCTTCTTGAATGGAACGGTATTGGGGTTGAGTCGGGAAGAGATAGAGGCGCGGTTTGATGAGATCGCTGCTTTTGCCGACATCGGTGAATACATAGATCAACCCGTAAAAAGCTATTCAAGTGGTATGTATGTACGTCTAGCTTTTGCAGTGGCAATCCATGTAACGCCGGAGATCCTGATCGTTGACGAAGCCTTGTCCGTTGGAGACGAGGCGTTCCAGAGAAAATGTTTTGCTCGCATTAACGCGCTTCGTGATTCGGGAGTTACAGTGCTCTTTGTATCGCATTCCGCGGGCATCGTAACTGAACTTTGCAATCGCGCGCTATTGCTAGACCGTGGTGAAATTATCGCGCTGGGTTCGCCACGCGAGGTTGTCGCGAAATATCATAAGCTGCTTTTTGCTCCGCAGGAAAAAGTTGCGGAGATAAGGGGGGCTCTGCGCAGGGAAACCCAAGAAGGCATAGCTTTAAGCGATGACTTCCTCGGCGAATCGCTGAGCGCACCCGAATCGCCTGGAAGTTTCGTTCAGGAGGAGGACAGTGGCGCCTCATATCTGGATGAGCACATGTTGCCTGTGAGCACGGTGCATTACGTCAATTTGGGGGCGAATATCATTGATCCTCATCTTGAAACACTATCAGGTCGAAGAGTCAATGTGGTCACAGCGGAACATGACTACATCTATACCTATGACGTGCATTTTTCGGAAAGTGCCGTCGGCGTGCGCTTCGGATTAATGGTCAAGACGGTCAGTGGGTTTGAAATAGGCGGAGGCGCTAGTGCTCTGCAACAGGATGCAATTGCTGTGATAGATCGTGGCACTCGGATCAAGGCCAGCTTTCGATTCACCTGCCGTCTCGCGGCCGGGGCATATTTTTTAAATGCGGGAGTGGTTGGCCTCGTTGGAGAGGGGGAGACCTTTTTGTGTAGGCAGGTTGACGCCATGATGTTCAGGGTTATGCCAGATCCCAATCGGCTTGCCACAGGATTGGTGAATTTAGGTATTGATCCGAAAATCGAGTTTCTTTCGATGCGTGAAGTCGAAAACTAAAAAGGCGAATGAGCAAGACGATGTAAAGAACTGTCTAGGGCTGCCGGATCATGGGTAATAAAAGCGTAATTGTCGGATGGACGGGACGCCTTTCTGTCGAGAGGTTTTGTGAGGTAGCCGGCCTCATGAACGATGGTCTTGAGATTGTTTCGCGAATTCCGCTTCAGGAAAAAAATGCCAGCGTTCTTGTTGCTGGTCGCACTCGCGACATCATTACATTATTGATGCACCGACTATGGCACTACGGCGACGCGTACATCGACTGGGCGTCTGAGGCGGGAGCTCGGAGAAATCTTGCCTGCTTCTTGATTGCCTTCCTGCTTACTAGCGGGAAAGTGAGAATTGTTGAGAATGGTAATGTAATAAAGCCAGGGGAGGTTTTGATGCGCTTCATGCATCGCTTGCTAAGTAAATATGCCGTAATCTGTGCGGCTGCTGGTATAGGTTCACATCTCGTCGGCGCGCTAATGCGGATAAAAAAGCTTTTAGTAGCTTTTTTCTGGCCGCTACTTCTACTTTGCCTTATCGCCTTCGGGGGCCGACGGGCGATAGCAAGGAGAATGGCCGAGCTTTCCGTGCGTTACAGTCGCGTTGATAATTGGCTGAATCATGCGGGCCCAAGGCGAAAGCCGACTTTGCTTGCGGCCATTTATGCAGTGCTATTCGCGTTATGCTTGCCTCCCACATACGCGGTTTTATTGTTTAGTCGAACAATGCGCCGCATGTTCCGGGCTTCCGATCCCCGGTCCACAATACTTTTCGTGTCTCATGAGTGTCGTTTAAATGGCGCTCCCCAAAGCTTGCTGACGCTGCTAACCGGGCTTGATCGAAAGGAATTTCGCCCTTTGCTGTTGGTGCCCGGAGAAGGGCAGCTAGCTGACGCGGCGAGAGCGATAGGAGTCGATGTTTATACAGCTCCTTTGTCTCAAGTACTTATGCAGCGTCCAGACCGGTTTGCGCTATATCGGCATTTCGTGCGCCTGCTGGTTTCCATCGGCCCGATCATGAGCCTGATCGTGCGCGAGCGGGTGTCGCGAGTTCACATCAACGTTGCAGTTACGCCAGATGCGGCCCTGGCTGGCAGGTTGATGATGATTCCGGTGATTTGGCATTTCAGGGAAACCATAGGGCGGAGCCGTTGGAACCGATTTCAAGTTCGCATGCTAAAGCGCTTCTCCAGCGTGGTTATCTGCAACTCTGAATTCACGCGCGGCCGAATCGCGGAGTTGGGCTGCCCTTATACTCATTCAATTACCCTTCACAACTGTATTGATGACAAATTTCGGAATTGGGGAAATTTCAGAGCCCAGACGCGCAAGGAACTGAAGATACCTGAGGACGCATTGCTGATTGGCTGTGTTGGTCAAATCACTGCGGACAAAGGACAGGATATCTTTGTGCGAAGCGCGGCAATGGTTGCCAAGAGCCATCCCAATATGTATTTCGCAATCGTTGGGACGCTGGAGAATAAGGCGTACGTAACGGAATTGCGGCGCATTGCTGCTGAGAACGGTATCGAGGACCGAGTGCTGTTTTTGGGATTCCGCACGGACATTGGCCGTATAATGTCGGCCCTCGATGTTCACGTGACTCCCTCCAGATGGGACGAACCTTTCGGTCGCGTCGCATTGGAGTCCATGGCGCTTGGCGCTGTCTCTATCGTTTCAGATAGAGGTGGGTTGCCAGAAATAGTCGAAAATGACGAATCAGGGATGGTGTTTGCCACGGAGGATGTGGAGGGACTTGCCCGGATATTGCGCGAACTGGCCAATAATCGGGAAAAGCGCAACCACCTAAGTTCTAAGGGTGTGGCGCGGGCTAAGGCGAGCTTTTCCAATTTGCGGCATGTTGACGATTTCCAGCATATCGTGCGTTATCCCGTACATCCTGGAAAAGGAATGTCGCGGGTTCATCTGGTTTGGCGAAGACTAGCCGCAGTTTTACCGCACCGTCTGCGCGCCAATGCGTGGTGTGTGCCGGCATACGCACTACTGGCACTAATCGTCTCGGTTGTATGGACAATCTCGATCGGCCTCTTTCTCGCTAGCCTCCCCTTCGCGATCGTCGTGGGTGCGCTCGCAAGGAAGCGGCGTTGGTCGGGGGATATTGCTGTTTTAGCGTATCAAGCAAAGCGCAATGCATCCACGCGATTCAGGGTGACGCGGCTCTTCGAGCGCATGCACGGTCGTGGAATCAAATCAAAAATATTTTACCCTTCTAATGATTGGTTGGGTGATTTGTTTTATGCATCACTGTTTTATGGTGAGCATCCGTATTTAAAGGATTTGTACTACTACGCCGTCATATTTCCAGTCAGATTGTACGGCATCATTTGTTGCCTGTTTTATCGCGCCGTCTTGATCCAATACGAACTTTTCTACGAAGGTCCGATGTTGCTTGAGCGACTGGTGCTTTGGTTGCACCCGTGTGTCTATTATGATTATGACGACTCCCTTTTTGCTTTTCCAAGATACGCGAAGGAATTGCCAAAAATCCTCCCTCGTTTTTGCCGCGTCGTAGTTGGCAATGACTACATTGCTGAGTACACGAGGAAGTTTAATGCCAATATCACTCTGATTCCCACATGCCCCGATCAGATTGAAAAGAGAAATGCTGCTTCGACAAAAAAGAGGCTTGTAATAGGCTGGGTGGGTAATCCTGCCAACTTAGGCTACTTGCGCACGTTAAAAAGGCCGATTGAGCGTCTAAGCGAGCGTCATGATATCGAGCTATTGGTCATATCTGCAGGGCCATATCAGCTTCAGTGGTTCGACTTGGAGGGTCTACCTATTCGTCGACGTCAATGGGCAATGCATAGGGAGCTTGAAGACTTGCAGGAGATGGATATTGGCGTAATGCCCGTGGACGAAGACGAAGTTGGCTGGGGCAAATGTGGCTTTAAGGCGCTGCAATACATGGCGGTGGGAGTTCCTACGATTGCCTCTCCAGTTGGTGTAAATGCGGCGATCGTCAAACACGGAGAATGCGGCTTTCTCGCCAGCAATGAACGCGAATGGGAACAATACCTGGAGGAGCTTGTAGTCAATGCAAACTTGCGGTCCAATTTTGGAGAGGCTGGCCGGCGGAAGGTGGCTCAGTCATTCGATCAGGACGCCCAGGTAAGTTGCTGGATCGCATTAATCCGTGGGCTCCCGTTAGGAGATGGTTCATATTATGAGTAGCGCAAGGCGCTTGATAGTAGTCGTAGGTATGCATCGCTCGGGAACGAGCGCAATTACTCGAGGCTTAAAGGCGCTAGGAGTCGATCTGGGTGAGTCCCTGTTGCAGCCCGGCCTGTCTGAGAATCCTCTCGGTTTTTGGGAGGATAGCGACGTCGTGGCATTGAATCAGGAGTTGATGGAGACGCTGGGTTGCGACTGGAATAGCGTGGCGCGTATTGATGAGCGGTCCATCTCCTCAGTGGAGTTGGCGCGGTTCGAAGATCGTGCTGTTAACCTGCTTCAAGATAAGTTTAAGACTCGTACCGTGTGGGCATTTAAAGATCCACGCACGGCTCGCTTGCTCTGGTTTTGGAAGCGGGTAATTGAGCGGGCTGAGATTCTGGATGTCAGCTATGTCCTATGCCTGAGGAATCCGTTGGCAGTCAGTGAATCGCTTCATGTCAGGAACGGCATAGACCGAGCAGTTTCCATTCTCCTTTGGGCTATCTATACCGTTGAGGCACTTCAGCAAATACAGGCAAGTTCCACCGTACTGGTCGACTACGACCAGTTGATAGAAGACGGGCGGGAAGTACTGCGGCAGGTCGCTCAAAAACTTCGTCTTGAACTGTCCGGTGAAATTGAAGAGTCGTATTTTACTGAATTTCTTACCAGCGACTTGCGTCACAGCAGGTTTCGACTCGAAGAGCTCCGTAGTAGCGGCTTGGCGGACCCGGCAATTGTGCGGCTATACGAGCAGCTTTTGAAGGCCACTGGGTCGGATGTGAAGCTCGACGGTGGCGAACTTGTTGGCGCGATGGAAAGCGCTGCGGGATGGCTGCAAGAAGTTGCTGCGATACGTTCAGCTATTGATCGAGTGAATGTTGCGGGAAGAGATCAGCGACTCTCAACCAGCGCACAGGCAGAGTTCGAGCGGACCGAAATGTTCAGGCTTGAATGCGACCGGCTTAGAGAGAGGAACGGGCTGTTGGAGGGGCGCCAACACGAAACGGAAAATATCCGCGCACAGGTTGAAATGTTCAGGCTCGAATGCGACCGGCTTAGAGAGAGGAACGGCTTGTTGGAGGGGCGCCAACATGAAATGGAAGACTTCCGCGCGGAGGTCGAAAAGTTGCAGCTTGAATGCGACGGACTCAGAAGCAGGAATGATCTGCTGGAAGGTCATTTGGACGAGATGGAAAGGGTGAGATCCCAAGCTGAGATATTCAGGCTTGAATGTGACAGGCTCAGAGAGCGAAACGGAGAACTGGATGGCCGCCTAGGCGAGATGGAGAATTTTCGCTCACACGCCGAGACGTCCGGACTCGAGCGCGACAAACTTAGATCCAGGAATAACGAACTGGAAGCACGTTTGGCGGAAGAGCGGTCCAATTTACGGAGCTGCCAAAGTCGAATGATGGTTCTCAACGCAGCAATAGAGCGAGAGAGAGATCGTAATCTTCGTTTGCAATCTCGAAATTCGGCGCTTCAGACCAGAGTGGTGGGGCTTAGGGCTGAGCGCCAATGGATAGCTGCCAACGGCGAAACGATTCTGGAAGAATTGGCCCAAATTCGCGAAGAATTAACCCTGCTGGATGGTAGGCGTATTGCGTTGGCCCTAAAAAGGCCCTGGTGGAAGATGTTTCGTTAGGTTCACGTGCATCGCACGGAAATAGAAATTATTCGCGCCATAGGCGCTACTGCATTAAGGAATATTCGTTGTGTGCGGAATTACTGGCTTCATCAGTTTTGACGAGCGTGCTTTAGGGCAGAAGTTTCTCGATGATGCTGCTCAAGTGATATTTCATCGTGGGCCAGACGAAGGCGGCAGCGCGATAGTTGCGGACGGCAAAGTCGGGTTGGCTATGCGCCGACTAAGCATTGTCGACCTGGCGGGCGGCCACCAGCCCATGAATTGCGCCAATGGCGACGTCACCATCGTGTTTAACGGGGAAATTTATAACTATCCCGAATTGAAGGCTAAGTATCTCCCCGACGAGGAAATGAGCACTCGGAGCGATACCGAGGTGTTGCTAAAGCTCTATGAGCGTATGGGAACCGCATGCTTTTCCCTTCTCCGCGGCATGTTTGGGGTTGCCATATGGGATGCGAGAGTAGGGAAGCTCATTCTTGCGAGGGATGTTTTCGGGAAAAAGCCGCTTTACTATTTCAAGAACGACAAGGTTTTGGTATTTGGTTCGGAGATCAAGAGTGTTCTACAGGACGACGGTGTTCCACGGAAGCTCTCGCAGCAAGGCTTTGATAACTTTTTGACCTGGTTGGCGGTGCCCGATCCCGAAACAATGTTTGAGGGGATAAGAAAGTTGCCGGCGGCCCATGTGATGGAAGTGGAACTAGATGGAACCAACCGCATCTCCAGGTATTGGGATCTAAGATTCCCTGGAGTTCCAGAGATCGCAAACGCTAGCGACGCTGCGGATTTGATGCTGTCGCGATTAAGTGAGTCGATTTCGCTGAGATTGCGTGCCGATGTGCCTGTCGGAGTATTGCTTTCCGGGGGGGTCGATAGTTCCGCCATTGTAGCTTTGGCATCCCGCCAGGTTTCTCATCATCTGCGGACGTACTCGATAGGCTTCTCCGAAGAGGGCTTCAACGAATTTCAGTATTCAGACGCAGTTGCCAAGCGTTATGGCACCGATCACACGAAGATCATAATGCCGCCTGAGCTTTACTGGGATACATTGCAGACGGTTATATGGCATCTAGATGAGCCTGTTTGCGATACGGCAACCGTCCCTCTTTTTTATTTGTGCCGGGAAGCCCGCAAATCGGTGAAAGTTCTGCTTTCCGGTGAGGGAAGCGACGAAATGCTCGGAGGGTATACGTCGCGCTACAAGGAGGGCGTCGAGGTCATCCGCCGGGGGCGCGCAGCGGAATATCTCCCAGGGAAAATCCGGAGCTACCTGTGGAATAAAGCTGGTGGCGGCGTGTGGCCGAAGAGTAGGAAAGAGTTGTGGAATCTGACTCAGCCTGGTGAACTTAGGTTTTTGAATGATCAAATTTATGGTTACTATGAGGGCCTGAGGGAAGACCTTTATAGTGGTGGGCCGATGGAGGGCTTCCATCCCGACAGGCTTGAGCTAGCCTCGCGCGTAGTTCGCCCATCGGCCACGCCTCTTCAGCGCTTGCTGTATACAGACTGCAATGTAAATCTACCGGCTTATCTTCTGATGAAGGCAGATAAGATGAGTATGGCTGCCTCCATCGAATTGCGCTGCCCATTCCTGGACAGGGAGTTTGCGGATTTTTGCGCGGGTTTGCCGGACGAGCTGAAGCTTGATCAACAAGTGGGAGGAAAGGCCATCCTCAAAAAGGCGCTTGAACCCTTGCTGCCCCACGACGTGCTCTATCGTCCGAAGATGGGATTTCCCGTGCCTATTGGAGCTTGGCTGAAGGGAGGTCTGAAAGAGCAGGCATACGAGACACTCTTCAACTCCAATAGTCGTATTTCCCAATTTCTTAACATAGGCCACGTGCGTAGCATGTGGGATCATCACCAGCGTGGCACACTCGTGTTTGGTACCCAGTTGTGGCAATTGGTACTGGTCGAATTGTGGATGACAAGATTTGGAGTCACAGTATGAATACGCCCAAGCTGTCAGAAGTAGCAGTTGGGCGCGAAAACAATCTAAATATGATTAGGTTGTTAGCCGCGTCGCTGGTACTTTATTCGCATTCATTTCCGCTTGCGGGTCATCCTGCAGGCGGGGTGGGGAGTGGGGAGGCGATTGGAGTGCTGCTTGGTACTCAAAGCGGTGGTTCCATTGCAGTAGATGCCTTTTTTCTGATCAGCGGCTTTCTTGTAACCGGGAGCCTGCTGAAACGCAAAGATCTTTTATTTTACTTTCGTTCGCGAGCGCTGAGACTATTCCCGGCGCTTTTTGCATCGCTGGTATTGACCGTTTTCGTGCTTGGACCATGCGTCACATCCTTGCCCACGGCCGAATACTTTGCCAACAGTCAAACCTATCACTTTTTCTTTCACAATCTGACACTTTGGCGAGCGGATTACCTGTTGCCCGGTGTCTTCCAGGACCAACCGAATACTTCCCCCAATGGCTCGCTTTGGACCTTGCCGATGGAGGGACGCATGTACCTGATGATAGCGACCATATGGGTGTTGCGCGGATTCAAGACACAGTGGCTCTTCAACTTGGTAGCAATATCAGGGGTGATCTTCAGTATTAGCTGGCCGCAGCTTAATCCGTTTGTGTTGGAACAGCAGCAGTGCGCCGTGGTGGCGAGCTTTTTCCTGATTGGAATGCTGGCCTATGTCAACAGGGAGTTCATCCCGGTACGAGGTGACATTGCTGCGTTCCTGTTCATGTTGTCAGCTGTGGTGCATGGTCAGCCGAGTTTTGACGTGGTTTTTGGCATCGCGCTTGCCTACGGTGTGCTCTGGCTGGGATTCATACCAAAAATCGGCTTTTTCAACAGAATTGGTGACTATTCATATGGGATATATGTATACGCTTTTCCAATTCAGCAACTCTATGTGCATCTTTTCAAAGACGTGGGCCCGTTGAAGCTATTTGTCTTCTCCATGCCAACGACGCTGCTGCTGGCAGTGGCATCCTGGCACTATTTGGAGAAGCCTGCTTTGAATCTGAAGGGGCGCCGAACGGATCGGCTGGCGAGAAGATCACTTGAGTCCGTGAGTTGAGATTCTGGCGCCCCCGCATCGTTTCGGGAAGTATTCCCTATGCATAATCTACAGTTGCTTTCACGGGAAGCGAAACAGTTAGACACTACGGAGTAATGTTTTGAAGATAACCATATTCGGAACCGGTTACGTTGGCCTTGTTACCGGCGCGTGTCTTGCAGAAATGGGAAATCATGTCTTATGCGTGGACATTGACGCCGAAAAAGTTGCCCGTCTTAAAAAGGGGGACGTGCCTATTTACGAGCCGGGGCTTAGTCCGATAGTAACCAAGAATTTTGCCGCGGCTCAGTTGGACTTTACTACCGACCCGGTCGCCGCCATTTTGCATGGAGAGTTGATCTTCATAGCCGTCGGTACCCCGCCGGGCGAGGATGGGAGTGCCGACCTTAGTTACGTCCTGGAGGTGGCGGGTACGATCGGACGCCACCTGGGCGATTATGCGGTGGTGGTGAACAAATCGACGGTTCCGGTGGGAACGGCAGGCCTCGTCCGCGCAAAGATAAAGGAGCAGCTGGATCTTAGGGGCGTTGAGATCGCGTTTGATGTTGCTTCGAATCCTGAGTTCCTTAAGGAAGGCAACGCAATTGAGGACTGCATGCGCCCCGATCGCATCGTTGTCGGCAGCTCGAGTTCGCGTGCTATCGAGATTTTGCGCAAGCTTTATGCTCCTTTTAACCGAAATCACGAACGTTTGGTTGTGATGGACGAATGCTCCGCCGAGTTGACTAAATATGCGGCCAACGCAATGCTGGCGACAAAAATAAGCTTCATGAATGAGATCGCCAATATTGCAGAAAAGGTCGGTGCGGATGTTGAACTGGTCCGTCAGGGCATCGGTTCGGATCCCCGCATCGGTTTCCAATTCATCTATCCTGGCGCGGGATATGGTGGATCATGTTTTCCCAAAGATGTAAAGGCGCTAGGGCGGCTTGCCAAGTCGAAGGGATACAATGCTCGCTTGCTCTCCTCTGTTGAGGAGGTAAATGAGGATCAGAAGCGAAAGCTGTTCTCATATATAGAGAAACATTTTTCAGGTGATCTGAACGGAAAAACTATCGCTGTCTGGGGATTGGCCTTTAAGCCTGATACGGATGACATGAGAGAAGCATCCAGTCGCTCGCTAATTGATAGCCTTATTGCGGCTGGGGCCAAGGTGCGCGCGTTCGATCCTGAAGCGATCCCTGAAGCAAAGAGGATTTACAGGGGCTCCTCCGAGCAACTCCATTTTGCCGATAATGCGTATGAGGCCTTACAGAATGCCGACGCTTTGGCGATCGTTACGGAATGGAAGATTTTCCGTAGTCCAAACTTCAAGCAGCTGGCTGATCTTTTAAAGCATCGGGTGGTGTTTGATGGCCGGAATATATACGACCCCAAGGAGGTCGAGGCAGCAGGAATTGCGTATTTTGGAGTCGGCCGCGGCAGAAGCCTGGACGGCAACTGAGTCACTCGCGGCCGCAGAGTTCCGGACATTTCACTCAAGGGCGCCGGTGATGTAATGCTGCACACCGGCAGCTCCTCGTTGGTCATGACCTCGGTCTCACAATGTACGCATGCACATGGGTATGAGGTCCCAGTCGGATTCGTGTTTCAATCCCTCTTCCGAGCTCCAGGCAGGTTTGACGTGAGGCAAAAAAGCCCGGTGATGCGGAGAGAGCCGCGGCCAGCAGCCAGCATTTGTGGTGTCGCCACAGGTGCAACGGAATGACAATCGAACGTCACGGCCAATGCTGATTCGTAATCCTCGGGGGCTACAAGCACGCAATGGTGACTATCGCTTGATGCCCTCAAGTGTTGAATTGCCTGCCTTGATGGCAAGACTGTGCGTTCCTGAAAGGAGAGGGCATGGTTTTCGGTCCATGGCCTGGTGCTCGTGGGTTTGTTATATAGTACGAAGCCGCCCCGGAATTAATGCTGGAGTACTAATGCAATGATACGTGAAACCAGGGCGTTAGATGTCAAGCCGGCTACAGCAAGTACCTTAAGTCACCTAGATGCTTTGGAGGCAGAGAGCATCCATATCTTTAGGGAGGTAGCGGCCAGTTTTCAACGGCCGGTGATGCTCTATTCGATAGGTAAAGACTCTTCCGTCTTGTTGCAACTGTTACGTAAAGCTTTCTATCCGGCTTGTTCGCCGATTCCCCTTTTGCACGTCGATACGACCTGGAAATTCAGGGAGATGATTGCGTTTCGTGACGAGATTGCCGCAGCCGGGGACGTTCAGCTTTTGGTGCATATCAACCAGGACGGTGTTAGCCAAGGCATTTCGCCGTTCACGCATGGCGCAACGGTACACACGGAAGTTATGAAAACTTCGGCGCTCAAGCAAGCACTGAGCAAATACGGATTCGATGCGGCAATAGGGGGGGCGCGTCGCGACGAGGAGCGATCGCGCGCGAAGGAGCGCGTTTTCTCATTTCGCAATGCCCTGCATCGCTGGGATCCTAAGCGACAACGCCCCGAGCTCTGGAACCTTTACAACACGCACATTCACAAGGGTGAAAGCGTGCGAGTGTTCCCGCTGTCCAATTGGACGGAAATGGACGTCTGGCATTACATTCGCCGAGAAGGCATTCCGGTAGTACCGTTGTATTTCGCCAAGAAGAGACCGGTGGTGGCGCGCGATGGCGCGTTGATCATGGTCGACGACGATCGCTTTGTGTTGCAAGAGGGGGAAAGCATTGAACAGCGTATGGTTCGCTTCCGTACTCTGGGCTGCTATCCGCTGACTGGCGCCATCGAGTCTAGTGCCAGCGACGTGGATGAGATCATCGAGGAACTGGCGGCTTCCCGGTCGTCCGAGCGGCAAGGACGGATTATCGATCACGATTCCACCGCGTCGATGGAGCTTAAAAAGCAAGAGGGCTATTTCTGATGGCTGCCGCCGATATGTCAGTGCGCAGTCTGCTGCGTTTTATCACATGCGGTAGTGTCGACGATGGCAAGAGCACGCTCCTTGGCCGTCTGTTGTACGACGCGGGCATGCTGCCTGATGATCAGGTCGAAGCGCTGAAGCGCGACAGTCTCCGTCAACATCCGAATGGCGATGTGCTGGATTTTTCGCTGCTTACCGATGGCCTGGATGCCGAGCGCCAGCAGGGTATCACCATTGACGTAGCCTATCGCTATTTCCATAGCGTACGCCGCAGCTTCATAGTGGCCGATTGTCCGGGTCATGAACAGTACACCCGCAACATGGCTACGGGTGCTTCGAACGCCGATCTCGCCGTGGTACTGGTGGATGCGCGAAAAGGGCTGTTACCGCAGACGCGCAGGCATACGTACATTTGCGCCCTGCTAGGAATTCGCAAAGTGATCCTCGCCGTCAACAAGATGGACCTCGTTGGCTATAGCAGGAGTGCCTATGAGTCCATTCGCGACGCCTATCAGGACATGGCGTCAAAGATGGGAGTCAGCAGTGTTTACAGTCTGCCAGTGGCGGCACTGATGGGCGACAACGTAGGTCGACCTTCTCCACATATGCCTTGGCATGATGGTGCTACGCTGCTGCAATTGCTGGAAAGCATCTCGGTGGAGCCTATACAGGCAACCGACTTTCGCATGCCGGTGCAATGGGTCAATCGGCCTGATCAGTCGTTTCGCGGCTACGCGGGTACGATTTGCGGCGGACGGTTGCATCCGGGCGTAGAGATTGTCGTACAGCCCGGTGTGCATCGCGCTCGCGTTGTAAGAATAGTGACTGCCGCTGGAGATTTGTCTGAGGCACACGTAGGGCAAGCTGTGACCCTTACGCTGGATCGGGAGTTGGATGTCAGTCGCGGTGATGTTTTGGCCGATGCGACGTGCCCTGCTCCGGAAGCAGACCAATTTGCCGCACATCTACTGTGGATGGGCGATGAGCCATTGCTACCCAATCGCAGCTATAGGTTGAAGATTGGCGCGCGCACGCTAAATGCACGTGTTACCTCGATCAAGCACAAGGTAGACGTCAATACGCAAGCCAGGCTTGCGGCGCATCGCCTGGAGTTGAATGACGTCGGCTATTGCAATATCGACCTGGATCATCCAATCGCGTTCGAACCCTATACGGTTAACCACAGCCTCGGCGGCTTTATCTTGATCGACCGACAGGACAACGCTACGGTAGCCTGTGGCATGCTGGATTTCGCGTTGCGCCGCGCCACCAACGTACATTGGCAGCAGCTGGATCTGGATAAGCGGGTGCGTGCGGAAAGTAAAGGGCAGCACCCCTGCTGCATATGGTTTACAGGGTTGTCTGGGGCAGGTAAATCTACTATCGCCAATTTGCTGGAGCGTCGGTTGAGTGCGATGGGTTATCACACCTATCTTTTGGACGGCGACAATTTGCGGCACGGGCTCAATCGTGATCTCGGCTTCACGCCCGAGGCGCGAGTTGAAAATGTGCGTCGGGTTGCTGAAGTGGCGCATTTGATGGTCGATGCCGGGCTGATCGTGCTGGTCTGCGTTATCTCCCCCTTTCATAGCGAGCGACAGTTTGCGCGAGATCTGTTTGCCGAAGGCGAGTTCGTCGAAGTATTCGTAGACACCCCGCTGGAAGAATGTGAGCAGCGAGATCCGAAGGGGCTTTATCGAAAGGCCAGGGAAGGGAAGATTCTTAATTTTACGGGTATAGATTCACCCTACGAGATGCCTGTAAAACCAGACGTGCGCTTACGTTCAAACATCTCAACACCGGAAATATTGGCGGATCAAGTTGCATCTTACGTTGTCGATTTGGTGCGCAAGAAATGAGGCTTGCCGTTGGCCCCACTTGCCGTTCATTTTTGCGGTGGGGGCGGACCTTTTGGATACCTTGACTAGTCCAGGTATCGCTGGTTTGCAGTTCGTCTGAAGTTCTTCGCATGTCTATTGGATAGAAACAATAGGAGCATGCATACGCCACCCGAAAGGGCAAGCAATGGGGTCAGGAGCCGCACTGCTACGGCTGCAGCTTCGGCATCCAGGCGAGATCTCCCGAGCCATAGCAAAATACCCTGACTTCCCAGCTCGGCAACCCCCAAGCCACCGGGTGTCATGCTTGCAGTTACGGTAAGCATCACGCCGCCCAGTAAAAGACTGATTTGATCGAAGTCGATCGAGACATTCATCGCGCTAATGGCGGTCCACCAAAGAGCCGCATAGAGCAGCCATAGGGGCACAGTTATCAGGCTCGCGACGGTGATTCGCTTATGCTGGTGCAGCAGCTTGCCATACACCTGGGCTTTGACCGGCAGATGCGGCGTCAAAGTCCTGAGCAAATAGAGCAGTTGTCCGGCCCATGCAGGTAACAAGAGTGCCAAGGCGGCGAGCCAAGTATGCCCGAAATGCAACGAAAGGCCGCACAGGCCCATGCCGACGACGCCGGCCAAATCCAATACTCGTTCCAAAAAGAAACCGGCAATTCCTTGCTGCCACGCAAAGTCATCGCACTCCGGGATCATGCTGATTTTAAGCATCTCGCCCAACTGAAGGGGCGTGAGCGACGCCAGCCCGGAGGCAGCGCCGTTAGCGCAGAAAGATTGCCATAGTCTCCTGCGATCGAGCGGCAGGCGCAGCACAATCAGCCAACGAAGACCGCGCAAGGCGAATGCACAGATAACCAGCGCTACGCCCGACGTCGCAAGAAGACCCCATCTCATCCTCGCTACGCTCGCACCAATCTGGCGCCAATCAAATATATGAATGGTCCATATCACGCAAGCTGTCGTGATAAGCGTGATGATCACCGTACGGGCAATATGGCGTCTCAAGTCAGGTATCAGGGTTGGGTCGCAGCGGTCATCCCAAGACGGAATGCTGTATTGTTGGATAGGAGGCAAGGATATTTTGTGCAGAACGCATGACCTGATCAAGATGTTCTTCGATACCGACCCATAGCGGCAAGCGTACCAAGCGCTCGCTGGTGGCGTCGGTAATCGGTAGTTCGCCAAAACTTCTTGCAAATCGCGTGCCTGCAGGCGAGCTGTGCAGCGGGACATAATGAAATACCGTGCCGATCCCAGCCGCTTTCATCGATTCAATGAAATGCGTGCGCGCCTCCAGATTGTCCAAGAGCAGGTAATACATATGCGCATTGTGGACACAGTCGGAAGGGACTATCGGTCGCCGAGCGAGCCCGGCCTCTTCAAGTGATTTGGCCCATGCGTGATAGCTATTCCAAATATCGATACGGCGACGGGTAAGATATTCTGCCTGTTCGAGTTGAGCGGCAAGAAATGCGGCGATCAATTCACTTGGCAGGAAAGACGATCCGATATCCACCCAAGTGTATTTATCGACTTGGCCGCGAAAAAATTTGCCGCGATTGGTGCCTTTTTCGCGAATGATTTCTGCCCGGTCGATCATCGCCGGGTTATTGATCAAAAGCGCACCACCTTCACCGGATATGACGTTCTTTGTCTCGTGAAAGCTTAGCGCGGCCAAATCGCCGAAACTTCCGAGTGGCTTACCTTCATACGTCGACAAAATACCTTGAGCCGCATCTTCGACAACAAAAAGCCCGTAACGCCGGGCTGTCGCCATGATGGTGTTCATGTCGCACGACACCCCGGCGTAATGAACGACGCAAATTGCCCTGGTGCGCGGAGTGATGGCTGCCTCGATCAGGTTTTCGTCGATATTGAGGGTGTCGGGCCGTATATCCACGAACACCGGGACAGCCCCTCTCAGCACAAAAGCGTTGGCGGTTGTGACAAAAGTGAAAGACGGCATGATCACTTCATCGCCCGGCGCCAGTTCAAGCAGCATCGCCGCCATTTCCAGCGCGGCCGTGCAAGAATGGGTAAGCAGCGCCTTGCGGGTGCCGGTCATTTGTTCGAGCAGGGCATGGCACCGCTTGGTAAAGGAACCGTCGCCGGAAAGATGCCCGTTGGCGTGTGCCTGAGCAATGTAGTCCAGTTCCTTGCCAACGAGGTAGGGGCGATTGAATGGGATGCTCATGTGGGTTTCACTTGGCAAAGCTGGAGTCTATGACTTGGTCTCGCGGTGACCCCAGATGTAGTAGGGCGCCTGCGGACCTGTGTTGAAGATTAGATCGAGTACACTGACCTGGTGTTCAAAGGGCGGATAGAGCTGAGGATAGATCGGGTAGCCGCTGTAATCATGGTACTCCAAATGAATTCCGGCCTCTTCAAAGGCTTTATCGTCAATGTAGCTTCGGGCCGAGGGGCCGGAAAGGTAGTGGGTAGCTCCAGCGGCGCGTAGGAGGTTCAGCAGGCGATCCTGGCGCTTACCCTCGAGTCGGAATTCCCGCGAGTCGCGAAAGCGGGTGTCTATGCCTAAAATCTCTGTGGCGATCATCTGAATGACGAATTGATTCAGTTCCGAAAGCGATCGCCAGGAATGTCCAAGATAGAGGTCCTCGACAGCGTTCTGGTATGTTTTGAAATATGGCGCTTTCGAATAGCTTTGCTTGATAGCGGTCCAATGTTTGCGCTGCCAGTCATGGCTGGTCAACTCGACGTCGCAGATTAGGCGGTCAATACGAGATCCGGCGGGCGTGCTCAGCCAGAGCAGTCCTTGCGGGGTCTTGATTCGATTGCGCGAACGCCAATCCGATTTGGTGAACTGCACATCGTCATAGAAGACGAAAGTATCGACCTTATGAATGAGGTCAAAGTATCCCTTCCAGGGAAGATAGGACGATTGAACGACCCCAACGGTATGTCTTCTCATGAAGGTGTACGAGCATGGTGAGTAAGTTCGTCAACTGCGGTTTGCCGCATGATTGAAGACGACGTTTTGGTTAAAGACACGCAGGCATCTCGGCGCTGCTGGTAGAAAGAAGGATGAGGTCCCTCTTCATGGCTACTTCCTTACTAAAACGGTGAATTCGAACAATCCGTAGTCATGTAGCAACGCCACATTGCGGGAAAAGCGTTGCTTGCATAAGTGAAAGATCCGGCATGGATCCGCGTAGTAAAGATAATCGCGCATCTTTTCGGCATCAGAGTACGTGGTGAGGCAATTGAATGAAAAGCCGCGACGGCTGCTCTGGTTTAGCAAATCCAGCGTGGCCTCAATGTGGCTGAACCATTGCTCGGCCGATCGATCGAAGTGAACGTTGAAGATGCCGCTCGCGATGCTGTAGTCGGCGTGGCCTTCGGGTTCGCTTCCGGCTATGAAATGCGCGCTGGAATTTCCCGTATGGAGGCGCTTCGCGGACCGAATCATGTCTTCAGCGACATCAATTCCAGTGTAGGAGAAGGCGCCGTACGTCAGGGCAAGGAAATCGTAGAGCGCACCATAGCCGCAACCCAGATCATTGATTGAGAATGGGTCATTGGTTTCGATTATCTTGCAAAGTTGTTTGAATCGTATCGTTTGACTCTCTGCGCCATTCCAGTCAACGCCGCGCGGCGTTTCGCCATGCTCGGCGAGCTTGGTCGAAAAATATTCCGAAATATCCATGAAGAGATCATTTTTTTTGTCTGGCATAAACCTGCCTCACTATCGTATAGGGGCGCTGCTTGGTTTCGGAAAATATCTTTGAAAGGTAGATGCCGACGACGCCGATGAATGAAATGATGAGGCCGCCAATGAGCCATATCGATGACATCACAGATGTCCAGCCGATCAATGGTCTGGCGAAGAAAAGCCAGCGAAATATCAGGTAAATTGTATAAATGATGGCTAATAGTGATATGGATAGTCCGGTGTAAAAAATCCCAACCAGTGGTGCATTGCTGAATGATGTGATGGAATTGACGAATAGCGAAAATTTCTTTTGAAGCGAGTAAGTGGTGGTGCTGGTGTTATGCTTTTTGATCGCTTTTGGAATTTGAGTAAAGCCAGTTATATACCAAAGTCCGTTTATGAAGACCTCCCTTTCCTCATGGCGCAATAACGCGTCGACATAGCGACGGGTCATCAATCGAGCAGTAACGGCATTGGCCGGCAAAGCCATTCCCGTGGCCGCGCGGAATAGAATATAGAACCACTTGCCGCTCCACCGCTCAAGCCATCCGCCCTTGCGCTCCGCTTGAACGCCAAATACGACGTCACACGGCTCGCTTTGCATGTGATTGGCAAAGACGCTTAGATATTCAGGTTCCTCTTCCAGGTCGACGTCGATAAGAAATATTCGTTCTCCCCTCGCGTGCGCGAGACCCGTCATCATGGCCTTGTGATGCCCGAAGTTGCGGGAAAGATCAACGACGACGACATGGTCGTCGGTCTCGGTAAGAGCTACGGCAAGATCGAGGCTGTGATCGGGGGAGCCGTCATTCACCAGCACGATCTCGAAGTCTCCGCCCACGAGTTGCCGAGCTTCATCGCTTGCCCTTCGGTGAAATTCAGCGATATAGGCGGCCGATTGGTAGAGCGTGGCGACTATGGAGAGTTTCATATGGGCACGTGCTTCATGTGACGGCGGGTTTCTGGGCCATATTTGAACAAAAGGTCAGCTGCCATTGCGTTGTCTTGATCAGGTGGCGATGGCGCCAATCGCTTCCTGTGTACCGCGCGTCGTCGTCGAGAGCGGTCTTAGGCATAGCGGCAATCATGTCGCAATGCCCTTTCCAAGGGATGTAGTTGGATGGGATGACGGCGATCTTTTTCATTGCGCTTGGCTGTTGGCTTTGGATATGTGGTAATACGGGTTGGGGGAGCCAGGTAGCGGGACGAAGTTGTTGAGAATGTATTGGTAAATGAGCGGGTGTGTATTGCTGAAGCGCAGTGCATCCACTCCGTCGAGAGGCATTTCATCAATCAGAGCGAATCCTGGATTGGCCGCTTCAATCCGCTTTATCTCATCCTGCTCGAATGTGCCGGAACGTCGCTGCAGCGGATAGATTTCCCATACAGGCGATTTTCGTTCGAGCAACGCGTAGGCGCCTGGCCAGTAGGGGGCGGCGATAAAGCTTCGTCCGTGTGCTGCGTATTTGTCGGCCAGAGTGCGCAGCAGCGCTATATCGCGAGCCGTACCAGGGGCTGTTTGCAGCATGCTATGGGAGATCTCAACACCAACACACTTTCCATCCCTGCATTCCCATCCTGGCTGGAACGCAATCATCACCCATATGCTTGCTGCACAGATTACTGCTGCCAGCGGCCATTTGATCTGCGCGGCTTGGCGCGAAAGCGCCACCATGATGCCGACCAGCATCGGAAAGATTCCTTGGGCTAGATGACTGATGTCGGCTCTGGAATACGCAAAATGCGCGTACGGCAGCACCAGGAACGACGCGGCCACCAGGGTTGGCGAAACCGGCCTGTTAAGCATCCTTTGTCTAACTACCCATAGAAGGGAGACCGCGCCGAAGATGAGCAAGCCGATAAAGAAGGTGCCGATCAGGATCTCTCGAACTGCGTCGCTGGTTGGCAGCGACGTGAAATGCACCCGCCAAGGCCATTGCACCGGTAGCGGAATATTGGTGGTCCTGATTTCGAACAGATAGCGGATATCCTCCAGGAATGCGGCGGCAAAGCCCGGAACGAAGATCAGCATAAGCAATATGGGGCAATAGCCGGTTATGACGCCCGCCGACCATGCAAGCAGTCCACTGACGGGACTGTAGGATTCTGATCGATTGATGGTCAACCAGGCAATGACGCCGAGGCTACCCGTTACGCCATATACGCCATGATTTCGTCCAAATACAGCAGCCAATCCCACGCACATGCCCGCCAAGAAATATCTTCGGCCAACGGGTTTCTCGACGAGATAGGTTAGTGCGCCGACTAGAAAGATCGACAGTGAAACGTCAAAAAGCTTGTAGCGTGGAAACATCCATGCCGTCAATATGAGAGTGGAGAGAAGCAGATAGACCAAGCTTTGCTTCTTCAGGGCGCGTGCAATGAGCAGCAAGCCCACGAACAGGCCTATTGCTTGAAAGATCGCTAAGGCAATTCGCATGGCCATGATGCCGTTACTCCCGCACAACTCCATTACGGCGGCGACCCAATAGTACCGGCCTGGGTCATAAGCCATGAAGTCGCGGATGGGTACCTCGCCCAGCGTTACCCGTTGGGCCCCATACCAAAGAAAGCCTTCATCCCAGAGGCTGAAACCTTTGTTGCCTTGCCAGACAAAGAGCGCTATGACAACGACAGAGGCCAGCATCATCAACTGCAGTAGCCGATACCTGTCATGATTGGATGCTGATGGCATCCGCTATCTCCCGAGCGTGAAGTGTGTCCTTCCAACCTCTTAGGCGAGGCTTGGTTTGTCTCGATGTTGGGAGGCAAATCGCAAGAAGGGCCAGCGGCAGAAAACGTCAGAACCTTTTTAAATCAAGGTCCGGGGGCGCTGTTGCAGATGTTCCTGGTAGCGCGTTCTCGGGCACCCCCGACGACGGCGTGAAGTAAAGCCGGCACACGGGCATCCTCGTATCCGCCAAGTCATCTGCCGGTCCAAGTAGCAAATATGTCATGTCAATGGAGTAGGGCGGCGCATCACAAGTAGCCATCTTGAGAATGGACGAAATTTCAGGTTCAAATCGATGATCCACCAGGTATTTTCACGAAACTTTGATGATCTACTGAGATGTAGACGTCTGACCCGCGATTTTTTGAAATGGCCTTCCGGCGTGCTTAGATGGGCGTGTTCAGTGCCGAAGTGAATGGCCGATCGTCAGTTTCGTGGCAGTTATGGGGGGGCGACGCGCCACATTTTTGGGCCGTCGGGTACTGAACCCATGGGGTCATGGGGGCCTGTTTCTTTCTTGACTCGGATGACGCTCTTCGCCTATGTCGAATCATGCTAGACCAATTCGGTTACTACTGCCTGACGTCATGCTGTCTTTATGCTTCCAACGCATTGGCTGGGCGGGGCTGCGATTGAGAGCGCGCGGCGCACGCAGCCTGCCTGGCGTTCGTTAGTCCCAAGCATTGAAGAGCTTTCAGGCGAGAGTCGTGCGCAGAATGAATTTGCAAGTGCGCGGCGCCATCGCATCCCCCTCCTCAAAGCCGAAGTGGCATTTGCTTAAAACGGCCGGCCGTCACGCACGGCCAGACGATGGCCGGGATGATGGTACTCCGTGGGGCCATGGAGGTCGGCAAGCAAGAAGGAATGGTAGCCGGGAACGCCCCTGTGCAGCGTCCAGTGATGCTATGCAGGTAGGCGATTTTCACCGACGAAGCGTGGGCAAAAATTGCCGCGGGGCGGTGGCCTCGCGGCAAAATGGAGCATTCCAGAACGTCAGCAGCCGAACCGCTGGTGTCCTCTGACGGTAATTCCACGGGAACCCGCCATGCGCGAATTCCGAGGCATAACTAATAGACGCCCATTTGATCGTTCGGAGCACCCACGATTGTGTTGGCAATGCGATGATTATTGCCCGCGCTTACGACTGTGCCGCCGCCGGATCCGATGGCGGCGGTGTTATTAAAGAAGTCCACGTTGGATATACCAACCAACCCGCCGGAGGCGTCGGCTTGCACTGCCGTGCCGTTGTACGAGAACACGCTGCTCTCCACGTTGATCGAGCCAGCCTCCGCATGCACGGCATACGAGGAATTGTTCTGGAACATGGAATGCATCACATCAATATGCCCACGCAAAGTATGCAGGGCCGTTCCGGTCCCTTGAATAGTGACGTCCTTCACGGCCACCCCGATGGGCCCGGGCCCTGAAGTTCCGTCGATGACAACGCCCTGGCTTCCGCCTACGAGGGTCGAGTTTTGCACGAGCACGAAACCGCTGTTGGTCATGCTCAGCTCGATGTCGTTGCTGATGAATCCGTCGAAAGTACAGTGGTCGATAATCACATTTCCGGCACTATTGATCAGCACGCCATCCAAGCCCGAGCCTATTCCGCTGAAATGAAGATTCCTGAGGATGACGGTATCGGTAGGGCCAGCGGCAATGACAATGGCATTGGTGCCGGCCACGAGCGAGCTGGCCAGTTCGCCATCCCCATCGATGATGATCCCCTTGGTAATGGTCAAGGCCCCAAATCCGCCGGGGTCGAGGACCGAGATCTGACCGTTGGGAGTAGTCTTCGATATGGCGCCTGCAAAAGTCTTGCATGGAGCGGTTCTGCTGCAAGGGTTGGCGTCGTCGCCAACACCCGAAACCCAAGTGCGAGTGGCCTGGGCATGCGCTGCTGTTGCGAAAGCGAACGACACAACAAGCGCCGCCAGGAATGGCTTCAATAGACGTTTCATCATATTTCCCCTTGAAAGAAAATCGTGCGACGCACGAACGGCTAGCCGCAAAGCGGATTGGACTTTACGGCGCCCCTGAGCCCATACGGGCTGGGGTCGAAGGATAAACCAATTTTGTGAAATGGATCACATTTAATGACGGTGCGGGCACAGTAGTCGGCAGCCAGGCACGCAGAAAACCTGTTGTGACAGTTTCCGTTATCGGCCGATTAGCCTAAGCAGGCTAAGACGACGAAGCCCGCCTTTCGGCGGGCTCGGATCGCTAGCGCCCCCTTCGTCTTTTTCACGAAAGGCGCTCTGTGTCAGGTGGTCGCGAAGCCGGCGTACAAGCGGCGGGAATCGCCTTGGCGCGAAAGCGGCACCACCCCGGTACCGCCTTTCTTTGATCAGCCGATTGCCTGCTCCAGCTCCGGAATCAGCTTGAACAGATCGCCCACCAGGCCGATATCGGCCACTTCGAAGATTGGCGCTTCACCGTCCTTGTTGATGGCGACGATGGTACCCGCATCCTTGATGCCAGTGAGATGTTGAATGGCGCCGGAAATTCCAATGGCGATATAAAGCTCCGGCGCGATGATTTTGCCGGTCTGGCCCACCTGCAATTCGTTTGGCACATAACCGGCGTCGACGGCGGCGCGCGATGCGCCCACCGCCGCCCCGATCTTGTCGGCAAAGCGATAGATGACTTCAAAGTTCTCCTTTGAGCCTACGCCGCGGCCACCGGAAACGACCTTGTTGGCGCTCTGCAGATCCGGACGGTCGCTCTTTCCCTGCTTGAGCTCGACAAAGCGGGTATGTGTAGGCACGGCAATGTCCAGGCTCAGCGGTTCGATCGGAGCATTGTTCGCGCCGTTGGCAGCTGCCGCCCAGGATGCCGTGCGTATGGTCGCCACTACGGCATGCGCCGGATCGGCTTGCACCGTGACGATGGCGTTGCCGGCGTAGATTGGGCGCTTAAAGGTATGGCTGCCGTCGATGCTCATGATGTCGCTCACCTGAGCAACGCCAAGCAAGGCGGCCACGCGCGGCGCGACGTCCTTGCCGAAGGTGGTGGAAGGCGCGAACACATGGCTGTAGCCTGCGGCGACCTTCGCAATCTGCGGTGCCAGTACGGCAGCCAGCGGATGGGCGTTTTCAGCGCGGGTGACGGTAAGTACGCGGCTCACGCCCTCGATCTTGGCGGCGTCGGCGGCGATAGCGTCTACTTCCGCGCTAAGCACAAGCACATCGATGGTGTCGGGCTTGACGGCGACGGCTGCGCTGACGGCACGGGCGGTGGCGGGGTTCAATTTGCCGTCCAGATGTTCGGCGATAACCAGGATCTTGCTCATGGATGTCTCCTCAATGCTGGTCGGCTGCTTAAAGCAGCCCTTTTTGCTTCAGAACCGCCACCAATTCGGCGGCATCCTTGACCATTACGCCTTTGCTGCGCTTTGCCGGCGCGGTGTAGTTCATGGTCTTGAGCTGGTCGTGTGCATCCACGCCCAGTGAAGCGAATTCGATGGTATCGATGGGCTTGGATTTGGCTTTCATGATGTCCGGCAGCTTGATAAAGCGCGGCTCGTTCAGGCGCAAATCGGTAGTGATTACCGCTGGCAGCTCGGCCTCGATGACTTCCAGACCAGCGTCTACCTCACGCGTCACCGTAGCCTTGCCATTGGCGATCTCCAACTTGCTGGCGAACGTGGCTTGCGGGCGGTCCCATAGCGCAGCCAGCATCTGGCCGGTTTGGTTGGCATCGTCATCGATGGCCTGTTTGCCCAGGATGACCAGGCCGGGCTGCTCCTTCTCGACTAACCTCAGAAAGACCCTGGCCGCGGTAAGCGGCTGTAGGGTGTCTGGTGTCACTACATGAATGGCGCGATTGGCTCCCATCGCCAAGCCGTTGCGCAAATGCGCGGTCAGGTCGGCCGGCCCAATGCCGACCGCCACGACTTCTTCAGCCACGCCTTTTTCGCGCAGGCGCAGGGCTTCTTCCAGGGCGATATCGTCAAAAGGATTGGCAGAGAGCTTCACGCCGTCGGTCACTACACCGGTGCCGTCGGGCTTGACCTGGATGCGGACGTTATAGTCCACCACACGCTTGTAGCCGACCAAAATCTTCATTTTTGTACCTTTAACCGTGCGCCTGCGGGACGCGGAAATGGGGTTACGCAAACATCCATTCTAACCGATGCTCCATCCGGGCACGAATGGCAGCTTTGCCGTACGTTTTAAACCGTGTCCGTTTCCGGTAAGGCCCGGCGCAGCGCTGCCCGCGCAGCGCTGAAGGAAAAGTGCTCACGTATATTGTCCAACCCGTTGTCCGACAGGCGCCTCCATAGGAGCTCATCGTCGTAAAGCCGTAACACGGCGGAGGCGAAAGTGGCGGCATCGTCGGCGAGCAGTATGTTTTCTCCATCCCGCAGCTGCATACCTTCACTGGCAATGTCCGTTGCAACGACCGGTAAGCCATAGCTCATCGCCATATTGACCTTGCCCTTAACGCCGGCTCCATAGCGCAATGGGGCTACTGCGATGCGGCACCCGTCCATCCATGGCGCCAAATCTTCAACCTTGCCATGGATCTGAATCCCGGGCTTGGTCAAGTTGGGCCTGGCAGCAGCGGGGATGTCGCCAATAAGGTGCAAGCCGATTTCCGGGCGCAGGCCGTGGATGAGAGGATAAATCTCGTCTACCAGCCATTGGACGGCGTCGACATTTGGCGGATGAGCGAAGCCACCGACGAAAACAAGGTCTCTGCGCGCCGCGAACTCTGTCCGCCGCCCGAATTCCTCATGCACGTTGGACACCAGCTCCACGTTTGCTTCGGGAGCTTCTTTTGACAGCAGGGCCTGCTCGACCGGGCTAACCACCAAAGTGACGTCACACGCGCGAATCAATGCCAGTTCGCGTCGGCGTGACAATTGCGCCCGGCGTAACATGGCTCGATTTCCGGTGTGCCTCGCTGCGCGCAGTTCGCGCAGAAAATGCAGGTCAACCGTATCAAAGATCACTTTGGCGCGCGGTGCTACCCTTCGCACCAGGCCAAGATTGGGGGCGGCGACGTAATGTCGCGATAGCAGGACGGCTTGCAGGGAGTCACGTTCTTTCGCGAGCCAGCGGGCTAGTGAAGGAGACCAGGGTTTGCACAGTGCGTGAACCCCAATGCGACCAAGCTGGACAATCTCCCTATCGCTGGCCGTGTAGTTGTCGGCCACAAAGGTTACACGCCAACCGAGCTCGCGCAGCAAACGCATGATATTGATCATGCGCAGGGAGCCTGAATCGCGCGAGGCATCGGGCGTCAGGGCGTCCACAATCAGAATATGTGGGCGCCCATCGTGATGGATAGCCGATTCAATCGACGATCCGGCAGCGGGCTGCCGAGCCAGCGCGTCCTTCCACTTTTCTGCGAACTTGGTTTTATTGATGAGCTGGTACTGTTTTACGCCCGCGCGCAGATCGGTTCCTGAGCTAATGCCTTCAAAGTGCACCACCACGCTTTCAGGCTGATAGATGACACGCTTGCCGGTGGCGCGAACACCGAAGGCAAGGTCGGTGTCTTCGTAATAGGCCGGAGAATAGCGAGCATCAAAACCGTTCAGCCGCTGGAATAGCTCCGCTTCGATCATAAGCGAAGCGCCAGACACGTAGTCGGTGTCGCGTCGATAAAGGAATTTCGGGTCTTCAGGCGATTCGAAACGGCCGTAGTTCCAGCCGTCGGCATTGGAAAACACTATTCCGCCGGCTTCCTGCAGGCGTCCGTCGGGGTAAATCAGCCGGCTGCCTGCAAGGCCGCAATTGGATTCTTCCTCGAAGCAGTCCAGCAGGCGATCCAGCCAACCGTCAGTAACCTGCGTATCGTTATTGAGGAACAAAAGATGCGACCCGCGTGCGGCAGCGGCGCCTGCATTGCAACTGCCGATGAAGCCTAGATTGCTTGCGTTGCGCAGCAGCAGCAGGCCTGCGATTTCGCTCAGAACAGAGGCCGTTGCATCAGGCGACGCATCGTCTACGACAATGACTTCGAACGGCGCGTTTGCACCGTGACGGGCAATGGACCGAAGGCAAGCCAGCGTATAGCTCAGCTTTCCATGCACCGGAATGATGACCGAAACTCTGGGGGCATCATGGGTGGGCAATGCAAAAGGCGCATGGGACTCCTCCAGCGGTTCCAGTGCCAGGACCGGCAACTGAGCGGTGCGCTGTCGAAACTCCTGAGCGATGCGCGCCGCCGTGCCTTGCACGCCACGCTGTACAACGCTCCCGGCTACGCGTTGCATCAAGTAGTACAGACGCTTCACGCGCCAGGTCAACAAACTGCTCAATGCCACCTCCGAGGGGGCTCATGGGGGAGATTAAAGGTTCTGGTAGTTTGGCCCGGATCCGCCTTCCGGCGGCACCCAGTTGATGATTTCGTACGGATCCTTGATGTCGCAGGTCTTGCAGTGCACGCAGTTGGCGGCGTTGATCTGCAGGCGCTTGCTGCTGCTTCCATCAGGCGCGGTATCCTGGACGATTTCGTAGACGTTGGCAGGGCAGAAGCGGGTGCAGGGATTGCCGTACTCCTCTGCACATTTCGTCACGCATACCGAAGTATCGGCGACGTGCAGGTGGACTGGCTGGTTCTCGTCGTGCTCGGTGGCAGCGAAATACACGCCGGCCAGGCGGTCGCGGGGCGCTAGCTCGCGCTGCACGTAGTCGCGCTTGGGTTCTTCGTACTGGCCAAGCTTGTGCAAGGAGTTCCAGTCGGGTTTGTTCTTCAGCGTCCAGGGCGACTTGCCGCCGGTCACGGTTTCCCAAGCGGAGTTGAACAAGCCGAACCACAGGCCTTTCTTGAAGCCGGGCTTGATGTTGCGCACCTTCTTCAGTTCGGCCATGACCTCCGATCCGCGCAGTTTGGCGTCGAAGCCGGCGGGCTTCAGATCGTTGGCGGCGAGGTGTTCGGCGGCGAGCATGCCGCTCCGGATCGCCTGGTGCGTGCCCTTGATCTTGGGCACGTTGAGCAGGCCGGCGGTGTCGCCGATCAGCAAGGCGCCGGGCATCTCCACCTTGGGCAGTGACTGGTAGCCGCCGGTGACGATGGCCCGCGCGCCGGCGGAGAGAATGGTGCCGCCTTCGAGCAGCGACTTGATCTTGGGATGGTTCTTCCACTGCTGGAAGGCTTCCCACGGCTGGTAGCCGGGATCCTTGTAATCGAGTCCGCTGACGTAACCGAGCGCTATGCGGTCTTTGTCCAGGTGATAGAGGAAGGCGCCGCCGTAGGTGTGGTTGTCGGCCGGCCAGCCGAAGCTGTGGAAGATCTTGCCCGGCGTCGCACGCCCCGCGGGCACCTGCCACAGCTCCTTGATGCCGATCGAGTAGCCTTGTGGATCGCTGTCCTGGTCGAGCTTGAAACGTTTGACGAGCTGCTTGGTGAGGCTGCCACGCGCGCCTTCGGCGAGTACCGTCACCTTAGCCTTGATGTCGATGCCTTGGGTGTAGCCGGGCTTATGCGAGCCATCTTTCGCTACTCCCATGTCGCCTATGCGCACGCCTGCGACGGAGCCGTCTTCATTATAAATAGTGTCGGCGGCGGCGAAGCCGGGAAACACATCCACGCCCAGCGCTTCGGCCTGCGGGGCGAGCCACGCGCACATGGCGCCTAGCGAGACGATGAAATTGCCGTGATTGTTCAAGGTCCCCGGCACCGGCAGCTTGCGGCCGCCGGTCTTGCTGAGCAGCCAGAACTCGTCTTCTGTAGCAGGCACGCAGATCGGTGGCGGGTTATCGCGCCAGCCGGGCAGCAGGGCGTCCAGCGGCTGCGGTTCGATCACCGCGCCGGAAAGGATCTGTGCGCCGATGGTCGAGGCCTTTTCGATCACGCACACCGTCATGTCCGGCTTGAGCTGCTTCAAGCGAATCGCGAACGACAACCCGGCTGGGCCCGCACCGACGACGATCACGTCGTATTCCATCGTCTCGCGTTCGGTCATGGGGCTTGGGCTCCGTCGGTGGCTGGGGGCTGTTGAGGGTGGTACGCACGGCTGGTTACCGTGGCGACCGGGACGCTATTCTCCGGGTTCGCCTGCTGCGCGGCAAACTCGTGCCCGGCGGGCTTGGCCACCGGAGCGTGCATGAGTTCCCTTCCACCAATCGCCGATCTCGATCTTCGCCGTGCCACGCTGTGCCAGATCCTGCATTGGCTGGCGTCCGGCCGGGTGCAGCCGGGCCGCTTGGCGGAGGTCTACCTGGCCGCCATCGAGCGCCTCAATCCTCGACTCAACGCTTACATCAGCGTGAGTCCTGCGCTGACGCGAGAGCAGGCGCAGGGGGCCGAGCATCGCCGTCGTGACGGCGTGATCGGGCGATTGGATGGCGTGCCCATCGCCGTCAAGGACAATTTCGACCTCGCTGGCTGGCCGACGAGCTCAGGCTTACCAGGTCCTGTCAGGCCAGCGGAGCACGATGCCCACGTGGTGGCACGGTTGCGCGCCTCGGGTGCCGTCTTGACCGGCAAGACCAATATGGATGAAGGGGCGCTGGGCGCAGTCACCAACAACCCGCATTTCGGCGCCACGCACAATCCGTATCGTCACGGCTACACGGCAGGCGGCTCTTCAGGTGGCGCCGCTGCGGCGGTGGCCGCGGGGCTGGCGGTGGCGGCGATCGGATCGGACAGCCTGGGCTCGATCCGCATTCCAGCCAGCTATTGCGGCGTGTTCGCGTTGAAGCCGACGCAGGGCGAAATTTCCACGCGCGGCATGACCGCGGCGGCGCGCCGGCTCGATAGCGTGGGCCTGCTGGCGCGAAGTGTGGACGATCTCACCGTGCTGCTGCAGGTGCTTGCCGGTTACGACGCGGAAGATCCACGCTCGCGCCGTCGCCGTGTAGCCTTGTCGCCGCCGGACTGGGAGCCGGGAAAATTGCGCTGTGGCATGCTTCCCAACCTGCCCGCGCTTGGCGTGCAGCAAGATGTGCTGGACGTTTTCGAGGCGGCGCTAGCCAAGCTGGATCGCGAACTGGGCGAACGCCGCACGGTGGACTTCGACGACTGGCAGTTCCCACGCTCGCGTCGTGCCGGCTTTCTGCTGATGGAGGCGGAGATGCTGGGTACCTTCGCTGCGCAGCTCGCCGACAACGAACACCCCGTATCGCCGCAGTTTCGCCGCCTGCTTGACTATGCGGCGCGCAAGACCGCGGCTGATTACGCTGATGCCGATCGCGTGCTCGATGCCGCCGCGCTCAAGATGCGTCGGCTGTTTGCGCAGATCGATGTCCTGGTCACGCCCACCACGCCGCAAGCCGCCTTTGCGTTGGATGGGCCGGTGCCGGATAACCAAGGCGATCTCACCAGCTTCGCCAATCTTGCCGGCTGCCCGGCGGTAAGCATTCCCATGGGCACGTTGCCGAACGGCTTGCCGATCGGCATGCAGCTGATCGGCGCGCGCGGGTCCGATCTGCGCCTGCTCGAGCTGGCGGCGGTGTGGTCGGCCACGCTCGATGCGGCGCCCGAATATCCTGGCATGCGCGATGCTCTGTGAACTTGCCGGTGGTGATTGGCAACGACTGCCTTTGGCCGATGCGGATGTGTATTACGCGCCTTCCTGGCTTGCTGCGGGGGAGGCGGACGAACTGCTTGGGCGTCTGCTCGACGAAATCCCTTGGGAACGCCATCGCCTGCGCATGTTCGGACGCGAAGTCGACGCACCGCGCCTGAGCTGCTGGATCGGCGATCCGGGCGCCACTTACGTGTATTCGCGTAGCCGTTTCGAACCCAGGTCTTGGACGCCATCGCTGTTGGGCTTGCGCGAGCGCGTCGAGCAAGCTTGTGCGGCGCGCTTCAACAGCGTGCTGGCGAATCTGTACCGCGGCGATCAGGATTCCATGGGCTGGCATAGCGACGACGAGCCGGAACTTGGCGCACAACCGGTGATCGCATCGATCACCCTCGGCGCGGAACGCCGCTTTCGCTTCCGTCGCCGGGTGCCGCGCGGAGCGAGTGCGGCCCGGCCCGTCGGTCTTCTGCTGTCGCACGGCAGCCTGCTGTGCATGGCGGGCGATACCCAGCGCCTTTACCAGCATGATTTGCCCAAGAGCGCCGGCAGTTGCGGGGTACGCATAAATCTTACGTTCCGCATGATCAATTCGGCATACACGCCCCCGATGACGCCCTGCAACTTGGATTGACAGGGAGTGGCGGGGATAATGCGCGATCCTTCCCGTCCTCCCCACCCGTGCAGGCCCGCAATGACTCAGAAGACCGTACTCAACGCCCTCCATCGCGAACTTGGTGCGCGCATGGTCGATTTCGGTGGCTGGGATATGCCGATCAGTTACGGTTCGCAGATCGAAGAGCATCACGTGGTGCGCCGCGATGCCGGCATGTTCGACGTCTCCCATATGACGGTCGTCGATCTGCACGGCGCACGCACGCGGGAGTTTCTGCGTCATCTGCTGGCCAACAGCGTCGACAAGCTGAAAGTGCAGGGCAAGGCGTTGTATAGCTGCATGCTCAACGAGCAGGGCGGGGTGATCGATGATCTCATCGTCTACCTCTTGGGCGACGAACACTTCCGCCTGGTGGTCAACGCTGCCACGCGCGACAAGGATCTGGCCTGGATCGAACGGCAGGCACGGGCCTTCGACGTAAGCGTCAGGGAACGCCCCGAGTTCGCGATGATCGCCGTACAAGGCCCCAGTGCGCGTGCCAAGGTGATTGGCCTGCTGCATGAAGTGGACCGTCCGCGCATCGAAAAGCTCGGTCGCTTTGCCGCGGCCGCGGCACAAGGTCCTCATGGCATGCCGCTGTTCATCGCACGCACCGGCTACACCGGCGAGGACGGTTTCGAGATCATCCTGCCGCAAGAGCATGCCGTCGCCCTGTGGAAGGAACTGGCCGCCGCGGGCGTCGCCGCGTGTGGGCTGGGTGCGCGCGACACTTTGCGCCTGGAAGCCGGCATGAATCTCTACGGCCAGGACATGGACGAAAATGTCACGCCATGGGAAGCGGGCCTGGCCTGGACTATTGCGCTGGATGAAGGTCGTGACTTCATCGGCCGCAAGGCGCTGCAGGCGCAGCAAGCCGCCGGCGTCCCGCGCGCGATGGTCGGCCTGGTACTGGACGAAAAAGGCGTGCTTCGCCACGGCCAGAAAGTGCTGACGCCGCAAGGCGAAGGGGAAATCCTTTCCGGCAGCTTCGCGCCCACTTTGAACAAGTCGGTGGCGTTCGCACGCGTTCCTGCCGGCGCGGTCGAGCAGGTACGAGTCGACATCCGCGGCCGCGAAGTGCCGGTCCGCGTGGTGAAGTTCCCATTCGTGCGCGACGGCAAGGCCTGCGAAGGCATCTGAGCGCCGCAGCGGGAGTGTCCCATTCCCGCATCGGCAGCGGTTAGAATCGGCAAAATCAATCCCTGATCGAAATCAATCACTGGACCCGACCATGAGCGCGAGCGAGATTCCCGGCGATCTGAAATTTCTCAAGTCCCACGAGTGGGCCCGTGTCGAAGACAAGGGGCTGGTTCGCGTGGGCATTTCCAACCATGCCCAGGAGCAACTTGGCGACCTGGTTTACGTCGAACTGCCGGAAGTGGGCGCCCAGGTGCAGGCGGGCAGCGGTGCGGCCACCGTGGAGTCGGTCAAGGCCGCTTCGGACATCTACTCGCCGGTGTCCGGCGAGATCGTCGAGGTGAACGAGAGTCTTGCCGACAAGCCCGAGACCATCAATGAAGACGCCTACGGCGAGGGCTGGCTGTTCGTGGTCAAGCCCAGCGATCGCGGTGAGCTGGACGAACTGCTCGACGCGGATGCCTACGCCGAACTGATCGAGAACGAAGACCACTGATAGTGCGATCAGCTTGATCGGAGAACGGCCGCCTACGCGGCCGTTCTCGTGTTCGTGGCAGTGCATGACGCAGGCGTGCAGCGCTGGCGTGTGCAGCGTGAAGAAAACGCGTGGCGACACAGGGACTGAGCATGGCGAAAAGTCCATCGTGTGCGCGTCCGGTCTGTCGCGGCGGAGCGCTTCGAGGGTGCTCGGACGGTCTCAAGACCTCTTCGGCGCCGTCTCGAGCATCTCCCAGTCTAAATTTGTTCATGCTCCCGGATGACCCGTTCCGGCCGTCTCCCTGGCATGACACACCGCGTGATCGCTTGGCTCGCATGGCTGCGGTGCGCGTATCAGGGCGGATGAGAAAAATCACATTTTTTAGCTTGTTTTTGGCCTTTTTTTAAAATCGCGCGAGGTGAATTCCTTGAATATTTAGATGGCTGTCTGCATTGCAATGAGTCATCGAAATACCGTTCTCCCGAGCGTGCCGCCGACCGGTCGCCGGGGCGAAGGGATTGATTTCATGGCAAAAATCAATTGACAGTTGAAATGTTCGGGAATAGCTTTCGCACCATAAACGGGGAACGTTTCCAATGGTGGCATCGAAATACATCCAGCCTTACGTAGAACATGGTGCAAAAGCCGAGGCGGTCAGAAAGATCACAGTCTCGATTCCAATGCATGTATTGCGACTGCTGTCGGACCTGCGCACTTACCGGCAGGTCAACAATTTGCGGCACGCCACCAACAGCGACCTGCTGGTTGAGGCGTTCCTCCACGCTTTTACTGGGCAACCACTGCCAACTGATGAGGAGCTAAGACGTACTATGGCCACTGCCAAGAAAACCGCACGTAAGTCGGCGAAGAAAGCCGCCAAGAAGACCACTCGTAAAGCTGCAGCCAAGCGGCCGGTCGCCAAGAAGGCCACCGCCAAGAAGCGCACCGCGCGCAAGACCGCCAAGAAGGCGGGTGCCAAGCGCGTAGGCGCGAAGAAAGCCACCGCCAAGCGCGTTGGCGCCAAGAAGGCCGCCAAGAAGGCGACCCGTAAGCGCACCGCCAAGAAGGCAGCCGCTGCCAAAGTCGTAAAGGCCACCAAGGCCGCCAAGGCCCCCCGGGCCCCCAAGGCCAAGAAGTAAGCACAACAACTAGAGTCTCACTCGATTTATCTCCCTGCGGTGCCCAGCGCAGGGAGGTGGTTCGAAAGCGTTTCGTCCCGGCCTCGTGCCGGGACGCTTCATTTAGGGCCTTTGCTTCCGGTCACCGAAAAACAAGAAGAACATGGCCTTGGGATGGATTCCCCCCTCTCGCTGATACGCAGTTCGCCTCGCCGGCGTTCGTGATCGTCCTCACAATTGCAGAGCCACTCCAATCGCGCTACCTTTGGCCCATCCGCGCCGCGGCAAGCCTTAAGGGGGGAAGCCGCTCCTGGATAACAGGGGGGAAGCGCGGGTATCTAATGCCACTGCAGTTGTGAAAGATCATGGATACCCGAAACAGTCGTCATGCGCGCTCGCTTGCGCGCGGGGCCTTCAAGCCCGTCATCATTGCGATCCTTGCCGTGGTTGCAGGTCTCGCCGTCGTGTCCTGGTTCCTCATCATCAAGCCGCACGAGGACTTGATGACCGCGGACTCAGGCGGCCACCCGTCCACGCCGGTCAACCTTAACCAGCAACAGGCGGCAGCGGCGCCGGTAAACGTCGACGCGCTGAGCATCGACGCGTTGCTGTCCGAAGCGCGCAAGGCGATGAACCAAGAGCGCGTGATCGCCCCGTCCGGCAACAATGCTTTCGAGTTCTACCTCAAGGTGCTGCAGAAGCAGCCCGGCAACCAGGTGGCGGCCGATGCCTTGCGCGAAACGTTCCCGTTTGCGGCCAGCAACGTCGAGCAGGTCATCAACCAGCGTCAGTTCGATGAAGCCGAACGCGAAATCAACCTGCTGGCCAAGGTGGATCCCACCAACTACACGTTGACCATCCTGCGCTCCAAGCTGGATGCCCAGCGCAAGACGCTCGACCAGGAGCAGCAGAAACAGCTCGACCAGCAGCATCAGGCCGAGCTGGCGGCGCAGAAGGCGGCGGCCGACAAGGCTGTGGCCGACAAGGCGCTTGCCGAGAAGGCGGCGGCGGATAAGGCGGCGCAGCAGCAAACGGCGCTGGCCACGCAGCAGCCAAAGGCCAAGGAGCCAGGCACGTCGCCGGCAGCCGCCCAGAACAGCCAGGCGGCCAGTGCGAACGCTTCCACTGGCGGCGGAACCAGCGACCCTGTTGCGATTTCCGCCATCCGCCCGCGCTATCCGACCACCGCTCTTCGCAACAACCAGGAAGGCTGGGTGGATGTGCAATACACGGTCAACGTGGACGGCAGCGTGAGCAACATCTCCGTAGTTGGCGCCGAACCGCGGCACGTATTCGACAACGCCGCCATTGACGCGCTGCGCCGCGCCAAGTTCTCGCCGGCCATGCGCGACGGCAGCGCGGTCGCCTCGCAGCAGCAGAAGCGAATCGAGTTCAAGCTCAGTGCTTCGCAGTGATGTTGCTCGGATCGCTCCCGCCCCTGCTCACAGGGGTGGGAGCCGCATAGGGTGAATGCTTTACCCGCGCCGCCGCGATTTGTGCCGTGACCTCGCCGGTGCCGCGCGATGGGCCGGCGGATCGCTTTCCACGCCAGCCCAGTCCTCGTGCGGTAAGCCGAGCATCGCATCGAATACCATCGGCATCAGGTCGGTACCGACCGAACCTGGCGAGTTCCACATCGAAACCATGCCGACGCCGTATTTTGGAAAGAACGCGATCATCGTGCGATAACCTTCCACGGCACCACCGTGGAATACCAACGTTTCGCCCGCATAGGTGAACACGCGCCAGCCCAGTGCGTAACTCGCTGAGGTCACGCGGGCGCGGCGCCATGGGGTGTTGTGCATTTCGGCAGGCGTCGGCACGCCGGGTGCGTGCAGTTCGTCCAGCAGCGCTTGCGGCAGCACGTCAGGCCTTCCGCCCATCTGCGCCATCAGCCATTGCTCCATGTCGCGCAGGCTCGCGTTAACACCGGCGGCGGGTGCCACGCGGTAATAAGCTTCCTTGGGATCGAAAGACTCCCAGTTGTGCGCACCGTGCGGACGGTGCGGATGCGCCCAGCTCTTGCTGCCTTCCAATGCCTCGCGGCCATAGCTCGCGGTGGTCATGCCTAGCGGGAAGAACAGGCGCTTGTCGACCTGGTGATAGAAGAAGTCGCCGGTTTCGGCATAGATCAAGTCGCCGATCAGGCTGAAGGCGACGTTTTGGTAGCCGTAGCACTGGCCTACGTTGCAGGTCAGCGTCACCTCGTCAAGCTTGCGCACCAGTTCCTCATAGGGAACGTTGTCCTCCAGCATCTGATCGTAGGTGTTGTGCGGCAGCCCCAAGCGCTGCCCGAGAATGTCGCGAACGGTGACTTCGCCAGAAGCTTGCGCATCCTTCAATTGGAAGAAGGGCACCGCGTCGGCCAGCTTGGTATCCCAGCTGAAGCGGCCATCCTCGATCAGCAGACCGGTGATCGCGGTGGCGAACGCCTTGGATAGTGACGCCAGACGGAACACGGTGGTGGGCGTGACCGGTTCCTGCGTAGCGACATCCGCATAGCCGATGGTGCGCTCGAAAGCCACCTTGTTGTCCACCACCACCGCGGTGGCGAGACCGGCCACCTCGTTGCGTTCCGCCACCACATCCAGCCAGTGCGAATAAGCCTGCAGGGCTGCCTTGACGCGTTCGGGCGGAAGGGTGGCACTGAAGTCAGTGGCGTCGTGGCGCGCTTGGCGGATGTCGGCTGCCGGCGGAGTGTCGGTGAATGCCTTTGCGGCCGAAGCGGGCAGCCAGGTGGCGCCGGCACCGAGCAGGCTGGCGATCAGCAAGGGAAGCTTACGGAACTGCATGCTACTCCGCTTGTTACAGGCGTGACGTCTAGCCCTTAGGCTCAGACTGGTGGGGTCATCCATGCGTGAGTGCAGGATTGTCCTGTACTTCGAACAGGGTCACAACGCCGTGATGTCGCCAACGGAAGTTTCTGTTGCAGTGCATCGGAACTCTGTGCGACGCGTGAATTTTCTGCCCATGGCGCATCATCGCAGCAGCAGGGCCGCTGCGCGTTCAGCCATCATGATGACTGGCGCATTGGTGTTTCCGCTCGGCAAAGCGGGCATCACCGAGGCATCCACCACATGCAAGCCCGTCATGCCGCGCACTTGCAGTTCGCTGTCCACCACGGCTTGTTGGTCCGTTCCCATACGACAGCTGCCGGCCGGGTGATAAATGGTCTCGGCCTTGCGGCGGATGAAGGCCTCCCACTGCGCGTCGCTGGCCGGCGCCGATTCCGGGAAAACCGGCTCGCCGCGATAGGGATCGAAAGCCGATTGCGCGAGGATGTCGCGCGAAAGCCTGGCAGCCTCGATCATGCGCGCCAGATCGTGGCCTTCCGGATCGCTGAGATAGGCCGCATGAATCGAGATGGGTGCCGACGGGTCGGCCGAGCGCAAACGCAAGTGTCCGCGGCTGCGCGGATGCAGGTAGCAGGCGTGCAGGGTGTAACCACGGCCGGGCAGCCGGTGGCGGCCATGGTCGTCGAGCAAGGCCGGCACGAAATGGAACTGGATATCGCAGCGCGCATCCGTGGCCAGCCGGCTGCGAACGAAGCCGCCCGATTCGGCAATGTTGGAGCTGCCAGGGCCGTCGCGATGGCGCAAATAGCGCCAGCCTACCGCGAGGTCATTGAGCTTGTCGTAGGTGATGTCGCGCGTGCAGTTCACCAGCGTGCAGATATCCAGGTGGTCCTGCAGGTTTGCGCCGACTCCGGGCAGATCGACCAACGGTGCAATGCCGTGCGTGCGCAAATGATCGGCCGGCCCGATGCCCGACAGCATCAGCACCTGGGGTGAGTTGATCGCACCGGCGGCGAGGATGACTTGGCCAGCGCGCACGACTTGCCGCCCAACTGCACTACGTAGCACCACACCAGTAGCACGGTCCTGCTCGATCAGGACGCGTTCCACTAATGCATGCGTACGCACATGCAGATTCGCGCGTATCCGCGCCGGGCGCAGATAGGCTGCCGCTGTAGACCAGCGTGCGCCTTCACGCTGGGTTACCTGATAGAAGCCGAATCCGGCCTGTGCCGGACCATTGAAATCGGCATTGCGCGCGAAGCCGGCCTGGACGCCGGCCTCGATCAATGTTGCGGAAAGCTGGTTGTGATGACGCAGATCCGATACGCACAGCGGCCCGTCAGCAGCATGTAGAGCGTTCGCGCCACGTGAGTTGTCTTCGCTGAGCAGGAACCACGGCAGCACCTGCGACCAGGACCAGCGCGCATCGCCCGTCGCTTGCGCCCAGGCGTCGTAGTCGGCCGGGACGCCGCGCACGTAGCACATGGCGTTGATCGAGCTGGAGCCGCCCAGGGTCTTGCCGCGTGGCCACCATAGGCGTCGCCCGAGCAAGCCTGGTTCGGCTTCGGTCGTGTAGTTCCAGTTGAGCCGACGATTGTTCGCCAGATGTGCGATGCCCGCGGGCATGTGGATGAGGGGATGCCAATCGCTTCCACCGGCTTCCAGCAGCAGGACGCGTTTGCCTGGTTGTGTACTCAGGCGGTTGGCCAGCACGCAACCGGCCGAGCCGGCCCCGACGATCACATAGTCGTATTCCATGCCTCCCCCTTAGGGTGCGAACCCATGTCACCCGAGCATGCTAGTCTTGCGCCGCCTCCCGCTGGAAGCCGACCGGTGCGCTTGACGTTCCCTGATTCTCCACGCCAGGACGCCACGCCGATGGTGTCCGCACTCGCGTTTTTTTTCCTGCTGACCTCCTACTACATCATCCGCCCGGTGCGTGATCAGTTAGGCGGGGCGGTGGGTTCCACGCAGTTGCCGCTGTTCTATCTCGCCACCTTCGCGGCCATGCTGCTGCTGACGCCGGTGTTTGGCATGCTGGTGGCGCGTTTTCCGCGGCGGCGCCTGCTGGGCTGGAGCTACAGCTTCTTCATCGTCTGCCTGCTGGCCTTCATTCCGGCATTCGTCGCCCAGGACCGCATCGGTGCGCGAGCCTTGGGGGTCGCGTTCTATATCTGGGGCAGCGTGTTCAACCTGTTCGTGGTGTCGTTGTTCTGGAGCTTCATGGCGGACGTCTTCGACAGCCGGCGTGCGCGCGAAGTGTTCTCGTTGATCGCGCTGGGTGGCATGGCCGGTGCGATCTTCGGCCCCTTGATTACCAGTGCGCTGGTCGGCGTGATCGGTGTCGCGCCGTTACTGCTGGTGTCGGCGCTGATGCTTGGCATGGCGTTGCTGTTGCTGCTGCATATTTCTGTACGGCGGGCGGAAGTCGGCGATACCGAACAACCGATTGGTGGTTCGTTGTGGGCCGGAGCGAAGGAGCTCTGGTCGCGCCCTTTCTTGCGCCGCATGGCCATCCTGATGCTGCTTGGCGATGGCATCGGCACGCTCGCGTACGCACTGGTGGCCGACTATGCCAAGGCGCATCTGGTATCGGCCGCCATGCGCACGGGTTTCTATGCGCACATCGATCTGGCGGTGAACCTGCTCGGGGCGGTGTTGCAGCTCACTCTGTCGCGCTGGCTGCTGATGCGGCGTGGTGCCGTGTGGGCGCTTGTGTTACCGCAGCTGGTGAATTTCGGCCTGCTGATCATAGTGATGGCTGGAGGCCACGCGCAGGTGAGCATGTTGGGCTACAGCGTGCCGCTGCTGGTGCTGATGATGGTGGGCACACGCGGCTTCATGTACGGCATGACCAAGCCCGCCAGCGATGCTCTCTACACCCGGGTGCCGCGGGAAACCCGCTACAAAGGCAAGAACTTCGTGGAAACGGCGGTGTGGCGATTCGGCGACGTGGTGGTCACCAGCGGCATCAGCGGCCTGGTCAAGCTCGGTATTGGCGTGAGTAGCATTGCGCTGATCGGGGTAGGGGTTTCTTCATTGGCGGCCTGGGTGGCGCGCAAAGCGGCTACTTCGCCGGATCTGGCGCCGGACACCAAGGCAGGGAAGGGCGAGGCGGGAACGGGGAACGAAAGCCTTGCGTGAGGCTTTGCGTTCCCTGTCCCTGATTCAGCTCGTGATGTACCGCTGCAACTGTTCGATCTGTTCGGCTTGCGCACCGATCACTTCCTTGACCAGGTCGCCGATCGAGATCACGCCCATCACGCGATGGCCTTCCACCACCGGCAAGTGACGTACGCGGTTGTCGGTGCACATGCGCATGCAGTCGAACACATCGGTGTCCGGCGTTACGGTCAGGACCGGGCTGCTCATGATCTCAGACACGGGTGTCTGGGCCGAAGAGCGGCCCTGCAAGATGACTTTACGTGCGTAATCGCGTTCGGAAATGATGCCCACGAGTTGCTCGCCACGCATCACCAGCAATGCGCCGACGCGCCTTTCCGCCATGTGTTTGATCGCTTCCAGTACCGGTGCCTCCGGCGCGATCGCGTAGATGTCGTTGCCTTTCCTGTCCAGCAAATGCTTGACCTGACGCATCAGACCTCCCCGGCGGCCGCAGCAATGGCCGCGTTGGAACAGTGTAGCGCGGTGGTGTTGCCCCGGTGTGAATCAGGGCCTCTCCTGATGTTGCGTACCCGGAAGGTGCTCCTCCTCGATGAAGTACAGCGGCCGTTGCTTGGTCTCGTTGTAATTGCGGCCCAGGTATTCGCCGATGACGCCCAGCGCCAGTAGCTGGATGCCGCCCAGAAACAGGACCACCACCATCAGGCTGGGATAGCCGGGCACCGGATCACCTCGCAGCAAGGCCTTCAGCAGCACCTTCAGCCCGAACAGGAACGCCAGCACGGATGCGCCAAGCCCGGTCCAGGTAGCAAGTTTCAGCGGTGCACTGGAGAACGAAGTAATGCCTTCGATGGCGAGCTTGGTGAGGCGCCAGTAGTTCCACTTGGTCTTGCCCGCCAGGCGCGGGTCACGCAGGTATTTCACCGCGGTCTGGCGATAGCCGATCCAGGCGAACAGGCCTTTCATGAAGCGCTGCCGCTCGCGCAATTGCGCCAATGCCTTCAGCGCCCGGCGCGAAAGTAGCCGGAAATCGCCGGTATCGCGCGGTACCGCCACTTCCGAGAGCACTTCCATCGTGCGATAGAAAGCCGCCGAGGTGAATCGTTTCAAACCGGTCTCTCCCGCACGCGCCGCACGGGTGGCATAGACCACGTCATAACCGGCCTGCCATTGTTCCACCAGTTGCGGGATGAGTTCGGGCGGGTCTTGCAGGTCGGCGTCGATCACCACGGCGGCATCCGCGTCGACATGATCGAGCCCGGCGGTCAGCGCCGCCTCCTTGCCGAAATTGCGCGAAAGCTTCAGCGTACCCACGTGCGGATCGGCGGCAGCCAATGCCTGCATGATCGCCCAAGTGTCGTCACGACTGCCGTCGTCGACGTACAACACGTCGCAGCTCAACGGAAGCTGTTCCAGGACCTTGGCCAGCCGTGCATGGAAGGCGGCAAGCACGGCCGACTCGTTGTAGGCGGGAACGACAACGGTGAGTCGCAACATGCCAGGTATCCATAGTTTCAAGCGGGCAGACAGGCGAAGTTTAAAGGCTGCCTGCCTGCATGTCTCACGGCCGTCGCGCGGTACGCACGTCGCGCGCCGGCGAACGGCTTTTCAGGTAGGCCGGACCGCCCAGCTGGGTGACCTGTTGTTCGATCCAGTGCGTGCGTTCGAGCACGTAGCTGCTCGGGCGGTCGACACGGAAGCGGTCCGGATTGGGCAGCACGGCAGCCAGGCGCGCCGCTTGCGCAAGACCTAGCTGCGCCGGCGGCGCGTGGAAAAAAGTTTCGCTGGCCGCGCCTACGCCGTAAATGCCGTCGCCAAACTGGGCGATGTTCATGTACACCTCCAGGATGCGCTGCTTGGGCCAGGTCAGTTCCAGCAGCACCGTGAAATAGGCTTCCAGGCCCTTGCGCACGAAGCTGCGGCCATTCCAAAGGAACAGATTTTTGGCCGTCTGCTGACTGATCGTACTGGCGCCGCGCAAGCGCTTGCCATCGTCCGCCGCATCGATCGCGTTCTGGATGGAATCGAAGTCGAAACCGTGGTGGAACGGAAATTTCTGGTCTTCGCCGGCCACCATCGCGATCGGCACCCATGGCGAAATACGCGACCACGGCACCCAGCGCTGGCGTAGCTGGAAATCCTGTTCACCGTGGACCAGGGCATCCAGTCGGCGCTCCATGATCATCGCCGAGGTCCATGGCGGCAGGAAGCGCAAGACCAGCACCACGAACCAGCTCAGGGCGATCCATGACAGGATCACGATACCTGCATAACGCAACAGACGGCGAAAAGGCGGAAGATGCGGCATGGTGTCGATCGGCTAAGGAAAGCCGGTGAAGTATAAGAGGCCGCCGCGGGCGGGCCATTGTTCAAGCCGGCACCCGTCCCCATTTGTCGTTACTTTGTGTTGTGAGGAAAGTCCTACGTGGAAACCGTGCTTGCCGAGGATGTGCTCCATCGCTTTGTGCTGGAGCGCGCAGGTGTCCGGGGCGTGATCGTGAGGCTGGGGGCGGCCTGGCGCGAGGTTGCCGGCCGAGCTGAATATCCTGCGCAGCTGCTGGATCTGCTGGGGCAGACGCTGGCCGCCAGCGCGCTGCTGACCGGCAACATCAAGTTCGAGGGCGCGTTGTCGGTGGAATTGAAGAGCCAGGGGGCCTTGCGGCTGCTGTTCGCTGAGTGCACCGATGCCGGCCGCTTGCGTGGTCTGGCGCGTTGGAGCGCCGAGGAGCTGCCCGAACCGCTTTCCCTGAGCGAACTGCCCCAAGCGATCATGGCCATCACCATCGGGCAGGCGGAACGCGGGCAGCGCTATCAAGGCCTGGTCGACCTGCGCCACCCGGAACTGGCGGCGGCGCTGGAGAACTATTTCCAGCAATCCGAGCAGTTGCCGGCCCGTTTCGTGCTGGCCGCCGATGGACAGCACGCTGTCGGGCTGATGCTGCAGAAGCTGCCGGGCGAGGGCGGCCACGATGCGCAGCAGGACGAGGATGGCTGGCCGCGCGTGGAGCATCTCACCGCTACCTTGGGGCGTGACGAGCTGTTAAGCACGTCGTCGGAGCAATTGCTCTATCGCCTGTACCACGAGGAAACCGTGCGCCTGTTCAAGCCACGCCCGTTGGCGTTCGGTTGTAGCTGTTCACGCGAGCGAGTGGAAGCCATGTTGCGCTCGCTGGGGCGCGCTGAGATCGAAGCAACGCTGGAGGCCCAGCAAGGCACTATCGAGGTCACCTGCGAGTTCTGCGCACGCACCTACCATTTCGACCGCGTGGATGCGGAGCATTTGCTGAGTGGCGGCACGGCGGCGAGTTCGAGGGTACAGTGAGGGGCGAAAGCCCCGAACCGTCATTCCCGCGCAAGCGGGAAGCCATTTTCAATGGATGCATCAGATCAAAATGGGTCCCCGCTTGCGCGGGGATGACGGCCTACTTTATCCATACCTCGGCGGGCCGTGGTTCGGCAAACAGGAAGCCTTGCCCAAAGCGGCAACCGATATGCCGCAAAACCTGTCGCTGCGCATCATCTTCGATGCCCTCGGCGATCACCTGCATCTGCAGTGAATCGGCCAGCACCTGGATGGCGCGCACCACCGGTACACTGTGGCTGTTGGCCTTTGCCAGTTCGGTGATGAAGCTGCGATCGATCTTCAAGGTTTCGATCGGATATTGGTGCAGATAGCTCAACGAAGAATAGCCGGTGCCGAAATCGTCCAGCGCAATACTCACTCCGTGCTGGCGCAGGTTGTCGAGCATGCGCTTCACTTGGGCGGGATTTTCCAGCAGCGTGCGTTCGGTCACTTCGATACGCAGCGAACGCGGATTGACGCCATGCGTGCGCATCAGATTGAGCAGGCGGTCGTCCAGGTCGGACTGGCGGAAATGACGCCCGGAGACGTTGAGGCTGACGAATCCCTCGGCGCCCGCCAATGTGCCAGCTTGCGAGGCGATCTGTTCGAAGATCTGCCAGTCGATGCTCTCCGCACTGCCATTTTCTTCGGCTACGGCGAGGAAGTCGCCCGGCGCCAGCAATCCCCTCACCGGGTGGCGCCAGCGCAGCAATGCTTCGTAGCCGACGGTGCGACCATCCTCCAGCGATACGATCGGCTGATAGAATGGGACGAACTCGTTGCGGCTCAGCGCGCGGCGCAGGTCGCCTTCCATCTCCAGCAGCGACAGCACTTCGCGGCGCAGGCGGTCGTCGAACACGGCGGCGCGATGGCGACCTTCGTCCTTGGCGCGATACATGGCCGCATCCGCGTCGCGCAACAATTCCTCCGGCTGTTGGTAATGCGGGCCGGGCAGGGCGATGCCGATCGAGGCGGAGGTGAAAATTTCCTTGACGCCCAAGCGGAACGGTACATGCAATTCCGCGATGATGCGCTCGGCGACCAGTTGGGCCTTGCCGGCGTCGCTGATGCCTTCCAGCAGCACGGCGAACTCGTCGCCGCCCAGGCGCGCGACCAGGTCACGCGTCTTCAGGCAGGCCCGGATCCGGCTGCCGGCTTGAAACAGCAGGTCGTCGCCGATCAGATGGCCGACCGAATCGTTGATGACCTTGAACCGGTCCAGGTCGATGAACAGCACCGCGAACAGTTTGTTGGGATCGGCGTGATACGCCTGCAGTGCCTGGCCTAGCCGCTGCAGCAGCAAGGTGCGGTTGGGCAGGCCAGTCAGCGAATCGTGCAGGGTTTCGTACATCAGCCGGCGCTCGACGCGTTCGCGCTCGGCGATCTGTTCGCGCAAGTCGCGGTTGGCGAGCGCCAGCGCCCGGGTGCGTTCAGTAACGCGGCGCTCCAGGTTGATGTAGGCCTGCTTCAGCGATTCGCTGGTTTGTTTGCGTTGCAGCGCGTTGGCGATGTGGTAACTGACGAAAGTGAGCAGTTCCTGGTCGCGCGCGTCATAAATGTGCTTGGGTGAGTAGCTTTGCACTGCCAGCACGCCCATGACCCGGTCGTCCCATACCAACGGTACGCCCAGCCAGCACACCGACTTTGCGCCCATTTCCACGCATTCGCCGGTAGAGGCCAGGCGCTCGAAGGTCTGGCTGTCGGCCAGCAGTGGCTTGCCGTACTTGAGCACGTATTCGGTGGCGCCGTTGGCCACGGGCCGCGCCTCCCGGCCGGTATCGAGCTCGTCCACCGAGTAGGGAAAGCTGATGTTCTGGCCGCTTTCGTCCAACAGCGCAATGTAGAAGTTACGCGCATACAGCAAACCGCCGACCACGCGATGCACGGCGGCGTAGAAGTTCTGCTGGCTTTCCGGTGCGCTGGCCAGCTCCGCAATGCGGAACAGGGCCGATTGCAGGCGCTCGCCGCGTTGACGTTGCAGCACCTGCTGGCGCAACACGCGATTGGTGGCACGCAACGCTGCGGTACGGTCGGCCACGCGTCGCTCCAGTTCGGCGTGTGCTTCGCGACGCTCCAGCGCGGTTTGCATGTGCTGGGCGACGTAGTTGAGCAGGTCGCGATCGTGGTGCGTGTAGTGCGTGTCGGATCGATAGCTCTGAACCACGATGCCGCCCACGGCCTGGCTGCCGCGCAGCAATGGCACGCCGAGCCAGTGTTCGCAGGCCGGTCCCACCAAGGTGAAGCGGCCTTCGAGCTGGCGCGCCAGCTCCTCCACCGAACCCATGATCGGCTGGGCGCTTTGCAGCAGGTTCCAGGTCAGGCTGTAGCGCATGTCCTGCAGCGGATAGCTTTCGTCCGGCGGTGGCGGTTTCCGGTCGACCGTATCCACGTAATACGGAAAGCGCACGCTGTCGCCAGCCGGGTCGTACAGGAAGATGTAGAAATTCTCGGCATACATCAGCATGCCGACGATGGAATGCAGCGACTGCATCATCTCGGTCAGGTTGTGCGTGCTGGCCGCCAGTTCGGCGATCGCGTACAGCGCGCGCTGCAGGCGCTCGGCCAAGGCCAGGCGCGAGATGGACTCGTAAAGCCGGCCGGTTTCGCTCAATTGCCGCAGGCGGATGCCGGCCAGGCGACCCAGCCACGCCAGTTCCGAGCTGGCTTCCTGGCCTGGGACGACGTCTCCCTCCCACACCAGCATTTGCAGGGTTTGCGGGTCGATGGCCAGGTTGAGCCGGCCCGGCCCCGAGCTGCTGTCCGCCTCGGTCGGCAGCCAGCACAAGGTTCCCTGCAGCCCCAACTGGTCCATGGCTGTCGCACATATGTCCAAGACGCCAGCCGAATCCGCTGCCCGGAACAGCCGTTCCAGCATCTCACGCAGGGTCGCCGGCAGAGCTCCACCGGGGGTTGGCGCGAAATTGCGGCTATCTGGCACTGAACTCATGACCTGTGAGCGGGTCCATGTGCGGTACGTCAGTTGACTATATATCGTGAAGATACCGTCATGTGACGTAGCCCATGGCTTTCACAAAGTTGGCTGGCGAAGATGCCTTTGCCAAGCATCCCTCGTGCCAGCAAGTCTTTGTTTCGTGAATCCGTTTTTGCTGACCCCGGCACGGAAAATCTAGCTTTCCAGGGTGTTAGCAAAAAGTAAAGTAAGGTATACTGAACCCAAGGGAGTCCGCGATCGACCTAAACGAAGCGGACGGGGTTATCAACCAATTCGAACTTTCATGCGCCGCTTGCTGCTCACATTACCGCTGCTCTGCATGCCGCTACTAGCGGCAGCGCAGGTGTTGCCCGGTGATCAGGCAGCCAGCCACCCCGCGTTGATGCAGCCATCACAGCCGTTGCTGAAAACCGGTCAGCAAGCGCCGATGCAGGGTTCGCTGCTGGTGCAGTCGCAAAACGAAACCACGGCAGACGCGCAAGGCGACAGCAACGGCTCGCTATCGCTCAACCCGCTTGCTGGTGGCACCGTCAAGTCCAGCACGGTGCAATACGGTATTACTTCGAATGTTTCAGCGCAGGCGGGTGTTGCGCAGCGCTCGTGGGCCACTGAGCCCCGCATCATCAGCAGCGAGGTGGGTGCCACCTATAATGCGGGCCGCTATAGCCTGGGCGTGAGCGTGGCGCAGGATCAGGTCCCCAATCCTACTGCGCTGCCGCGCGTGCTGCCCGGTGCGGCACCCGGCGTCAACGGGTTGCCCGATTTCGATAGCGCCACGCAGTTGAACGCGCGCGGGCGCTTTGCCTTGAACGGCGATAATGGCGTGCTGCTCGGCGCGAGCATGGGGCGTATCCGCCTGCTGCCCGGCAATCAACTGGGCTTGACCACGCTGGATCAAAAGGCGTTGAGCTTTGGCGTCGAACACGGTTCGGTCAGCACCAGCATCGTCGGCCGCACCATGCAGCCGGAACCGGGAACGGCCGTGCCGGGCATGCTCAATACCGAGCGCCGTTGGAACAGCATTGACCTGGGCGTGACCTGGCATTTGCCCTGGCAAGGTTCGTTGAGCTTCGGCGCGCAAAATTTGTGGTCGTCCGGCAATGCGGTGAATACGCCGGCCGGTCCGCCGGAGCCGGATCAGTCGCGTACACCGTACGTGCAGTATCACCAGGACCTTTGATACATCGGCTTGAATGCGAAACGCCCCCGCTGATCCGGGGGCGTTGGCTTTTATGGGCCGGCGAGGACACTGTTTCCCATTAGTCCCGACCCTTCCTGATCCGCACGTCACCACTGAAGGTTTCGATGTGGATCTTGCCGCTGCCATTACCGACTACGGTATCAAGCGTGCTGCCCGGGCCATGCTCCGGGTGTGTCGGAGTACCGAATTCGGTGTGCACTGTGCCGCTGAAGGTATTGGCATGCAGATTGGCGTTGAATGGCGCAGGAAGCTGCAATTGCACGTCGCCGCTCATGCTGTCGATGTTCATGCTGCCGTCTGCAGCGACTACGCCGGTAAGCTGCACGTCGCCTGATACGGTGCTGATGCTTAGTTGATGCCAGGGGCCGCCGCCGGCCTGGATACGGCCCGAAACCGTTTGCAGTTCGACCGTACTACCCAGCGTAGGCGCAAGAATGTCGCCGCTGACCGTCTGCAGCTTTGCTTGGCTCGTCTGACCCGAGAAGGCGACGTTGCCGCTGACGGAGACGACGTTGAGCATGGGGGTCTGGGCATTGATGCGCACCCGGCCACTGACCGAGTTGGCTTCGATATCGCCGCCGCGGATGCCATCGACGCTCAGCGATCCGCTGACGACATTCACTTTCACCGACGCACTGCGCGGCACGTTGATGTCCAGATTGCTGGGTTCCATGGCGTTCTCGCCATTCCAGTTGAACCAGCCGCTGTGTCCCTTGGCCTCAACACGGATGGTGAGGTTGTTCTCGCTGCCCTCGATGGTGAGCGGTTCGGCGCCATCGCCGAGCTGGCCGCCGACGTGTACTTCGGGGCGATCCCAGGCGGTGATGTTGATTTCGCCTTTGACATTGCTGATGTCGATGTGGGCCGTGGGGGCGGCCGGATGGTGAAGATCCAGGGGGGTATCGGCAAAAGCCTGCGCTCCTGGCAGCAGGCACAGCATCAGCGGCAGATAGCGGGCGGTTTTCATCGTTGTTATGTCCTTAGCCGGCTTGTTTCTCGAGTTCGCGCAGGTGGTTCTGTTGGGCGTGGGTCCGCTGCAGCAGGCGCTGCAGCGCGGGTGAATCGGGAGCTTGCTGTATGGCCTGTTGCAACTCCATGCGCGCGGCATCCAGTTCGAGCGCGGCGCCGGCCAGGCGCGGGTCACTCGGTTTCCAAGGGAGGTTTTCAGCGTGCATGGTAGTGGCGACCTGCGTTGCACTCTGCGGTATCGCGTGCATGCGCCATACAACGCCGCAGGCGAGCACCACCACTGCGGCAATGCTTGCTGCCATCGCCCATCTGCTTACGTGCCGCGTCGGCGCAGGCCGTGCCGATACGGCGACATCCTGCGATGCGGTGTCGTCCAGCGCGGCTTCGATGCGTGACCACAGATCGCTCCGTGGCGCGACCGGCTGGTTCAATTCGCGCATCTGGCGCAGCCATTCGAATTCGTTCATCGCATTTCTCCGAGAACCTTGCGCAACAGGCCTCGCGCACGATGCAGTTGCGCTTTGGACGAGCCTACCGCCATCTCCAGTTCGCTGGCGATTTCCTCGTGGCGCCAGCCCTCCACGTCGTGCAATACCAGTACCGCGCGTGCCCGCGGCGGCAGCTTGCCGATCGCACGTTCGAGCTCTTCGCGTTCGGCCGCGCAAAACGGGGTTTCGCCATGCTCGGGTACGCTGTCCTCATCGACATAACCGACCGGATCAGCACCCCGCGCGCGGATGTCCATGAGCGCCACATTCACCGCCAGGCGGTAAAGCCAAGTGCCGAACGAACTCTGCTCGCGGAAGCTGTCCAGCTTCTGCCACGCCCGCACGAACGCATCCTGCGTAAGATCCTCGGCGCGTGCGTGATCGTAGCCGGCCAGCCGCAGCATGGCGCCATGAATACGGCCCGCATGCTGGCGATACAGGCGTTGGAACGCCTGCCGGTCGCCCGCGGCGGCCGCACGCACGTCGTCCCTATCGTTGTTTCCCGCAGCGAGCGCAGGTGGCATGGCGCTTCCGGTGGCGATGCAAGCGGCAATCATCTTGCCAGCTTGGATGCAGCCCGGGGCGATTCGGTTTAGAGGGCCCCTTCCGGTGCATGGGGCGGGCCTTCATACCGCTCCTCCTCCCGCAAGGGAGAGGAGGAGTTCGTCGTCAGGCATTCGCCGCCTTGCGCGGCAATTGCAGGGTTTGTTGGACGCGTTGCTGTTCCTGCCGCAGACGCGACGGCAGGCGATCGCCGAAGCTGTCGAGGTACTCGCCAATGGCGTGTAGTTCCGCTTGCCAACCTTCGAGGTCGACGTCGAGCAGCTCGGTCAGCGTCTCACGTGACAGTTCCAGGCCATCCAGTTTCAGCTCACCAGTGGCGGGCAGGGTGCCGATGGGGGTTTCCAGGCCGCGCACCTTGCCTTCCACGCGGGCGATCATCCATTCCAGCACGCGCAGATTTTCACCAAAGCCAGGCCACAGGAACTTGCCGTCCTTGCCTTTGCGGAACCAGTTCACATGGAAGATCTTCGGCAGCTTGGCGCCGGGCTGGTCGAAGGACAGCCAGTGATTGAAGTAGTCGCCGTAGTGGTAGCCGCAGAACGGCTTCATCGCCATCGAATCGCGACGCAGCACGCCCACGGCGCCGGTGGCGGCCGCCGTGGTTTCCGAGCCCATGGCGGCGCCCATCAGTACGCCATGCGTCCAATCCTGCGCTTCCATCACCAGCGGCAGCAGCGACGGACGGCGGCCGCCGAACACGATGGCACTGATCGGCACGCCTTGCGCCTCCTCGGCCTTGGGCGACCAGGTCGGGCATTGTTTGGCGCTGACGGTAAAGCGCGAATTCGGATGCGCGGCCGGGCCGTTGGCTGGGTCGTACGGGCGACCTTGCCAATCGACCACCGGCGTTCCAGGCAGGCCTTCCCACCATGGTTGCTGGTCGGCGGTCAGCGCAACGTTGGTAAAGATCGTGTCGTGCGAGATCGAGGTCAGGGCATTGGGATTGCTGCTGTTGCTGGTGCCTGGCGCGACGCCGAAGAAGCCGGCCTCGGGATTGATGGCGTACAGACGACCGTCTTCGCCAGGGCGCATCCAGCAGATGTCGTCGCCAATGGTCCACACGCGCCAGCCGTTCTTGCGATAGCCCTCCGGCGGAATCAGCATCGCCAGGTTGGTCTTGCCGCAAGCTGAAGGGAACGCGGCGGCAACGTAGTGCGTCTGCCCCTGCGGATTTTCGATGCCGACGATCAGCATGTGCTCGGCCAGCCAGCCTTCGCTGCGCGCCTGGAAACTGGCGATGCGCAATGCATGACATTTCTTGCCCAGCAGCGCGTTGCCGCCATAGCCGGAGCCATACGATTTGATCGTCAGCTGTTCCGGGAAATGCATGATGAAGCGGCGCTCCGGATCGAGTTCGCCGGTGGAATGCAGGCCTTTGACGAAATGGCCTTCGCGCTCGATGCGCGCCTGCGCGGCAGCCCCCATGCGCGTCATCGTGCGCATGTTGGCCACTACGTAAGGGCTATCGGTGATCTCCACGCCGCAGCGTGAAAGCGGCGAGTCGATCGGCCCCATGCAATAGGGGATCACGTACATGGTACGGCCTTCCATGCTGCCCTCGAACAGCGCATCGATCTTCACGTGCGCTTCGGTCGGCGCCATCCAGTGATTGTTCGGACCTGCATCCTGTTCGCGCTCGGTGCACACGAAGGTAAGGTGCTCCACGCGCGCCACGTCGGATGGGTTGGAGCGATGCAGATAACAGCCCGGATGGGTCTGCTGATTCAGCTCGATGAGATCCCCGGTTTGCAACATCTGCTGCACCAGTGCGCGATATTCGGCGTCGGAACCGTCGCACCAATGGATCTGCGCAGGGCGGGTCTTGGCCGCCACCTCATTGACCCATCGATCGAGCGCCGCCAGCTTGCTCGTCATGCTTCCCTCACTTTTGGTATGCCCATAAAACAGAAGTGTGACGCTAAGTTACGACAACTGGGCCTGGCAAGGTGTAGTGCAGCATAAGTACGATTAAATGGAATTGAAGGCGAAGAACATCGTGAGAGCGGACCGCCTCCGCTCTCACCGTGGGACTGACTCGTTTCGGTTTGCGCCCTGGCTTTACGCGGGAATCAGCGTAGCGATCATGTGTTCGACGTAGGCGTCGAACTCGTCGTGGCTCAACCTTGGCAGACCGAGCGTGAAATTCAGTTGCAGGAAACCGACATAGGCAGCGTAGGTGAGGCGTGCCCGATTGAGAGCTTCGGCGGGCTCCATGCCAGCCTCGGTATAGGCCGTGTGAAGAAATTCCGTGCGGCGCTGGGATACGCGTGCCATGACCGGCACCACCAGCGGATGATCCAAAGCCTTCAGCAGCGCAGCGTAGACACGATGCGGATGCAGCTCGTGCGCGACGCGCCGGAACAATTCCGGCAGGCGTTCGCGCGGATCGGGCAGCGCTTCGATCTGGCCGATGATTTCGCGTTCGCCGTATTGTTCCCAGCGTTCCAGGGCCGCCTGCAACAAAGCTTCACGGGTACGAAAATGCCAATAGAAGCTGCCCTTGGTGACACCGAGCTGGCGCGCCAACGCTTCGACGGCCAATGCTCCCACGCCTTGTTCAGCGATCAGGTTGAGGGCGGCATCTTCCCAGTCTTCGGCGGAAAGGCGCGTACGTTCGGGCTTTTGACGGACATTCATAAGCGTATGGTAGCCCATGCTGACGCGGAACTGTGCTTGCCGGGGCGACTCAGGGGCCGGTTGACGACGCGCCGGCGCACAATCCATACTCATGCGTATGGAATCCAGTCCCTCCAACCGCACTTCGTTCAACACGGCCGATGGCCTGTCCTTGGCTGTGGACGTACGCCACCCCTCGGGCGAGCCGACATTGTTGTTTGCGCACGGTTTCGGCCAGACCCGTGGTGCGTGGAATGCGGCTGCGGCGACGCTCGCAGCGCGCGGTTGCCGCTGCGTATCCTTCGACAGCCGCGGCCACGGCGAAAGCGCGCGGGTGCCGAATGGCGACTATCACATGCAGCCCTTCGTCGATGACCTGCTCGCACTCGCTCATGCGCAGCCGCAACCACCGATGCTCGTGGGCGCTTCCATGGGCGGTCTGCTAGGCCTGGTCGCGGCCGGTGAAGTGCGACCTTCGCCGTTCCGTGCGCTGGTGCTGGTGGACATCACGCCACGTTGGGAAACCGCCGGGGTCGAACGTATTCTCGCTTTCATGCAGGCGCATCCAGACGGCTTCGCCAGCTACGCCGAAGCGGCGGAGCAGATTGCCGCCTATTTGCCGCAGCGTCGAGAACGCAAGAGCGAGCAGCAACTGCGTCCCTTGTTGCGCGAAGGCGCGGATGGCCGCTTGCGCTGGCACTGGGACCCGGCCTTGCTGGCCGGCGAGCTGATCAGCGAGTGCGAACGCTACCAGCCGCGCCTGTTCGAAGCGGCAGCCAAAGTCGAAGTGCCGGTGCTACTGCTTTCCGGCGAGCGCAGCGACGTCGTCTCGCAGAGCACCGTCGAAGAATTCCTTGCGCTGGTACCGCACGCGCGGCATGCCGAAGTACCTGGCGCCACCCATATGTTGGCCGGGGATGCGAATGACGCGTTCACGGCCGCGATCGCAGGCTTCATCGGAAGCCTGGAGCCTGCCTTTCGTCCCCGCGGCGAAGGCGAAGCAACCTGCCATGAGGTGTTGAAATGTCCGTAATACTGACCGTGTTGGCCGCGCTGGTTGCGACCGGCGCCTGCGCTTATCACCGCAGCAGTCTGCGCACATGGGCGATTGCCACGATTGCCGCCACTTTCGTCGTGGGCCTGCTCGCGCACGCTCTGATCACGATGGTGATCCTGCTGATCATCGAGCTGGCGATTGCGGTGCCGTTGTTGAATCTGGGATTTCGCCGCAAACAGATCAGCGCACCGTTGCTGAAGATCTTCGCCAAAGTGACGCCGAAGCTCTCCGATACCGAGCAGACTGCGCTGGAAGCAGGCACCGTCGGCTTCGAGGGCGAGCTGTTCTCCGGCAAGCCGGACTGGCACGAACTGCTCAAGCAGCCCAAGCCTGAGTTGAGCGTGGAAGAAAAAGCCTTCCTCGACGGCCCGGTCGAACAGTTGTGCGGCATGCTCGACGACTGGCAGATCACGCATGAATTGGCCGACCTGCCGCCGGAAGTGTGGGAGTTCATCAAGAAGCACAAATTCTTCGGCATGATCATTCCGAAGCAGTACGGCGGCCTGGGCTTCTCCGCGCTGGCGCATTCGGCGGTGTTGCAGAAGCTCGCCAGCATGTCGGCCACCGCCGCTTCCACGGTCGCCGTGCCCAATTCGCTTGGTCCGGCTGAATTGCTGCTGCATTACGGCAGCGACGAGCAAAAGAACTACTACCTGCCGCGCCTGGCGCTGGGCGAAGAAATCCCGTGTTTCGCGCTCACCGGTCCGTACGCGGGTTCCGATGCGACTTCGATTCCCGATTATGGCGTGGTCTGCAAGCAGGTGGTCGATGGGGTCGAAACGCTTGGCATGCGCCTGAATTTCGACAAGCGCTACATCACCTTGGCGCCGATCGCCACTGTGGTTGGATTGGCTTTCCGCTTGTACGACCCTGAGCATCTGCTGGGCGACAAGGAAGATCTGGGCATCACGCTCGCGCTGCTGCCGCGCAGCACCCCGGGCCTGGAAATTGGCCGCCGGCATTTGCCATTGAACATCCCGTTCCAGAACGGACCGGTGCGCGGCAAGGAAGTGTTTGCGCCGATGTCGACCTTGATCGGTGGGCCGCACATGGCCGGCCATGGTTGGCGCATGCTGGTGGAGTGCTTGTCGGTGGGGCGTGCGATTTCGCTGCCTTCCAATGCGACCGGTGGTGTGCGCATGGCGGTGGCGGGCACTGGCGCCTACGCACGTATGCGCAAGCAGTTCGGTCTGGCCGTGGCGCGTTTCGAAGGTGTGGAAGAAGCGCTGGCGCGTATCGGCGGTCTCACTTATGCCACTGCCGCGTTGTCGCGCGCGACGGCGGCAGCGGTCGATCGCGGCGAGAAGCCGGCCGTGCCTTCGGCGATCGCCAAGTATCACGCGACCGAATGGGGCCGTGCCGTCGCGGGCGACGCCATGGACGTGCACGGTGGCAAGGCCGTGCAGCTTGGCCCGAAGAATTACGCCGGCCGTGCCTGGCAGGGCGTGCCGATCGCGATCACAGTCGAAGGCGCGAACATCATGACGCGCAGCTTGATGATTTTCGGTCAGGGCGCGATCCGCTGCCATCCGTACGTGTTGAAGGAAATGCAAGCGCTGTCGATCGAGGACTACAGCGAGCGCCTGAAAGCGTTCGACCGCGCCTTGTTCGGACATCTCGGCTTCGGCGTTTCCAATGCCGTACGCAGCTTCGTGCTCGGCATCACTGGTGCGCGCATCGGCGATTCGGCGGGCGATGCCTATGTGCGCCGCTACTATCGCAAACTCAACCGTTATTCCTCCGCCTTGGCGTTGTGTGCCGACACCTTCATGGGCGTGCTGGGCGGCAAGCTGAAGTTCAAGGAAAAACTTTCCGCGCGCCTGGGCGACGTGCTGAGCTATCTGTATATCGCCAGCGCCATGCTGAAGCGTTACGAGGATACCGGCCGACCGGAGGCGGACCGTCCGCTGCTGGCCTGGGCATTCCATGAGTGCATGTGGCGCACGCAGATGGCACTGGACGGCGCAATCCGCAATTTCCCGGTGCGCCCGGTGTCCTGGCTGTTGCGCGGCCTGGTGTTCCCCTTCGGCCGCCGCGAAGTGCCGCCGTCGGATCGTCTGGGTCGCCGGGTCGCCGCGCTCATCACCGCACCCGGTGAAGCGCGCGATCGCCTGCTGGAATGGGCTTACCTCACGCCAACTTCCAATAACACCGTGGGTCGCATGAACGAGCTGCTGCCGGATGTGATCGCTGCCGAGCCGGTGGAGCGCAAGTTCCTCAAGGCGCAGAAGGCCGGCCAGTTCAAGTCGCACGACTATCTTGGCCAGCTGGATGAGGCGATGCGGTCGGGCGTGATCGACCATTCGGAGGCCGCCTTGCTCAAACGGGTGCGTGAAGGCGTGTTCGAGTTCATTTCGGTGGATGATTTCGATCCGGCTGAGCTACAGTCGGCGATCACCCGCAAGAGCGCCAAGAAGCTGGCCGATGCGGCGTAGGCTGACATGAATCGTAGGCTGGGATGACAATCCCGGCTTTACCATGCATGCAGCATAAGCAAGGCTGGGATTGTCATCCCAGCCTAGGGTACGTCAACGTCGCAGGAGACTTCATGGGTGCATCGTTGTTGTCCTTGTACCAGCGCATCACCCGCTGGCCTGCCGGCCACTGGCTGTTCTCCCGCGCCGTCTGCCTGCGCGCCCCTTACTTCGCCACCATCGCCCCGTTGTTCGTCGCCCTGGAGCCGGGGCGCTGCGAGGTGCTCATGCGCGATCGCCGGCGCGTGCATAACCATATCGGCACCGTCCATGCGATCGCACTCTGCAACCTGGCCGAATTGTCCGCGGGCGTCATGGCGGAGGCGACGATTCCGGCCGATGCGCGCTGGATACCCAGGGGCATGAGCGTGGAATACCTCAGCCGGGCGAAGGGCAGCATGCATGCCGTGGCGACACCGGAAGCGCAGCTTGAGGCCGTGGATGCCGCCAGAGACTGGCCAGTGCGGGTGGAGGTCACCGATCCGACTGGAACGCCGGTGTTCCGCGCCCGCATCACGATGTGGGTGTCGCCTCGCAAGAAGGCGTGACGGCGCGCGACCTGCGGGAGCGCACGATGCTTTTGCGGCGCAATGCGGTCAGCAGCAACACCACCGAAACCGATGTGCACACCAGCAACGCCACCACAGAGGCTTCCGCGCCGAACGCACCGCCGCTCAGCCAGTCTGGGCCAGTGCGCGAGGACAGCAACCAACCCTTGCCGCCGGTACCAGACACTGGGATGCCGTAGATCGTCCCTTGTGTGATGTTCCATGCAGCGTGCAGGCCCACGCATGCCCATAGAGTGCGTGTCACATGGAAAACCAGGGCGAGCAGAATGCCCGCTTCGATGGCGATGGCCAGCGAGCTCCATAGCGTGGCGCCGGGATTGAAGATGTGCGCACCGCCGAAAAAAACGGCGGAAATCGCCAGCGCCCACCAAGTGCCAAGACCCTCTTCGGCGATGCGGAACAGGACCCCGCGCGTGACGATCTCTTCGCCAATGCCGGCGCCGACACCGGCAAGCAACACTTCGGGCAGCCAGTCCACCTGAGCATTGATACCAAGCACGTGATAGCTGCCGCACAGCCACAGTATGCCTACCACGGTGCTGAAGATCAGGAAGCCCGCCAGCAGGCCGGCCAGGCCATAGGTGGGAAGCGCGCGCAAGGACAGTTCGCGTGGTGACCGGTGTTCGACGAGGCAGACCAGAACCAGGTAGGCAATGACAGTGGCGACAAGCTCCATCGTCATGAGGCCGAGCGCGCGCTGCAGTGGTGCTACCGATTTGCCCATCCAGCCTATTGCAGCCAGGATGTCATGCATTGCATAGCCGACACCAAAGGTGATGGCGGCGAAGATTACGATGCGCGCCACTGGCGAATAGACCAGCCAGCGCTGCCATGCGGGCGCTGACGGCGGTGTACGAAAGGCGATGTCTTCGGACATGGCGAATCTCCCGTGAGTGGTTACTCAGGCCAAGTTGCGGTCCTCGTTCGGCGTGGCGTTGCGGGTCACGTCGGCGCCAGCGCGCAGCCGTTTTTGCCGCTCTCCTTGACTTGGTACAGCGCACGATCGGCGGCTTGGATCAAGGTCTCGTCAGAATCGATTTTTTCGCTCCACAGCGCGATGCCGATGCTGGCGCTCACGTGGGCCAGGAAAGCACCGTGTTCGCCCTGCAGCTGGTACGGCTGCGCCAGCACCTGGCAAATCGACTGGCAGCGCTTCAGCAGCGGCTCAAGCTCGGCGGCGCCTTGGAAGATCAACGCGAATTCATCGCCGCCCAGGCGCGCCGCCGTATCGTCGGCACGCACCTGGCCGGTCAATCGCGAGGAAATCGCCTGCAAGAGCGCATCTCCAGCCGGATGGCCGTAGGTATCGTTGACCGCCTTGAAGCCATCGATGTCGACCAGCGCCAGCGCGAAGGGAATGCCGTGCAGCAGGCTGTATTGCACCGCCGAGCGCAGCCGCTCATGAAACAGCATGCGATTGGGCAGCCCGGTCAACATGTCGTGGGTGGCCTGGTGGCGAACCTGTGCTTCGGCGCGCTGGCGCTCGCCGATCTCGGCCTGCAATTGCTGGTTGCGGGCGGACAACTGCTCGAGCGTCTCCTGCAATTGCATGCGCGCGTTGTGCAGTTCCAGGAATACACGTACTTTGGATTTGAGGATCGTGTCGTTGATCGGCTTGGCGATATAGTCGACCGCGCCGGAGCTGTAGCCTTTCAAGCGGTTGATATCGTCTGCATAGGCGGCGGTAACGAAGATCACCGGTGTATCGCGCAGGTGCTCGGTTTCGCCAAGCAGTTGCGCGACTTCGAAGCCATCCATGTCCGGCATGTTCACGTCGAGCAGGATCAGCGCGAACTGCTGGTCCAGGCAGGCCGCCAGCGCAGCGTTGCCGTTGCTGGCTTCCACCAGTTCCGCGCCGCAGTCGGCCAGCAGATGGCGCATGGCGATCAAGTTGGCGCGAGTGTCATCGACGACCAGGATCTTGGGAATGTGAGTATTCATGTAGGGAGCCTCTGATCTATTCCTACGTACCCGTCACCGCACTGTATGCGCGCCTCGCTTCGCCCCGTCGGGGAGTATGTCTAGACGGCGGGGCGAAGCGAGGCGCGCATACAGTGCGGCCCCAGCATTTTAAATTTTGACGACGGGGTGACGTCCAGAAGGCCCGCAGGCTGTGCCCCGCGGCTTGAACAGACGGCCAGTCTGCCCTGTGCCGCGCGACCCACCCTGCGGGCCTTCTGGACGTCATGCCGGGCACGTAGGAATAGATCAGAGGCTCCCTAGACAGAGTCGATTGAGCAGGGGGGCGATGTCCGGGAGAGGAAGGCAGTAATCCGCGCCGGCCATATCGAGCGCGGCTTGCGGCATGGCGGTGGCTTCGGCATCGGTGGGAGACTGCACGATGGCGACTCCGCCGAGTTCGCGAATGCGCTGCAGACCCGCGGCGCCATCGGCATTGGCGCCCGTCAGGATCACGCCGATCAGGGCCTGGCGCCAAACCTCGGCGGCGGAACAGAACAGCACGTCGATGGAAGGGCGCGAATAGTTCACGCGAGGATCGGCCGACAGGGCGAAATGCAGATCGCTTTCCACCAGCAGATGGTATCCGGAGGGCGCGAGGTGTACGACACCGGCTTGTACCGGTTGGCGCTCGACCGCTTCGATCACCGGCAACACCGACATGCGCCCCAACACGTCTCCCAGGATGTCCATCGCGTCGGACCGGTGGCAGCACACCAGCACGGATTGCCGCAGCCTGGCGTCGAGCGCGCCGAGCAGGGTCATCAGAGCATCCACGCCGCCCGCCGAACAGCCGATCGCGATGGCGGCGGGGGTGGTCATTCGGCAATATCGTCCAGATGGCTGGCGAGCCGGTAGATGCGCTGCGGTTCGCTGAACGGCACGAAGGCCTGCGCGATCGGAGAGCGGTCTATGTTCTCGCGCACGCCCAGGCAAAGGAAGCCGGCGCGCACCAGGCTGTCGCGAAACAACGACAGCGCGCGATTCTGCAGCGTGTTGGAAAAATAGATCAGCACGTTGCGGCACAATATCAGGTGCGCCTCGCAAAAGACGCCGTCGGTAGCCAGATTGTGCACGGCGAAGGTCACGTTCCGGCGCAGGCGCTGGTTGAGCTTGAGTAACTTGTAGCCGGCGCTGCAGTAATCGGCCAGTGAGCGCCGGCCACCGGCGGCCTGGTAGTTGCGCGACCACTGCTGGGCCTCCTGGGCCGGATAAATGCCCTCGCTGGCGCGTTGCAACGCGCGGTCGCTGAGATCGGTGGCGAAGATCTGCGTTCGCTCGTACAGCCCGGCCTCTTCCAGCAGGATCGCCAGGGAATACACCTCCTGCCCGTGCGCGCACCCCGCCTGCCAGATGTTGATCTGCGGATAGGAGGCCAGCAGCGGAAACACCTGCTCGCGCAACGCTAGGAACATGGCCGGATCGCGGAACATGTCCGACATCGGCACGGTTAGGCCTTCCAGAACACGCGGCAGCATCGCCGGCTCGTGCAGCATGCGTTCGGTCAGGCCGGTAATGGTCTTGCATTCGAGCTGATCGACCAACAGATGCACGCGGCGCTTGAGCGAAGCGGGCGCGTATTGGGTGAAATCGTGCCCGTGGCGCTTTTGCAGCGCCTGGACGAAGAGTTCCATTTCGATGCTGTCCAGCTCCGGGGCGTCCATGGGCACAGTTCCCTCAGGTCAGTTGCGCAGCCACATGCGCATCAGCGAAGCCAGTTTATCCACGTCGATCGGCTTGGACAGGTAATCGTTGGCGCCTGCTTCCAGGCAGCGTTCGCGGTCGCCACGCATGGCCTTGGCGGTGAGCGCAATGATTGGCAGGCTGGCGAGATTCGGCTGGGCGCGGATCGCTCGCGTTGCCTCGTAGCCGTCCATGCCGGGCATCATGATGTCCATTAGCACAAGTTCGACCTGCGGATTTTCGGCCAGCACCTGCAAGGCTTTCTGGCCGTCCTGCGCCATGCTTACGCGGATGCCCCAGTCGCGCAGCACTTTGGACAGCGCAAACAGGTTGCGCATGTCATCGTCCACCAGCAGGACGTTGCGATCGCGCAGGCCGTCATGGCTGGGTGCGGGGCCGGGGCTGCCGGGTGGTTGCCTGGTGTCGCGAATGCTGTGCAGGAACAGGCTGACTTCATCCAGCAGGCGCTCGGGCGAGCGGGCGCCCTTGATGACGATGCTGTCGGTGTACTGGCGCACCGCCAGGTTTTCTTCGCGGCTCAATTCACGTCCGGAATACACCACCACCGGCGGAATGCTACCTCCCGCGGCGAGCTGCTCTAGCAGTTGGAGGCCGGACATGCCGGGCAGGTTCAGATCGAGCACGATGCAGTCGTAGCCGGTGGCGGCGATCTTTTCCAAGGCCTGCTCGCCACTGCGGGCTTCATCCACTTTGACGTCGTCGTCCACGCCGAGCAGGTCGCGCACGGCGCCTCGTGCGGCGTCGTCGTCGTCGACCACCAGCAGGTGACGTGTGCGGCCCTTGGCGAAATGCAGCAGCCGCTCGAATGCCTGGTTGATGGCCTCCCGCGAGACCGGCTTGGTAAGAAAGCCCACCGCACCCAGCTCGCGTCCGCGACTGGCATCGTCGGTAGCGGTAAGAAAGTGCACGGGAATATGCCGGGTGGCCGGATCGGCCTTCAGCCGCTCGATCACCGTCCAGCCGTCCATGCCAGGCAGCATCACGTCGAGCAGGATACCGATCGGATGATAGCGCCGCGCCAGCTCCAGCCCGGCCTCGCCGTTCGGCGCATGCAGCATGTGATGGCCCTTCTGCCGCACCATGTCGGCCAGGATGCGCGCGAAGGCCGGGTCGTCTTCCACGATCAGGATCACGCTTTCGCCCGGTGTAATGCGTTCGCGATCGTCACGCACGCCTTCGGCAGGCAGCAGGGCGCGCGTCACTGGGCGTGGTGTGGATGGTTGGGTGACGGTTGCCGCCGACGCCTTGGTGGCGATGGAGGTACCGGCGCTTTGCTCGGGCAGGAGCAGCACGAATTCGCTACCTTGTCCGACTTCGCTGCGCAACAGGATGTCGCCGCCCATCAGGCCGGCCATGCGCCGTGAAATGCTCAGGCCCAGGCCGGTGCCGCCGAATTGCCGGCTAGTGCTGCTGTCGGCCTGTTCGAACGCGTTGAAGATGCGTTCCAGCTTGTCCGCCGCCACGCCGATACCGGTGTCCTTCACGCTGATCGCCAGCAGCGGCTTGCCCTGTGCCGATTCCGGTACCGGCAGCTCGCTGCTAGGCCGGCCGATGTGCACGCGGACGCTACCTTGCTGGGTGAATTTAAACGCGTTGCCGAGCAGGTTGTTGGCGATCTGCTCCAGCCGGGTGGGGTCGGTGTGGATGACTTCCGGCAGGCCCTCGTCCATCGTTACCTGGTAATCGAGCTTTTTCTCGCGCGCCACGTGGTCGAAATTGCGGCGCAAGTTGCGCACCAGACTTTGCAGCGGGTAATCGACCAGCGACAGTTCCATCTTGCCCGCTTCGATCTTGGACAAGTCGAGAATGTCGTTGATCAGGCGCAGCAGGCCCGAGCCCGAGTCGTGAATGATGCGGGCCGACTCCACTTCTTCCTCGTCCAGATGGCCTTCGCGATTGTCCGACAGGCTGCGCGAAAGGATCAGCAGGCTGTTCAGCGGCGTGCGCAGCTCGTGCGACATATTGGCCAGGAATTCGCTCTTGTACTGACTGGCGCGCGCCAGCTCCTCGGCCTTCTGTGCGGTATCGTGCTGCAATTCCTCGACCTGCTGCTTCTGCTGGCGCAGCGATTCGGTGATCAGGCGCAATTCTTCGTTCGAAGCCTGCAGCTCATCGGCCTGCACACGCAGCTCTTCCTCCGATGCCAGCAGGCGCTGGGATTGCTCTTCCAGTTCGATGGTCTTGCTTTGCAGGGTGTCGTTGGCGGCACGCAGCGCTTCCTGCTGCTGGCGCATCGTGACGGAAGAAATGCGCAGTTCGTCCGCCTGTTCGCGCGTCTGCTCCAGCAATTGCTCGGTGTTCACAGTGCGATTGAGGTTTTCCAGCGTCAAGGCTGCGAGCGGAAGCAGCTCTTCCAGCAATTGCTCGTGATGGGCCGCGGGCGCGGCAAAGCCGGCAAATTCCAGCACGCCCACCAGCTGGTCGCGCACCATCAGCGGCAGGATGGTGAGGTGGCGTGGCAGGGCCGAGCCGCCACCCCAGTCGATGCGCAGATAGTTCGCCGGCACGTCGTCCAGTACGATGGCATGGCGGGAGGCGGCGCATTGGCCCACCAGGCCCTCACCCGGCATATAGGCATCCGGACTGTTCTGCATGCGCAGCCCGTAGCTGCCCAACAGGTCGAGCCGCTGGCGCGATTCGTCAAAACCGTAGAACAGGGCCACGCCACTGTTGATCAACGGCGCCAGCTGGTCCACGAACCTTTCCGCGAACTCGCGATGGTTGGTCGCCGACTGCAGGCTGGTGGAAATCGCCGTGACGTGGGCCTTGAGCTGAGCCTGCTCGTGCGTCTCGACCACCATGCTCTTGAACACCTGCAGGGCGCGCGAGATTTCGCCGATTTCATCGCGTCGCTCGACGCCGCGAATCGGGATGTTGTGATCATGGTTGGCCAGCCGGGTCATCGACTCGCCCAGTCGGCGGATTGGGCGCGCCACCATGCGTGAGGTCAGCGAGATCACCAGCAGGCCGATGACCAGTTCAAACAGCGTACTGGCGATGTCGATATAGCGAGTCTTGTTCAGCTGACTGTCCGCGCGCTCTACGCGCGAGGCAAGCAATTGCCGTTCGGTCACGACCATCTCGTCAAGCACGGCCATGTAGTCTTCGACATGCACGGTGCGATGCGTCAGGTAGTTCTCCCTGATGGGCGCGATCTCCGCGGCAAGTGCCTGCTTGTCAGTGGCCTTGACCGACGCCAAGGGCCTGTAAACCATGTCCTGTACTTCTTGGTCCCAGCGCAGGGACAGCATCTTGATCCGGTCGACGCGCGACTGCTGCAGCGGATTGTCCGCGCTCATCTGCTGCAGTTGTGCCAGGTCGGCCTGGAACATCGCATCGCTGCTCTTGGCGCGTTCCAGTTCATTGGCATCCTGGGTGAGCATGAAGCCGCGCAAGCCTATCTGCCCGGACAAGGCGGTGCGTTGCAGCCCTTCGATCTGCTGGATGACCTGATAGGTGTGTTCCACCCACTGCCGCGTTTCCAGCTGCAGGTTGCCTGACACGACGTCGATCAGGCTGTCGATGAAGAACAGTCCGAGCAGCAGCCCTATCCCAAGAATGATCTTGTAGCGGATGGGCAGGTGCGCCAGCCAGCCGTACTTCCTTGGAGTCGGAGCCGCTTCGGAGCTGACCATGCGAAATCCCGCTTAAGTTGACGATTGGATATGCCGCGCCCCCTGATCGGACGGCGGCCCCCTTGCCAATCAGATTAGCGAGATGCCTGGCCGGGCGGTACTGCCCGGCAAAAAATGACGATTATGTGAAGGCTGTTCGGCGGCCAGCGTTCAAACCTCGACGGAAGCGGCGTGCTCGCGTGTGGCGGAGAAGCGCACAGCGGGCGATCGCTCCTGCGTCAGTTGCAAGTTCACGCGCGAGGGCGCCAGGTAGACCAGCTCGCCGGCCGCATCGATGGCCAGGTTCATCGCGTTCTTCTCGCGGAATTCTTCCAGCTTCTTGGCGTCGTCGCAGTGCACCCAGCGGGCGGTCACCACGCCGACCGGTTCGAAGCTGGCGTCCACGCCGTATTCGTCCTTAAGCCGGTACGCCACCACGTCGAACTGCAGCACGCCCACCGCGCCCAGGATCAGATCATTGCTCATCAGCGGGCGGAAGAACTGCGTGGCGCCTTCCTCGGAAAGCTGGGCCAGGCCCTTCTGCAGCGCTTTCATTTTCAAGGGATCGCGCAGGCGCGCGCGGCGGAACAATTCCGGCGCGAAGTTGGGGATGCCGGTGAAGCTCACTGCTTCGCCCTCCGTGAAGGTATCGCCGATGCTGATGGTGCCATGGTTGTGCAGCCCGATTACATCACCCGGATAGGCGCTTTCGACGATCTCGCGATCGCTCGCCATGAAAGTGAGCGCGTTGGCGATGCGCACTTCTTTGTTGGTGCGCGTCTGAAGCATTTTCATGCCGGCGGTATAGGTGCCCGAACAGATGCGCATGAAGGCGACACGGTCGCGATGCGCCGGATCCATGTTGGCCTGGATCTTGAACACGAAGCCGGTGAGCTTTTCTTCCGCCGGTTTGATCTCGCGCGAAAGCGTAGCGCGCGAGCGCGGCTCGGGCGCGTGTTCCACGAAGAAATCCAGCAGCAGCTGCACGCCAAAGTTGTTCACCGCCGAACCGAAGAATACCGGGGTCAGCTTGCCGGCGTGGTATTGTTCCAGGTCGAACGGATGCGAAGCGCCCTGGATCAGTTCCAGCTCCTCGCTCAGCTCGTTCAAGGCTTCCGTGCCGATAGCCTGTTCCAGCCCCGGCGCATTAAGGCCCTTGAAGATGGTCGAATCCTGGCGCGTGAAATTCTTGCCTTGCTCGAACACGTGCACTTCGTCCAGCAGCAGGTGGTACACGCCCTTCAGCCGCTTGCCCATGCCGATCGGCCAGGTCAGCGGCGCACAGGCGACGCCGAGCACGGACTCCACTTCGTCCAGTAGTTCGATCGGCGAGCGGCCTTCGCGGTCGAGCTTGTTGATGAAGGTCATGATCGGGGTGTCGCGCAGCCGGCACACTTCCATCAGCTTGATTGTGCGCTCCTCCACGCCCTTGGCGCAGTCGATCACCATCAGCGCCGAGTCCACCGCGGTAAGCACGCGATAGGTGTCCTCGGAGAAGTCCGCATGGCCCGGCGTGTCGAGCAGATTGACGATCTTGCCCTCGTAGGGGAACTGCATCACCGAGGAGGTCACCGAAATGCCGCGTTCCTTCTCCAGCGCCATCCAGTCCGAAGTGGCGTGGCGCGCGGCCTTGCGGCCTTTCACCGAGCCGGCCATCTGGATCGCGCCGCCGAATAGCAGCAACTTTTCCGTCAGCGTAGTCTTGCCCGCGTCGGGGTGGCTGACGATGGCGAAGGTGCGGCGGCGTTGGGTTTCTTGCAGATGGATGGACATGGGGGGTTGGGCTGGCAGGCGAACCGCGTATTGTAGCCCGGATGGCCCATCGGGGCGCGTGAGCTGGGATGGTCATCCCAGCGCAGGTTTCACCGCTGAAGCTTTCCCGGCCGCAACCGTCTTTCGCTGCGCAGCACATAGAGAACGAATACACGCTCGCCGTCAATGCGGTAAATGATTCGACAAGGAGGTTCAACAATCTGGCGATAACGCCAGCCTTTCAATTCCTGTGGCTTTGAACCGCTTTCCGGGTGCTCGGCCAGCTGATCGACATGCGTGAAAACACGCTCGACGAGTTTGCGCGCGGCCTCCGGGTTGTCCAGTGCGATGTAGTCGGCGATTTCGTCCAGCTCGCTCAGGGCCGGCTCGGTCCAAGCTACTTCAGCCATCGGCCCAGGCGTTCCTTCGCCTGCTCGTGCGAGAGCGTACGCCCTTCCTCCACCGCGCGTTCCCCGCGTGCGATGCCTTCCAGCAGCTTCATGCGTTGCTGCATGGTTTCGAAAGACTCGACGTCAACCAGATAGGCGCTAGGCAGGCCATGCTGGGTAATCAGGATGGGCTCGCGGTCGCGCTCCAAGTCGGCCAGCAGTTCAGTGGCCTGTCGCTTGAGGGTGGTGACTAGTTCGGTGCGCATGTGAGTGATACTAGAGTGTCACTCAAAGGGCTGCAAGGCCGGTGTGCCCGGTTACAAAAAAGCCCAGGGATCGCTCCCTGGGCTTGGGCTTTCCGAGACGGCAGCGAAGGCTTACTTCGCTTCCTTCTCCATCAGCTTGGCGACCATGCTCGCCGGCACTTCCTCGTAATGATCGAAGATCATCGAGAAGGTGCCGCGGCCGCTGGTGGCCGAACGCAGGAAGTTGATGTAGCCGAACATTTCCGCCAGCGGCACGAAGCCCTGTACGAAGGCGTTGGTACCCTTCTGGCCCTGCTCGCTGACCGAGCCGCGGCGACGGTTGATGTCGCCGATCACGTCGCCGAGGTAGTCCGCCTCGGTGACCACTTCCAGCTTCATCACCGGTTCCAGCAGCTTGGGCTTGGACATCTTCTGCGCTTCGCGGAAGCAGGCGCGGCCGGCGATTTCGAAGGCGAGCGCCGAGGAGTCCACGTCGTGGAACTTGCCGTCGATCAGGCGTGCCTTGAAGTCCAGCACCTCGTAGCCGGCCACCTGACCCTGGCGCGATTCCACCGTGATCGCGTGTTCCACCGCCGGGATGTATTCGCGCGGTACGCGACCGCCGACCACTTCGTCGGAGAACACCACACCGCTGCCCGGTTCACCCGGTTCGAAGATGATCTTCACTTCGGCGAACTGCCCCGAACCGCCGGACTGCTTCTTGTGCGTGTAGGTGTGTTCCACCGTCTGGCCGAACGCTTCGCGGAAGCTGACCTTGGGCTTGCCCATGTTCGCTTCCACGCCCAGTTCGGTGCGCATGCGGTCGATGGTGATTTCCAGGTGCAGCTCGCCCATGCCCTTGAGCACGGTCTGTCCGGTTTCCTTGTCCACTTCCATGCGCAGCGACGGATCGGCTTTCACCATCTTGTAGAGCGCGGTGGAGAGCTTGTCGACGTCGTTGCGGCTCTTGGGCTCCACCGCCACGCTGATCACCGGGTCGGGGAAGCGCATGCGCTCCAGCAGCACCGGATGCTGCGGATCGCTCAGCGAATCGCCGGTCTCGGTTTCCTTCAACGAAACGAAGGCGCAGATATCGCCTGCACGCACTTCCTCGATTTCCTTGGTGGCGTTGGCCTGCACTTCCACGATGCGGCCAATGCGCTCCTTCTTGCCACGGGTGACGTTCTGCAGGGTGTCGCCCTTCTTGATCACGCCGGAGTAGATGCGGGTGAAGGTGAGGGTGCCGAACTGGTCGTTGATCACCTTGAAGGCCAGCGCGCGGACCGGGGCGTCGTCCGTGACGGACTGTTCGCCGGTCACGTTGCCGTCTTCGTCCACCATCGAGATGCCGCCGTTCTCGCCCGGATAAGGCATGTAGTCGATCACGCCGTCCAGCATCTGCTGCACGCCCTTGTTGCGATAGGACGATCCGCAGAATATCGGCACCAGCTTGCCGGCCACGCAGCCCTTGCGGATGCACTTCTTCAGCGTTTCCAGTGTCGGTTCCTGGCCGTCGAGGTAGGCGTGCATGGCCTCGTCGTCCATTTCCACGGCGCTTTCGATGCTATGCGCGCGCAGTTCGGCCAGCTGGGACACCCATTCCTTGTCGGCGGTGGTGGTGAATGCCTTGACCTTGGGATGGTCGGCAACCTGGTCCAGCGGGATGGTTTCCCACTTGCTGTCCTTGTCGCTGCTGTCCCAGATATAGCCCGCACCGGCGATCAGGTCGACCATGCCGATGAAGTCGTCGCTGCTGCCCAGCGGTACCTGGCAGAGCACGATATTGGCGCCCAGGCGGTTCTTGATGCCGTCCACGGCGTGTTTGAAGTTCGCGCCGATACGGTCCATCTTGTTGATGTAGCACATGCGCGGCACGTTGTACTGGTCGGCCAGGCGCCAGTTGGTTTCGGTCTGCGGTTCCACGCCGGCCACGCCGTCGAACACCACTACGGCGCCGTCGAGCACGCGCAGGGAGCGGTTCACCTCGATGGTGAAATCCACGTGCCCTGGGGTGTCGATCACGTTGATCTGGTGACCCTTCCACTCGGTCGACACGGCGGCAGACTGAATGGTGATGCCGCGCTTCTTTTCCTGTTCCAGGTAGTCGGTCGTGGTCGAGCCCTTGCCGTCCTTGGTGTCGTGCACGTCGATGATCTGGTGCTTCTTGCCGGTGTAGTACAGGATGCGCTCGGTGGTGGTGGTCTTACCGGCGTCGATGTGCGCGATGATGCCGATGTTGCGATAGAGGTTGAGGGGTTTCTGGCGGGCCACTGTCTTGGTTCCGTAGTAGAAGTCGTTTGTCGATCAGAAATCGTTGCTCTCCCCGAGGGGAGAATGAAAAGCTGGGCGGGTCGTCCTTGGCTCCGCAGCGTACGTATCAAATGTGTATGCCTCGTTGCCGGCCGGGCGCGTTCATGGCGCTGGATCGGCTAGCAAATCTTCATAGAAGGCACCGAACGGTTCGCTCGGGTGGGCAATCTGGATTTCAAGTATCCACAAACCCTTGCGGGGGGTGTGGTCGAGATCCCCAAGATTGCCGCCCTTGTGCACCGAGTGCGGAAAGTCGCTCACCCGATGCCCTTTGATGGCATGGTTGAAGCGCCAGCCCATCGCCTCGGCACGCTCGAACGCGTAATTATAAAGCTTTTGACCGTCCCAGCCCTCATGGCGCCATTTTTTGGCGACATCCTGGAACAAATCACGTGCAGCCTGCGCGCAAGCCTCCCGTTCGGGCGCATGGCCAACCACGAAAGTATCGCCGACATCGCCCTCGTGCCCACTGAATACCAAGCCCAGATCGATGAAATAGCTATCGTTTTCGCCTAGTCGCACACCTGGTTGAGAGGCTTCGCGGTAGGTCTTGGTGGTATTCGGGCCGATGCGGATGATTACCGGATGCCACAGCCGTTCCAGGCCCAGCGCCTCGAACACCTGCGAGGCTTCGGCGCGAGCTTCGTCCTCATTAATGCCCGGTCGCATGCGCTCGCGAATGCCTTGCAGCGCCTGCCAGCTCAGTTCGCGTGCGCGCTGCATCAGCGCATGGTCGAACGGCTGGCCGACAGCTTCGCGATCGTGCTCGTGCATGTCAGGCCGCCAGTACCAGGGCAAGGCCGATGGCGGCAGGGAGCCCCTGTATCCATAGGACCTTGCGCGTAGCGGTCAGGCCGCCGTACAGACCTGCTACCAGCACGCAGGCAAGGAAGAACAGCTTCACGTGCGTACCTTCCGGGCCGCCGAGGATCAATCCCCAGCCCAGGCCGGCCGCGAGAAAGCCGTTGTACAGGCCTTGGTTGCCGGCCAGTACCTTGGTCTGTGCGGCGAATTCGGGCGTGATGCCGAACGCACGCAGGCCTGTGGGTTTGTCCCACAGCAGCATTTCCAGGATCAGGAACCATACGTGCATCAGCGCGATGATCGTGACCACGATGCCGGCGAGGGTGGACATGGCGAGACTCCCGGCGCTCAGGCCAGTGCGTGGCCGAATTGCTGTTTGAATTCGGCGGCGAACTGGTCGTAGGTAAAGTGCTGGTTCTGGGTGCCGGGGTGCTCCACTTTCAGCGCACCCATCAGCGAGGACATGCGGCCGATGGTGGGCCAATCCATGCCCTTCATGACGCCGAAGATCAGGCCAGCCCGGTACGCATCGCCGCAGCCGGTCGGGTCCACCACCGCGCGCTCGCGCGCCGCCGGGATCTCATGCGTGCTGCCTTCGGTATGGATCAGCGAGCCGCGCGGGCCCAGCGTCACCACATAGGCCTTCACACGCGAGGCGATTTCCTGTGCGTTCCAGCCGGTGCGCTGTTGCAGCAGCTGGGATTCGTAGTCGTTGACGATCACATAGGTGGATTTTTCGATCATTGCCCGGAATTCCTCGCCGTTGAACAGCGGCATGGCCTGGCCGGGATCGAACACGAACGGTACCCCGCGCGCGGCGAATTCATCCACATGCTGCAGCATGGCTTCGCGGCCATCAGGAGCGACGATGCCGAAACTGACGTCGGGGATGTTGCGCACGTGGTTGGCATGGGCGCTGGACATCGCGCCCGGGTGGAACGCGGTGATCTGGTTGTTGTCCAGGTCGGTGGTGATGAAGCACTGCGGGGTGAACTGGTCTTCGAACACGCGGATGCCATCCATGCGGATGCCGCAGCGCGTGAGGTGCTCCCGGTAGGGGGCGAAATCCTGGCCCACCGCCGCCACCGGCAGGGGATCGCCGCCCAGCAGCTTGAGGTTGTAGGCGATGTTGCCGGCGCATCCGCCAAATTCGCGGCGCATTTGCGGCACCAGGAACGACACGTTCAGGATGTGCACCTGGTCGGGCAGGATGTGCTTCTTGAACTGGTCCTGGAACACCATGATGGTGTCGTAGGCAAGCGATCCGCAGATGACGGCAGACATGGTGATTGGCAATCCCGGCTGAGTTGGCAAACGCATCATCGTAGCGGTTGAGCGGGGAACGGGAAACAGGCGGCCCGCTGGTCTGGGCTGCCTGGCCGGGCTTCCTAGGCTCCCCCTTCCACTGCTGCGCCTCACATTTGCCCTTAAAAAACCGCATTCTTAACGCCAATGTCCTTGCGGAATAGGGGTTTGCTGACTAGACTGGCGCGCTTACTTTTTAGCCAGAGTCGATGCGCGGCGGACCCATGTTCAAGAAGTTTCGCGGGATGTTTTCCAACGATGTTTCCATCGACCTTGGTACAGCCAATACGCTTATTTACGTACGGGGCCAGGGCATCGTCCTAAACGAACCTTCCGTCGTGGCGATCCGTCAGGATCGCGGCCCGGGCGGTCCTCGCACCGTCGCGGCCGTAGGCGGCGACGCCAAGCGCATGCTGGGCCGCACCCCCGGCAACATCGCCACTGTGCGTCCGATGAAGGACGGTGTCATCGCCGACTTCACCATGACCGAGGCGATGCTGCAGCACTTCATCCGCCAGGTGCATCGCTCGCGCCTGTTGCGCCCCAGCCCCCGCGTACTGGTCTGCGTGCCGTGCGGCTCCACTCAGGTGGAGCGCCGCGCGATCAAGGAGTCGGCCGAAGGCGCCGGCGCCCGCGACGTGTTCCTGATCGAGGAGCCGATGGCTGCCGCGATCGGTGCCGGTATCCCGGTGCACGAGGCCCGCGGCTCGATGGTGCTGGACATTGGCGGGGGTACCTCCGAAGTGGCGGTCATCTCGCTGAACGGCATCGTCTACTCGCAGTCGGTGCGCGTGGGTGGCGACCGCTTCGATGAGGCCATCATCAACTACGTGCGGCGCAACCACGGCACGCTGATCGGCGAATCCACCGCCGAGCGCATCAAGCTGGAGATCGGCTGCGCCTTCCCGCAGAGCCAGGTCAAGGAGATCGAAATCTCCGGCCGCAACCTGGCTGAGGGCGTGCCGCGCATGTTCACGGTCAACTCCAACGAAATCCTGGAAGCCTTGCACGAGCCGCTGGCCGGCATCGTTGCGGCGGTGAAGTCGGCGCTGGAGCAGACGCCGCCGGAGCTGTGCTCCGACGTGGCCGAGCGCGGCATCGTGCTCACCGGCGGCGGCGCGCTGCTGCGCGACCTGGATCGCCTGCTGTCCGAGGAAACCGGCTTGCACGTGCAGGTGGCGGACGATCCGCTGACCTGCGTGGCCCGTGGCGGCGGCAAGGCGCTGGAGCTGATCGATCAGCACGGCAGCGATTTCTTTGCCCCTGAATAATCGGCGCGCAGAGGTGTAGGACATGCCGCTCGCGCGCGAGGAATCCTCGCCCCTGTTCGCCGGCACCGCCGCCGGGACCCTGCGGCTGATGTTCTATCTGGCCCTGGCGATGGTGCTGATGGTGTTGGACCATCGCAACGGCTGGCTGTGGCGGCTGCGCTATGCCACCGCGATCGTGGTCGAGCCGGTATACCGCCTGGCAAGCCTGCCTGCCGACGGCTTTCACGCGCTCAGCGTCGCCTTTGCCGACCGCCGCCTGCTTACCGAGCAGAACCAGCACCTGCGCGAAGACCTGCTGCTGGCCAATGCCAAGCTCAATCGCATGGCCGCGGTGGCCGAGCAGAACCAACGCCTGAAGGAACTGCTGGACACCCAGCATAGTCTGGAATTGCACGTGCAGATGGCGCGGGTCATCGGCGTGGACATGGGCGCCTACCGGCATCGCATGATGATCAACCTTGGCGCCCGCGACGGTATCAAGGCCGGCCAGCCGGTGATCGATGCTCACGGCGTAGTGGGGCAGATCGTCGATGTGCTGCCCAATTCCGCCGCGCTGATGCTGGTGACCGACCCGGACCACGCCGTGCCGGTGATGATCCAGCGCACCGGCCTGCGCACCATCGCCTATGGTTCGCGCAACGGCCAGCAGCTCACTTTGCCCAACGTACCCATGGCAGCCGATCTGCATGAGGGCGACAAGCTGCTCACTTCCGGCCTCGGCGGGCGCTTTCCACAGGGCTTCCCGGTAGGCGAAGTCACCAGCGTGGGGCCTTCCCCCAGCGGCATGTTCCTGGAAGCGCACGCCCAGCCGAGTGCCGATCTGGATCGCGCCGACGAGGTGCTGGTGCTGCATGACCTGCCCGAGCCGGCCGGCCCGCCGCCGCCGGTGACGCCGGCAGGTCCTCCGGCCAGCGATGCACCCGCGCCGGCGTCCACGGCGCGGCCGCCCGCTGCTGCGCCGACTGCAACAGGCAAGCCCGCTGCTGCACAAACCGCCGGGACTCCTGCGACATGAGCCGGCAGCGACTGTCCTTCTGGTGGTTCGTCGGCACGCTCGCAGCGGCGCTGCTGCTGATGCTGGTGCCATTGCCGCACGTGCTGGATGCTTTCAAGCCCTATTGGCCCGCATTGGTGCTGCTGTACTGGGCGCTTGAATCGGGCGAACAGCGCGTCACGCTGGGTCTCGCGTTCGTCTTCGGCCTGTGCGCGGATCTGCTGACCGGCGTATTGCTCGGCGAACAGGCCGTGCGCTTGTGCGTGCTGGTCTTCATCGCCTTGCGCTTCCGTTCGCGCCTGCGTTTTTTCCCGATGTGGCAGCAGACCCTGGCGGTGCTGGCCTTGTTGCTCAACGACCGCTTCCTGCTGCTGGTGGTGCGGGCCTTTGCCGGCGAATCCACGCCGCCGGCGCTGTGGTGGACATCGCCGTTCATCAGCGCGCTGCTGTGGCCGTTCCTGTTCCTGCTGCTTGATGATTTGCGGATGCGGTTGAGGCTGCAATGAAGCCGGCAGCAAAACGCCTGCGCATCTACAAGGACTCGCGTGGCGAAGGCGAGGCATTCCGGCGCCGCGCCTTGGCGGGTTTCGCGTTGATCCTGCTTGGCTTGTGCGCGCTGGTGGGGCGCTATGTGTTCCTGCAGGTGCTGCGGCACGACGAGTTCGCCCTCCGTTCGGTCAACAACAGCGTGAAGCCGCGTGCGATTCCGCCGGCGCGTGGCCTGATCTACGATCGCAATGGCGTGCTGCTGGCCGACAACGTGCCGGCGTTCCGGCTTGAAGTGGTGCCCGAGCAGATTCGCAACATGAACCAGTTGCTGGCGCAGCTGGGCTCGGTGATTGCGCTAGACCAGGACGACCTGGACGCCTTCCGCAAGCAGCTCAAGCAATCGCGGCGCTACGACAGCGTGCCGCTGAAGATGCGCCTGACTGAGGACGACATTGCGCGCTTTGCCGTGAACCGCTGGCGCTTCCCGGGCGTGGACGTGGTGCCGTACCTCACACGCCAATACACGCTGGGCCCGTTGTTCGCGCATGTCATCGGCTACGTCAGCCGCATCGACGCGGACGATCTGCAAAACCTCGATGCCGACCGCTACAAGGGCACCACGCACATCGGGCGCACCGGCGTGGAGCGCTCGTACGAGGATATGCTGCATGGTTCGCCCGGCTACGAACTGGACGAGGTGAACGCCGACGGGCGCATCCAGCGCGTACTGAAAACCGATCCGCCCAAGCCAGGCAAGAACCTCTACCTGAGCATCGACGCGCGCATCCAGAAAGCGGCGCAGGATGCGTTCGAGGGGAGGGCCGGCGCTGCCGTGGCCATCGATCCGCGCAACGGCCAGGTGCTGGCCATGGTGAGCGTGCCATCGTTCGATCCGAACCTGTTCGTCAACGGCATCAGCTCCGCCGATTACAAGGCACTGCTCAACGCACCTGACAAGCCGCTGATCAGTCGACCGTTGCGTGCAGCCTTTCCGCCCGGCTCGACGGTCAAGCCGTTCATGGCTCTGGCCGGCCTGGAGTATGGCGTGCGTACCCCGCAGGACTCGGTGTTTTCCAGCGGTGTGTTCTACATCCCCGGACAGGCGCGCGGCTATCGCGATGACCAGCGTTACGGCGTGGGTACCACCAACCTCTACAAAGCGATCTACGCTTCAGTCAACACATACTTCTACAAGCTTGCCCTGGACTTGGGGATCGATCGCATCAGCGACTTCATGAGCTCGTATGGATTTGGACATCCCACTGGCGTCGACCTGCCGGGCGAAGCGCCAGGCATCGTCCCTTCGCGCGTGTGGAAAGCCAAGCATTCACCCAAGGAACGTACCTGGTATCCCGGCGAGACGGTCATCGCAGGTATCGGCCAAGGCTACTGGTCGGTTACCGCATTGCAGCTGGCCCATGCCTTGGCGACGTTTGCCGGCCGCGGTGTGCCTTATGCGCCGCGCGTAGTGATGTCGACCGGGGATGTCGGCACGCCGCAGGTGCCGCTGCCCAATCCGCCTACCGGCCCGTCCTTGATGAAGAACATGAAAGACTGGGAGGCGGTGAACGAGGGCATGCAGATGGTCATCTACAGCAATGACCCGACCTCGACCGGTTTTCGCGCCAAGCTGGGCAATGGCTTCCCGTATCGTATTGCCGGCAAGAGCGGTACCGCCGAGCGTTACTCGCGCAAAAGCAATGCGTATGACGAAAACAAGAATGCTGCCTATCTGGCCGCGCGCCACCGTGCCTGGTTTGAAGCCTTTACACCGGCGGAAAATCCGCGCATTGCCGTAGCCGTCGTGCTGGAGGCGGGTGCGTGGGGTGCGGAGGATTCGGGGCCGATCGTACGCAAGATTCTAGATGCATGGCTGGCTGCGCAGGGCGGCGCGGTGCCGCCGAGCACGCCGCTGCAGGAATCCGGCCTGCCGGCCGCTCCGGCTTCCACGCAGACACCGGAAGACCTTCCGCAGGGCGACATTCCTGCCCCGGACAGTTCCACCGGTGAGGACAACACGCCATGACGCTCGATGTCCTGCGCCTGCGCATGCATCGTTTTTTTCGGCGTATGTGGACGAGGCCGCGCATTGATCTGCCGTTGGCTTTTGCACTGCTGATGCTGTGTGGTGTCGGCCTGACCACCCTATACAGCGCTGGTGATGGCAACCTCGGCCTGGTTGGCGGGCAGGCCGCGCGCTTCGTGCTTGGCTTCGCGTGCATCCTGCTGATGTCGCGCATCCCGCCTTCGGCGCTGCGCAACTGGACACCCTGGCTCTACGCCGGCAGCGTGATGCTGCTGCTGGTGGTGGCGGTGCTGGGCCAAGGCCGCGGTGCGGATCGCTGGTTGAACCTTGGCATCATGCGCTTCCAGCCGTCGGAGCTGGTCAAGCTCACCATGCCGATGATGGTGGCGTGGTACCTGCATCCGCGCCAGTTGCCGCCGCGCTGGAAGGACATCATCGCGGTGGGCGCCATGATCGGCATTCCGGCCGGCCTGATCGCCCATCAGCCGGACCTGGGCACGGCCTTGCTGGTTGCGGCGGCCGGCGGCTTTGCGCTGTTTCTTTCCGGCATGGCCTGGTGGCGCATCGGCTTGCTGCTTGCCGGCGCGGCGGGCATGGTGCCGGTCGCCTGGCATTTCATGCACCAGTACCAGCGCGACCGCATCCTCACCATGATCAACCCCGAATCCGATCCGCTCGGCAACGGCTGGCACATCATCCAGTCGCAGATCGCGGTGGGTTCGGGCGGCATCTTTGGCAAGGGCTTCGAGCAAGGCACGCAATCGCGCCTGGACTTCCTGCCCGAACACACCACCGACTTCATCTTCGCCGTGTTCTGTGAGGAATTCGGCTTGATCGGCGTCTGCGCGATCCTGGTGTTGTACGCCTTCATCATCGGCCGTTGCCTATGGATCGCCATGCAGGCCAAGGACACCTACTCGCGCCTGCTCGCGGGCGCAATCGGCATGAGCTTCTTCGTCTATGTGTTTGTCAACGGCGGCATGGTGGCCGGCCTGCTGCCGGTGGTCGGCGTGCCGATGCCGATGGTCAGCTATGGCGGTACTTCGGCGGTGTCGCTGTTGCTGGGTTTCGGTGTGTTGATGTCGATCCACGCCAACCGCAAAGTTCATGACTGACGCCCCTGCAAAAACGCGCATGCGTGCTACGCTCCGCCCCATGAAGGGAAAGATCATTTCTACGCTGGCAGCGCTGTGTTTCGCGCTGCCGCTTGCCGCATGGGCCGAGCACCCGGGGCAAGCCCAACTGGTCAGCGAAGTGGCGAAGGATACCGGCAAGGATCCGGCCGCCTTGAACGCCTTGCTTGATGGCGCGAAGCGGCAGCAAAGCATCCTCGATGCGATCAGCCGCCCGGCCGAAGCGAAGCCGTGGGGCGAGTACCGTCAGATTTTCCTCACCCCCGCCCGCATCGATGCAGGCATCCGCTTCTACCTCGATCACCAGGCGCTGCTGGAGCAGATCGGCAAGAAGTACGGCGTCGCGCCGCAGTACATCGTCGCGATCATCGGTGTGGAAACCTTCTACGGGCGCAACACCGGCAAGTACAAGGTGCTCGATGCGCTGGTGACGCTGGGCCTGTACTACCCGCCGCGCGCCGCGTTTTTCCGCGATCAGCTGAAGACCCTGCTGGAACTGCCCGATACGCAACTCGCCGGCCCCGTCGACACGCTCACCGGCTCCTATGCCGGTGCGCAAGGCTGGGGCCAGTTCATGCCCGGCAGCATTCGCGACTTCGCCGTGGACGAGGACGGCGATGGGCGCATCGACCTGCAAAATTCGCTGCCGGACATCCTTGGCAGCGTGGCCAACTATTTCGCGAAACACGGTTGGGTTGCCGACGGCCCGGTGGCGGCGCGTGCGCAGCCCGATGCGGCGGCCAAAGCGCTGGGCGTGAAGGATGCCAAGCCACAGTGGACGGTGGAACAACTCGAAGCGTGGGGTTATGCGCCGCTGCAGCATCTGGATCCGGGTGCGCCAAGCAGCCTGCAGACGCTGCAAGGGGCGAATGGCCCGGAGTACTGGTTCACCTTCAAGAATTTCCAGGTGATCACCACCTACAACCGCAGCGTGATGTACGCGATGGCGGTTAATCAGCTCGCCCAGGCGATCATCGAAGTCGTCCATGCGCAACAGGGCCAGGAGCGGACGCCCTGATGAAGCTACCCTGGCGCCTGTCCTGGCTGCTGGCGATCACCCTGGTGCTGGCCGGTTGCGGCGGTCATCGCGGCACGCGGCCTTCGTCATCGCATGCCGGTTCAGGCCGGTCCAGCCAGGGTTCCGGTGGCTTCTACGACGACACCAGCAAACCTCAGGGCAGCCGCTATCGCGACGGTACGGACAGCATTCCGGGTGGTCCGCCACCGGACGTGAGCAACTTGCCTGAGCCGGTACCCAAGGTCGAGCCGCGCTCGCTGTATGGCAACAAGTCACCGTACAGCGTCTTGGGTCGCACCTACACGGTGCTGCCCACCGCGCATGGCTACGACGAGCGCGGCATCGCCTCGTTCTACGGCAGCAAGTTCCACGGCTATAAGACCTCGAGCCTCGAGGACTACGACATGTACAAGTTCACCGCCGCCAGCAAGGTGCTGCCGCTGCCGAGCTACGCGCGGGTGACCAACTTGCAGACCGGCAAGAGCGTGATCGTGCGCGTCAACGATCGGGGACCGTTCCACGAGGACCGCGTGATCGACCTGTCCTACGCCGCGGCCGTAAAGATCGGCATCTGGCCCAAGGGCACCGGACTGGTGGAAGTGCAGGGCATCGACCCTTCGGCGCCACCGCAACAGGAGGCGCCGCCACCACTTGTCAGCGCTACGCCAGCCCATCCGCCCAGTATTTACCTGCAGGTTGGTGCATTCTCCGACCTGGTCAACGCCGAGCGCGTCGCGGCACAGTTACGGGTGGCGAATTTTGCGCCGGTGCAGGTGTCTGATGCGACGATAGCCGGCCGCTTGGTACACCGCGTGCGGATAGGGCCGCTGAACGATGTGGACAGCGCCGATCACGTCAGCGCCAAGATTGAACAAATGGGGCTGCCGCAGCCGCAGGTCGCGGTAGACTGAGCGTTTATTAGAAAAAGTAGGGCGCCTCGCGCGCCGCGTATTGACGGATGTAAGCCCACAATGAATCTGTTCCGCTGCTCCCTGCACGTTTTTGCCGCCGCCGCCCTGGTGATCGGCGCCAGTGCCATTGCCCAGCAAACACCGCCCAAGCCGGTGCCGAACCCGCCCCCGGCGCCGGCTGCCGTAGCGGTCCCGGTGCCACCGCCGCCGGACGTGGATGCCAAGGCCTGGGTGCTGATGGATTACACCACCGGCCAGGTACTCGCCTCCAAGAATCCCGATGAACGGGTGGAGCCGGCTTCTCTCACCAAGGTGATGACCGACTATGTGATCTCGGCGCAGCTGGCGGCCGGCAAGATCCATTTCAACGATCAGGTCACGATCAGCGAGCATGCGTGGCGCGCAGGCGGTGCGGGCACCGACGGTTCTACCAGCTTCCTCAAGCTCAACAGCCAGGTGCCGCTGAAGGACCTGCTGTACGGCATGATCATCCAGTCCGGCAACGACTCCGCCATTGCGCTGGCCGAGCACACGGCTGGCTCGGAGGAAACCTTCGCGAACCTGATGAACGCCTATGCCAAGCAGTTGGGCATGGTGAACACCCATTTCGTGGACGCTTCAGGCTATCCGGCCGATGGTCATTACTCGACGGCGCATGACATCGCCATCCTTTCGCGTGCCCTGATCCACGATTATCCGGACGATTACGCGATCTCCGCGATCAAGGAGTTCACCTGGAACGGCATCAAGCAAGGCAACCGCAACACCTTGCTGTGGCGCGACCCCAGCGTGGACGGCATCAAGACCGGCCACACCGCCGCGGCAGGCTTCTGCCTGGCCGCTTCGGCCAAGCACGGCGATGCGCGCATGATCGCGATCGTGATGGGCGCCAGCAGCGCAAAAGCGCGTGCGGACTCCGCGATAGCGCTGATGAATTACGGTTTCCGTTTCTACGAAACGCACAAGCTCTACGAAGCCAACAAGCCGCTGTCCACGCCGCGGCTATGGAAGGGCGAGCAGAATGAACTTCCGCTCGGCGTCGCACAGGACGTGATGGTGACCGTGAAGACCGGCGACTATGAAAAGCTCAAGGCGACCATGGACATTCCGGCCACGCTGATCGCGCCCTACAAGAAGGGCCAGCAGGTTGGCACGTTGCACATCGCCCAGGACGGCCAGGCTGTGCTGGACGTTCCGCTGGTGGCGCTGAACGACGCGCCGCAGGGTGGCTTCTTCAAGCGTCTGTGGGACAGCATCCTGCTGTGGTTCCACGGTAGCGGCAAGAAGTGAGAATGCGGCGCAAGCTGCGGATTTTCGTAGGCTGGGATAACAATCCCAGCCTACTAGCCAAGCCCGCCATTGAGTCGAGTGGAGGCTCCTTATGAAAGACCTGAGCGACATCAAGGCGCAGCAGGAAGGCCAGGGGTTTCAATTCCCTGGCGAGTTCGAGATCACCGCGATGGGCAATGCCAGTGCGGACCTGAAGGCCAGGGTGCCGGAGATTCTTGAAGGCATCGGGCTGCACGTCCTGCATGAGACGGTCAAGCACCGCCATTCGCGCGAAGGCAACTTCCTTTCCGTCACCGTTAGCTTCCGCTGCGAGACGCGCGAGCAATATGAGCTGGCGCACAGCGCGCTGCGGGCGGATCAGGATATTCGCTATACGCTTTGACCGCGGGGCAGGAAGCCAAGGAACATAAGCGCCTCCAGTACTTGTTCCCATCGCGATCAACCCTATCTGCTGTCCTGTCATACCCGCCTTGATGGTCTTGCCGTGACCGACCCGTCCCCGTTCTCAGTGCCCTCGCTCCTGGTCCGTCGCCTGGGCCGCCAGCCCTACGCGCCGGTCTGGCAGGCGATGAGCGCCTTCACCGACAACCGTACCGCCACCACTACCGACGAACTCTGGGTGCTGGAGCACGATCCCGTCTTCACGCTCGGGCAGGCCGGCAAGATGGAGCATGTCTTGGCGCCGGGCGAGATCCCGGTGGTGCCGGTGGATCGAGGCGGACAGGTCACCTACCACGGCCCTGGCCAGATCGTGGCCTATCCGCTGATCGATCTGCGCCGCGTCGGAGTGGGGGTGCGTGAGCTGGTGTGCCGGATAGAGCAGGCCATCATCGACACCCTGGAGCACTGGAATATCCAGGCTGTCCGTCGCGAAGGGGCACCCGGGGTGTACGTAGGGGATGCCAAGGTGGCGGCCTTGGGCCTGCGTGTGCGCCGCGGCTGCAGCTTTCACGGGCTGGCCTTCAATGTGAATATGAACCTGGAACCGTTTCACCGCATTAATCCTTGCGGTTACAAGGACCTGGCGGTCACGCAAGTGCTAGACTTGGGCGGTCCGTCGCGGCTGTCGGACGTCGAGGATGTGCTGATCGGCGAATTCTGCCGGCAGTTCGGCTTCGAGGCTGAATCGGCCGCTCCCGTGATCCCCGAACTCCCCGCCCGGCTGGCGGTCTGAGCTATTTCATGAGCGAAACCAACGCATCCTCCAGCAAGGTCATTCCGATCAGCGTCGTCAGTGGCGCCCCTGCCGAAAAGCAGCTGGGCGGCGACAAGATCGCGCTCAATCGCGCCGGCTTCGCTACCGACGTGCCTACGCTGCGCAAGCCGAGCTGGATCCGCGTGCGCCTGCCACAGGGCAACGCCGTGCAGGTGCTCAAGGCACGCCTGCGTGAGAACGCGCTGGTGACCGTGTGTGAAGAAGCGTCTTGTCCGAACATCCATGAGTGCTTCAGCAAAGGCACCGCTACGTTCATGATCCTGGGTGAGGTGTGCACGCGCCGCTGTTCGTTCTGCGACGTGGCGCATGGCCGTCCGGCAGCGCCCGATCCGCTGGAGCCAGCGCGCCTGGCCGACACCATTGCCGACATGCGATTGAAATACGTGGTGATCACTTCGGTGGATCGCGACGATCTGCGCGACGGTGGCGCCGAGCATTTCGCCGCCTGCATCCGCGCCGTGCGTCATGCCACTCCCGCCACCCGCATCGAAATCCTAACGCCGGATTTCCGCGGCAAGGGGCGTATGGAGCGCGCGCTGGAAGTACTGAAGGAATTCCCGCCGGACGTGTTCAACCACAATCTCGAAACGGTGCCGCACCTGTATCGTGAAGTGCGTCCGGGCGCCGATTACCAATGGTCGCTGGATCTGCTCAAGCGCTTCAAGGCGCAGCATCCGGACGTCCCCACCAAGTCCGGCATCATGCTGGGCCTGGGCGAAACCTACGAACAGGTGATCGAAACGCTGCGCGACTTGCGCGCGCATGACGTGGATATGGTCACCATCGGCCAGTACCTGCAGCCCACGCCGCATCATCATCCGGTGCTGCGCTACTGGACCCCGGACGAATTCGAAGCCTTGCGCGTCGCCGGCGAGGCGATGGGCTTCCAGCACGTCGCCTCCGGCCCTCTAGTCCGTTCTTCCTATCATGCCGACCAGCAGGCTCACGCGGCTGGCGTCACCGAGCACGCCTGAAGAGAACCCCATGACCCTTCGCTTTCGCCCACTGCTGGCCCTGCTGATCGCCTTCAGCGTCACGACCACGGCAGCCTTTGCGCAATCGGCCGCGGATCTTGGCGCCTCCAAGCCGCGCAAGGTATCGGAGCTGCCGCTGCAGCCGACCGGCGATGAAGCCAACGCGGCGCTGATCTCGGCGCACCTGCTCACCCGCTTCCACTACGACGCGCAGCCGCTCGACAATGCGATGTCGCAGAAGATCTACAACTTGTACTTCAAGTTGCTGGATGGGGAGAAGGTCTTCTTCACGCAGGAGGACATGGCCAAGTTCGCCAAGTACAAGGACCAGTTCGGCAACGCGATCTGGAACAAAGACCTGTCCGGCCCGTTCGACATCTTCAACCAGTACATCCTGCGCGCCATCGACCGCATGAACTATGCGCGCAGCCTGTTGAAGCAAGGTTTTGACTTCAATACCAGCGACACCTACATCATCGATCGCAAGAAGGCGGACTGGCCCAAGGACCAGAACGAACTCAACGACCTGTGGCGCAAGCGCACCATGAACGACTGGTTGCGCCTGAAACTCGCCGGCAAGAACGACGATGACATCCGCAAGACGCTGGACAAGCGCTACGGCAGCTACATCGACCGCATGAAGCAGCTGGACAGCCAGGACGCGTTCCAGACCTTCATGACCGCGTATGCGAACTCCACCGATCCGCATACCGACTATATGGCCCCGCGCGCGGCCGAGAACTTCGATATCTCGATGAAGCTGTCGCTGGAAGGTATCGGCGCCGTGCTGCAGCAGCGCGACGATTACACCGTGATCCGCGAACTGGTGCCCGGCGGCCCGGCGATCAAGTCCGGCAAGCTGCACGTGGGCGACTATGTGATGGGCGTGGGCCAGGGTGATGGTGGTTCGATCCAGGACGTGGTCGGCTGGCGCATCGACGATGTGGTCAACCTGATCCGCGGCAAGAAGGACACCACCGTGCGCCTGGAAGTAGTGCCCGCCGACCAGGGCGCCGAGGGCAAGCACGAAACCATCACGCTGGTGCGCAAGAAGGTCACCATCGAAGAGCAGGCCGCCAAGAAGAAGGTCATCCAGATCAGCGACAACGGGGTTACCCGTAAGATCGGCGTGATCGAGCTGCCGATGTTCTATTCCGACTTCGGCGCCCGTAGCGAAGGCGACAAGAACTTCAAGAGCGCTACCCGCGATGTCGCCAAGTTGCTGGGTGAGCTGAAAGCCGAAGGGGTGCAGGGCGTAGTGGTAGACCTGCGCAACAACGGCGGCGGTTCGCTGTACGAGGCGAACGAACTCACCGGCCTGTTCATCGACAAGGGGCCGGTGGTGCAGGTGCGCGATGCGCGCGGCCAGGTGCAGGTGCAGGGCGACGACGATCCGGGCATGGCCTGGAGCGGTCCGCTGGCGGTGCTGGTCAACCGTGGCACGGCTTCGGCTTCGGAGATTTTCTCCGCCGCGATCCAGGACTACGGACGTGGCTTGATCATCGGCACGGATACCTTCGGCAAGGGCACGGTGCAGACCCTGATCGACCTGAACCGTTTCGCCGCCGACACCGACGCCAAGCCGGACTTCGGTGCGCTGAAGATGACGGTGCAGGAATTCTTCCGCATCAACGGCGGCTCGACCCAGCTGCGCGGCGTCACGCCGGATCTGCAGTACCCCAGCAATGGCGACGACAAGGATTTTGGCGAGTCCACCTACGACAACGCGCTGCCGTGGACGCAAATCGCGCCCGCCGACTACAAGCCGGTGGCCGACATGAAGGCCTATCTGCCGCAGCTGGCGCAGATGCACGACGCGCGCGTGGCCAAGTCGACGGCATGGCAACTGATGCTGGACGAGCTGAACCAGTACAAGAAGCTGGCTGACCGCACCAGCATCTCGCTGAACTATGGGCAGCGCGAGGCCGAGCGCAAGCAATTGGATGCGATGCAGGCCGAGTTCCGTGCACGCCATAAAACCATTGACGGCGGCAGCGCTGACGTCGACGAACAAGGCCAGCTCGACGACGGCCTCAACCCAAGCGAGCGCAGCCTGAAGTCGGAGCTGAAGGAACAGGAAGAAGCCAAGAAGGCGCCCGATCCGCAGTTGCAGGAAACCGCGCACATCCTGTTCGACGCAGTCGGCTTGATCGATGCCAACCCGAAGCTGGCGGCCGAAGTGTTGCCGTACGGTGGCAAGCAAGGCGACAGCCCGGCGATGGCCTCGGCCAATGCCAATGGGGTGGTCTCGTTGCCAACCCCGATGGTCGAACCGGGCGCCTCCCAGGCGCCCGCGCCGGCGGCGTCGAGCAGCGGCGGCAAGTAAGGCCGGCTGTTACGAAAAGGCGGCGCTTCGGCGCCGTTTTTTTTTGGCCATCATTGCGGCAAAAGCACGTAGGCTGGGATGCTAATCCCAGCTTTCTACACGGCATCCCGATGCTGGGATTCATCCCAGCCTACGCGCTAAACCCCCCCCGCTGCATGGCCGGGGAGGGAGCGGATGCCTGCAAGCCTGCGCTAGTTTGCCTTGCCGTTCGCCTTCTGCGCCTTTTGCCACTGCTCGTACTCCGTTACCTGTGGCAAATCGCGCAGCAGCTTCGAATGCGGGTCGACGATCACCAGTGCATCCGCGGGGATCTGCAGCGTACCTTCGCCATGCGTCATCGGCAGCACATGCACGCTATCGTCTACCTGCACTTCCACCGGCATCGGGAACGGCAGGTTCTGGGGTACGCGCCAACGCAGCGTCAGCGTGTTGCCCTGGCGTTGCTCGTCCAATGCCGGCAACGCGGCTTGATACAGGTAAACATTGAAGTACCAGCTCAAATCGCGCCCGGTCACCTTGTTCACGATATCGATGAAATCGCGCGAGCTGGCGTAATGCGGCGAGAAGTTGCCGGGCTTGGGATCGGGGCGCCCATAGACCAGCATGCGCAGGCATTGGAAGAAGTCGTGGTCGCCGATCAGATCGCGCAGCGAGTGCAGCATCAGCGCACCCTTGTCGTAGATGTCGTTGCCGGGGCCGCGCTTGCCGTCGTAGACCTGCTCCTCCGTCTTGCTGCTGCCCGAAACGATCGGCGCGCGATCGTGCAGCCTCAGGCGCATCTTTTGCAGCCAGTCGTAATAACCCATGTCGCCGTTGATCGACTGGCTGTAGAGCGGCTGCATGTACGAAGCGAAGGCTTCATGCAGCCACATGTCATCCCAGTCGGCATTGGTCATCTGGTTGCCGAACCACTCGTGCGCGAATTCGTGTTGCAGCAGCCAGTCGAAGCCGGTTCCGTCTTTGGCGTAGTGATTGCCGTAGGCATTGATGGTCTGGTGTTCCATGCCGAGGTAGGGGGTTTCCACCACGGCCATCTTCTCGTCGCCGAACGGGTAGGGACCGATCATCGCTTCGTTGTAGGCAAGCAGGCGCGGGAATTCGGCAAACAGCTTGCGTGCCTGTTCCTCTTCGCCCGGCAGGTACCAGTACTGCAGTGGAATCACGTTGCCAAAGCGGCTGTGGTATTCCCCGGTCAGTTCCTGGTACGGGCCTACGTTGATGGAAATGGCGTAGGTGGTTGGCTCCCGTGTACGCCAATGATAGGTGCGCTTGTCGCCTTCATCACTGACCCCGATCAGCACGCCGTTGCCCGGTGCCACCAGCGGCTTGGGTACGGTCACGTACAGATCCACCAGATCGGGCTTGCCTTGCGGATGGTCGATGCAGGGCCAGAACAGGTCGCAGCCTTCGCCCTCCACCGCGCTACCTACCCATGGTTGGCCATCTTTGGTGTGACTCCATACGAAGCCGCCATCCCAAGGCGCTTTCTTCGCTACGTGCGGGCTGCCGCCGTAGTGCACGGTGGTGGAAACCTGCTCGCCAACCTTCAACGTGCCTGGCAGCTGGATGCGCAGGCGTCCCTCCGGATTGCTCCACGCCGTGGATGCCAGCGGCTTGCCATCCAGCTCGATCGCGCTGATCGGCAAATTGCGGTCCAGGTCCAGCACCAGCACGTCAGCAGGTTCGCGCGCGGTAAAGCTCAGAGTGGCCGTCGCGTCGATGCGTTGCTGCACCGGATCCACCGCGATATGCAGCTGTGCGTGATCGAAGTGCACGCGCTTTTGCTCGGCCGGCATCACGCCACCGGAGTTTTCCGTCAACGCAGTGAGTGGAGGCTGGTGGTTCCGTACACCGGCGCAGCCGGCAAGAACAAGGGCGAGGCTGAGTGCGAGCAGGGCGGGTCGCAATGGGCGCATGGGTTGTAGGTGTTGGGTGGATGTCCGCTCATCATGCAGGGTCCGATGGCGGCATGACTAAGCCAGAAGTCATGCCTGTCCGATGAAGAACCCTGCAGGCTGGGATGACAATCCCAGCTCTTCGTATGAATGCCGAGGTTGGGATTGTCATCCCAGCCTACAGGTTTAGCCGTAACGCTTGCTCAACAAGGCAAACATCGCGCGTAAGCCCATGGCCTCGCCCCCGCGCGGACGACCCGGGCGATCGCCGTCGTTCCACGCATACGTGTCCAGGTGCAGCCATGGCAGGCCTTCCGGGATGAAGCGCTCCATGAACAGCGCAGCGGTAATCGCGCCGGCATGGCGTGATGCCCCTGCATTGGCGAAGTCGGCCAAATAGGACTCCAGCAGCTTGCGATATGGCCGCCATAGCGGCAGCCGCCACATCGGATCAGCCACGGCGCTGCCGCAGGCGAGCGCCGCTTCGGCGAGTTGATCGTCATTGGCGAACAGCGCCGGCAGATCGGCGCCGAGCGCCACGCGCGCCGCACCAGTGAGCGTAGCGAAGTCGATGATCAGCTCGGGTTTCTGTTCCGCTGCGTAGGCTAGCGCATCGCACAGGATCAAGCGGCCTTCGGCATCGGTGTTGTCCACTTCCACACTGTGGCCGGCGCGCGTGAGGATCACCTCCCCTGGGCGCATAGCATTGCCGGCCACCGCGTTCTCCACTGCGGGCACCAGCAGCGTGAGCCGCACCGGCAGCTTCGCTTCCATCACCAGGCCGGCCAGCGCGATCGCATGCGCCGCACCGCCCATATCCTTCTTCATCCAGCGCATGCCGTCGGAAGGCTTCAGGTCCAGGCCGCCGGTGTCGAAGCACACGCCCTTGCCGACCAGCACCACTTTCGGATCGCTGGCCTTGCCCCAGCTCAGTTCGATCAGGCGCGGCGGGCGATGACTGGCGCGGCCGACGGCGTGAATGGTGGGAAAGTTGTCTTCCAGCAACTCATCACCCACCCATTCGCGCACCTTGGCCTTGTACGTCTTGCCCAACTGCTTCACCTGGTCGGCAAGCTGCTTGGGCCCCATGTCCTCGGTGGGCGTGTTGACCAGATCGCGCACGAAGCAGGTCGCCTCGATCAGCGGTGTCAGCCTGGCGAGCGTCGCGGCGCTGACCACGAGCGGCGAACCTGCGCGCCTGGCGTTGCGGTAGCGGGTGAATTGATAGGCGCCCAGCGCCCAGCCGAGCGCGCAAAGCTGCGGATCCAGCGGCACGCTTTCTGGAGCGAGCGCGTATTCCGCGGCTGGCAGTGTCAACGGCAGCGCCGCCAGCGCGGCAAGCGAATCCCGGCGATCCACGCCCACCGCCACTCGCGCCAGCTTGCCGTTCGTATCCGGTATCAGGCACACGCTGCCGGGGGTTGCGTCAAAGCCGCTTTCGTCCAGCCAACTGCGTTGCGCGGTGCTCAGGCGTTTACGCAGGGAGGACAGGTGCGTGGCGTCGGTGGCTTCGATGGGTGTCGGGGCGCGGCGGCCGGAAGCGTTTGCAATCAGGGCAGACATGCGGTTCCAGGTAATCCGTGGAAAGGCTTGGATGATAATCCGAGCAGCAACAGACGCGAAAAAAAACCGGGACGGCCTCCCAGCTTGCGCGGTGATAGCCCATCGGCCGGATTCAGGCGCGGCTTTCCAGCCACGCGACCAAGCCGGCCAGATCCGACAGATCCAGATCCGGCGCCACGCCTAGCGTTCCCGGCCACGGATGCCTTGCACGATTGATCCACGCCGTGCGCATCCCCGCCTCGCGAGCTCCTACGACGTCCAATTCCGGATCGTCACCCACGTGCAGGATGTGCTCCGGCGCTACCCCGAGCTTCTGGGCCGCGGCGAGAAAAATGCGCACATCGGGCTTTGCCACCCCCACGTCGCGGGCGCAGATACGATGCGCGAAATGCAGGTGCAAGCCGATGCGCTCCAGATCGGCATTGCCATTGGTCAGGCTGGCTACCGGCCAGGCCGTGCGCAGCCGTTCGAGCGCGGGCAGGGCATCGGGATATAGCTCCACCGCATTGCGTGCAGCGGCGAAAATTTCCCACATCGTATCCAGCGGCGCCTCGCTGATGCCGCAGGCTTCGAAGGCGCGTTGCATGGTGATATAGCGCTGCGCGGTGAAGTCATGCGCCAGATCGATGCGCTCGGCGGCCACGCGCGCGCGCAGCTCGCGCAGCGCGGGAATCGGCCAGGTGTTCGCTACCTGCGGGTAGTGCCGGCGCAGGTAGTCGTTGATGTCGCGATCCGCCCGTTCCAGGGCCGGCAGCACCGGCCATAGGGTGTCGTCCAGATCGATCGTGATGGCGAGAATCTGCAAGCGATTAGCGGCTTCCGATGCGCAGTACCTGGCCGGTGCGCACCGTATTGTCCTTCAAGTGGTTCCAGCTGCGGATCTGCGCCACGTCCACGCCATGCCTGCGCGCGATGGAGTACAGCGTTTCTCCGGCCTCTACGCGATAGGTTTGTGCCGGCTTGCTGTTGGCGCTGGCGATCTTTTTCTTGCTTTCGACCTTGTTCGCCTTGCCGTCTGCCTTCTCCGCAGCCTTGGCGACGGACACCTTGCCGTGGCTCACATAGGCATCGCTGGTGACCTTGGCGAAGCTGCCACGTTCGGCAGCAGCCATTTGCGTAAACGCATCGCCGCGCACGCCCTTCAGGCTGCTCGGCTGCGGAGCGGCCACCACCGTGCCGCTGACCTTGGCCAACGCCGGCGCGGCTGGAGTTGCCGCGCGTGCTGCCGCGACCGCCGGAGCAACGGCTGTCCGGGACGGTGCAGAGGCAATCTGCGTAGGCTCGGCGCTGGCATGCGCACCGACCTCGGCCAGGATGTGGCTGCGGCGCGAATCATCCATAGCGATCAAATTGCTGCCCGCCTGATATGGCACTAGCGAATGCGAGCGCAGCGCCGCCGCGCCCTTGTCGCTCAATGCGAAATCCACGAATGCCTTGGCTGCTGCGGCGTTCGGGCTCGACGGGTTGGTGACCAGGTACAGCGGAACGAACAGCGGATACGCACCGCTGGCTACCGCGGCAGTGCTTGGCGTCGTGCCGTCGATGTGCAGCATCTTGATCTTGCCGTTGCCGGCCACGCTCGACAGGGTGGTCACCCCGAAGGCGCGGGGGTCCAACGCGACCGACTGCTCCAGCTGCGTGGTATTCACATACAAGCGCGGCGCCGCCACCGGCTGACTACCGCGGCCGAACACCAGCTTGCGCAGGCTGTATTCCACGCCATCACCCGGGCTGGCCACCGCGAACACGTCGATCGGTGCGTCGTTGCCGCCCAGCTGTTTCCAGTTGGTGATCTTGCCGAAGTAGATGTCATGCACCTGCTGCAGCGTAAGGTTGCTGACCGGGTTCGACTGGCTTGTGACCAGCACCAGGCCATCCCATGCCACCGGCGTAAAGTTGAGCCCGCTATCGGTGGCGCTGCCCGAGCTGGGGCGTGCGCTGCCGGCGATATCGGCGGAGCCGCCGGCCACCGCATCCAGGCCCGAAGCGGTGTTGAATGGCTGCATCTGGACCGGGCCATGCCCGGACGCTTGCCAGGCTTTCGCCACGCCCTTGACCACGCTATTGGCAGTGACCACGTCGCCGCGCCAAGTGAGCGACTGCGTGGCCGCGGCAAGCACGGCAGTGGAAAAACCGGCGCCGATCAGGGCGGCGGAGAGCAGACGGGTGATGCGTACTGGCATAGAAAGGCGCGACCTGCGTGTAGGAACGTATCGGGAAATGCTGTGAGTGTGCCGTCCATGGCGCGTAGGCACAGTGACGGATTGCGGTATTTCAGCGGCCCGGAGGCAAAACATCAAGCAATCGCGCCGATGAACAGCGAGTGCGTTCATGCAGTTGCATGGAAAACTTGAGGGTAGCGCTATGAACGAGGCCCGAATTTCGTTTGGCTTCTAGTCAGCATTAAGATCCGCGCGAGCCGAAACTTGCCTTGCTTGCCCGGCGCTGCTTTGGAACTGCTGGGATTGGCATCCCAGCCTACTTGCCACGAACTACGCCCTCCCCGGCTCGCAGGGGGGGCATTCGCTATTGCACCACTACGTAATTCAAACCTTCATCCGTCGCCACCAGCAATACCAACTGACGCGGACGCGCCGCGGCAAGTCCTTGCAGATCCCGCAGGCTGGTGATGCGGCGATTGCCGATGCCGACGATTACGTCGCCGGTGGATAGCCCCGCCTGTGCGGCGCGGCTGTTGGGGTTCACCGCGGATAAGGTCACCCCGGTCACGCCCTGGCTGGTCTGCTCGTCACTCAGATCGCTGAAGGTCACGCCGGCGAGCCGCGGATCGAGCTTGGCGCCGTCCAGCGTGGCGAGCTTCTGCGGCGTGAGCTGCGCGGTGAGCTTGCGTGGCGCGCCATTGCGCAAAGCGGTCAAGTTAACTGCGCTGTTGGCGGGCAACAGGCCCACTATATTGCTGAGCTGGTCGGAGTTCTGCAGTGACTGGCCGTTCACGGAGGTGATCACATCGCCCACCTCCAGCCCCGCGCGATCGGCCGCCGAACCCGGCAGCACGCGTGTTACCACCGCGCCCTCGTTGCTCTTCAGTTTCAGCATGCGCGCGATATTCGGCGTGATGTCCTGCGTTTGCGCGCCCAGGCTGCCCCGGCTCACCTTGCCGTGGGCGATCAGCTGCTGCATCACCTCGGTGGCGATGTCGGTGGGAATCGCGAAACCGATGCCGATGTTGCCGCCCGAGGGCGACAGAATCATCGTGTTGATGCCCACCAGCTCGCCGCGCAGGTTCACCAGGGCGCCACCGGAATTGCCGGGATTGATCGAGGCATCGGTCTGGATGAAGTTCTGGAAGCTGGAACCGCCCAGGCCAGAGCGGCGCAACGCGGACACGATGCCCGAGGTCACCGTCTGGCCTAGGCCGAACGGATCGCCCACCGCCACCACGAAGTCGCCGACGCGTAGCGCGGACGAATCGGCTACCGGCAGCGCCTGCAGCTTGTCTGCGTTGATCTTGACCACCGCCACGTCGGTGCCCGGATCGGTGCCCACCAAGGTGCCCTTGAAATTACGTCCGTCCTGCAGCGTGACCATGATGTCGTCCGCACCGCCCACCACATGATTGTTGGTGAGGATGTAGCCTTTGGCGGCGTCCACGATCACGCCCGAGCCCAGGCTCTGTTCCACCTTTTCGCGCGGCACGCCCTGCAGGCCGAAGAACTGGCGGAACACCGGATCGTTGAAGAACGGATTGCTCACTCGCACGCGCGTCTTGGTGGAAATGTTCACCACGGCCGGCGTCACCTTTTCCAGCATCGGCGCCAGCGAAGGCAGGGGTTGGCCGTTGACCGCCGGGGGCATCCCGGCGCGGGCGTGCATCGGCAGCACGGCGAGCGATGCGGCGGCGAAGAGGGCGGTGAAACTGCGAAGCAAACGCGCTTGCATGAAATCTCCTGGTGCGAAGAAAAACTGCTGGTTCGACTCGACGCGGCGCGGACGGTTCCCCAAGCATGCACCGTGCCTTCGTTGCATGCAGCAATGTTTGATGAACGGGGTGCCACCCATTGGTGGTGTGCGTTGTAAGGCTATTGCCCGATCGCGACTAGGCATGTCTGACGAACATTTTCAGCCGATCGCCGGTCATGCTGCAGTCAGCCCTTTACTTCCATCCGGCGCGGGGGTAACGTTCGCCCGTCACAACCACAACATCTTGTGTGCGGCCATCCGTGTCCCACCCAAGTGCTGGGGCGGTGAATCAAGTCAGGAGGGGCTGTCGCTGTTAGCGAAAAAGCCGAACTCGACCCTCATGCGTGGGGCATGAATCGGGTGCGATCGGGTCGTTTTCCCGGCTACTGACACTACTTACACCTATAAGACCAGAAACCATCGGGGCCGCAAGGCCATGCCAGGAGGTCAGGAAGCCAATGAGCATCCTGCGTGCAACAAATACCGGCCGCGATGCCGCCGCCATTCCGCTGCAGAGCGCATCGCAGGACATCTGGGACAAGAAGTACCGCCTGCGCACCAAGAACGGCGAGCCGGTAGACGCCGCCATCGACGACACCTGGAAGCGCGTCGCGCACGCGCTGGCTGAAGTAGAAGCCACGCCGGAGTTGCGTGAGCACTGGCATGAGCGTTTCCTGTGGGCGCTGCGCCGCGGAGCGATTCCCGCCGGCCGCATCACCTCCAATGCCGGTGCGCTGGAGCACAAGCCTGCCACCTCCACCATCAATTGCACCGTGTCCGGCACCATCCGCGACTCGATGGACGACATCCTGCAGAAGGTGCACGAGGCGGGGCTTACGCTGAAAGCGGGCTGTGGCATTGGTTATGAATTCAGTACGTTGCGCCCGCGCGGCGCGTACGTGTCGGGCGCGGGCGCCTACACCAGCGGCCCGCTGTCGTTCATGGATATCTACGACAAGATGTGCTTCACCGTGTCCTCCGCCGGCGGACGCCGCGGTGCGCAGATGGGCACGTTCGACGTCAGCCATCCGGATGTCAAGGAATTCATCCGCGCCAAGCGCGAGAACGGCCGCCTGCGCCAGTTCAACCTGTCGCTGCTGATCACCGATGGCTTCATGCAGGCGGTGGAGCACGACCAGGACTGGCCGATGGTCTTCCCGGTTCATGTAAAAGAGCAGGGCGACATCGACCTCGCTGACGCCAGCAAGGTGGTGTGGCGCGAATGGCCCACCAGTGAAAACTACGTCGTGCGCGACGACGGCCTGGTCGCCTGCAAGATCTATGGGCACATCCGCGCGCGTCATCTGTGGGACATGATCATGGTCTCCACCTATGACTACGCCGAGCCCGGGTTCATCCTCATCGACAAGGTGAACGAGATGAACAACAACTGGTGGTGCGAGCATATTCGCGCTACCAACCCATGCGGCGAACAGCCATTGCCGCCCTACGGCTCCTGCCTCCTGGGCTCGGTCAACCTCACCACCTTCGTGCGTGATCCGTTCGGCCCCAAGGCCCGTTTCGACTGGGACGAATACCGCGAAGTCGTGAAGATTTTCACCCGCATGCTCGACAACGTGGTGGAGATCAACGGCCTGCCGCTGGAGCAGCAGCGCAACGAGATCCTGTCCAAGCGTCGCCATGGCATGGGCTTTCTCGGTCTTGGCAGCACCCTCACCATGCTGAAGATGCGCTACGGCTGCGCCGACGCGGTGGCCTTCACCGAAGACGTGTCGCGCGAAATGGCCGTGGCCGGTTGGGAGGTGGCGCTGGACCTGGCCAAGGAGAAAGGCCCGGCCCCGATACTCGCCAAGAACTACACCGTCACCGGCGACATGCTGCGCAAGCGTCCGGAAATGGCCGTCGACGGCTACAAGGCCGGCGACCTGATTCCTGGCCGCGTGCTGCACGCCAAGTACAGCCGTTACATGCAGCGCATCGCCGAGGTGGCGCCCAATCTCGTCAAGGAACTGGCCGAGACGGGCGCGCGCTTCACCCACCACAGCTCGATCGCGCCTACCGGCACCATCTCCCTCTCGCTGGCCAACAACGCCAGCAACGGCATCGAGCCGAGCTTCGCCCATCACTACTCGCGCAACGTAATCCGCGAGGGCCGCAAGACCAAAGAGAAAGTGGAGGTGTACAGCTTCGAGCTGCTCGCCTACCGCGCGCTCATCAATGCCGAGGCCATGCCGTTCGGCGACGATCCCAAGGCCAAGCTGCCCGAATACTTCGTTGCGGCCGACGACATCAGCCCGAAAGAGCACGTGGACATCCAGGCCGCCGCGCAACTGTGGGTGGATTCATCCATCTCCAAGACTGCGAACGTCCCCACCGACTACCCCTACGAAGACTTCAAAGACATCTACTTCTACGCCTATAAACAGGGCCTCAAGGGCTGCACCACGTTCCGCTTCAACCCCGCTGCATTCCAGGGCGTGCTGGTCAAGGAAGCCGACCTGGAGAACACCCTCTACCGCTTCGAATTGGAGGACGGTAGTGTTGTGGAACTGAAAGGCAACGAAGAAGTGGAGTACGACGGAGAGACACACACCGCCGCCAATTTGTTCGATGCTTTGAAGGAAGGCTATTACGGAAAGTTTTAGTAGTGGCACGCAACGCGAAATCGCGCTACGTTTCCGCACACCGTCAGTAAGCCTGATGAAGGTTCCATAACAAACGTACCGGAGGGGAATACCCGCATGTCCATCGATACCGAGTTCGAAGTCCATCATGACGACCTGCTCACACCGGCTGCCCCGGTAGCCGAAGAGCCCGCTCCGGCAGCAGCGCCGAAGAAGGCCCGCCGCAAGAAAGCAGCTAAAAAAGCTGCCGCCAAGAAAGCCGCTCCGGCCAAGAAGGGCGCAGCCAAGAAAGCGGTGAAGAAGGCCGCCAAGAAGGGCGCCGCTAAGAAGGCAACCAAGAAAGCTGCCAAGAAAGCTGCCAAGAAGGGCGCTGCGAAGAAAGCCAGCAAGAAGGCCGCCAAGAAAGGCGCGGCCCGCAAAGCTGCAAAGAAGGTCAGCAGCAAGAAGACGGCCCGCAAGGCCGCATCGAAGAAGACAGCCAAGAAGGCTGCTAGCAAGAAAACCGCCAAAAAGGCGGTAAAGAGGTCCACTGCCAGCAAGAAGGCCGGTCGTAAGGCGACCAAGAAAACCGCCAAGAAGGCCGCCCGCAAGAAGTAAGCAGCATGCAATCCGGCCCGGCGCGAGTCGGGCCGGATTTCTTTTTCAGACCCTCTCGCATTCAACGTGGATGTAGCGAGGGACACCAGGTTTCTCTCCCTCTCCCACGCGAGGAGAGGGTTGGGGTGAGGGCCAAGCTCGCCACAGCGCTTCAAAAGCCGCTGGCGAGCCCTCATCTCGGATAAGCGCCACCCTCAGAACAGGAAACAGCAGCATGACGATCAAGATCGCAAAGAAGATCAAGGGCTACGAGGTCGTCAAACCCGAAGACAAGGCCGCGGCCGCCGCCCAGTCCGCTGTCGAGCAGCCGAAAGAGGCGCCGATGGCCGAAGTCATCCAGATGCATGAAAGCCTGGAGCGCCCCGAAGCCCTGATCGGCTCCACCTTCAAGATCAAGTCTCCGCTGTTCGAGCACGCCCTGTACGTCACCATCAACGACATCGTGCTCAACGCCGGCACTCCCTACGAGCAGCGCCGCCCCTTCGAGATCTTCATCAACTCGAAGAACATGGACCACTTCCAGTGGATCGTCGCGCTCACCCGCATTCTCTCCGCCGTGTTTCGCAAGGGTGGCGACGTCACCTTCATCGTGGAAGAGCTCAAGGCGGTGTTCGACCCCCGTGGCGGCTACTTCAAGGCGGGCGGCGTCTACATGCCCAGCATCGTGGCCGAGATCGGCGCCGTGATCGAGCAGCATATGAAGAACATCGGCCTGATCCACGACCCCGAGATGACCGACGCCCAGCGTGCCCTGATCGCCGAAAAGCGCGCGGCCTACGAGAACGCCGCGCAAAAAAAAACTGAGCTGAGCCCCACCGACGCCGACACCAACGATTCGGCCGGCTTCCCGCCGGGAGCGACCTTGTGTGCGAAGTGCAATACCAAGGCGCTGGTGCTGATGGATGGGTGCCAGACTTGTTTGAATTGCGGATATAGCAAGTGTGGCTAATGGGCTAAATCAAGCTCGGAACATCTGAGAAGGGCGGTAGGAATGCCGCCCTTTTTGCTGCATGAGCAGGGATGCTGCATAATCGAACGACGAATTTAGGCAGCATTTCACGCGCTACGCGGGCGCGCGACGCTTAATTCGAAGGAAAGGGGGGGGCTAATGGTTCTCAAAAGAGTGATGCTGCACTTGATGCTCTTGCTGCTTTTTGTCGTACTAACCGGCTGTAACATGCCGGTCAAGCCGCGTATGAAAGATGCACCTCAATTGGCGCCTGGTAAGGGTGTCTTGGTCGCCTGCATAGAAATGCCGTATTTATTGCGGAGCAATCATTTGCCGACGAGTCTTCAAGTAGTCAATCTAAGCGGCTCGGCAATATCGGGTGAATTCGTCACATTGGATTCAGCGGTAACATTAATCGCCATCCCGCTTTCCGCCGGAACGTATCAGTTGAGATCGCTGAACATAGGAGGCTGGTACTCCCGTTTGAGCCCTATGAACTTTAATATCGCCGCGGGAAAGATCAACTATGTGGGCGACCTGATGATGGTGATGCAAGCAGCTTCCGGCGGCACGGATTACATTGTTCACACTAAAATCTACGACTATCGTCAGTACACTCTGCCGAAAATCACTACGCAGTATCCGGCATTATCGAGCAATTATCCTATTGCCGTGAATATCATTAATCGCTAGGCAAAAATAGGTTCCAAGGCAAAAATAGGTTCCAGGTTAATTTTCTTGGTCGAAAGCAATGGTGAAGCCAAGCCTAAGCATCTGGATCGGTATGCTTTTCAAAGATCACATGGAGAGAAGATCATGCGCGCTCGACATATTTTGTTGCTGACGGCATTGTGTCTTGCGGGATGCGCACCACAGCAGAGGAAGCTCATCGCTTATTCCGGCACCCCACGTGCCGCGAGTAGTCTCGCAATGCTCAAGCCACAGTTTGCGATTTCTATCATTGCTATCGATGGCGATACCAGCAAACGTGCATTTCCTCTGGGCGAATTTCGAGACACAGACACAACAATCTATCTCGAACCGGGTAGGCATCGCCTGGCGCTCCGGTACCGAACGGCCGTGAGCTTTGGGCTCTCGACGGTAAATATGGACGTAGCGCTGGTTGCTGGACACCGCTATCTGGTGCTTGCCTCTACTCAAGGGTCGAGATGGTGGGGCAGGCGTACTTGGCGTCCGGAATTGGAGGACATGACCGATCATCCCGGACTCTGGTGTGTTGACTACCCTCTTCGCGAATGCGAGGGTCACTCCTTCCCTCAAGAAAAGGAAGCCGCTGTTTCGCCGGCTCCCGTGTTGCGAGGTGATATATCTCCCCCGCCAGAGTCAACGCTCGCAAAAAAAGCAGATAACGTTGACATGCTAAATGCAGCGCAGCGGGCTTCTACGGCGATAGGCTGCGGTAGTGTGCAAGAAATTAACGGAGCCACCTTTGAAGCGCAATGTCAGGAATACGCTGTAGCGATCGAGTGCGGTGATAACTATGTCTGCCGGCCAACACATGTCATCAAGCAGTGAATCAGCGGCAAGCCACATTTTCGACATTGGGAATGATGTCGGTACACCTTTGCCAAACTATCTTCATCTGGCACGTGGTCTTCCGCCTCTGAATGCGCACATTTTGCTTGGCCGCCTGAAGGTTAATGGTGTCGACGCGCATTTATCGGGTGAAAACATCGTTCAGATGGACCCTTTATGGTTTTATGCCTTGGGTGGCGTTCGCATCTTTGTGCGCAGCGAGCATATCGCCACTGCGCTCGATGTTATTAACGCCATTCGGAAGGGAGACTATGACGTGACGGAGGCGGAGGAAATGCCTGCTTCAGGCACGGATCGTCTCGACAGAAAACGTCTGCTTGGGTGGAAGATCGTATTGTTGGTCGCTCTCTTGATCGGAGGGCTATCGCTTGTCGTGCTGTGGTGGCCGCCATACGAGCTGTCCTTCCATGCCATAAAACACGTACCTCCTTCTGATCTATCCGGCAGACGGATGGCGAGCGCTCTTCTTTTAGCGTATGCCGCCTTCTGGCTGCTCTTCGTCGAGGGCGTTGTCAGGCGGCAGAGAAGACCTTGACGGTAGCCTCTTCTAATAAATGGCTTCTTGACATCTTTCTGCTAAAGTCAGGTAATGAAGTTGCAGGGCGGTAGGCGACAATCGTCAGCCTGCTGGACGGGGGCATCTATTCTGTAGTCGGAAGAAGGCATTGAGCTTTGTTCTTCCTTGCTGTCATTTGGGTAGATTGCACCTGGCGGGCTTTGATTGGGTTGCTGCGGGAAGGGAAGTTTCTCTGGAAAAGGGTGTACAAACACTACTGGAGATAACGCATGTTTCGCATGACAAGTTTCTTCGCGGTGGCCGTCATTTTTCAGCTTCTCATTTCTAGTTCTGTTTGTGCGAACGATACAAATCGGGCGAGCGACCGAAAAACCTACACCACCTTCGGCCTAAGAAGCTGCAGCAAATGGCTTCAAGATGAGAAGGATGCAAAGACGGCATCGCAAAATGGCTTCAATGAATTGAATTTCATTGACGATCAAAGCTGGTTGGCGGGGTTCATCAGTGGATTCAATGTGGCGATAACTGATCGCCAGGATCTTCTATCAGAGATGGACCTTCAGGCCGCGTCGAGTCGGGTTAGCGTGTATTGCAACAAAAATAAAAACGCCAGTGTTCCGGACGCGGTAATTGCTCTTTTCGTTGAGATTGCGAAGAGCGGTAAGTAGACATGGCAAGCTTGTTACCAGGGCTGTTGCTAGTGCTGGCGATCTGGGGTGCGGTACTGGTTGCTCGCCACATGCTGCAAAGCTCTGTTCGGGAGCTGCTGGGAGCCTCCTTTGTAGGCCAGCGTGTGGTCTTGGATGGCAAAGAAGTCATCTCGGATGATCTTCAGATCCTTTACCGATGGCCGGCCATGGCCATGAGAGATGGCCTTGGCGGTTTTACCATGTTGAGCGCCCAATGGCTTTGTCGAGCGCGCGATGGAAGTTATCTGCTGGCCATGGCGACGGGTTCAAGCAAATTGGGCGATGGCTCAGTGCATTGGTCCTGGCGTCAGCTTACTGGAGAGCAAGCAAGGGCGTCCTTGCGCAGCAAACGGAAAACTTACCAAGCAGTATTTGGCCAGCCATCGGCGAATTAAAGCGATGCGAACGCTTGATCAAGGCGCTTGAACGGGGATGTTGCAGGGATTTTCCTGGCGGGCTATTTCCCCAGGTCGACGCTACGGCAATATTCCAGTAATTCCTGATTGGTGGACAGGCCCAGCTTGGTTTGCGCGCTGCGCTTGTGCCGGCTGATAGTTTTGCGGCTACGGTTGAGGCGCTCGGAAATCTGCTGGGAGGTGAGGCCTTCGTAGGCAAACAAGCGCAGCACTTCCAGCTCGGCCTGGGTAAGTCTTGGAGTGGCGCCTTGTTCGCCATGCAGTTCGCGGCTGGTGAGCAAAGTGCGTAGCGATGGACTCACGTACTGCCGGCCTTGTCTCACACTATGCAAAGCCAGACCAAGCTCGCTGATTTCGCCTTCCTTCTCTATCAACCCCTTGACGCCCTTTTGCAACAAGGTACTCAAGACCCCCGCGTTGCGCAGGGCCGTGATCACCACAATGGGTTTGTCAGGATAAGTGCGAAGGATGCGCTCGATCAGGTACAGCCCGTCGCGGCTCTGCTCGTCAGGCATGGATAAGTCGGTCATGACGATGTCGCAAGCCGTGTCGGCCAGGACCTGGAACAATTCCATGGGCGAACTGGCTTCACCCACCACCTTCGCCAGGCGATTGGATTCCAGCATAAGGCGGATGGCATAGCGGACGATCGGATGGTCATCGGCCAGCACGACCGTCGGCACGATACGTTGCGCATCACTCATCCCTTACCCCTTTGGCTTGATCTCGATGCAAGGTTTCCGGTGCTGGCTTGGCTGATAGGCGACATAGGATTTCTACAAGAACTGCGCTTGGTTCTTATTCTTTTTAGCACCGACCTTCCATGCCGTTATCGCCCGCCGACCTTTTAACGCCCCAACAGGGGCACGCCGGATGTTCAAGCCAGATTGCGATTTTATAGCCGCAATCGGGACGCTACGCTAACGAAGTGTAAACGGGAAGCAAAGCGGGCAAATCAGGCCCATGGCTTCAATCCTGCAAAGAAAATGCCCCCGGCAGGTCGCCAAGGGCATGGATGGCAAGGGGTAGGGATCATGCAGCGGAGTCAATAGATGGTCGGATCTGCAGCCAGATGCTTTTCCGTAAAGGTATTACCGGATTACCAACCGACCGCCACACCGGCGCCCGCCGAGGTGTCCTTGCCCGTGGTCGATGCGCCAACGGAGAGGTTCACGCGTGTTCCAAACCGGTGCGAAATGCCTACCGCCAGGGCGGTCTGGCCGTTTTGATAACCGACGCCCGCACCGACCCGATTGGTCGCGTCCACGCCAGCGGCGCTGAAGGCCATCTGGCCATAGGCCGCAGTCATGGCGCCCATGCCATCGATGCGGCGATCAACTCGCCTAAACTGGTCGCTTGCCCAGTTGTGTTCGCTGCCGACGGCATCTTGCACCTGGCCCCAGTTGGCCGCATCCGTGCGTTCCGTGCCTGGCGCCACATTGGTGATCTGGCGCTCATGGCCCGGCGAACCTACCGAAACCGAGTTGTCGCGGTCGGCGACCGAGTCGCTGCCCAGTGCCACCGAATTGTTGCCTGGTGCGCTCGCATTCGGGCCTATTGCGGAGCTGTTGGTGCCGGTTGCCGTAGCGCCGGCGCCGATCACGGCCCTGTCCATATCTTGCTGGATCGAGGACACGCGGCCGTCGATGTTGACCATGCCCTTGACGATCATTCCGGCGTCTTTGTCTTGACGAGCGTCGACGTCAGCGATATGCGCTGCGTTGTCAGTCACGCGACCGTCGATGTTGGCCATGCCCTTGACGATCATCCCGGCGTCCTTGTCTTCACGGTTGTCGATCGCTTTGATCTTTGCGGAATTGTCGTCAACGTCATTGCCGACTTTGTTGATCACCTTGCCGAGAAAATCGCTATAGGTGCGTGCGTCGTTAGCGATGTCGGAAGTATTGGTCTCGACCGCCGTCACTCGCTTCTCGATGTCGGCAAGTCTGCTGGTCACGTCTGAAGCATCTTTCGCCATCGCAGCATGACTCACGCTCAAACCAAGCGCCATGGCGATGGCGAGGCTTGCCATGGTCGCTGTCTTCTTTTTGCGACCACCGGTCAGTTCGGACGCCACCACCCATTTGCGGGAGGCCTCATTCCACACAATGCGATAATTCCTATTCAAAAGTATTCTCCTTAATTGAAAAAATGTCTGGAACGCTCTTCCCTACGGCGCGGGTGGGCAGGCCCGCGCCCTGAAATGTCTGCGTTGACATCGGGCTCTCGGCGCAGCGATGCCGCTGAGGCAGTGCACGGGCCCTAAGGGAAAAACCTCCGTCCTTGGAGAGACCTTTGTTTGTTGGCAAAGGCGGTTCCGTTCGATTCACCCGCTGTCGGGTCTGCTTGCCGTTAGCGGGTCAGGAAATGATGGAATATTGTTAAAAATAGTACGATAGGATTTGTCTCATTGGATTTGGCCGGTTGGGGCTTTTTCGCCAGAAGTTTTGGTGCGCGATGCCATCAAGCAAGAAGGCAGATATCGAAGGGCCGGATCTGTCGCTTCAGGCACGCACTGCTGAATGCACGCAGGTGATCGCTGGATTTGTAGATGCATCAGGCGTGTATGGTCATGCCTGAAGAGGTGTGGCGTGCTGCGTTCGAGATGGCGGGTCCAGCTCCCTAGACTTCCGTAAACGGCATGCCGCACCTGCGGCGATAAGCTTGATGGAAACCCGCCGTGTGATGCAGCTGCTCGCCTTCCGCCAGATTTTCAACGGCCGCGATGTGGCCGAGGAAAAACGTGTGCAAGCCAATCTCCCGACTGTGCACGATGGACAGCTCCCGAACTTGCAGTGCGGCTGTCACGGCGGGAATGCCAAATTGGCGCGAAGCTTGAACCGGGAACGGCAGTGCTTGCCAATCCTGCAGCGGCTGCTTGTGATGCTCGCTGAGCTTGTAAACAATCGCTTTCATCGACGCGGGCACGCTGGATAAAGCAACCTGCCGAACTTCGCGCATGATGGGTTGGGAAACGTTGGTGCTGCGTAGCGCCAGCGAAAAAAGCCCGCTGCGCTCCAGCGGACCTATCAGGTCCATGGGAAAGATGTTTCGATGGCCTGGCGCGTTGACCGAGACAAGCACCACCGGACGCGGACGCAGGTACGCGATCATCAGCCGCTGCGCTGCGGCCGGTTCCATATTCAAATGGCTCGATGCGCGGCTTTTCATCATGCTCCGGTTCTGCAACCACGCGTTCCACGAGCGATGAGGCCATCCGAGGCAGCGGTGTGCGCCAGCTATGACGTGGTAGAGGGTGATGGAAGCCTCAGCCGTAACAATCGAATCTGCCCGCGCCAGGCGCAAAGCGCCCAGATTCCTCCCGGTCGCGCTATCGCTGTACTCCAACACAGGACTTTGACCGGCATCGAGGCTGGTCGCGATCATGAGCGGGTTTAATGAAGCCACCGTGTGGTCCGAGGTCACGTCTACCGACTGGCCATCCCATCGCAAGGCGGCGACGACTATCCGCGACGGAGGAGCAATGGCAACCGGGGACCATTGCGGTAGAGGACGCACGAACGGCCTTAGCAAGTCCTTGAGCATCTCAGAGTCGCCGGAACAGTAAAAACATGTACAGGTCGGTAGCCAAACGCAAGCCACGCGGAGTAACGCGTTCCAGCCGGAAGTACGGTGTCGCAGCCCGCGCCACCACACGGGGTACGAATCGGTGGATGCTGCTTTCGCTTGGAATGGCGTAGTGGCCGCGCCGCAGGAGGTTTACCAGGTTCTTTCGCCACCAGTCGTAACGCGCATCGCCGAGATAATAAGGATTGAGCATGCTGGCCAGGACAAAGCCATCCTGGTGAACCACGCGCGACAGCTCCTCAAAGAGCGGAGCGTGATCGGCGAAATGGTTGAGCACGGCAAAGTTGGCCGTGACTCCCTGCACCTTGCAGGCGAGCGGCGACGAAATCGGAACAATGGTTTCCTGGGCGATTTCGTCACGGCAATGCCGTGCCAAATAATCGCGCATGGCTTCGGAGGGCTCGTACACAAAAGTACGGTGTCCTCGGGCGGCAAATGTCTTTGCGTCAATGCCCGTGCCGGCACCGAATTCGAGCACATCGGCGCCCTTCGGTAGCAAGTCCAGCGCCATCCTCTGGAATCTGTCCCGCACCATTTGGTCCCGTGGCGAGCTCAGGATGACTTGGTGGTACTGCGCTCCGGTATGCATTTGGTTGGTTGGCCTGGCATGGTTTGAGCCCGAGTGGCGCGTAGAGGGATCTTTCCCGCGGATTGAAACGGCTCTTCGCGGGTGGGTGCCGGTCTAGCCATGGAAGGTTGCAAGAGGGCCGGTCATCGCCTGGGGTAGGACTGCGCTGGCATTGTTTCGGGTTCGCATGTACAAGGGCATACGGGAGCGGACGGCTGCACGGCCGGCGCCGCGAGGGGAGCTTGTTTTCTTAACTGCCGGCTGCTTACTCGCGGCCGGCTTTCTTCACGCTCGAAGGGGAAAGCATGAGCAGCGACAATCCGTATGAGGCACCACAATCCCAAGTGGATGATCGTCCACTGTCCGACAGCGCCGACCTGCAACAAATCGCCAGTGGGCAGAAGCTGGTGATCTATTCGATCATCCTGAATTTTGTGACCATGGCGGCCCGGAATTCCGGCGGCTTGGCGCTAGCCCTGAGTCTTGTCGCCTTGGTGATGGCGATCATCGGCATCGTCCGCCTTTGCGGAGGCTTCGGTCATGCCACCAGTACCAAGGTGCTGCTGGTGATCGGATGCTTCGTGCCGCTCGTCAACCTGGTGATTCTGGTGGTGTTGAGCATGAAGGCCACCAGCCGGTTGCGGGAGGCCGGATATAAGGTGGGCCTGCTCGGGGCGTCACCGCCTTAACAAGATCGTCGAGGGCGAGCTTGCACAGTCAAGCGAGAGTGCCTTTGTGACTCCTCCTCTGCAGCAGGCAGAGGAGGAGCTGAAGCTTTTCGGCCTACGCTCCAAGAATCAAGGCGTACGCGCGCGTTCCGTCGGCCACTGGCTGAATGCAAACACGTACAGCATGATGATATTCACCAGCGGCAAGAAGATCAGCAGCGACCAGGCGCCGTGGTAGCCGGCTTTCGAGACGACCCTCCAGGCCGGAATCACGGCCAGGATGGCGGCGAGCAGTCCAAAGAACGGATGCGGATGCATAAGCCCTCACTTTCCTCTTCGGCTCCCGATTGGAGTAGGTTCAAGCTTAGCCGGAGTACGGGGCGGCAGCAGTCCTCAGGCGGCGTCTTCGGTAGCCAGCCAGGGTGCCGGGGGGCTCTCGCCTTGACGGGCGGCCTGTTGGCGCAGCCATTCGTCCTGGATGCGTTCGGAAACCAGGCAGGGCTCGCCCATGCGGCAGCGGGAGCAGGATTGATTGTGCAGCATCAGTGCTGCGACGACGGATGTGGTCATGGTCGTATTTCCCCGGGGCCCCGCAGGACAAGGGCCTTGATCAGCTTATCGGCTCGGGATCGATAAGCTTGAATCGATGTCGGCCGCCGCGAGTATCCAGCGGCTTGGCGTCGAAATGCCGTGGGCCGCCAGCGTTTCGTAGATGCGTTCGGTCACCCAGTCATAGTGGTCGAACGGGACGTGATCGCGGATCGCGTCGGCTCGCTCCAGGAACTCGACCCAGAATGCGGCGCCTGGGTTCTGCTTCAGCAGTTGCGGCACGACGCGGGCCAGTTCGGCCAGCTGTTGTTCGGTTTCCTGCATGGTCATGGGCACGGCATCACCAAGTTCGGGTAGCCAGGATCATCGGCCGGCGTAGGCCGCTATAAAGGGAGACGTCTGGCTGCCCGAATTTTGAAATGGCGCCGGGTATGGGCCGCGGCCCTTCTTAGTGCTCCGCCTGATGGGCGTTTACCGCGTCCATCACTCGGGCCGAATACACCAAGGCGGCGCCCGCATTGAGGGCGATGGCCACACCCAGGGCCTCGGCGATTTCCTCGTGGCTGGCGCCGTGTTTCAGCGCTTCACCGGTGTGCACCGTAATGCAGCCGTCGCAGCGGGTGGTCACGGCTACGGCGAGGGCGATCAGCTCGCGGGTCTTGGCATCCAGGTGGCCGGTCTTTTGGCCGGCCTTGGACAGGGTCTGGTAGCCGGCGACGGTGTCGGGACTGAGCTTGCCAATCTCGCCGATACGGCCCATTAGTTGCTTGCGGTAATCCAGCCAGTCGAGCATGGGAAAGATCCTCGCTGTGGTGAATGGCAGCGAGGCGCAACACCAGGCTGCTGCTTCCTCATCATGCGCTCTTGCACGGGGCAGTACATGTGCGCGGGCAGGGCGGCAGGGAAAAACGGGTCTTCGGCTCAAACCTAGGGCGTATGCTCCGCCGGCCTTACCGGCGGGTGAGCCGATGATGCCGGCACCACCGCGACCGCGCTCACTTCGAGCATCACATCCTTGCGAAACAGGCTTTTCACTTCCACCAGGCTGGCGGTAGGCATGGGGTCGCGCATGTATTCGTTGCGGATTTTGCGATACGTATCAACCTGTGCCATGTCGGTCACGTACGTGGTCATTTCGACGACGTCGGAAAAATTCGCGCCGCCCGCGGCGAGTGCGGCTTTGAGGTTCTCAAAGGTCTGTCGTACCTGTGCAGCGAAATCGTTGGCGCCGACCAGTTGGCCATGCCGGTCCAGCGGTACCTGGCCGGCGATGTACACCGTGCGGCCACCGTCGACGGTGATGACGTGGGTATAACCGTGTGGTGCGCCCAGGGCGGCCGGATTGATATGTTGCACGCCGGCCAAGGATGCAGCGGCAGGCAGTACAAGCAGCAACGCGAGGAGGATGGACTTCATCGGCGACTCCGCGTGGACGAATTCATGGGTTCCCGGTTTCAAGCTGCGCGCGCCGCCACTGGATCAACCGGCGCACCTGCTCGCCCAGCGCATCGACGTTGAATGGCTTGGACAGCAGGGCCATGCCTTCGGGGAGGCTGGGGGCGGCATAGGCGGCGCTCGCATCGTAACCGGTCATCAACAGCACCGGCACATGGGGCTGCTGGCCGCGCACGCTGTCGGCCAGGCTGCGTCCACTGACGCCGGGTAAGCCTATGTCGGTCACGATGAGGTCGAACGATTCGCCTGCCATGGCGATCGACAGCCCCTCCAGGCCATCGGAAGCCTCCGTAACGGCGTAGCCGAGCTTGGTGAGTACTTCGGCCATCGCCGAGCGGACCGCGTCCTGGTCTTCCACCAGCAAGATGTGTTCGCCGCTGGCAGCGGGCCGCTCCATGACGGCAACCGGCTCCACGGAGGCCTTCACCGAGCCCACGTAACGAGGCAGCAGCAGGACGATGCGCGTGCCTTCCCCGAGCTCGCTTTCGATCGCGCAGTGGCCGCCGGACTGGCGGGTGAAACCGTACACCATGGACAAGCCGAGCCCGGTCCCGTGACCGACCGGCTTGGTGGTGTAGAACGGATCGAAAGCGCGCTCTTTCACGTCGGCAGGCATGCCGGCGCCGCTGTCTACCACGATGAGCTTGACGTAGTGACGGTCAGGGTCGAGGACGTTGAAGGCGGATGGATCATTGCCGTTGACGTTGGAAGCTTCAATGCGCAGGCGGCCACCCTCGGGCATCGCATCACGTGCGTTGATCGCCAGATTGAGGATCGCATTCTCCAGCTGGTTCGCGTCGCAATGCGCGATCCACAGATCGTCCGGCAAGGCCAGCTCAAGTGCGATGTGCTCGCCGATCGAATGCCGCAGCAGTTCGTTCATGCCCCTGATCAGGGTGCCAACGTCCACCGCTTGCGGGTCCAGTGCCTGACGGCGCGCGTAGGCGAGCAGGCGATGCGTGAGTCCCGCGGCGCGCCGCACGCTGCCCAGTGCGCTCTGGATGTGCTTGTCGGCCTTGGCGAAGTCTTCGCGCTGGCTGATGATTTCCACCACTTCCAGCGAGCTGGAAATCGCTTGCAGGATGTTGTTGAAATCGTGCGCGATACCGCCCGTGAGCTGGCCCAGCGCCTCCATCTTCTGCGACTGCCGCAGCTGGGTTTCCATCTGGATCTTTTCGGTAAGGTCGCGCATGAAGATGTTCATCAGGGGACCGGAGGCCAGCGACAGCGCGCTGGCGCTCAATTCGGCAGTAAAGCGCCGCCCGGCGCGATTCATCGCCGTAAAGACGTGTGTCTGCCGCGTAAGTTTGTTTTGCCATACCGAGGCCAGCCAGTCCGCCGCGGACGTATCGCCCGGCAGAAAGCACAAGCTTGCCAGCGGCTTGCCAAGCACCTGTTCGCGCGACCAGCCGAATAGTTCATGCGCCTGCGGATTCCATTCGGTGATGCGGCCGGAGCCGTCGATTTGCGCGAAGGCATCCAGCGCGGTGTTCACGATGCCACGATACCGGCGCTCGCTTTCGAACAGCGCCAATTCCGCATTGCGGCGGGTGGTGGCATCGCGGGTGACTTTCACAAAACCGATCAGCTGGTCGTTGTCCCATACCGGATCGACTACCACGTTGGCCCAGAAGCGCGTGCCGTCCTTGCGTACGCGCCAGCCCTCGGTTTCAAAGCGTCCTTCGCGCAAGGCGGTGGTCAGGGCCAGCTGTGGAAGGCCGGTCGACAGGTCTTCCGGCGTATAGAAGCGGGAGAAATGGTGGCCGATGATTTCATCGGCACGGTAGCCTTTGATCTTCTCGGCGCCGCTGTTCCAACTGGCGACGTGGCCGGTGGCATCCAGCATGAAGATGGCGTAGTCGGTGACGCTGCGCACCAGCAGTTCGAAGTCGCGCTTTGAGTGGATCAGGTCCTCGGCCACCTCCAGCGGTGCGGCCGGTTCGAGCGGGTGTGCCGTCGCCTGCGCTTGTTCGAGCAGCGCTTGCGAGCGTTTCTGGTCGGACAGATCCATCAGCAGGTTGATGCCGCCGATCAGCTCGCCACGTTCGTTGAACAGCGGCGTGGGAAAGGCGCTTAGATGTACGCGCGTGCCGTCGGGGCGCTCGGCCACCGTTTCCATGCCCCCGATCGGGTGGCGTTCGCGCAAGGCGATGGCCATGGGGCCTTGCTCTTGCGGCAGCGGCGTACCGTCCGGCCAGAACAGGCGCCATGTCACGCACCACATTTCACCCAGGGTGGGCCGGCGCCCCGCGAGAACCGCTGCCGCTTCGTTGTAATAGGTGATGCGGCCCTGCGCGTCGGTCGTATAGGCCGCCACGGGAAGGTTTTTCAGCACGTCTTGATCGGATAACACGGCCTCCGGGGCCGCTCTGGAGAAATTGTCTTTCAGCACGCTGACGCCTTTTCCTTGCCAACTGCCTCTGCTTAGCTCATGACGATGCTCTGCAGCGCAGTGAAAAAGTCGTGAACGATGTTAAGCCTATCCGGCGTGAAAAGGGTTAACCCATGGCGACCGATTTTTCCAGCGCCGTATTGAGGGTGGCCACGATGCGCTGCGCCAGTTCACCATAGGTTGCCGCACGAGGATGGCGTTCACGCTTGGCGCAATCGGCCAGCAGATCGGCCCCAGCATAGCCATCGGCGTTGAGGGCGTGCGCATACAGGCAGGCGCGTGGGGCGTCGAGAAATGCCTGGATTTCCGCACCGATGCGTACGGACATGTCAGCGGCGGCGGTGGGCGCGACGAAAATCGCCAGCGCGCGGCTGCCGCGACGGCGCAGGTGGCGCATGGATTCCTCCAGCTCCACGATCAGCGTGTGGCCTTCGGGCAGCGCCAAGTCTCTGAGCAGCACGGCTTCGATTTCGGCGGCCGCCTTGCGCGCTTCCATCTCGATGCGCCCCAGAAAGCCCATGCGCAGTTCCTGCCGGGTATAGCGCAACGGCATGGTGGAAACCTGCGTGTCGTTCTTGCGCACGATCCAGGAATGATTGACGCGTTCGAACGAGATGCCCGCCTCTTCGTAGCTCTGGCGGCAGTTCTGCGCGCTGATGCCGGCGTGGGCCGCCCAGGCGGCCTTGAGGTAAGCGAGATTGGGGTGGGTGCTGATCATGCGGGTCTCCAGGACAATGCCACGCCGCCTGGGGGCTGCGCTCGTCCAGGCTATCGGCTGGCCGTGGCAAAACTTCAGTGCATCAGCCGGGTTCTTGCGTTAGCTTGGCGGGCAAATCCCGACATCGGCAAGCAGAGGAAGAAGGATGAAAATCCTGGGACTGATCGGTGGCATAAGCTGGGAATCCACCGTGCCCTACTACCGCGTGATCAATGAGACGGTGAAGGCCCGGCTGGGCGGCTTGCACTCGGCAAAGCTGGTGCTCTATAGCGTCGATTTCGAGGAAGTCGCCCGTTTGCAGCACGCCGGTGACTGGGATGCCGCCGGCCGTCTGTTTGCCGATGCCGCCCGGCGCTTGGAAGCGGCCGGTGCGGAAGCCGTGGTGATCTGCGCAAACACCATGCACAAAGTGGCCCCGGCGATCGCGGCGGCCGTCCACCTCCCGGTGCTGCACGTGGTGGATGGGGTGGCCGAAGAGATCCGTGCGACGGGTTGGCGCAAAGTAGGTCTGCTCGGCACGCGCTTTACCATGGAGCAGCCGTTCTATGCAGAGCGGTTGCAGCAGCATGGCATCGAGGCGCTGATACCGGGCGAGCCGGCGCGCACGGAAATCCATCGCGTGATTTATCAGGAGTTGTGCGTGGGCAAGATCGTCGATTCATCGCGCGTGGCAATGCAGAACATCATGGCAGCGCTGGTTGCCCAGGGGGCGGAGGCGATCATTCTCGCCTGCACCGAATTATCCCTGCTGCTGGGGCCGCAGGATGCAGCTGTACGGCTGTTCGACACCACGGAGATTCATGCGCGTAGGGCCGCGGAGTGGGCGATCGGATAGTTCCACGCGCAGGTTGGGTCCGTACGCCAACCTGCGCGCAGGCAGTCAGCTGTGCACGCTCGTGTGCTGCGAATACAAGGCATGCCAGTGCCCATCCTGGTACACGAACACGTCCGCCGAGGTCACGCCTTTGAGCATGCCCAGTGCCGTATCGTAGAAGGACACAACCGCCATATCGCCGTGAATCGTCACGCTGCTGCCGATGTGGTGTTCCTTCTCATAAGCGGCAAGCTTGAGCGTGGCCTCGGCACGCGTGACTGGCTTGTGCTTGGCCATGCCGGCAAGCAGTGCCTGTTTGTCGTGCGCACTGCCATCGTTGCTCACCGTGCGATAGTCGGGCATCAGCATGTCGGCCAGCCATGCGCCGTCACCGGTCATTTCGGCAATGCTCCAATGCTGGTCGACCGCCAGGATGGCCGCCGCGGTGTGCTGGGTCTCATCGGTCGCGGCGATGCCGGTATCCTGGGTGTGCGCGGACATGCTTGAACAAGCCAGCAGGGCGGCGGCGAAGCTGCCTATCAGGGTGGTGCGACGCACAGTCATGGCGGAACTCCGTATGGGGGAGCATTGAGCCTGAGCGATCGGGATCGTCCATGCATGCGCTTTGTGACCGGCGCCGGCTGGATGGGGTGAGCGGTCGAAAATCGAGGGTGGGCGGTAGTGGCCGGGCAGGTGCTTCCAAAGCGACAAAGCAACTCGCACACTTAGCCGCATATCGGAAGTCAACGGTTGCCGGCATGACGCAAGCGCTCGCTCAAAAGTGGAAGCCCTTGGCACTTGCCTTCGTCTTTTGGACGATGCTGGCCTTGTCGTACGCCACCAGCAACGTGTGGCAATCCATGAGTGAAGGCCATCCGACGGCTTGGCATCGCGCACTGCTATGGAGCTTCACGGATTTCTATCTGTGGATGGTCTTGACACCGTGGGTTGCTTGGCTGGGACGGTTGGGCGCATCGGGGTGGCGGCGATTCTGGCTGTTGCATCTACCCTGCAGCGTGGCTACGGCGGGTATGCAGAGCGCGCTCATGTTGGGAATTTTCTGGGTGGCGGGTGGCCCCAGTCCGAGCCGCGGCCTCAACACGTTCACCGACCTGCTGCACTATGAAGCGATCTACAAATGCTATCTGGCGATGCTCACCTATTGGCTGATGCTGGTGGTACTGCGTGGACTTGCGTCGCGTCATTCATTGCGAGACGAGCGCCTGCGTAACGCACAGCTGGAAAACCAGCTGGCGCAGTCGCAATTGCAAGCCTTGCGCATGCAATTGCAACCCCATTTCCTGTTCAATACGCTCAATGCGATTTCCGCGTTGGTACTCGCCGATCCGCAGCAGTCGAAGCTGATGATCGCGCGGCTTAGCGATTTTCTGCGCCTTACGCTGGAAGAGCGGCATGCGCAGCAGGTTTCCCTGTCGCGCGAATTGCAGTTTGTCGATGCCTACCTCGGTATCCAGCAGGTACGCTTCCAGGATCGGCTGACCGCGGAGGTGGATATTGGCGACACGGGCGCAGCCATGGTGCCCAGCCTGATCCTGCAACCGCTGGTGGAAAACGCGTTGCGCCATGGCTTGCTGGATAAAACCGGCGGCGGGCATGTGCGGATTGTTGCGCGGCGTGTTGACAGCGATCTGCATCTACGCGTGGAAGACGATGGCTTGGGCTTGCCGGAAACCGGCCTGAAGGAGGGCCTCGGCCTTGGCAATACGCGCGCCCGCTTGAAGGCGATGTTCGGCGATGCGGCCGTGATGCGCATGTCGCGCCGGCCCGAAGGTGGCACCTCAATTGATTTGAACTTCCCCTTTGTGGTGAGCCACTCATGAAGCCGCGCATCCGGGCGTTGCTGGTCGACGACGAAGTGCTGGCACGTGTCGCCATACGTCAGGCCTTGGCCGTGCATCCGGGCATCGAGGTGATCGGCGAATGCGGCAATATCCTGGAAGCCGGGCAGGCGGTCGCCGCACTGGGACCTGAGCTGGTCTTTCTCGATATCCAGATGCCCGGTGGCGACGGTTTCACTTTGTTGGAGGAGGGCATTCCTGTCGATGCCCGGCCGATGGTGGTCTTCACCACCGCCTTCGCCGAGCACGCCTTGCGGGCGTTCGACGCCAACGCCATCGATTATGTGCTCAAGCCGATCGACCAGGCCCGTTTCGATCAGGCCATGGATCGCGTATACAAGCATTGGCGTGGCTTGCAATTGCAGCGCGGCGCCTCGGTGGTTCACGGTGACGGCGATTACGTGAAACGTGTCAGCGTACAGGTGGCCGAACGGACCATCGTTATCCCGGTATCGGACATCGACTGGATTCGTGCCGACGACAACTACGTGCGCATTCACGCGAACGGCACGACCTATTTGCATCGCGAAACCATGCGTGACCTGCATGCATCGCTGGATCCAGCCCATTTCCTGCGCATCCACCGCAGCATCGTTGTCAACATGAATCGCATACGCGAAGTGCACACGCTGTTTCAGGGGCATGCGGAAGTCGTACTTTACGATGGCACCCGGCTCGACCTGAGCCGGCGATTCCGGCAAGCCGCGCGCAGCGCGTTGCGGCTGCGTTGAGGGGCTAGCGTTGTTGTGCCTGCTGCGGAGGCAGACGCTCCAGCGCAGAGTGTTCGGCGTGGGTGTCGAACGGCGCTGCCAGGCCAGCTCTTACAGTCGCAGCATTGCCGCGGCGAACAAGCACAGCAGCGGGCGGCTTTTACGCATGGGCCGCAGCCGCTGGTTAGTCCGATTCGGGCTGCTTGCGCAGCATGATCAGGTTGCGCAGGAAGATCACCAGGGTTACCGATTCGCCGATGATGAAGACCATTTCGCGCTGGTGGATGGCGTAACTCAGCACAACCACGCCGCCGGCCACGCTCAGGTACCAGAAGGCGGGCGGGATCAGGCTCTGGCCGCGCGCTTCGCTGTACAGCCATTGCACCAGGAAGCGCACGCCGAACAACAGCTGCCCGATCATGCCCGCGCCGATCCACAGGGTTTGCTGGTCCAGGGTCATGACGCCAACCCCGAGGATTCAGGCTCGACCGCGGGATCTTTGCGGTCGCGCCGGCGCATCTGCAGGTTGCGCAGGTAGATCAGCAAGCCGCTGGCCTGGGCCACGATGAAGACCGGATCCTTCTTGTAGCAGGCATAGCACAGCAACAGCAGGGCGCCGATGATGCTGGCGTACCAGAACGCCAGCGGTATCACGCTGCGCTGTTTGTATTCGCTATACAGCCACTGCAGCAGAAAGCGGCCGGAAAACACCGTCTGGCCGATCAATCCCAGCACGAGCCAGGCGTTGTTAAGCATTCCCATTCAGGTTACTCAGAGGGGTAGCACGGGGCGTCCAGACGCCGATATTTCACAGGCAAACGCGTGAACTATATGACAGGCATACCGGGCGCGTCTCGAACGGTGAGAGAAATTCAAGCTGAAATGCCTCTGGACCGCGCTTTCGGCTAGCCTACCCTGCGCCGGCTGTCGGCCGCCTTACCCCCCATGCCCTTGCGAGTACCCGATGAAATTCCTGGTCATGATCTACAACGACGACACCCTGCTGGACACGCTCCCGCCGGGGCAGTACGACACGATGATGAACGGCTGCTTCAAGCACGCGGACGAGCTGCGCGCCGAGGGGCACCTGCTTGATTCCATGCAGCTGGAGCCTCCCGCCCAGACCAAGACGGTGCGCGTGCGCAACAACCGCACCACCGTGATAGATGGCCCTTATGCCGAGGCAAGGGAATACCTGGGCGGCTTCAACCTGATCGAGGCGAAGGATATCGATGAGGCGGTGCGTATCGCCAAGACGTTCCCGTGGGCGGCCACCGGCTGCATCGAGGTAAGGCCGGTGAAAGATATCGGCGCTGAAAGGCAGCGGGTCGGGGCGTAAGCCCCGTCGTAGGCTGGGATGAGGTCCCGGCTTTCTTTCTGCTCTGGACGCCGGGATGGCCATCCCGGCCTACGGCTTCTCATCCAGCGGCAGCACGTCATGGAAGACGGTGTAGTCGATGATGCTGACGCCGTTGTTGTCGCGGTGGACCAGGTCGACGTAGCGGTGATTCCAGCGCACGTCCTTGATACCCCACTGCTGGCGCGCCAGCATCGATTGCGAGGTGGTTTCGTCGACGCCTTCGATGGTGAGCAATAGGGCGGTCTCGCTGGCTTCCAGGGTTTCGGGCGTGGCGCCGTAGAGCGGGCTGTCCTCGTCGATGATATGCATCAGGCTCCAGCTCAGCATGAAGATCGGGTGGTGGTCACGCACCAGTTTCAGGTCTTCGATGCGGCGTAGCTGGAAACCCTCCGGCGAGGCGTGCAGGCGTAGCAGGTGCAACTGGGCCGAGGCTTGCGCGATCAGGTTCTGGCGCATGTTGGCGGCGCGCATCATCAGCGTCTGCTTGCCGTCGATCATGCGTACCACCGGATGCTTGCCGAACAGAATCTTGGCTTGCGGCCGCGAGAAGCGCGCAAAGATCAGGCCGGTGAACACGGCGATGTTGCCCATGCCCAGGATGATTTCCGCCGTGGCTACGAGGTGCGTGTAGATCGACTGCGGATGCATGTCGCCATAGCCCACCGTGGCGAGCGTTTCCACGCTGAAGAAAAACGCGCCGGCCAGCCCCTTCGGGTACTGGTTGGCGATGCCGTTGGGGTCGGCCTGGTAGATCATCGCGAACAGGGCGTTGAAGATCAGGAACACGCTGACCGCCATGCCGAAAAAGCCCGGCCAGCTCATGGTCAGGGCGCGGTGATAGAAGTCGTCCCAGAAGCGCTCCTTCAGGCCCTGGGAAACGAACGGCCGTCCGCCGATCTGCAGGACGCGCGGGCGCTGCCAGAAAGACTTTGTCCCATTGCCGTTCATGTGTGACTCCACTCCAACCTGATCCGGTGAGGGAATTGTAACGTTCGCGCCGGGTGCTCCGGCACGGCACGCGCGGTAAGCTTGCCAACCCCACCCGAAGGATCGCCCATGCTCAAGCTCATCGGTTTCGACGGCGACGACACGCTCTGGCACAGCGAGGGCTACTACCGTGAAGCCAGCGCGCGCTTCACTGATATCGTCGGGCGCTACGTGGACTTGGGTGATGCCCAGGTTCAGGCCGGCATGCTGGCGACCGAACGGCGCAACCTGAAGCTATTTGGCTATGGGGCCAAGGGCATGACGCTGTCGATGGTGGAGACGGCCATCGCAATTACCGAGGGCCGCATCTCAGCCGCCGACATTCACGCCCTGGTGGAGATCGGCAAGACGGTGCTGCAGCATCCGGTAGAGCTGCTGCCCGGCGTGCGCGAGGCGGTGGCCGCCGTGGCCGAGCACCACGCGGTGGTGCTGATCACCAAGGGCGATCTGTTCCACCAGGAAAAGAAAGTGGCGCAGTCGGGTATGGCGGACCTGTTCCACCGCATCGAAATCGTGTCGGAAAAGGACGTGATCACCTATCGCCGCGTGCTCGGCGAGTTCTCGCTGGAGCCGGGGCAGTTCGCCATGGTCGGCAATTCGTTGCGCTCGGACATCGAGCCGGTGATTCGTCTGGGCGGCTGGGGTGTGCACATGCCCTACCACGTGACCTGGGAGCACGAACTGGAGAACGGCCTGGGCGAGGCGGACGCGCCGCGCATGCTTACCGTCGACACCCCTTCGGCCATTCCCGCCGCGATCGCGCAGCTGGCCGAGCGCGCCGGGACCTGACATGGAAATGCTGACGCCACGCAGCATCCAGTGCCCTTATTGCGGCGAGCGCATCGAAATACTGGTCGACGCGTCGGCAGGCGACCAGCAGTACATCGAGGACTGCCAGGTGTGTTGCCAGCCGATCAACGTGTCGGTGTGGATCGGGGCGGATGAGGATGTGCATGTGAGCGTGGCGGGGGAAGACGAGGCTTGATGCTCGCCGGTAACTGCTCCCTCCCCTGCCAAGCACCTGATTAGCGTCGAGTCTCAGCTGGTGATTTAGACAGGGGAGAT
>NZ_BSOA01000015.1:0-23927 GCF_030160275.1 Dyella flagellata
GGCGCAGCCAGACGCGCATACAGTGCGGCCCCAGCATTTTAAATTATTTAAAGACGGGGTGACGTCCAGAAGGCCCGCAGGCCGTGCCCCGCGGCTTGAACAGACAGCCAGTCTGCCCTGTGCCGCGCGGCACACCCTGCGGGCCTTCTGGACGTCATGCCGGGTGCGCAGGAATACATCGGAGGCCCCCTAGCCCTTGTCGGTTTTTTCTTGATGTCCACCAAAGGCGTGGCGCATCGCCGACATGACTTTATTGGCGTAAAGATCATTGCCTTGCGAAGTGAAACGGCCGAACAGCGCGGCAGTGAGCACTGGCACCGGCACGCCTTCGTCTATGGCCGCTTGCGCGGTCCAGCGGCCTTCGCCCGAATCGGATACGCGGCCGGTGTAGCTCTGCAAACCCGGATCGCGCGCCATTTCCGCCGCCGTGAGATCGAGCAGCCACGAACCGACCACGCTGCCGCGGCGCCATAGTTCGGTGATGTCGGCGATGGGAAAGTCGTACTGATAAAGCTCCGGACGCTCCAGCGGCGCCGTCTCGGCGTCGGCCGTGCGCTTGAGCTTGCCGGCATTGGCCCCCTTGAGCACATTGAGGCCTTCCGCGTAGGCAGCCATCAAGCCGTACTCGATGCCGTTGTGGACCATCTTCACGAAGTGCCCTGCGCCACTTGGCCCGCAGTACAGATAGCCCTTTTCGGCCGGCGACGGATCGCCGCTGCGGCTTTCGCTGCGCGGCGCGGCATCCACGCCCGGCGCCAGCGCCGCAAACGCCGGCTCCAGGCGTTTGAAGGCCAGTTCGGGCCCGCCGATCATCTGGCAATAGCCGCGTTCGCGGCCCCACACGCCACCGCTTACGCCGACGTCCACGTACATCAGCTGATGCTTGCCCAGCGCTTCCGCGCGGCGCAGGTCTTCCACGTAATGCGAATTGCCGCCGTCGATGACCGTATCGCCGGCATTGAGCAGCGGCACCAGCTGATCGAGCACCACGTCCACCACGGCCGTGGGCAACATCAGCCATACCGCGCGCGGACCTTCGAGCTTGGCGACCAGGTCCTGGATCGATTCCGCCGCCGTCGCACCGTAACCCGCCGCCTCACGGCGCGCCTCGACGTGCGTATCGAACACTACGCAATCGATGCCCGCTTCGAGCATGCGCCGCACCATGTTCAGGCCCATGCGGCCCAGTCCGACGAAACCAAGTTGCAACTTGCGTGCTTCCCCGGCACTCATGATCTGCGCTCCCATAAACGGAATCCGCCCGCAAAGGCGTTGAGGTTGTCGCCACGCCGCGCGTTGTCCGGCAGCTCATCCAGATGGCGCACATTGCCGCCGCCCAGCACCACGTAATCCGGTTCCAGCGCCGCTTGCAGCTGGCCGATCACGTCGAACACGTGCGCCTGCCATTTCTTCTTGCCGGCCTCCTTGAGGCCGCGCGCGCCGACGTAGTCTTCGAACGTGCCTTTGCGATACGGCAGATGCGCCAGCTCCATCGGCTCGACGATGCCGTCGACGATGAACGCCGAACCCAGGCCCGTGCCCAGCCCGAGGAACAGCATGCGTCCCCCCTCGTAGCTGCCGAGCGCCTGCATCGCCGCATCGTTGATCAGCTTCACCGGACAGCCGAAGGCCTTGCCGAAATCGAAGCCAACCCAGCCCTTGCCGAGGTTGTACGGTTCGCGCGCAATGCGCTCGTGTACTACCGGACCGGGGTAGCCGATGCTCACCGCATCGTATTTCCAGCCGCGCATAGCCGGGCGCAGTTGCTTGATCATTTCCTCCGGCGTCAGCTTGCGGCTGGACTTGATCACCGCCTCGCGCTTGTTGCCGCTCAGCATCGCCTTGACGTGGCTGCCGCCAACGTCGATCACCAGCACCCTGGATTGCGCGTGCACAACGGGTGCGCCGGCCGTTTGTTCCGCCTTGCGGCGAGCCTTGCGATACCAGGCGATCGCCGCATTGGTGGCGCTGTCGTGATTGAGCGGCTTGCGCGGCGATTCGATGTCGTCCACCACGCGCAGCGCCAACTGCTTGCCCAGCTCCACGCCCCACTGGTCGAACGGATTGATGTCCCAGATCGCAGCCTGCGTGAACACGATGTGCTCGTACAGCGCGACCAAAGCGCCCAGGGCATGCGGCGTCAGGCGATCGGCCAGCAACAGGCTGGAAGGACGATTGCCTTCGAACACACGATGCGGCGCCAGGCTCGCATCGATGCCCTCGGCCCGCACCTGCTGCAGCGTCTTACCCATGGCTAGCGCTTCGGCCTGCGCGATCATGTTCGCCAGCAGCAGGTCGTGATGGCGCCCGTACGGATTGAGCGATTGCCCGAAACCGACGAAATCGCAGGGAATCAGCCGCGTGCCCTGGTGAATAAGCTGGTAGAACGAATGCTGCCCATTGGTACCAGGCTCGCCCCAATACACGGGACCAGTAGCGTAATCGACCTGCTCGCCGGCGATGGTGACGTGCTTGCCGTTGGACTCCATCGTGAGCTGCTGCAGGTAGGCCGGAAAGCGCTTCAGATACTGCTCATACGGCAGCACCGCCTGCGTTTCGGCGCCGAAGAAATCGGTGTACCACACGCCCAGCAGCCCCATGATCGCCGGCAGGTTGCGTTCCAGCGGCGCGCTACGAAAGTGTTCGTCCATCACGTGAAAGCCGGCGAGCAGCTCGGCGAACGCTTCCGGACCGATCGCGATCATGGTGGATAGGCCGATCGACGAATCCATCGAATAGCGCCCGCCCACCCAATCCCAGAAGCCGTACATCTGCTCGGTGGAAATGCCGAACTCCGTCACCGCCCTCTCATTGGTGGACAGCGCGACGAAGTGCTTCGCCACCGCCGCCTTGTCGCCTCCCGCCGCCTTCATCAGCCAATCGCGCGCGCTGTGCGCGTTGGTCATGGTCTCCAGTGTGGTGAAGGTCTTGGAGGCGACGATGAACAGCGTTTCTTCCGGGCGCAGATCGTGCACGGCTTCGGCGAAATCGGTGTAGTCGACGTTGGATACGAAACGCACCGCCAGATTGCGGTCGCTGTATTGGCGCAACGCTTCATACGCCATCACCGGCCCCAGGTCGGAACCGCCGATGCCGATGTTGACGATGTTGCGGATCGGACGTCCGCTGAAACCCAACCAGCTTCCTTCGCGAATGGCGGTGGCGAATTCGCGCATGCGCTTGAGCACCGCATGCACCTCGGGCACCACGTTGACGCCATCGACTTTGATCACCCGGCGCGCCGGGGTGCGCAAGGCAATATGCAGGGCGGCGCGCTGCTCGGTGGTATTGACCTTCTCGCCGGCGAACATCGCATCCCTGCGCGCTTCCAGGCCGCACTCGCGAGCGAGTGCGAACAGCTGCTCCAGCGTTTGGTCGGTGATGCGATGGCGGGCGTAATCGAGCCGCCAGCCGGCCGCCTCGACCCGATAGCGATCGGCGCGGCCCGGATCGGCCGCGAACAGATCACGCAGGTGTTGCCTTGCCAGTTCCTGACTGTGTGCTTGCAGATTGTGCCACGCCACCTTATCGCGCAAGGCGCTCATGCAACCGCTCCCATGCGCTCGCTCACGGTATCGATCAGCTCGCGCCAGGACTTGACGAACGAATCGGCACCTTCCTGTTGCAGCACGCCGGCCAGCGGCTCCACCTGGATGCCATGCGTCTCGAACTGCGCCAGCGTGCCGGCGATGCCCGGATCATCCAGCGGCATCAGGCGCTCGGCCTTGCCGTGATCGGAGAACGCGAGCAAGGTCTTTTCCGGCATGGTGTTGACGGTGAGCGGCGCGATCAGGTTCTCGATGTACATCACGTCGCTGGCGTTCGGGTCCTTGGTGCCCGTGCTGGCCCACAGCAGGCGCTGCACGCGCGCACCCGCATTCTGCAAGCTCTGCACGCGCGGCGAATCGATCAGCGCGCGGTACTTGGCATAGATCTGCCCGCACACGGCAAAACCCAGCTTGTTGCGCAACTCGGCTGGCACCTTGTCCGCCACCTTCACGTCCCAGCGGCTGATGAACACCGAAGCGACCGAGGCCACGTCCAGATCCAGGCCGGCCGCATGACGGCGCTCCAGGCCACGCAGCCATGCCTCGGCGGCGGCCTGGTATTGCTCAGGCGAGAACAACAGCGTGACGTTGATCGGCACGCCGCGGAAGATCAGTTCCTCGATCGCGGGCACGCCGGCCGGCGTGCCTGGCACCTTGATAAACAAGTTGTGCACGGCCGCCTGCTTGTGCAGCGCCACCGCCTGCTCGATCGTGCCTTGCGTATCGTCCGCCAGCAGGGGCGATACTTCCAGCGACACCCAGCCATCCACGCCGTGCGTGTGCTGGTACACCGGCTCGAAGATGGCCGCAGCGCGGCGCAGGTCGTCGATGGCAAGGCCGAAGAACACCGCTTCCGGATCGGTATGCCCGGCGCCGCGAATGGAAGCGTCGTAATCCTTGCCGCCCTTGATGGCCTGGGCAAAGATGGTCGGGTTGGAGGTGAGGCCGGTCACATGCTTCTGCTCGCGATAACCGAGCAAGGTGCCGTCACCCAGGATGCCACGGGTGATGTTGTCCAACCACAGACTCTGTCCGAGCCCATGGAGCGTGCGGGTCGGTTGTTCCATTGCAGTACTCCTAAAGGTGATTGAGGCGGGGATTCGATCGGGCCGCAACGGCGGGGCCTGCCAGCCGTGCCGGCGAACAGCCGGGAGGGTAGCAAGGCGGATGTCACGGTCTGATGACCATTGAGACTATACGCCTGAACCTCAAGCCCTCGGAACCCGTCCACGCGGGCGCGGGCTAGACCATCTCCTGCCAGCGGTAGAACTTGCGCTGCGCCATGGAGAGCATGTCGAGATCTTCGATGGTGTCGCCGTAGGCGTAGACCAAGGGAAAACTTGCCGGATCGCACAACTCGCGCACACGCCGGCATTTTTCCGCCTTTACGCATTGCAGGCCTTGATAACGCCCGCTGAGCACGCCGTTCTCGGCATGCAGACTCGAGCACAGCAGCTCAAGGCCGTGCCGCTTGCACCAAGGCGTGAGGTAAACATCCAAGGCGCCGGAGACGACCACCACCTTGTCGCCTTGCGCCTTGTGCCAGCGGATTCGTTCCAGCGCCGCGGGGCGCACGATCATCGGCAGCACTTCTTCGGAGAAACGCCGACCAGCGTGAACCATGTTTTCGGCGTGCAAGCCGCGAAAGCCGAACGCCACCAGCCTTTTGCGGATGTGGATGCCCGACACCAGCCCGAGCCGATAGCCGATCACCAAAGGGGGAAACAGCGCGGTCCCCAGCACACGTCTGCGGCGCGGAATGGCATAGCTGAGGAAGGGCGCGAAGGTTTCCTTGTGGGTAATCGTGCCGTCGAAATCGAACAGAGCGAGATTCATGCGCGGTCTTGCTTGCAGAAGAAACGCGATGATGCCACGGCCATGCTTACCGAATCGTCGCGATTCACTCTCTCCCTGCTTGGCAGGGGGCTGGGATGAGACTGCATGGGCTTGCGACAAGATTTGAATCCATCGCGAGATGGCTTCGCCCATCCAACCGTCCCTAGCTTCACATAGGCCAGCTCGCATTCTGCCAGCGGCGGAGCTTCCGCCGCGCCATGGAGCACCCGAGACCTTGGTGCAACCGATCAGGCTTGTCGAGCCAAATCTCCTAGCCCTGGTCCTACACGTTACCAAGATGTCCGCCGATTCTCTCCCATTGATACTCGGCGACAAACTGCTGCAAGCCGGCAATTCCGCTTGCGTCATCCGGCGTTACGCGCATGCCGCGTGCAGTACCTGATTCAAGCCATGACTCATTGGCATGCAAGGCTTTACTGCAGGCACCACCCCATGCAAACCAAGGAACCATTTATGAATCGGCAAATGAAACTACATTTCTTAGCGCTGTTGACATTAGGCCTATCGACGATGGCATCGGCCGCGACGATTAAAGTGCCTGCCCCTCCAGAGGGCTTGACACTCGAAGTCCGTTCCGGAGATGTAAAACGAGTGATCCAGCATGGCGACCCGGACTTTATGTTGGAAACAACGGGCGATCAGGGAAGTAATCTCGATGTTGTCGCCCTAGGTCCTGATACGCGGACATTCGGTGAGGCCAAAGCCCTGCAATTTGTGAAAGAGGATGCTTTTGGCATAGGACTGCGAAACAATCTCGAATGCAAATTGAATGGAGGCGGTGATAAACGCCTGAAGATCACAATGCGCCTTCGTGGAGCGCCTTCTTCCATAAGGGAGACGGCGTGCGAAGCGCCCAACAATGCCTGGGTGACGCTAGCGCAATTCGAGGATGGCGCAGATTCCGCCAAGGTCGAGACGGATGATGCGATCTTGGCGTTCGAATTCGATCCATCTCGATGACGCTCTGGCATAGCTTGCGCGAGTTCCAAGCATCCCCGCATTGACATGCGCGCTCGGGACTCCCGCATCTGGCCCAGCCGATGCGGGCGGTGTAGTCGGGCTTACCATGCAGCCGGAAAGTGCCGCGGTGGCCGTTGCGAGCAAGGTAGTGCGCAAGCCGCCGACGGTCGAGAACCAGAGTGAATTTCGCGTGGGCGGAAACCGCCATCGACTTTAACTGGATACGAACAAGCCGACCGGTAGCCTGGACTTCCGCAACGCACCATCGAGGAACGTGTATGCCTCCCACGATGTACGACCTGCCGCCCAGCCACATGGATCAGGCCAACGAAACCCGCCGCGTCTCCAGCGAGCCTGTTGAGGGATATGTGCTGGACCCCTGGTCCGGCCTGTATATGGAGACCGAGGTCACGTTCAAGAGCCGCGTTGCCCCGCAAGAGCCGGCTTGATGACCAAACTGGTGCCGGCGTCGCTGGCGTCCTCTGGCCAGCGCGCAAAACCATCCATTCCTGCAAGACACAATGCCCCCGTCATCTCGGGCTGGCGGCGTGATCAAGTCCGCTGCTGCGGACAGTGACGATCATTCAGCGCGTAAAGAATGGCCGCGGATTCCGCGTCCATCTCGCCATTGAAGCGTGGGCGGCGACTGTGCTCGCCCATTTCGACAATGATTTTACCGAAATAGGCGCGACCGCTCAGATGGCCGCCAAGGATCTTTCATCGGTAGCCGCCTAGCGATTTTGTGGGCAAGGCTTGAGTCTAAGCCCAAACAAGACAAAAGCCCCCGAGAAATCGGGGGGGGGGGTTCTTTCCCGGAAGGGGCAATAGCAATTTCTTTTACCGCCAACGATAACTGCCAGAAGACGCCCTCAATCGGGTGCACCCATTGTTTGATACGTACCCTTCAGAGGCGGCGACTGTTCCGTCAAGTCGATGAAACGCGAAAGTCGAACGGGCTCAGCCTGGCCTCGCACATAAAGTTCCGCACGAATCAATGAATGACCGTTGGCAAGTTCCTTTAGCTCAAAATTGCTGGCTAACGGCCCACCCACCTGGACTGGATTCGGATAAGCCTTCTCAAGCCTGTACACGACGTAATCCACTCGCTTTAGCGCTTCCGGGGTGCCAAACACGATCAGATGAATCTGGTACATGGGCATTCCGAAATCACGATCCCGATGCGGCGCCCTCCAGCTTCGATGGATCAGCGCCACGTGATCGTCTGTCAGTATCTCGCCGGAGGAGGGCAACTTCAGCTTTCCTACGGCTTGCCCGATGGTGACTATCCCGACCTTGATCTCGTCGCCTTGCTGAACTCTGCCTACGGCCGCCTGAATCAATTGCTTGATCAGATTTCCGTACCGCAGCAGCACAACGCAGGTCAGCGCAGGCCACGCCAGGCTGGAGATGTCATTGAGAAGTGACACGGGCGCGTCGGACATTTTTCGATCCTGTATCGCGTATTGTCTAATAGCTCAATCCAGGCAAGCCCAGCAAAGCGCCTGCCCAGGCCTCGACATTGCCACACACCTGAGGCGATTTTGCGCTTAAACAGGCCGCTTACGAACAGGCTCGCCTTGACGGATCGCACAAACGGGGCCACCCACGAATTGAGCCCTACCGATAATTAAAAAAGCCCGCAAGGGGAATTTGCGGGCTTCGGGTCATCCATCTTTATTCTGCTTAGGGAGGGAGGGGAGGCCCGGCTAAGCGGTGGGACTGATATCTCTCTACATAGAATAGCTATACCAGCAAGTTTGTTAATTAAGCGTAGCTGGCACCCGCGACCCGATCAGGACTGCGAATCATCGGGCTGGTTATCGATATCGCTCGCCTCGGCCTCGGTCTGGGCCTTCTTCTTCGCGGCCAGCGATTCGAGCGCACCCGCGCCTTCGAAACCGGCCACAGCGGCGGCGGCTTCCATCAACAGACCGGCGTTCGGATCGAGCTTCTTGGCGGCTTCAACCGCCGCCACCGCGCCAGCGACTTCACCCAACGTATCCAAAATTCCCATGACGACCTCCCCTGCTTGTTGGAAGGGAAAGCATGCATCGCACGTTATCAGCCACAAATCTGGCCGCGAATCAGACGATTCCTAAAACAGCGCACAACGCCAAATCACTAGCGCACGCACGTGTAGCGCCAAAAGCGGAGAACCCAAAAAAAGCTGCGCGCCACGCGGCCGAATGGCGGCTTGCGACGATGCCGTGGAAGCTTGGATGGAATGGTGGTATGACGACATTTACACAATGATTGCTACGCTGGTCGCTGGTGACCGCTGACTAGCTGCGGATGCGCATGCAGTCTTTCTTGGCATAGTGACACCACAGGGCAGACCGAATCGATGTGGCTTCTTGGAGCATGTCGCATGCCGACCGATTCCCTAAGCCGAACCCAATCACACGGCCATGGAAGAAATCGGAAGTGGATCTATAGGCGTTGAATCAGAAGTTTTTAAGCATTCGTGAGTCATTGGATTTTGCGGCGCATTTGCCAATTGTTGGTTTGGCTCGTGCAATGACTTTATCGTCCGCCAGCCACCATGTGTATAAGATATTCGAGTTAAAGACCACCCCTACCTCTAACTCATGTGGTGTCTGCTTTTTGAGTCGCTGCACGACTTTGTACGGTACGCTTATACGCTGCCAAGCTCCATGCACGACTAGGTACTCAATGCATCCACTGTGATCGTGGAGGACGAGTGTTGGCTCAGTGAAAAAGGTACGGCCGTACTCATCCGGGATTGTGGATATCTGGAAACCATCCGCTTGGCGATGGATCGCGAAGGCCGGTGTTTCAAATCTTTCGCTGTCCGCCTCGAAGAGATGACTATCGCCTGCCATCGCCACTTGACGGGCTTGCCATTCAAGTTCCCGGCGCGGGCTGAGTTTGGTCGCAGCAACGTAGTACTTTTTTCTATCATGATCTTTTTGCGATCCGGCGGGATCGACACCAAGAATTCGATCGATCGTCCAGCGTGAATCGTGTTCTCCCTGGAGGAAGTAGTCTTCAGTAATAGCAATGCGATTCGTGCTCACGAGGCCCATCTCGGAAAGGAGCCGCTGGACTATTGGCGCGTACTCGAAGCCGACGCCGTCTCCATACGACATGCCAACATCGGAATGCACTCCAGGGAGTGGGATGGTAAGAACGCGATCGGGTGCTGCGCCGGCATCTAAGATGGGTGAGAAGAAAATGCGACGTTCATCCAGCGATATGAAATTAACGACTTGGTCGACTGACGATGGGATTTGGAGTTGGAGGTTATTGCGCTGACCCGTCGCTACGGTGTCGAACAGCACAGCGTAAAAATGAACGTTAGGATCCGTGCCTGCTGACAAAGGTGCGCACCCTTTTTCAAGGATATTCATAAAGTGCCGGGCTGCTGCTGCTCCGCGCGAAAACCCAGAAACAAAAATTCTGATATCAGTGGTCGGTGCGGCGCGGCGGATGTTTTCGATATCACTTAGCGTGTCTGTGCACGCCTTGCTGGCAATGCTGGCTGTCGTCGTGCCGAATGCCGCGTCCCATTCCGCCTCAAGTTTGGAGGATTCTGTGCCGGGGCCAGGATAGTATCGTGCGGGCTTTACGAGCTGGCCGCCAGCATTAAGCTCATCCTCGATATCGGCAATGACAGTTTGTCGCTCGCCTTTGGGTACGTGATACCTATCGTTATTGGTACCATCAAAGAGAACGGCTAAGACCGCCTTAGGTCGGTTGCCAATTGGCTGGGTCACCTGCCAGACGACAAAGCTGTTGGACGCCGCTTCGATTAGAGCTTTGTCTCTGTGTGTTATTGGGCGAGGCGTGGTTGAGCAAGAGGTTACAGCGAAAATAGCCAGGCAAAGTAGGGTGTTTTTTTTCATGCCAAAAGTCCCTTTGAGTGATTCCTGTATCGGCGACGTCCCCCCAAGTTTGAGTAGTACGACAGTTTGGAGTCCAATCCCGCAACCGAAGGAGATTGGACGTGAAGAAGCGTTTTACCGAGGAACAGATCATAGGCTTTCTGCGTGAGGCGGATGCCGATATGCCTATCAAGGAGTTGTGCCGCAAGCGCGGCTTCAGCGAGGCCTCGTACTACCTGTGGCGCAGCAAGTTCGGTGGGATGAGTGTGCCGGATGCCAAGCGCCTGAAGGAGCTGGAGACGGAGAACACCCGGCTAAAGAAGCTGTTGGCCGAGCAGATGCTTGAGAACGAGGTCATCCCAGACGTTCTACAGTGACAAACGGGGCCACCCACGAATTGAGCCTTGAGGGCAATAAAAAAGCCCGCAAAGGGAATTTGCGGGCTTCGGGTCATCCATCTTTATTCTGCTTAGGGAGGGAGGGGAGGCCCGGCTAAGCGGTGGGACTGATGTCTCTCGACATGGAATAACTATACCAGCAAGTTTGTTAATTAAGCGTAGCTGGCACCCGCGACCCGATCAGGACTGCGAATCTTCGGCCTGGCTATCAGCGTCGCTCGACTCAGCGTCGGCATCGGTCTGGGCCTTCTTCTTGGCGGCCAGCGATTCGAGCGCGCCCGCGCCTTCGAAACCGGCCACAGCGGCGGCGGCTTCCGTCAACAGGCCGGCGTTGGGGTCGAGCTTCTTGGCGGCCTCAACAGCAGCCACCGCGCCAGCGACTTCGCCCAATGTATCCAGAATTCCCATGACGATCTCCACGCTTGTTGGAAGGAAAAGAACTTGTGACGCAAGCTATCAAGGGCAAGCCTGGCCGCGAATCAGACGATTCCTAAAAAACGCGAAACGCCAAGTCACTCGGGCACGTACGTGCTGCTACAAAAGCGGAGAAAAAAGCCGTGCGCCACGCGGCCGAACGATGGCCGGCGACGATGCCGTGGATGGGCTTGGAGGGAATGGTGGCTATGGGTGGACTCGAACCACCGACCCCAGCATTATGAGTGCTGTGCTCTAACCGGCTGAGCTACATAGCCAAGGGATGCGCCGTCCGGGACCCGGATCGGCTTCTATTCAGGCGGGGCGCGGCAGTTTAATCGGGCTGCCCGCGCGGTTCAAGGGGGCAGTCTTGCCTCGACTTCGTAGGCTATGGTTGAATCGATCCAGGGTTGCGCGTGGTGAGCGTCTGTCAGACTTCAGCTACGCGCCCCGAGGAGGTTGGATGATCGACGCAGATGGCTACCGTCCGAATGTTGGCATCGTGCTGCTGAACGCAGACGGCCGGCTGTTCTGGGCGCGCCGCGTCCATCGGGATGGTTGGCAGTTCCCCCAGGGCGGTATGCGCAGCGATGAAACCCCGCTGGAGGCCATGTATCGCGAACTGGCCGAAGAAACCGGCCTCATGCCGCAACACGTCGAAGTGCTCGCCAGCACCCGCGGCTGGCTGCGCTACAAGCTGCCCAACCGCTATATCCGCCATCACCAGCACCCCACCTGCATCGGCCAGAAGCAGGTATGGTTCCTGCTCAAGCTGGTCGGCGGGGAAGACGCGCTCTGCCTGGATGCCTGCGACAAGCCGGAATTCGACCTGTGGCGCTGGGTGGATTTCTGGTACCCGGCTGCCCACGTGGTGAACTTCAAGCGCGACGTCTATCACCGCGCCCTGCGCCATTTCGCCCCGCTGGTGGAGACGGCGCTGAGCCTTCAGCTAGGGCCACAGCCCCAATCCCAGGGCCAGGGCCGCCCTGGCCGAGGCCGGCGCGCGGCCGCCTGAGTCGACGGCGGTGGCCGCCCGAACTCTAGTTGACAATCATTCGCATTCGCGTTGAAATGCGCGCATGTACATTTGCCTGTGCAACGCCGTTACCGATCACGACATCCGCCGCGCGGCCGCCGACGGCGTGCGCAGCTTCGCCGAGCTGCAGGCACGCACGGGCTGCTCCGACTGTTGCGGCTGCTGCGAAGCCGAGGCGCGCACCACGCTGACCAAGGCGATCGAGCAGCTGACCCTGGACATCCCCCTCTTCGTCACCGCCTGAGCCTAAGGCTGCTGTGAATTCAACCAACGCCATCGCCCCCGCGCGATGGCGTTTTTGCATGGCGAATCGTTCTCATTGCTACGCCCTTCGCAACGAACTCGTATAGTTCCGTATCGACCCCGTTACGGAGAACAACCATGAAGGGTGACGCCAAGGTCATCGAGTTCCTCAACAAGGTGCTCTACAACGAACTGACCGCGATCAACCAGTACTTCCTGCATTACCGCATGTACAAGAACTGGGGTTACCTGGAACTCGCCGAGCACGAGTACAAGGAATCGATCGACGAGATGAAGCACGCCGATAGCCTGATCGAGCGCATCCTGTTCCTGGAAGGCCTGCCCAATCTCCAGCACCTGGGCAAGCTGCGCATTGGCGAGAACGCGCTCGAATGCGTCCAGTGCGATCTCGATCTGGAATTGGCGGCGCTGCAGGATCTGCGCGCCGCAATCGCGCACAGCGAAGGCGTTGCCGATTATGTGAGCCGCGATCTGTTCCGCAGCATCCTTAGCTCCGAAGAAGAACACATCGACTGGCTGGAAACACAGCTCAGCCTGGTGAAGGACATCGGTGCGGAGCGTTACCTGCAGTCGAAGATGGAATGTTAAGGCAAGCAGCCGTTAGCAAGCACACTCGCGCCAAGCGCTTGCGTGCTTGCTTGTGTGCGCGAATAAGTTAAGAACCTATTGCCGGGCGGTGGACGCAAGCGATCTGCCGCACAAAGCGGCTCGCGTTTCCTTGACGGTCTCATCACGGACGGGCTATACCCACCGTTTTGCCGGAAGGGCCGCGCATGGCTTCCCGTCCACCACCTCGCTACGTAGTACGTCCGCACGATGCTGCCAGCCAGCGTCGCCGGATGCTGTGGCTGGGATTGGTGTGGCTGGCCAGCCTGGTGCTGGTGGCGATCGTCACCGCGCTGGTTGGCGGAGCTTGGAAGAGCGTGGGACCGAACATGTCGGACCGACGCGCAGTGCATACGCTCACCGCCGAAAATGAACAACTCAAGCAGCAAGTCGCCAACGTGCAACGTTCGCAACAGGTCGGCGATGTCGCCAACCAGGCGCTGCGCAAGACCATTTCCCAGCGCGACGAGGAAATCAGCGGCCTGCGCGCCGACCTCGGCTTCTACTCGCGCCTGGTCGGTGGCGATGCACAACGCGAAGGACTGAAGGTACAGGAAGTATCCCTGCAGCCAGTGCTGCATTCGTCGGGGTGGAACCTCACCATCAGCCTCACGCAGAACGTCAAGCGCGGCGACGACACCAGCGGCACCGCCATCGTCACGGTGGAAGGCCTGCGCAACAACAAGGTGGTGCAGCTGGACTGGCCCACGCTGGGCGACGCCGCCGAGAAGAACGGCATCCCGTTCCGCTTTCGCTACTTCCAGCAATTGCACACCACCATCGCGCTGCCCGCCGATTTTCGCCCGACCCATCTGCATGTCACCGTCCGGCCGGAGAATGGCGACCCGATCAGCCGCGCCGTCGCCTGGAGCGACGCCCTCTCCAGCCCTGTCACGATCACCCAAGGGGAATCCGATGCTCAGCCGTAAACGCAACGAACCGACCTCATCCTCCCGGCACGCCGAAACCAGCCTGATTTCGCACGGCACCATCATTCGCGGCGATGTCCGTTTCACCGGCACGCTGCATGTGGAGGGCCGCATCGAAGGCGCGGTGCTGGGCGAAGGGCCGAACGCGGTGTTCACGTTGAGCGAGCACGGCCAGGTGCAGGGCGAGGTGCGCGTGCCGCACGCCATGATCAACGGCCAGGTGAATGGCGACATCTACGCCAGCGAGCGCCTGGAACTGGCCGCGCAGGCCCGCGTGGTGGGCGACGTTCGCTACAGCTCGCTGGAGATGGCTGCAGGCGCGCAGGTGAACGGCCGCATCGCACACCAGGGCGAGGAGCACGCGCACCGCGAGCTGCCCGCCCCGGAAGTGCGCGCCGAGACAGCGACCGCCTGAACCCGGCTGCGGGACCAGCGGCCGGATCACGGGCTGAAGCTGATATGCTTGAGCCCGCAGAATCACGACCCCACATTCGCGCTATGGAAACCATCGTAGCCATCCCCGATTACCGCCAAGCCGGCGCGCCCCTGATCTTCACCGAGGCCGCCGCACGCAAGGTGCATGAACTCATTCAGGAAGAAGGCAATCCTGAGCTGAAGCTCCGTGTGTACATCTCCGGCGGCGGCTGCTCGGGCTTCCAGTACGGGTTCACCTTCGACGAAACCCAGGCGGAAGACGATTTCGCGCTGGCCCGCGAAGGCGTCACCCTGCTGGTCGATCCGCTGTCCTTGCAATACCTCACCGGTGCGGAAATCGACTACACCGAGAACTTCAGCGGTTCGCAGTTCGTCATTCGAAACCCGAACGCCAAGACCACTTGCGGCTGCGGCTCCTCGTTCTCCACTTGATGTCCATCGGGCGGTCCGGATGACGACGACGAAACTCAACACTTTCGCCGGACTCAGCCTGATACTCGACCGCGTTGCTGAGCAGCGCGACGACATCGACTGGGTGGCCGCCAAGGCGGCGGCGGCAGACGCCCGCTACTTGCTGCTGGATGCGACTGGCGATGCTTTTCTGCAGCCGGCCCAAGAAGCCCTGCGCTGGCTGGACGCCGGCGAACGGGAACGCCTGCTGGCGCAGGCATCCTGCAGCCTGATGGGCATCGTCGACGAGCAAGCGCATTTCATGCTGGTGCTCGATGAGCGTGACGACGTCCATGCGCTGGAGGCGGCCCTGGGTGCGCGACGCATGGGGTTGCGCGAAGCCGGGCTGCTGCTGGCCGCGGACGAAGCGGGCCTGTTTGCCTACGCCAAGGGCCTGGCGCACTGGCAGCGCGAAACCCGGTTCTGTGCGCACTGCGGTTCGCCGCTACGACTCGTTTCCTCCGGGCACCGTGCACAGTGCACCAACGAGGTCTGCGGTCGCTTGCACTTTCCGCGTACCGACGCCGCGATCATCGTGATCGTCGAATACCAGGGCGCCTGCCTGCTGGGGCGCCAAGCCGGCTGGCCGCCGGGGCGCTACTCCACCCTGGCCGGCTTCGTGGAGCCCGGCGAAGCGCTGGAAGACGCGGTGCGGCGCGAAGTCGCAGAGGAAGCCGGGGTGATCGTGGGCGACGCGCATTACCACTCCTCCCAACCCTGGCCGATGCCGGCGTCGCTGATGGTCGGCTTCACCGCCAGCGCGCTTTCTCCCACGATCCGCCTGCGCGACGGCGAGCTGGAAGACGCCCGCTGGTTCACGCCGCAACAGATCGTCGACGGACTCGCCGACGGCAGTCTGATGACACCACCCCGTCTGTCCGTGTCGTACCAGTTGCTCTCGCATTGGTTGCAGCAGCGTGCGGGGCTGGATCTGGATGCCCTGGTAGCGCAGTAGGCGGGGATGACAATCCCAGCTTTCGATGACCGGCAAGGTGCTGGGATTGTCATCCCCGCCTACGCAGGGCACATCACTCGCTTACAATCATGGCCATCCAAGGGAGAATCCTGTTCATGGCCATCCGCCTGCTCGCTGCGTTGATCGCACTGGGACTGCTGCACCTGCAGCCACAGCTTGCATGTTGGCGCGGGGATGCCGGCTTCCGGCGCTGGGTGCATCAGCTGGCCGACACCAGCGGCCTGGGACGCGTCACGCTTGCGCTGCTGGTGCCGGTATTAGTCTGCTTGCTGGTGATGTGGGCGCTGCATCGGCTACCACTGGCGGACTTGCTGCTGCTGATCTTCGGACTGGCCGTGCTGCTGTTTTCGCTCGGCCCGCATGCGTTCGAAGCCGACCTGGAAACGATCCTCAAAGCCCCCGACCAGAGCAGCCGCGAAGCTGCCGCGCAGGTCTTGTCGGACGATGGCGAAGCAGTGGCTTGGCGCACGGCCGACCTGGGCGAAGCGACCGCCTACGCCGCACTGCGCCGCCGTTTCGGCGTGCTGTTCTGGTTTTTCCTGCTTGGTCCGTTCGGCGCCCTGCTCTACCGCCTGGCACGGCAATTGGGCCATGACAGCTCGCTGGCGCTGGACGCCCAGGCACGCAGCAACGCGCGGTATGTTGCCAATGCGCTGGACTGGCTGCCGGCCCAGCTGATGGTGTTCACGCTTGCGCTGGTAGGTCATTGGGATGCCGTGATCGGCGCCTGGCGCCGCTGGCATCAGCAAGCGGCGCCGAACAGCTGGTACCTGTCCAATCCCGATTTTCTCGGCGCGGCTGCACGCGCGGACGTGCTCACCGATATCGAAGGCGGCGATGGCTACGTCGAGGAGCGCACCGATCCGCTGCACGAGCTGCGCCGTTTACGCGGCGCGCTGTTACGCGCGTTGCTCGCGTGGTTGAGCGTGGTGGCGCTGATCGTGATGGGAAGCTGGTTGCACTGACGCGTAAAACCGTCATTCCCGCGAACGCGGAGGCGCTTTTCAACAGCGAATGCTAGTCAACCCATCTTCGCTTTTAGCATCAGATCAAAATGGATTCCCGCTTGCGCGGGAATGACGTCGTTCGTGACATCTTCGACGTCACGCCATCTCTCCACGCAACTCGCGAACGCGCTCTTCCAGCATCGAAGCATCCACTTCCTCGGCCGGCCGCGGCGCATCCACCACTAATTCCACTCGCGCGCGGAAGCGGCGCGGCAAACGAGCACGCCGCAGCATCGAATCGCGCCGGCTCCACACGCTGCCCCACAAGCCGCGCAAAGCCATCGGCACCACCGGCACCGCACGCCGGGCGAGGATCTTTTCCACGCCGGAGCGGAACGGCGCCAGCTCGCCATCCCGGGTCAGGCCGCCTTCGGGGAAAATACACACCAGCTCGCCGTCCGCCAGCGCCGCATCCACGGCGTCGAAAGCCTGCTGCAAGACCGCCGGATCTTCCTTCTGTCCGGCGATCGGAATCGCCCTCGCCGTCTTGAACACGAAGTGCAGCAGCGGAATCTTGAAGATCTTGTAGTACATCACGAAGCGCGCGGGACGGCGCAAGTTGGCCATCAGGATCAGCGGATCCATGAAACTCACGTGGTTGCAAACCAGCAAGGCCGGTCCTTCTTCCGGCAGATGCTTCATGCCATCCACGCGAATGCGGTACAGCGTATTGACCAGCACCCAGGTGATGAAGCGCATCAGGAATTCAGGCACCAGGGTGAAGATGTAGGCCGCCACCAGCACGTTGAGCAGCGCCGCCACCAGGAACACCTGCGGCACGCTAAGACCCCATCGATCCAGCATCAGGCCGAACACAGATGCAACCACGATCCACAGCGCGTTGAGAATGTTGTTGCCGGCAATCACGCGCGACAGCCGATCGCTGGGTGTGCGTGCCTGTACGAAGGCGAACAACGGCACCACATAGACACCGGAAAACACGCCGATCATCACCAGGTCCAGCACGATGCGCCAGCTGCCTGCCGCCAGCAGGAAGGCCGACCAGTTTCTTGCCGCCTGCCCCTCGGCCGCGACCGGCCCGCGCAGATAAAGATCCAGTGCGAAGAGCGTCAGTCCGAACGCGCCCAACGGCACCAGACCGATCTCCACGCGGCGACCCGACATCTTTTCGCACATCAGGGCGCCGATCGCGGTGCCCACGGAAAACAGCACGAGCACGCAGGTGTAGACCGATGCGTCACCGCCGAGCGCCACCTTGGCGTACATCGGCAAATGCGCAAGCACCAGCGTGCCGAAGAACCAGTACCAGGAAATGCCCAGGATCGCGTTGAACACCGCCCGGCTTTCCCGGGTAATGCCGAGCACCCGGGCCGTCTCCGACAGCGGATTCCAGTTCAACTTCAGGTCGGGCGCCGTGGCCGGCGCCGGTGGAATCAGGCGGCTGGCCAGGTAGCCGACCACCGCAATGCCGATCGTCATCGCCGCGGAAAAATGCGATCCCAGGCCGGCGATCTGCATCACCTCCACACCCGCGATCAACCCGATCAGGATCGCCATCTGGGTGCCCATTTCCACCAGGCCATTGCCGCCCACCAGCTCGGACGGTTGCAAGGCTTGCGGAAGAATCGCGTACTTGATCGGGCCGAACACGGTCGAGTGCATGCCCATCATGAACAGCACCACCAGCAGCAACGGCAGCAGATGGGCGATGAAGCCATAGGCCGCCAGCACCATCGCGAGGATCTCGAACAGCTTCACGTAGCGGATGATGCGCGTCTTTTCGAAGCGTTCCGCCAGTTGCCCGGCAGTAGCCGAAAACAGGAAATACGGCAGGATGAACAGCGCCGGCGCCAGATTGTTGTAAAGGCTGATTTCGCTTTGCGGCAGCGTCAGCTGGTAAGACACCAGCGCCACCATGGCGCTGCGAAAGGCATTATCGTTGAACGCGCCCAGCGCCTGGGTCCAGAAAAACGGCGCGAAGCGTCGACTGCCTAGCAGGGCGAACTGGCTCATGCGGGTCCTTGGCAAAGAAGCTGCCCGCTAGCGTAGCCGGAAAGCCTGGCGACATCGAATCCCGCCGGCACGACTCCCGACACATGCCTGGGCGGATTTGCCATGGGAGGATGGCGCAAGACCGGGCCGGAATGCCTGGCCGGTAGCTACTGCCATCGCTTGCTTTCGTCCGTCTGCAAACCTGGAGACAGCGCATGCGTGCCACCCGCCTGGACGATCTGAAACTGCACGTGAAGTTCAAGCTTTCCGCGCTGTGGACAGCCCTGATGTTCTGCTATATCTACGGCGATTACTTCGGCTTGTACGTGCCCGGACAACTCAAAGGCATGCTGGAGGGACAGGGACCGGTCGGTCCGACCACTCAAGGCAGCCTGGTGGGCACCGCCGTGTTGCTGGCCATCCCGGGCATCATGGTCTTTCTTTCGCTGATCTTGCCGCCGCTGCTGAGCCGCTGGTTGAACATCCTGTTCGGCACGCTCTTTACGCTGATCATGCTCGCCACCATGCCGGGCGCCTGGGTTTTCTACATCGTGCTTGGCGTGATTGAAGTCATCCTCACCGGATCGATCGTCTGGTACGCGTGGACGTGGCCAAGGGCAGCCGATGTGCAACGTGAAGCACCTTGACCACTCATGCCCTGGCTGATCGCCGCCGACGCCGTATTGAGCTTGCACCTGGGCTTCATCCTGTTCTGCACGCTAGGCGCCGTGTTGGCGCTGAAATGGCGCTGGATTCCCTGGCTGCAATTGCCGGCTGCGGCGTGGGGAGTGTGGGTGGAAGCCAGCGGATGGATCTGTCCGCTGACCTCAGTCGAAAACGACTTTCGTGTTCGCGCCGGGGTAGCCGCGTACCAGGGCGATTGCCTGGGGCATTACCTCACCGCCACGATCTATCCCGATGGACTGACCCGCAACATTCAATTCGTGCTCGGCGCCATCGTGCTGATCGTGAACGTCTCGGTCTACGCCTGGCTGCTGCGCAAGCAGGCCAGGCATCGCTCCTGAGCCGTGGCGTATGCTTATGCGCTGGATAGTCGATTCAACGAGGATGCCATGCAGATCGCCGGAAGCTGCCATTGCGGCAACATCACCTACTCGCTCGACTGGGCGCCCGATCCCGCGCAAATTCCGGTGCGCGCCTGCACGTGTACGTTCTGCACCAAGCACGGCGGCGTGTGGACGGCGTATCCCGCCGGCGTGTTGAAGATCAGCGTAAAAGACCCGGCACAACGGTCACGCTATGCGTTCGGCACGGAAACGGCGGACTTCCACATCTGCAAGCTGTGCGGTGTGGTGCCCTTGGTCACCAGCTCGATCGACGGACAGGACTACGCCGTGGTGAACGTGAATACGTTCGAAAATGTCGATGATTCCCTGCTGCAACGCTCATCGTCGAACCTCGATGGTGAAAACCTTGAGGATCGCCTGGCGCGGCGCAAGCGCAACTGGATCGCCAACGTCACGTTTCTGTAGGCTGGGAAGACAATGCCAGCAGCGCTGGTGTTGCAAGCATGGCAAGGCTGGGATTTGCATCCCAGCCTACGATGCCCCGCCCTTATCCGCGATGCAACGCGCGGTGCGCAATGTCCTTGCGGCAGAACGCGCCATCGAAGTGAATCTTCTTGATGCTTTCGTACGCGCGCTCGCGCGCCGCCGCGATGTCCTTGCCCAGTGCGCAGACGGTCAGCACGCGACCGCCGGCCGTGATCACCCGGCCCTGCGCATCGAGCTTGGTGCCGGCGTGGAAAACCTTCGCCTCGGCGCCGAAATCGGCATCCAAGCCCTCGATCACGTCGCCGGTCTTCACCTTGGCCGGATAACCGCCGGCTGCCAAAACAACGCCGATCGAGGGACGCGCATCCCATTGCACGTGCGTGCGATTGAGTTCGCCATCCAGCGCCGCTTCGATCAGGTCGACGAAGTCCGATTTCAGGCGCAGCATGATCGGCTGCGTTTCCGGATCGCCAAAGCGCACGTTGAACTCGATCACCTTGGGGGCGCCGTGCTTGTCGATCATCAGGCCGGCGTAGAGGAAGCCGATGAACGGCGCGCCTTCGGTGGCCATGCCGCGCAGCGTCGGCTCGATCACTTCCTTGAGAATGCGTTTTTCCACTTCCGGCGTAACCACCGGCGCCGGCGAATACGCGCCCATGCCGCCGGTGTTGGGGCCGAGGTCGTTGTCGTCGCGGCGCTTGTGGTCCTGGCTGCTGGCCATCGGCAAAGCGTGCGAGCCATCGCTCATGACGATGTAGCTGGCTTCCTCGCCGTCCAGGAATTCCTCGATCACCACGCGCGCGGAAGCATCGCCGAAGGCGTGGCCGCCGAGCATCTCGTGCAGTGCGAGTTCGGCATCGGCGAGAGTGAGCGCCACTACCACACCCTTGCCGGCAGCCAGGCCATCGGCCTTGATGACAATGGGCGCGCCGTGTTCACGCACGTACGCCAAGGCTTTGTTGAGTTCGGTGAACACCGCGTAGCGCGCAGTAGGAATGTTGTGGCGGAGCAGGAAATCCTTGGCGAACGCCTTGGACCCTTCCAGCTGCGCGGCGATGGCGCGCGGTCCGAAGATGCGCAGGCCCGCCGCGCGGAACTTGTCGACCACGCCGGCCACCAGCGGTACTTCCGGTCCGACCACGGTCAGCCCGACTTTCTCGGCCTTGGCCAGCTTCAGCAAGCCTTCGATATCGGTCACGGCCACGTCGGCATTGCGCACGCCGTGCTCACGCGCCGTGCCGGCATTGCCGGGGGCCACGATCACTTCGCCCACGCGCCGCGACTGCTTGAGTTTCCACGCCAGCGCATGCTCGCGGCCGCCGTTGCCGATCACCAGAACCTTCATGCCTGCTCCAACTGCCTATAAACCACACAAGAACGCGCATTGTAGGCTGGGATGGCCATCCCAGCATCTGCAATCGGCATGAAAGCCGGGATTATCATCCCGGCCTACGCGCCCCCGCGAGGGTCAGGCGTGCAGCACCGCCAGCAACGCCGCTCGCGGCAGCTTGCCGGTTTCATTGCGCGGCAGGCTTTCCACCCGCCGTAACGGGCGCGGCAGGAACACCGGATCGATCGACTCGCGCAGGACATCGAGGATGCCGTGCTCGTCGAGCGTGGGCGCCACCACCAACGCCGCGATCCGCCGCACGCCAATGGCGTCGGCATCGTCCAACTGGAACACCACGCCATCTTCCACGCCCGGAATGCTCAACAGCCGGCGGGTGAGATCACCCAGTGAGGCACGCTTGCCGGCGATTTCCAGCAGGTCGGCGTGGCGTCCGCGCAACTCGAAGCGGCGGCCTTCGTCGTGCAGGCTCACGATGTCCGCCAGGACGGCGGGCGCATCCAGTTGCGGCGCTTCGATCTGGGTGCCATCCGGCTGTGGGTGGAGGTGCACGCCGTGATACAGCGACCAGCGGCTGTCGACCGTCATGCGCCGCGATGCGAACGCGCAGGTTTCGGTGGAGCCGAACACTTCCAGCAAGGGCGCATGGAAGCGCTGCTCGGCTTCCGCCGCCAGCTCCGGCGGCATCGGCGCAGTGGCCGAGAGCATCGCCGACAGGCTGGGCAAGCTCACACCGGAGGCGATCAGCGCGCGCAGATGCACGGGCGTGGTGACCAGCACGCGCGGCGACGGCATCTCTTCCAGGGCGCTGGCGATGTCGGCCGGGAAGAACGGGCGGCCGGAATGCACCTGCACCTCGCCCAGCAGCGGCAGCAGGATCGACATTTCCACGCCGTAGATGTGCTGCGGTGGCACCGTCGCCACCACCGAAAACCGCTCGCCCACCACCTGCTGCAGCAGCGCCAGGTTGCCGGCCGTGCTGGCGTGCAAGTTGCGCCAGCTCTTGGCATTGGGGCGCGGCGTGCCGGTGGAGCCGGAGGTATAACCCACCGCCACGGTTTGCAGCGCGGGAATCGCCGGCCAGGAAATTTCGCCGCCGACGGCTTCATCGACCGGCAGCGGCGGCAGCACGTGGTAACGGTGCGGCGCCGGATGCAGGGGCCGATCGCCTATTGCATGGCAGCCCGGATGCGCCGCCATCACTTCCTCCACCGCGTGCGGCGCCCGCGAAGGCGGCAGCAGATTGGCCTGGCCGCGTAGCGCGATAGCGCAGAACGCGACCAGAAACGCATAGCGGTCCTCGCACAGGTTCACCGCGGCTGGCGCTTCGGGCAATTGCGCGGCCACCCGCTCCACTTGCGCGACGAATTGCGCGGCGGTGATCGCCTGGCCGTCATGCAAGGCCACCACGCGACTGGCATCGTCTACCTTCAGCAGGGGCAGCAGCCGCGCCGCTTCATCGCGTTGATAGGTGCCGTAGACGATCGCCACACGTAGCCTCCAGGTTGCCGCCCATGCAAATCCCTGGACCGGCCAGGTCGGTCGGTGGCTGGCGGTGCTTGGGATTTGCCCCTAATCCTCGCCCAGGCGGCTGAATCGGCGCCCACCGCGCCAAGGCCCAGGTTCTATCGGATTCAGCTTCGGATGATAGCGCCTGTCAACGCGTCACGGATGGTGGTGGGCTGGGAGGCGCCGCCCAGGGGCGCGTCCACCACGCCATCCACCGCCTCGCCGAAGTAGGCCGTCACCGTCGCCAGGTCACGCGCTGGCGGCTGGCCGTGCGGGTTGGCGCTGGTGGAAACCAGGGCGCCGCCGAAGCTGCGGCACAGCTCGGCGGCCGGCTCATGTGCGGTGACCCGCAGGGCAATCCCCGCGTGTGCACCCGCCACCCAGTCCGGCACTTGGGCGCTGCGTGGAAACACCCAGGTATACGGCCCCGGCCAGCTCGCCCGCACTTGGGCCAGCACGTCCGTCGGCACTTTCGCCATGTCGACGTAGCGGGTGATTTGCGCGAACTCGGCGGCGATCAGCAGCACGCCCTGCGTGGCCGGGCGCTGCTTGAGCGCGAAAATGCGCTCGAACGCGGCTTGGTCGTACGGGTCGCAGCCGAGGCCGAAGACTGCTTCGGTGGGGTAGGCGATGACGCCGCCGTTGCGGAGAAGACTGCCGGCATCGGCAAGCTCAGTGAGGGCGTAATGCTTGGGCATGTCATGTCTCATCCCCTCCCCTGCAAGCAGGGGAGGGAGTAGATCGCGCGAGGTTTAAGGATGCTCTGATCTATTCCACGTACCCGTCACCGCACTGTATGCGCGCCTCGCAGCGACCCAGTGGCGAAGGCAGACTGGCCGTCTGTCTAGACGCTGGGTCGCTGCGAGGCGCGCATACAG